>NZ_NOZC01000004.1:0-367423 GCF_002258545.1 Rhodococcus sp. 05-2255-3B1 | reverse complement strand
GGAGGTGGGATGTCGGGGGGCGGCGACGATGTGGGCGTCGTGGTCCTGGTGGCAGCGGGCGTCGTGGTCTGTGGAACCGATTCGCCGACGCTGGCGGGGGTGCTCAGTTGTTGATTCTCGTCGCTGGATCCGAGTGCGGTGAACAGTCCGATTGCGGCGATGACGCCCGCGATCGGCAGCGCGATCATGCCCAGTCGAGTCAGGGCGGGACGGTGCGAGACGACGGGCGGCACGTGGGTCGCGTCGACGTGGGTGGCGTGTACCGCGGCACCGCCGGCGATGACCAGTTCGGGCCGGTCCGGGACGACGACCGGCAGTTGCAGGAATCGTTCGAGGGTGGCCCGGACCAACGGGACGTTGGACGTGCCGCCGATGGCGATGACGGCGTCGGGATAGAACTCGGCCTCCAGGCCGAGCCTGCGCACCGTCTCGGCGGCCTGTTCGGTGGAGCGTGCGATGGACAACTCGAAGATGTGCCGTTCGAGGAGAATGTGCTCGCCATCGGGTGTGCTGGTGGTCAGGTGCGAGGACAGAGCTTCCTTGATTCCGCGGCAGAAGGCCGTCAGCGCGCTGTCCTCGTCGGGAGAGTGGGGCGGACGCACTATGCCGAGTCCGAGTATGTGTTCACGGACCACTGAGTCGAAGGAGGCACCGCTCATGGCGGTGGTCCGCGCCGAACCGTAGGAGCGGCCGGTTTCGACGTCAACGATGTCGACGTCGACTCCGGACTCGCCTGCGTCGAACAGCGCGATCGTTCTATGGTGGGAGGGAAGCCCTGGGCGCAGGTACTCCATTGCCGCGCCGGTTCTGTCGATGAGATGGACGTCGGAGACGTACTCCTCGGCCAGCGCGTCGGCGATCCCGGTACGTTCCGCGGGGGTGCGATAGGCGACGCCCAGGGATTGGGGCGCGTCCGGGCTGTCGACGATGCCGCGCACGACGCGGGCGACGTCCGCGGCGGTGGGGGAGAGCTGCCAGTCGTCGAACGGGGTGCCGTCGGTCCATGCGCCGTCTTCGGTGGTCCGAGCCGTGCGAATGCCGCACGTGCCGAGGGACACACCCACTGACGAACGCATCGCTTCTCCGGCCTCTCCATTTCGGTGACGGTGTCCAGGTCTGACGTACTCGCCCTCGTGACAGGCGACGTGGACACTGTACCGTCTCACGGTTTGGTTAGAGGCTCGAAACAATCCGAACGTCAGGTCGAAGGGGTCGCGTCATCGGCCTACGATCTGGTGGCAGTGCCCATCGATATCGCGCATCCTCGGACGAAGGACCTCACGACCGACCTCCCGGTGGTGGGGATCCTCGGCGTCGTCGCGACCCGAATCGACAGCGAACTGGTTCCGGTACCGGGTGTGCGGGCGCAGGCCCTGTTGGTGGCCTTGGCGCTGTCACCGGGGCGGATACGGTCGGCACAGGCCCTCATCGACGAGGTGTGGCCGGGCGAGCCTCCCCGTTCGCCGAAGAACGCTCTGCAGACGCAGATCTCTCGGCTGCGGTCGGTGTTGCCCGCAGGTGTTCTCGAGAGCTACCGCGGTGGCTATCGGTTGGCGCTGGGCAGCGACGACACCGACCTCGGACGCGCCCGCGTCCTCACGCGGGCCGCGGAGGGTCGACTCGCAGCTTCGCAGTGGCAGGACGCCCTCGACGGTGTGCTCGACGCCTCTGGCCTGTGGCGAGGGGAGCCGGCGGAACCGGTCCGGGCGCAGGCCGAACTGCTCGAGGTCACGCTGAGGTCCGTCCAGATCTCGGCGTTGCTCGGGTTGCGCCGTTTCGACGACGCCATTCCGTTCGCGCGGGCGCGAGTCGCCGCGGACCCGACCGACGAGCTCGCCACCGCCGACCTGATGCGTGCACTGCACGGCGCGGGCAGATCCAACGATGCCCTCTCGGTGTTCGCGGCACTGCGATCCGAACTCGCCGACCGTCTGGGAACGGACCCCTCGCCGGCCGTGACCGCGTTGAACACCGAGATTCTGGGGCACACCGCGCCGAAGATGCTGCAGACCATCGGTCTGCGCGCCGCACCGAACGCACTGATCGGACGAGGCGAGGACCTCGACGCGATCGAGGTACTGCTCGGCAGTTCTCGCGTCACCACTGTCCTCGGACCCGGCGGCGCGGGTAAGACGCGGATCGCACACGAACTCGGTCGCCGCGCCGGTGCCCACATGTCGGTGGCTTTCGTCGAACTGGCATCGCTGCGCAGCGAAGAGGACGTCGCGTCGGCGATCGGAGCGACCCTGGGGCTCACCGAGGCCGACATCAAGGTCGGTGGCCTCCCGGTCACCCGGGTCCATTCGATTCGGGAACGACTGGTCGACGTCTTCTCGTCGCGGCGGGGATTGCTGATTCTCGACAATTGCGAGCACGTGATCGACGAGGTCGCGGTGGTGGTCGACGCCCTGGTGGCGTCGTCCGACGCGGTGACGGTGCTGGCGACGTCACGTTCCCCGATGGGGATCACGGCCGAGTCGGTCTTCCCGCTACCGTCGTTGGGTGTCGTCGGCTCGAATTCGCCTGCGACGGAACTGTTCTGCGTCAGGGCCCGGGCGGTCCGGCCGTCGGCGCGCCTCGAACCCGACGCGGTGAACCGATTGTGCCGCACCTTGGACGGACTGCCGTTGGCGATCGAACTGGCTGCGGCGCGGGTCAAGTCGATGAGCGTCGAGGAGATCGACGCGAGGCTCGATCATCGCTTCACGCTTCTGAAATCGGCGGATCGAACCAGGCCGGAACGGCATCGGACGTTGCACGCCGTCATCGACTGGAGTTGGAATCTGCTCGACGCCTCCGAACAAGCGGCCTTGCGTCGATTGTGCCGGTTCCCGGCGGGATTCGATCTCGACGCGGCGAGGCAGGTGGCGCAATGGGCTGCGGTGGAGGATATTTCGGCTGCGCTCGACGGTCTGGTCGATCAGTCCATGCTCAGCGTGGTCGAATCGCCGACCGGAATTCGGTACCACATGCTCGAGACCGTCCGCGAGTACGGCGAGGAGCAGCTCGACGCCAGTGGCGAGGCCGAAACCGTCGCAGCTCGACTGCGGGAGTGGTCTGCGTCCGTCGCCGTTCGGGTGTCCGCGGGCTACTCGGGTGGGCGTCCGGCCGAGATGGTCGCCCTGATGGAGGCCGAACACGACAACCTGCTGTCGGTGATGAGACATTCTTTTGCGCAACAGTTTTCGGACCACGTGTGTACCTTGTTCTCGGTACTGGGCTACTTCTGGGCCATGCGTGGGGCGCATTCGGAGGTGCTCAACTGGGCAGACAGAGTGATGAGCAGCATGCGTGGCGGGATGGGCGGCACGCCCGACGACAATGCCGTGATGGCTCTGCTGGTGCTGGCAGCCCACTTCGCCTACGGCGGGAATCTACGTCGGGTAGCGCGCATTCGCACAGATCTCCGGCACTTGCTGAACAGTCGGTCAGCGGTGTCGCCGGGGTTGCGCTTCGACTCGGAGGTTGTGGTCCACCACGCCGGGGGTCGAGGCCTGGCCCGAAAACTGGCCCGTGCCGTCCGATCCGAGCACGACGACGTTCGCTGCAACGCGTACGTCGTTCGCTCGATGATGGCGCAGAACTCGGGTCGCCTGTACGAGTCGATCCGAGACGCGGAGCAGGCGCTCGCCATCGCGCGCCGTCGAGGCGATCTGTGGGCCGTCGGCTCGACGTCGCAGACGCTGGCGAGCTCGTACGGGCTCTCGGGTGACTACTCCCGGGCTGTGGAGTACTACCGAACCTCGGCCGACGTCATGTGGGAGCTGCACGCGTTCGAGGAGAGTATGCAGACGCGCGCTTTTCTGGCGATGGCGTTGATCGGAGCCGGTCGCGTGGACGAGGGACGCGAACTGATCGACGAGTTGGAGGCCGCGGCGCAGGGACAGGAGTTCACCCTCGATCCACCCTCGGGCGACGACGTCGGTGCCCGCTGGGATCACGCTCAGCAGCGGTCGAATTCAGCGTCGCTGACGGCGGTGCGGGCGGCGGCGGATCTCGAGGACGGTGCCGTCGAGCAGGGTCTCGGGGGTCTTCGTGCGGCGTTGGCGTTGGGCGGGTGGCCGTCCGAGGATCCGAGCGATCCGTTCATGACGATTCTGGTGTGTGCGGCTGTCGGTGCGCACGTTCTGCACGGGCGCGCCGAGGACATGGACGACGCGGTGGCTGCGTTGACACGCAAGCCGTGGAATATGTTGGTACCGGGCGGTTTCTACGACGTTCCGATGCTCGGCGCAGTGGCGTGTGCGGTGGGTTCGTTCGAGATTCACCGCGGAAACCGGGCCGTGGGGGTGGAGTTGCTGGCGGTGTCGAGCAGGGCGGTGGGTCGGCAGGACTTTCCGTCGATGCGGATCGATCGACATGTGCGTGCGGCCCGAGCGGTTGCCGGTGACCGTGCGGTCGATGCCGGGCTCGCTCGGGCCGCTGTATTCACCAGAAACGGTGCGCTGCGCGAGATTCTGCGGTTGCTTCCACTCGTCTAGGCCTTGCGCATGTACATGCGGACGGTCAGTGGGGCGAAGATCGCGACGATGACGGCACCGCCGACGAGGGAGTACACGACGTGAATTCCGAAGTGCCCGTTGTTCGCCAGCTCACGAACGGCCGTCACCAGGTGCGAGACGGGGTTGACGTCGGCGAAGGCGCGCAACCAGCTCGGCATGGTGCTGGTGTCGACGAAGGCGTTGGACAGGAACGTCAGTGGGAACAACACCAGCATCGAGATGCCCTGAACCGATGAGGCTTTGCTCATCAGGGTGCCCAGCAGTGCGAAGATCCAACTGATCGCCCATGCACAGAACATCACCAGCAGCACGGCTCCGAGGAGACCGAGTGCTCCGCCCGCCGGGTGGTAGCCCATCGCGAAGCCGGTGGCGAAGCAGACCACGGCGGCGATCAGGTAGCGGATGACATCGGCCATCAATGCTCCTGCGAGCGGGGAGATTCGAGCGATCGGGAGTGATCGGAAGCGGTCGAAGACGCCCTTGTCCATGTCTTCTCGCAGCTGGGTGCCGGTGACGACGGACCCGGTGATGACCGTCTGGACCAGGATTCCCGGCACGATCATCGGCAGGTACGAGGTGACGTCGCCCGCAACCGCACCGCCGAAGATGTAGCTGAACATCAGGGTGAAGATGACCGGCAGCAGCACCACGTCGGTGAGCTGTTCCGGATTGTGGCGGAGTTTGAGCAGCCCGCGGTATCCCATGGTGATCGACTGGGTGACGGTGCGGGCCAGACCGATGTGGCGCACGACCGGTCGGTCGGCGGGGTCGATGTATGTCGAAGACCGTCGGGTGAGTGTGGTGGTCATGCTGCGTCCTCGTCTGCGCTCTTGCCGGTGAGAGTCAGGAAGACCTCGTCCAGGCTGGGTTTGGTGACGGTGATCTCGCCGACCTCGATGCCGAAGTCGCGCAAGCGAATCAAGATGTCCGGGGTCATCGACGTGTCCGTCATCGGTGCGGTCAGTCGAGCGGACTCGGGGCTGACCGACACATCTGTGCCCAGTTGCGTCGCGACGAGCGCTCGGGCGTCGTCGATCCGGTGTCGGTCCGTGAGGGTCAGAGACAGTGCGGAGGTGCCTACCGACGACTTGAGCCCGTCGGCGGTGTTCTCGGCGATGACACGACCGTGGTCGATCACCGCGATTCGATCGCACAGTTGGTCGGCCTCGTCGAGGTACTGGGTGGTGAGCAGGACGGTCGAGCCCTCGGCGACGAGTCGACGGATGGTGTCCCACATCTGCGCTCGGGTGCGGGGGTCGAGGCCGGTGGTCGGCTCGTCGAGGAACAGCAGCGGCGGAGCCGAGATCAGGCTCGCGGCCAGATCGAGGCGTCGACGCATCCCACCGGAGAACATCTTCAACGGTCGGTGTGCCGCTTCGGTCAGCCCGAATTCCTCGAGGAGTTCGACGGCTTTGGCTTTGCTCTCGCGGCGGCCGAGTCCGAGCAGCCGGGAGAAGACGACGAGATTCTCGGTTGCGGTGAGGTCCTCGTCGACCGAGGCGTACTGGCCGGTGACACCGACGAGAGACCGGACGGCGGTGGCGTCGGCGACGACATCGTGGCCGAAGATGCGGGCCGAGCCGCCGTCGGGTCGCAGGAGGGTGGCGAGCATGCGGACCGTCGTGGTCTTGCCCGCGCCGTTGGGGCCGAGGACGCCGTAGACCGCCCCGGTGGGAACGGTCAGGCCGACGCCGTCGACGGCGCGTTGCTTACCGAATGTCTTGACGAGGTTCTGGGCCTCGATTGCTGGTGTGGTCATGGGGCCAACCATCGCCCCGGGCGCTTGCACGACGCGTACGTCGCGCTTGCGTCCGCTGTCCGGCCGGGTCAGAGCGGGAGCGAGGTCTCCGTGAGCCCGACGCCGCCGGTGCCGCGGAGCTTTCTGAACCATTCGGTGCCGAACGTGGTGGCGAGGTCTTCCGGAGACATCTGCAGAAACGGTCCGAAGTCGCCGATCTGTGTTTCGTGGGCTTCCATCGCTGCCCGTTTGGCGTCCATTGCGCCGGACACGTCGACCACCGTCGTGATCTCGGTTTCCGGCAGACCGAAGGTTTCCAGGTCCGGCGGTGACGCTTCCTCGCCCCAGTGCGGATTGGCCTCCATCAGTCTGCGCATGTGATCGCGGTTGGTGGTGGTCTCGTACACGAAGCGAGTCTCGGCGATCTCGGTGGCGCGCTTGCCGACGACGTGAACCTGGATGTGGTCCGGGTGACCGTAGCCACCGTTCGGGTCGTAGATGGTGACGACGTCGGCCTTCTCTTCGAGCAGCACCTCGGCCAATCGCTGGGCCGCGGTGTCGACATCGACGTTGCAGAACGCGTCGGGGTTCGCGTTCTCTGCAGTGCCTGCCATACCGGAATCGGCATAGTGCAGCCGCACGATGCGGGCGACACCGAGAGCGGCCGCCGAACGATCGAGCTCGATGCGCCTGCGCTCGGCCAACGTCTCGCCCTCGGCGAGGATGCCGTCGGGATATTCGCCGAGGGCACCGTCGGTGGCGGTGACCAGGACGACGCGATGGCCGGCGTCGGCGGCGAGGCGCATCACCCCGCCGGTCCCGAACACCTCGTCGTCGGGATGTGCATGGAAGCAAACCAGGACACTCATGTCCTGAATGCTTGCACGTCGAAGCAGGTGCAGCCCAGTCGGCCGAGAAATACGATCAGGACGTGACCACACGGCGGTTGGCCCGGATCGGCTCCTTCTGGCAGGACTCGCGAGCGGATCGGTACTGCCGCGCGCTCCATCCCGTCGGCCTGTTGTTCGCCGTGGTGTTCTTCGCGCTGTCGATGACGCCGTCCCTGTTGCCCCGCGTCTGGTACCTGCAGGCGGTGGCCACCGGTATCAGTGTCGCGATCGGTTACGGCGTCGGCTGCCTGATCGCGTGGGTGGTTCGAACCTGCGGGGTGTCGCCGGACTGGTCCGAGCAGTGGCGTCGACGCGGGTGGTGGGCGTTGGCTGTTGCCGCGGCGGTGGCCGTTCCGTTGTTTCTGATCCTGGGATCGTGGTGGCAGCAGATCGTTCGCAAGCTCGTCGGTGTGGAGGACCCCGGCAGGCCGCTGTACGTCGCGGTACTGGTCGTCTCCCTGGTGGTGGCCGTTGCTGTCTTGGCGTTGGGTCGTCTGCTGCGGCGGGCTTCTCAGGCCTTGACGCGGTGGGGCAAGCAATACGTGCCGAAGCCGGTCGCACGGATCGCCAGCGTGATCGTCGTGGCCCTGTTGGTGGTGTTCGCGGTCAACGGCGCACTCGTTCGCGGCATCGTTGCGGTCGCGGAGCAGTCGGCCTCGACTGCGGACCGCGGCAACCACGACGGCGTCGAGAAGCCCACCGCGGCCGAACTGTCGGGTTCGGACGACTCGAACGAGGAGTGGGAATCCCTGGGGCAGGAGGGGCGACGCTTCGTCGTGTCCGGGGTATCACCGGACGAGATCAGTGAGTTCACCGGAAGGCCTGCGGTGCAACCGATCCGTGCCTACGCGGGCGTGGAGTCCGCGGACACCGTCGAAGGCGTCGCCGATCGGGTGGTGGCCGAGCTCGAACGCACCGGCGCATTCTCCCGCGCTGTACTGGGCGTCGCGACGACGACCGGACGCGGGTGGGTGAACGAAAACGTCGCTCGCCCTCTGGAATACCTGTACGACGGCAACTCGGCTATCGCGTCGATGCAGTACTCGTTTCTGCCGAGCCCGATGGCATTTCTGGCCGATCGGCAGTCTCCGCAGGACGCCGGACGAGCCCTCTTCGAGGCGGTGTACGAGGTGTGGAGCGAACTCCCCGAGGATGCGCGACCCAAGCTGGTGTTGTTCGGTGAAAGCCTCGGTGCCTACGGCGGACAGGACGCGTTCAGCGGCGCACAGGACATGATCGCGCGCATCGACGGTGCCCTGTGGGTCGGCAACCCGAACTTCACCCCGCAATGGGCACGCATCACGGCCGGACGCGACGCCGGTTCTCGCGAGATACTGCCCGTCGTCGACGGCGGCGAACACGTGCGCTTCGCCAGTTCGTCCGGTGACCTCGACATCGACGGACCGTGGGAAGAGCCGCGAATCGTGTACTGGCAGCATGCATCCGACCCGATCGTGTGGTGGTCACCGGACCTGATCCTGAACCGGCCCGACTGGTTACGCGAACCCCGCGGCACCGACGTCGACCCAGGAGTGCAGTGGTTTCCGTTCGTGACCTTCTGGCAGTTGACGTTCGATCAGGTCTTCTCCACCGACGTCGACGACGGACACGGCCACAGTTACGGAGCCGACGCCGTGAACATGTGGGCCGACATCCTCGAGCCGCCCGGCTGGTCCGACGCCGATGTGACGCGGTTGTACGAGAAAATGGCGGGCTGAGGCGTCGGGTGATCGGTTACCGCCCACCTCTGCCGCAAACGCGCGCGCGTTCGCCGAACGCGCGCAGGTTCGCCACCTGTTCGCTCACTGTTTCGCGCACCTGGCAATTGCGCGCGCATTCGTGCGTGAGACAGTGCATCCCATGCCGCCTGCCTCCGCCGGTCGACCCAGCGCTGACAACGACGTGTCGACGGTTCTCGACCTCGAACGAGAGCTGCAGACTGCCGAATGTCGACGCGACCGCGAGCGGCTTGCCCGTCTGCTCGCCGACGACTTCACCGAGGTCGGAGCGTCGGGCACGGTGTGGGACAAGTCGTCGATACTCGACATGCTCGGTACCGAAGTCTCCGTGGAGATCGAGATGATCGAACCCGTCGGACGGGCGATCGGTCCAGATTATGTTCTGCTGCAGTGGATTTCGCGAACGTCGAAGATGCACGCCCGTAGAACCTCGCTGTGGCGGCGTACGAACACCGGATGGGAACTGGTGCACCATCAAGGCACGCCGCTCGAATGACCACCCCGGCGCAAACGCGCGCGCGTTTGCCGAACGCGCGCAAGTTCGCCGCCTGTTCGCCCACTATTGCGCGCGCACCTGACAACTGCGCGCGCGTGTGCGGTCGACCCGACGCCCCAGCGGCCGATCGAAGACCACCGCGCACAACCACTGTGCTCGACGAGAGTGCGCCGCAACCTAGAGTTTCTGCAGCACGGTGCGCAGTTCGGCCCTGTTCAGTTTTCCCGGACCTCGTGTGGGTAGTGAGTCGAGTAGATACAACTCGCGTGGTGCGGCGGTGATGTCGAGCGAGGCAGCAACGTGGGTGCGTAGGTCCGCCAATGTCACCGGAGCAGAGGCGACGACTGCGACCACCACTTTCTGGCCGAGTCGCATGTCGGGCAATCCCACGACGGCGCATTCTCGTATTGCGGGGTGTGTTGCCAGTGCAGCCTCGACGACCTGCGGCACGACGGTCAGTCCGCCGGTCGAGATCGCTTCGTCGAGTCGTCCGGAGATGCCCAGGACCCCGTCGACGATGGTTCCGGCGTCGTCGGTGCGGAACCATCCGGGTTCGGCGAACGCCGGATGATCGGGTAGCCCGCGGTAGCCCGAGGCCACGGTCTTTCCACCCAGCACGACCCTGCCGTCGTCGATGCGTACGACGGTGCTGTGCAGTGGAACTCCGTCGTACACACAGCCGCCTGCCGTTTCGCTCATTCCGTAGGTCCGCACCAATCGGATGCCCGCGTCCTGTGCCTTCTCTCGCAGCGGTGCCGGTGTCGCGGCCCCGCCGAGGAGGACTGCGTCCAGTGAGGCGAGGGCCGCGATCGCTTCGGGGATCTCGAATGCCTTCAGCAATTGTCCGGGGACCAGTGAGGTGTAGCGCAGGGGTCCCGACATCAGGCCAACCGCGTCGATCAGAGCGGAGGGATCGAAACCTCTCGACACGTCCATCACGACGGGCGAGGTTCCGGCGAGCACACTGCGGAGCAGTACCTGCATTCCGGCGATGTGGTGTGCGGGCAATGCCAGCAGCCACGACCCCGGTCCGCCGAGTCGTTCCTCGGTGGCCGTCGCCGAGGCCACCAGTGCAGAAGCGGACAACATGGCTCCCTTGGGGACACCCGTCGTTCCCGAGGTCGCGACGACCAGGGCGACGCCGTCGTCGATGGGGGTTCCCGGTGCCAGCGCGTCGTGCAGGCGCTCGGTCTCACGCAGATCGTCGGTGGGCACGGGAAGCAGGGCCGGGCCGTCGCCTGCAAGCATGCGGCTCAGCCGCGGCATGATCTCCGCCGCCGCAGGCCCCGACGGAATGGATACGCTCTCGAGCACGGACTCGAGGCTAGTCGCACGGCTCGATCGCGGACGGGAGCACCTACGGGTCCGCGGTTGTCACCCGAGATCGAGTCGCTGTGGAACAGTGGAACATCGTGAAGGGATCGGGCATGGACGACGCGGTGTGGGCAGCTCTGTCGTACTTCGATTCCGTCGATCCCGCGCTCGCCGCCGACGCGCGACTGGGCTGGGACGGTCTGGTGGACGTGTCTCCGCCCGCGGGCCCGACGCAACATTCCGTCCAGACCTACCTGTGGGTGTATCTGCGTCACGCGGCCGAGGGGCCCGATCGCGCGGTCGACATCGCACATGCCCTCGGTGACCTGCTCGACCGGCTCGGACGCGTCGGATACGCGGAGATCGCCCGAAGCGCCGTCACCGAGGAGCTGGTGCGAACACCCGACGACGCCGCGTGGTTGCAGCACTATCGCGCCGCCACCGAACAGTCGGGCATCGGTGCCGTCGATACCGAGCTCGTCACCTGGCAGGACGCCCCGACCGGTGTCGAGCGGGCCATCGTGGAAAAGATCGGCGAGACGCTGGAAGTGGCGACCATCGCCGGCGAGTTCGAGCCGTCGAAGCCCGGTGGGCGACCGCTCGGCACCAACGCTCTGGCCATGCGTCGACGCGGCGTCACCGATGCCGTGCTGACCTCCGATCGAGGCAAGGACGACTCCGAGGCAGTTCTGCTCGAACAGCTCCTCGACCACCGCATCGAGTTGTGGAGCAACTACAGCGCTCCGCGGGCCGAGCTGTATCTGGGGCTGCGCGAGGCTCTGCACGACGCCGCCGAGCCGGTGTACGGGTGTGTGCGCAGGCTCGAGAGTTTCATCGGATGCATCGGGGACGGCGTCGCGTTGACCGACGCCGGGTACCTGCCGGACGAGGTGGTGGCCGGCATCGCGAACACCATGTTTCCTCCGGCCGAACGTCCGTTGTATGTCGGCCGCGAACTCGACACGGAGAAGGTACTGATCGTCCGACGCCTCCTGATGAGGGTGCGTCTGCTGCGTCGGTCCGCCGGGCGGTTGGTACCGACGGCCCGAACTCGGCAGCTCAGCTCCGACGGGCTGTGGCGCGTGCTCACCGCAGGCATCGTCGGCATCGAATATCACCCGGACACGATTGCCGCGGAGGTCGTTCTGGCTCGCATGATCGTCGGTCACGATGTCGCCGACGTGGAAGCGACGGCAGACGACCTGGCGCGTCTGCTGCGGGCCGAGGGGTGGACGCATTCCGGCGAGGAGCCTGCTGCCGAGCATGCCGAGCCGCTCGCTCGGACCCTGGTCGCCGAGTTGAGCGCCCTCGGGGCGTTCGAGTTGCCGGAACCGGCTCACGCGTCGGGGCCGCAGCCGTCCGGCTCGGTCGCGACTGACGAAGGCAAGCGACTCGCCGCGGCGGTGCTGCGGCATCGGCTGCTCCATACGCGCTATCCGTCGTTGTGACCGCTCTCGGATGGCCTATCGGTCGAAACTGCAGATGTGGCCCGGTTAAGCTCACCTGGATCCGGTTCCAGAACGGACCCGGCGGTTCGTTGCGAGGTGATGCCGGTGGACGGTGAGGTCGCGGACACCGCGCGCTCTCGGTCTCGCCGGCAGAGCGACTCGGCTCGTCGATACCTCGATGTCGAGGCGACGACGCCCGCTCTGCGGTCGACGGTCGAATTCGCCGCACGCAGCGTCGGATTCGCCATCGCGCAGCTCAACGTGCTCGACGAAGACACTCAGTACACGCTGGTCAACGTCGGCGGACCGCCGGTGTCGACGGTCGTACGAGCCGACACCCTCTGCGACGACGTGGTGCGCTCCGGCGAACCCGCCGTCGTGGCGCACGGTCGCGTCCATGCCACCACCCGGCAGCGCGCCATCCTCGACGACAACGGCATCGCGTCCTACGCGTCGGTTCCGCTGCGCGGGCGCGAGGGCCTGGTGATCGGCACCCTCTGCCTGCTCGATCGCACGACGCGCTCGCTCTCGGGTGAGCAGATGCGCGAACTCGAACAGTTCGCGTCGGTGCTGGAGGAACAACTCGACCTGCATCGCCGCGTCGGATCGGGCGTCAGCCGGCTCGGGAGCGACAACGACATCGCCGACTCCATCGCCGACGGCCACATCGTCCCCTGGTTCCAATCGATCGTGGATCTGCGGACCGAGAAGATCGTCGGCTTCGAGGCCTTGGCGCGTTGGCATCACCCCACTCGCGGGATGGTGGTGCCTGCGGACTTCGTGCCGTTCGCCGAAGCCAGTGAACTGATCATCGACGTCGACCTCAGTGTGCTCGCGCAGGCCGCGGTCGAAATGAAGAAGTGGCACGTCCATCGTCCGGACCTGCGGCTGACCGTCAACATCTCGGGACGCCACCTGGCCCATCCCGACGGGGTCAGTCAGTTGCAGCGCGCCATCGCGTCCTCCGGTGTGTCGCCGTCGTCGATCTCGCTCGAGCTCACCGAGACCACCGCCGTGACGCCGGGGCCGTTGCTGCGCAGGCACATCGACGACGTGCATCGGCTCGGCTTCAGGGTGCTGCTCGACGATTTCGGTTCGGGCTGGTCCTCACTCGAACGGCTGGTGACCCTTCAGCCCGACGGCATCAAGATCGACGGGCACCTGACGCGATTCGTCGACACCGTGGCCGGACGGGCGATGATCAGGTCGTTGGCCGGAGTGGCGAAGGATCTCGATCTGACGATGATCGTCGAGGGCATCGAGAGTCGCGAACAGGCCGACGCTGTGCTCGAACTCGGCTGCACTCTGGCTCAGGGGTATCTGTGGTCGAGGCCGCAGTCGGCAACGGCGGTGCTGCGCGCGATCGCCGACGACGCGTCGACGGGCTAGCGGTTGTCCTTTCGCAGCGGATGATCCTGCGGGATCTGCACCAGCACGATGGGAATCGCGTCCGGATCCTCGATCCACATCTCGATCAGGCCCCACGGCTCGGTGCGTGCCTCACGCACGATCTCGATCCCGGCGGCCGTCAATTCCTCTGTAGCAGAGGCGATATCGCGTACCTGCAACCACAGCGCGCCGGAGAACGAACCCGATTCGTCGCCGCGATGATGCGCAGCGATCTCGAGCAGACCCTGACCCGCGAAGAACACCGTTCCGCCGGGGTATTCGCGACACACTGCCAACGACAGACCGTCACGGTAGAACGCGAGAGTCCTCTCGTAGTCGACGGGTCGCAGAATTGTCCGAGAAGCGAGGATGTCCACCCCGCATGGATACCACGGTCACCCGAGGTGGTTCCGCAGGCTCCACTCTCACAGTTCGGTCGTCGCGATTCGGTTACCGCCGGCAGCCTTCGCCTCGTACATCATCGAATCCGCCATCCGCGTTGCCCGTGTCACGACGTCGATGTTCTGATCCCACACCGGTGAACCCGCGTGCACGATCGCAGCCCCCACGCTGACCGTCACCGCAATCGGATCCTCGGGATCGCGCAGTGCTCGGCGCACCCCGTGGACCAGCGCGTCGATGTGGAGGCGGGACGTCGAGACGACGGCGAGGTACTCCTCCCCGCCGGTGCGTGCGACCACACCGTATTCGCCCAGATGTGCGCGTAGACGTTGGGCGACGCGCAGGATGACCGCGTCGCCTTCCTCGTGCCCGTACAGATCGTTCACCGATTTGAACCGGTCGATGTCGATCATCACTGCCGCCGAGCACTGATCCTTCTCTCGGCCGCGTGGCCACACATCGTCGATGGCAGCGTCGAGACCGCGACGATTGGCCAGGCCGGTCAACGGATCGAGCAACGAACGACGCGCATCGTCGGTCAGGATGGTGATCAACAGATGCGAGACGAGCGGAACTGCGGCGATCGTGAGCAGCACGACGTTCGTCCGGAAGATCAGTGATGCGATGTCCACCTCCCCGCGGGAGTACGTCGCTGCGGCGGCAACGAGAGTGCATGTCACCGCGAACACCAGGTGCGCCAGCAGCCAGCGGGGGCTGAGGCAGAACGTGCAGAACGTTCCGATCACGGCGAACAGCGTGCACGTCAGCAGGGCGTCCGTGAGCGGGTTGATCCACAGCGTCGACGCCGTCCCCAGATCGGCGAAGACCGCGAAGGCCACCACCCCGAGCCGGCCGGGAAACGGTCTGGTGATCCAGGCCGCGCTGACGGCCACGACCATGACGATCAGAGCCGATTTCCAGGCGATGGCGAGCGGGCTGCGTGTGGTGTCCTGGGCGAACAACGACACCACCGCCAGCACACCGAAATTGAGCGTCAGGCATGCCAACACCCACCGGATGATTCTTCCGGCGGCCCGGGAGTTCTGGAAGTCCGCCATCCAGCGATAGTCGTAGGGCTGGGTGAACCAGTCTCGCAGAGCGCCCGCAGCACTGTGGTGGTTTCGGCGGTTCGACGTCGAAATCACCGGTAGGTCAGAAGTATCGGGGGAACGGCGACCAGTCGGGCTCGCGCTTGTCGAGGAATGCGTCGCGACCCTCCACGGCCTCGTCGGTCATGTAGGCCAGGCGGGTGGCTTCACCGGCGAACAGTTGCTGACCTACCAGGCCGTCGTCCTGCAGGTTGAAGGCGTACTTCAGCATTCGTTGTGCCTGAGGTGATTTCGCGTTGATCTTGGCAGCCCACTCGATCGCGGTGTTCTCGAGCTCGTCGTGATCGACCACCTTGTTCACTGCGCCCATCCGGTGCATCTCCTCGGCCGAGTACGTCTCGCCGAGAAAGAATATCTCGCGGGCGAACTTCTGACCGACCATCTTCGCCAGATACGCACTGCCGTAACCACCGTCGAAGCTGCCGACATCGGCATCGGTCTGCTTGAACCGGGCATGCTCGCGGCTCGCGAGAGTCAGATCGCACACCACGTGCAGGCTGTGCCCGCCTCCTGCCGCCCAGCCGTTGACCAAGCAGATGACCACCTTGGGCATGAAGCGAATGAGGCGCTGCACCTCGAGGATGTGCAGGCGTCCGGCGCGGGCCTTGTCGACGGTGTCGGCCGTCTCCCCGTCGGCGTACTGGTAACCACTGCGACCGCGAATGCGCTGATCGCCACCGGAGCAGAACGCCCAGCCGCCGTCCTTGCTGCTCGGACCGTTGCCGGTGAGCAGCACCGTTCCCACGTCGGAGCTCACCCGTGCATGCTCGAGGGCGCGGTAGAGCTCGTCGACGGTGTGCGGCCGGAAAGCGTTGCGAATGTCGGGCCGATCGAACGCAACTCGCACGGTCGCGTCGGACACGTGGCGGTGATACGTGATGTCGGTCAGGTTTTCGAAGCCGGGAACGGGACGCCACAGTGCGGGAGTGAAGGTCACGGGCGCCAGCTTAACGGTGGCCGGGGTTGACTCCGTGCCGAACGGTCGGTGCAGCTAGCGTGCAGTCATGACCGACCCGATCGAGCTCGACCGAGATTCCGACCCCGAATACGACCACCACGGCGGCTTCCCGCGTTTCGTGCCGGCGAAGGTGGGCCCGGAGTACGGGCAGTTGCTCGAGGCGCTGCGCACGGTGCAGGATCTCGCGGTGTCCACCTCGTTGCCGGCCGACGTGACCGCGGCGGCAGCGGACAAGGCCAGGGAACTGACCGAGCTGTTGAGTCCGCACGTGGTGGCCGAGGGGCGACAGACCGCCGGACGAGTTCCTCGGCTGCCCGGTCGCGGTTCGCTGCTGTTGCTGCCGTGGATCATCGAGAAGATCGACGCCGAGGGCGTGCGCAGCAGAGGCATGTTCCGTCGTTTCCACCTCGGTGGTAACTCCGCCGCGCACGGCGGCACTTTGCCGCTGCTGTTCGACGACCTCTTCGGCCTGATCCAGCACGCCTACGGCAGGCCCATCAGCCGGACGGCGTACCTGCACATCAACTACCGCAAGGTGACGCCGCTGAACACCGAGCTGGTCGTCGAGGGCGCGGTGGATCGGGTCGAGGGGCGCAAGACGTTCATCAACGCTCGGCTCACCGATCTCGACGGCACCCTGTTGGCCGACTGCGAGGCGTTGATGGTGCAGTTGCTCCCGGGGCAGCAATGATCCCCCCGATCGACGACATTCTGGACGGCGCGCACGTGCTCTCGATGCCCATGCGGACCAAGTTCCGCGGCATCACCACCCGCGAGGTGATGCTCGTTCGTGGGCCGGCCGGGTGGGGTGAATTCTCACCGTTCCCCGAATACGACGACGTCGAGTCGGCACCCTGGTTGGCGTCGGCGATCGAGGCAGCGTGGGACGGCCCGCCGAGCCCACTGCGTCGACGCATCCCGGTGAATGCGACCGTCCCCGCCGTGGCGGCCTCGGAGGTGGCATCGGTGCTGAGCCGATCTCCCGGGGCCGAGACCGCCAAGGTGAAGGTGGCCGAGAAAGGGCAGACGCTCGCCGACGACGTCGCCCGGGTGCGCGCGGTGCGCGAGCTGGTCCCGCGGGTTCGCGTCGACGCCAACGGAGGCTGGACCGTCGACGAGGCGGTAGCGGCGCTGACGGCCCTGACCGCCGACGGTCCGCTCGAGTACGCCGAGCAGCCGTGCGCCACCGTTGCCGAACTCGTCGAACTTCGTCGCCGGGCTCCGGGAGTTCGCGTGGCAGCGGACGAGAGCATTCGCCGAGCCGAGGATCCGATGAAGGTCGTCCGGGCAGGCGGAGCCGACATCGCGGTGCTCAAGGTCGCCCCGCTCGGTGGGATGCGCGCGGTGCTCGAGCTGGCCGGCGAGCTGGGGGAGTACGGCGTTCCGGTGGTGGTGTCGAGTGCTCTGGATTCGGCGGTGGGAATCTCGGCCGGTCTGGCCGCTGCCGCGGCGTTGCCGCACCTCGAATTCGCCTGCGGTCTGGGAACGGGCGCACTGTTCGTTCGAGACGTCGCACCTGCGCCGGAGGTGGTCGACGGAACGTACCCCGTCGGCAGCCTCGAACCCGACGCCCAGGCGCTGATCGACCTCGATGCCGATGCCGATCGCACGCAGTGGTGGATCGAGCGAGTTCGGCGTTGCCACGCCCTTCTGCGGTAGTGTTGCGGCCGGTCCGCGACGGGGCCGCTGACACATCTGGGAGGAAGTTCGAAGTGGTTGCTGCACTCAAGGATTCGCTGCTCGACGAGTCGAAGGCCGACGCTCTGCGCGTCGACGTTCTGGCTCTGATCGATGCCGAGGTCGCGGACAAGAAGGGCGCGAGTGGCCTCGCGGTCAAGGGGGGATACGGCGCAGTGAAGAAGGTCGGGCCGTCGTACATCGACAGCGCGGTCTCGGCTCTGTGGCCCGATTTCGTCGACAAGCTCGACCCGTTCTGGCAGTCGTACAACGCTGCCCCGCAGGGCACGTTCGGTGACTATCTCGTCGCCAACGGCGACGCCGCATCGGACGCGCTGCTCTCGGTCACCGATGCACGCATCGAGGAGACCGACAAGTCCGTCGTCAAGAAGTTCTACGGCAGCCTGCGTGGCTCGGCGAAGAAGAACGTCATCGAGGCACTGCCTCGCGTGGGTGACCTGGTCGCCAAGCACGCGTAGTGCGCTCCGCGCAGTGGCGTGGTTATGTGCCCCCCACGGCACTCAACCACGCCACTGCCGTAGGCACTCCCAGTCGGCTTCCGTCTGATCCGCGTACAGCTGCGCGAAGCGGCACAACGCCACCTCGAGGGCATCGGAATCGCCGGTGTACCCCGAGATCATCGACGCGCCACTGGTGCGCGCGTGACCCTTGGCCAGCAGACGGCCCACCACCCGTGCGTAGTCGACCAGCGCGGGTGCATCGATCGACGACAGGTCGATCGTTCCCTTCATGTTGCGGAACTGCCGCACGTAGTACTGCCGTCCGGCGATGGTCGTCCAGCCCAGTAGCGGATCGCTGACGGTCTGCAGATCCTGCTGATACTCGACGACGCGTTGCCCCTGATGGTCGTGCCAGGCCGATTCGCCGTGCACGTACGGTGCCAGCACCGAGCGTCTGGCCTGCTTGAGCTGGAGAAACACCACGTCGTCCTCGCTGGTGCCCTCGAGCAGAGCCACATACGCCCGCAGGCCGACGCTGCCGACGCCCACCACGCGGTGCGCCACGTCGATCAACGTGTATCCACCGAGCACTCGACGCCAGTGCGGGGTCAGGGTGAGCAGATACTCGTCCAGTCCGACGGCGAGAAGTTCCTCGTCCTTCGCCGAGATGCGCGTGGTGATCGGCGGCTCCTCGACGATTCTGCGCTTGCCCTCGTGCTTCTCGGTGAAACGCGGCAGAACGCGGTCACTGGTGCGCCGACGCGCCTTCTTGGTGGCGCGTTTGATCTCCTTGCGCAGCGACCCTTCGGTGGCGTCACGCTGCAGCTTCTCGGCGGTCAGACGCTGGAACGAACGCGACATCAGCGGCTCGTCGGCAAGTCTGGCCACCTCGATGCGGTACGCGGACACACAGGCGGTGACGGCGTCACGGCACTGATCCTCGGTGCGGCCGTTCTGCCGCCCGGCCACCCAGATGCTCGCGGCGAGGCGTCGTAGATCCCACTCCCAGGCTCCCGGGTGGGCCTCGTCGAAGTCGTTGAGGTCGATGACGAGGTCACGTTCCGGTGAGGCGTAGAAACCGAAGTTGCCGAGGTGGGCGTCGCCGCTGATGACCGGGTTGATGCCGGTCGACGGCAGCATCGCCACGTCTCGGGCCATGACGATGGCCGTGCCGCGCAGAAAGCCGTAGGGGGACTCGACCATCCGCTCGAGGCGCGTCGGTATCAGCCACTCGATGCGGCCCTGGTGCGAGTAGTCGATCTGCTTGACCGGGTCGGGTCGATCCGGCGGTGCCGCCCAGTCACCCAGGGAGGCGATCGGAACCTTCTCGCGTAGGCGTCGACCCAGTTCGTAGCGCTCGGCGCGGGGGAGAGGACGGGCTCGCAGCGAGGCGAACGACGCGCCGTCCACCTCGACCGAGTCGGTGACGACCGTGTGACCTTTTCCCAAGCCGGACATGTGAGATGACACTAATCCAGTGCTATCCGGCGGCTTTACCGAACTTCCAGTATCCGGTGAAGCAGATGCTGGATTTCGGTACTGCGCGGTCGTTCACCAGGTATCTGCGCAGGCCCGTCGCCAGGCCCTGCTCGCCTGCCACGTAGACGTACGGGGTGCCGCCGGGAAGTTCGGCCTGCTGCACAGCGGTCAGTGCGGCCTCGCCGGGTTTGGCATGCCGGTCGGGACGGACGATCCAGTTCAGCTCGACGTCCGGCGGCACGTCCTGATGCTGGATGTCTGCCTCGGTGGGGACTTCGACGAACACCACGGCCCGCAGGTCCGCGGGCGAGGATCGCAGTATGCCGAGAATTGCCGGAGCAGCACTTTCGTCGCCGACGAGCAACTGCCACGAGGGTTCGGTGTCCGGGTTGTAGATGCGCCCCTCGTCGAGAATCGCGACGCGGTCTCCGGGTACGGCCTGCGCAGCCCACGACGACGCCGGACCTGCCTCGCCGTGTTCGCCGCCGTGTGCGACGAAGTCGACGTCGAGCTCCGCACCCTCGCTGAATCGGCCCTGGCCTGCGGGCCGGAAGTCGCGGACGGTGTAGTTGCGAACCACCGGTCTGGTGTCCTTCGAGAAGGTCAGATACTGGGCGTACCAGAGCTTGGAGGTCGTGCTGGGTATGCGGGGTTCGCTCTGCCCCGGTTGCGGCAGGAACAGTCGAAACCACTGGTCGTAGCCCATGTACCGGTAGTCCGCGAGCGACTCGCCCCCGAGGGTGATTCTGACGAAACCGGAACTGATCTTCTCGGCGGCGAGGACGTGCAGACGGTAGAACGCCGGGTGATCGGGTTTGACGTACTTGGCCATGCCGGTGAGATTAGTGGACCCTAACTCCGAATGGGGTCGCGTCGATTCACTCGGGTCGATCTCGTCGGTAGTGCTGGACGACCTTCGCTCCCATCGGCACCGCGAACAGCATCATGAACACTCGGATCACCTGCGCTGCCACGACGAACGTGACGTTCGCTCCGGTCGATGCCGCGATCGCCAGTACCGCGTACACCCCACCCGGGGTGGTGGCGAGGTAGCCCTCGTATCCGCTGGTGCCCGTCGACGAGGCCAACCACAGCCCCAGCAACGCGCACCCGACGGTGACGGCGATGATGAGCAGCAACGCGGACGGCAGCACCCGCGAGATGGACTTCAGGCTCGCGACGGTGAATCGCAGACCCGCTTGCCACCCGATCACGATGTACGCCGCCCACAGCAGCAACGTGGGAACCGATGCGTCGAACGAGAACCCGAGGACATCGGCGCACGTGGCGATGATCAGTGGGCCCAGCAGTGCGGGGGCAGGAAAGCGCAGCGCACGCGCGAGCAGTACGCCGATCGCGCCGCAGACCAGCACGAAAACCAGGTCCACGTACAGCGGAGCTCCGGAATCGGCGATCGCGGTCGAGTGCCCTGGCTGCGCCCGGAACACCAGCGTCGCCACCAGCGGCAGGGTGGTGGTGACGAGAACGACCCGCAGGTACTGCACCACCGCAACGACGCGTTCGTCGCCGCCGAGTTCCTGGGCGATGGCCACCAGGCCCGACGCGCCGCCCGCGACCAGTGCCAGCGCACCGGTCAGTGAATCGATGTCCTTGCGCAGTCCCAGCAGCGCGCCCGCGGCGATGGACAACAGGAGCGTTCCGACGCATGCCAGCAGCACCGGCAACCACGCATCGCCCAGTGAGCCGAGTGTGTCTCGTTGCACCAGCGTCCCGATCTCGACGCCCAGCACCGCCTGAGCCGCCATGCCGAGCCGTCGCGGCAGCGGAGCGCGCTCGGTGCCCGTGGTCGGTGCCCAACCTGCGAGAGCGAAGATCACCCCCACCAGCAACGCGACGAACAGGGCTGCCGATGGAACCCCGAGGGCGTCCGCACCGACCGTCAGTCCGACGGTGACGAGAACCAGCAGCGACCAGCGAATCAAGAAGGGCGCTCGATTTCGCGAACCTCGGGCGGCAAGCCCCACTCGGTACGGCCGAGGCGGCTCAGCGGGGCGATGGCGTCGAACTCGGGGAGGCCGTCCTCGGCCAGATATTCGGGACGTACCGACAGAGCGACGACGGTGCCCATGACGACGAAGCAGTTACCGACTTCGACGACGCGATGCAGCGTCGCCTCGATGGCGATCGGAGCGGCGGCCACGCGCGGTGGTGTCACGACGGTGCTGGGCTCGCTCTCGATCCCGACGGCTTCGAATTCGCTGACGCCGTGGTCGAAGCTCGCCGAACTGCTGTTGACCTGATCCACCAACGGTGCCGTCGCCAGGTTCACGACGAACTCGCCCGTGGCCTCGATGTTGCGAAGACTGTCCTTGCGGGTCACCGAGGTGAACTGCACGACGGGCGGTACCACCGAGGACACCGTGAAGAAGCTGTAGGGGGCGAGGTTCGCCACACCGTCGGCGGAGACGGTGGAGATCCACGCGATGGGCCTGGGTACCACCGAAGCGGTCAGGAGCTGGTAGAAGCGACCGGGAGCGACCTCGTCGGGCCGAAAGACTGTACGCACACCTCAATACTGTCAAAGCCCGGTTGCGGCGGCTGACCGACGCATCTGACACTCTGGAAACTGTGAATCCGTCCACCGCACAGGCCACCGCAGTCGTCGACGAATTGGCGCGCAGCGGGATCCGAGACGTCGTGCTCTGTCCCGGCTCGCGGAACGCTCCGTTGGCGTTCGCGTTGCAGGAGGCGGACGTCGCCGGTCGTCTGCGGTTGCACATGCGGATCGACGAGCGAACCGCCGGCTTTCTGGCCATCGGGCTGAGCCTGGGCAGCGGTCAGCCCGTCCCTGTGGTGATGACGTCGGGAACCGCGGTCGCGAATCTGGGGCCTGCTGTTCTCGAAGCGAACTACGCACGCATTCCGCTGATCGTCATCAGCGCCAACCGCCCGTACGAGATGCTCGGGACCGGCGCGAACCAGACCATCGAGCAGCTCGGCCTGTTCGGATCTCAGGTCCGCGCGACGATCAGCCTCGGGCTCGCCGAGGAAGGGCCCAAGCAGAACAGTCAGTGGCGCAGTGCGGTCTCACGGGTCATCGCCGCAGCGCGCGGCGCACGCTCCGGCAACGCGGGCCCGGTGCACTTCGATATCCCGCTGCGTGAGCCGTTGGTGCCTGCGATCGGAGACCCGGGTGCCCGTCCGGAGGGTCGGCCCGACGGAATGCCGTGGACCTCGACCACCCAGGCGACACTGGACGTTCCCGTCGAACTGGATCTGACGATCGACACCGTGGTCGTCTCCGGTCACGGCGGTGCCGTGCGTCCGGAGCTCGCCGGGCTGCCGACCGTCGCCGAGCCGACGGCGCCCCTGCACGGAATCCCGTTGCATCCCTTGGCTCTCGCGCAGTTGAAGCCGCGCCAGGCAGTCATCACCGGGCGGCCTACGCTGCATCGCCAGGTCTCGGCTCTGTTGGCCGACCCTGCGGTCGACGTCATCGCGCTGACCACCGGACCGCGCTGGCCCGACGTCTCCGGCAACGTCCTGGCCACCGGCACTCGGGCAGTCACCACCGGCGCGCCCGACCCTGCCTGGATCGCGCGCTGCGCCGCTCTGTCCGAGAAGGCCGAACTGGCTGTGCACGAACAACTTCGAGAGCATCCCAAGCCGGCGGGGCTGCACGTTGCCGACGTGGTGATGTCCGCGCTGCAGCCCGGAGACCAGCTGGTGCTCGGAGCGTCCAACCCCGTGCGCGACGCGGCCCTGGTGGCGACCCCGACCCCGGACGTGAAGGTTCTCTCCAACCGCGGCGTGGCCGGCATCGACGGCACGGTCTCGACGGCCATCGGTGCCGCGATGGCCGGAAAGCGCCGCACCATAGCGCTTCTCGGCGATCTGACATTTCTGCACGACGCGGCGGGCCTGCTCATCGGCACCGGTGAACCGCGTCCCGACGACCTGACGATCGTGGTCGCCAACGACGACGGCGGCGGCATCTTCGAGCTCCTCGAACAGGGCGACCCGCAGTACGCGGGGGTGTTCGAGAGAGTGTTCGGCACACCCCACGGCATGGATCTCGGCGCGCTGTGCGGTGCCTATCGTGTGGAGCATCGACTGGTCGACTTGGCCGATCTGGCAACCGAACTCACCGGCCGTGCCACGGGAATCAGAGTGCTGGAAGTGACCACCGAGCGATCGGGACTGCGGGATCTACATGCAGCGATCAGGGCGCGGCTGTAACGCGTGGTAGGTCGTCAGCCCTGTTGCGCCGCAACCCATTCGAGGGTTTCGCCGGTTTCCTGATCGATCATGTCCTTGATCATCTTGTTGATCAAGTCCTCGATCTTGCCGCCGACGAGGGGAATCTTCACCGTCGATTCGCCCTTGACGATCAACTTCGCACCGGTTCCGTCGGGTCGAAGGGACAGCGTGCCGTTCACCTTGGCCGGTAGACCGGTGGTGCCGCCGATGAGGGTTCCCTCGGCATGGTCGCCCTCGAGCGGACCCCAGTGATCGGTGCGGGAGACGATCAGCTTGCCCTTGATGACCTTCGTGACGAAGCCGGGGAGTTCGGAGGTGCCGACCTCTTCGGTGATGTCGACCGTCAGACCGCCGTCCTCGTGCTTGGTCATTTCGTACCCGTCCGTCTTCTTCGCCTTGGCGAAACGGGCTGCCCACTGGGCCTCGCTGGTGAGTGCTGCGTGCACGTCGGCGGGGGGATTGGACGATTCGACGGTGAACTCGAAGCTGCGCGACATGAGTGCAGACGCTACCCGAGCGGCGTCGCGTCGGCTGCGAAGTAACCTGATCGCTGTGACCGCTACCGACAGAGCCAGCCGAACGCTGTACCGGACCCGGCTGGTCGTGCTCGTGGTCGCCGGCGCGATTTCGGTCCTCGCCGTGCTTCTGGTGGTCGGAGCCTGGCGCAACGACGTCACCATCGATTCCGACAAGGGCACCGCCACCGCCGAGGTGCTGTCCGCGGGCAAGTTGCGCTCGGCCGTCAGCTTCATCACCCCCGACGGCGTGACACACAACCCGGCGCTCGGCGTGCTGTACCCCACCAACCTCATCGCCGGTCAACGCATCGAGGTCGAGTACTACAAGGCAGACCCGGACGTCGAACTGGTGCGCGTCGCCGGCCGCGACGCTACCGTCGCTATCGTTCCGGCCGGGTCGGTCATCGTCGTCACCTGGCTGATCGCCGGGCCGGTGCTGTTCTGGTTACGACGCAAGGAGGCCCGGAATGCGTAATGCCAAGCAGTGGATCATCGCTGCCCTCGCCGCGGTGGCCGGGTTCGCGCTGGTGAACTTCGGCAACACTGCGTCCTCGATCGTGGTCTTGGTGCTCGCCGTTGGGTTCGTTCTCGCCCTGACGACGCCGGTGCTGTACCCCCGGTCCCTGTCCGACGACGCCTCGCGCACTCTGGCGACTCGGAATTCGGTGCCGTTGGTCTACTGGCGTCCTGGATGCATCTTCTGCCTGCGGTTGCGGGTAGCGCTGCTGCTGCGCGGAAAGAAAGCCGTGTGGGTGAACATCCGCAAGGATCCGGCAGGAGTGGAGCCTGCGGAACGACCATTCAACGCTGCGGCCGCGCGGGTTTGGTCGGTCAACGACGGCAACGAGACGGTCCCGACCGTGTTCGTGGGCTCCGAACACCGCACCAACCCCGATCCGTCGTGGGTGCTCGCGCAATTCGTGTGACGTTGGCCCACACGTAACGTTGTCCATACCTGGCCGACTGCGGGGCCGCCCACACTGAGGACCGTGCGAGTAGCCATCGTTGCGGAATCGTTCTTGCCCAACATGAACGGCGTCACCCACTCGGTGATCCGTGTCCTCGAACACCTCGACAAGACGGGGCACGACGCCATCGTCATCGCCCCGGACAATCCGTCCGGCCCCAGAGCCGCGACGTGGCACGACGACGTTCCGGTGCACCGGGTGCCGTCGATCATGGTCCCCAAGGTCAGTTCGCTGCCCGTCGGAGTGCCGGGCCTCGGCATGGTCTCGGCGATGCGCGCCTTCGCCCCCGACGTCGTCCATCTCGCGTCACCGTTCCTGCTCGGAGCAGGCGGTCTCGCCGCCGCCAACCGACTGGATGTGCCTGCTGTTGCCGTCTACCAGACCGATGTCGCCGGTTTCGCCGCCAGTTACGGCCTCGGCCTGACGTCCAAGGCCGCGTGGCGCTGGACGAGGAGACTGCACCGCGGCGCGGCCCGCACCCTGGCACCGTCCACCTCCGCCGTCGACGCACTGGAGCTGCACGGAATTCCGCGCGTGCACCGATGGGCCAGGGGAGTGGACGCCGTCCGCTTCGCACCCTCGGCCACGTCGCAGACGCTCAGAACCCAGTGGGGAGCGAACGAGAAGCTGATCGTCGGATTCGTCGGCAGGCTCGCCCCGGAGAAGCACGTCGAGCGGCTCGCCGTACTGGCCACCGACCCGTCGATCCAGTTGGTGATCGTCGGCGGCGGACCCGACACAGCGGCGTTGCAGACCCTGATGCCCGGCGCGATCTTCACCGGTCAACTCGGCGGCGACGAACTCGCTCGGGCCTACGCCAGCTTCGACATCTTCGTCCACCCCGGCGAACACGAAACCTTCTGCCAGGCAGTCCAAGAGGCCCTCTCCAGCGGCGTCCCCGTCATCGGACCCGACGCCGGGGGCCCGCGCGACCTGGTCTCGCACTGCCGCAACGGATACCTGCTGCCGGTCGACAAGTTCACCGAGCTGCTGCCCAGTGCCGTAGGTGCCCTCGCCGAACCCACCACCCGCGCACGATTCGGCGACGCGGCCCGCAAATCCGTTCTGCACCGAACCTGGCCCGCCATCTGCGACGAACTGATCTCGCACTACTACGACGTGCAAGGCATCACAGCGCCGCAGGCAGTGAACGTTGCTTGAGTAGTCTGGACCCTGTGGCCCAGACATCACGCGCAACCCTGGCAAAAGAGCCCCACGAGGTGGCGTCGATGTTCGACGGCGTCGCCCGTCGATACGACATCACCAACACCGTTCTCTCGTTCGGGCAGGACCGCAGTTGGCGCAAGCTCACTCGGCGAGCGTTGGATCTGAAACCCGGCGAGCGTGTTCTCGATCTTGCTGCAGGCACCGGTGTCTCCACCGTCGAACTCGGTCGCAGCGGAGCCTGGTGCGTGGCCACCGATTTCTCCAAGGGCATGTTGCAGGCCGGATTGCAGCGAGGTGTTCCGATGGTCGCAGGCGACGCGATGGCACTGCCCTACGCCGACGCCAGCTTCGATGCCGCCACCATCTCGTTCGGCCTCCGCAACGTCTCGGACTTCGATGCCGGACTGCGCGAGATCGCCCGCGTCACCAAGCCCGGCGGCAGGCTCGTCGTCTCGGAATTCTCCACGCCGGTGTTCGGTCCGTTCCGCACCGTGTACATGGAGTACCTGATGAAGGCGTTGCCGAAAGTCGCACGCGCGGTGAGCAGTAACCCCGACGCGTACGTCTACCTCGCCGAGTCCATCCGCGCTTGGCCGACGCAGGAACAGTTGGCGCAGCGCATCGCCGACGCCGGCTGGACCGACGTGCAGTGGCGCAACCTCACCGGCGGAATCGTCGCGCTGCACAAGGCAACTCGACCGTAGCGCGGTTCACGAGAACGGCGGCCGGGAATCGACTTTCAACGATCCGCTTCCCGATGCCCGCCACGTGCGCGCTACGAGGTCGCTGTCGGCCTCGGTGATGAGGTTGCCCATGCAGCGGACGGCAACTTTCATCAGCGCCCGCGAGCGCATGCCCACCGGTCCTGCAGCCGGTAGGAATCTCGGCACGGTCAACAGTCCGGCGAGGCGTCGGGCGATGGAGAAGGCCTGCCCGTAGTGCTCGCGCAGCAGGCTCGGCCACGCGTCGGTGAGGTCGGGGTGATCGAGCAGGTCGACGACCATGCGGCCGCCTTCGAGTCCGTAGTCGATGCCCTCGCCGTTGAGTGGGTTCACGCAGGCTGCGGCGTCACCGATGATGGCCCAGTTGGTGCCTGCGATGCCCGAGACCGCTCCGCCCATCGGCAGCAGCGCCGACGCCACCGAGCGCAGTTCCCCGCCGAGGTCCCATTCGCCGCGACGCTGGTGGGTGTAGAGGTCGAGAAGCGGGCGCAGCGCTCCGGGTGCAGGCCGCTTGGCGGTGGCCAAGGTGCCGACGCCGATGTTGATGGTCCCGTCGTTCAGCGGGAAGACCCAGCCGTAACCGGGCTGCAGAGTGCCTGCGGCGTCACGTAATTCGAGGTGTGAGCTGATCCATTCGTCGTCGCTGCGGCCCGAGTCGATGTAGGCGCGAGCCGCGACGCCGAATGCGGTGTCGCGATGCCACTGTCGCCCGAGTTGCTTGCCCAGAGTGGAACGGACACCGTCGGCGACGATCAGTGTGCGACAGGAGATCTCGTGGGCTCCGGTTGCGGTCTGGAGTGTGACAGAACGGACCGAATTGCCGTCGCGGGTGACGGCGACAGCCTTGGCTCCCTCGGCCATGACGGCCCCGGATTCGACCGCGACGACGCGAATCCTGTCGTCCAATTCGGTTCTGGGGACGGCACTTCCGATGGTCGGCAGCGATCTGCTCGGCCACTCGAGTTGTAGTTCCTGGCCGAATCCGCTCAGTCGCAGTCCCCGGTTGCGCGCCTTGCCGCGCACCCACTCGCCCAGACCCAACTGATCGAGCTCGGCGACGGCACGTGGCGTCAACCCGTCACCGCACGTCTTGTCGCGGGGAAAGACTGCCGCGTCGGCCAGGACGACGTCGCGGCCGGATCGCGCGGCCCATGCCGCAGCGGACGATCCTGCGGGGCCCGCGCCCACGACCAGAACGTCGGTCGCGGTGGGTGGGACGGGGTGGGGGGTGCTCACGAGTTCCAGTATCCCGACCGGAGCGACTCGGTGCCGTGAAGGGGCTCCGGTTAACGCCGTGTGAACGCTTGTTTCATAGATTCAGAATCTATGGACGGATCGTTCATGGCGGGTCTAGCGTCTCTCACGTGCACCAACCGATCCTCCTCCTCGACTTCGACGGCACCGTCTGCCTCGGTGACGACCCGGTCTGGGCCTACGCAGACGCGGTGGCCGAATCTCTCGACCGCATCTCCGCCGCAACTCTCCGTGCCGGGTTGACGGCTTTCCTGGACCGCGGCGCGGGGGAGTACCTCGACGGCTACTCCGCCGTCCAGCAGCTGTCGGTGGGAGTGGACGCTGCTGTTCTCGCCGCCGCATACGCGCAGTCCCGCGAGCGCCTCGCCGCAGGTGAGCTCGAGGTGTGGGCACCGGCCGGGCTCGCGGATTTTCTCGATCTCGTCCGCGCCGACGTGGTTGTGGCCACCAATGCCCCGCGGCGCGGCGTGATCGAAACCCTCGACCGGCTCGGTCTGACCGCGGCTGTCGATCATGTCGTCACCGATGCAGGCAAGCCCGAGAAGATGCCCGCGCTGGTGGACTCGCTACTGGGCGCGCGATCACCCCATCTGTTGGCCAGTGTCGGCGACATCTGGCGCAACGACCTCGACGCACCGCATCGGCGCGGTGCCGTCACCGCTTACATCGACCGCCACGGTCACCCCCGCCCTGAAGCGACGTTCTCCGCCTCGTCGTTTCCGGCGTTGTACGACGAACTTCTCGAATGGTCGACCGATCCAGCAGCATTCGCACTCACCCACGAAGGACAGTCATGAGAATCCGCACTCCCTTGCTCGCGGTGGTTGCCACCGGACTGCTCGCCGCCTCGCTCACCGGATGCGGAGCCCGCGACGAGTCCACCACCGAATCCTCGGCTGCGTCGCCCTGTACCGGGTCCAGCTCGGCAGATGCAGCCGACCCGTCGGAGCTGACGCTGGCACTCGTCCCCTCGGGCGACGCCAACAAGCTCGTCGAAACCGTCAAGCCGCTGCAGGACGCGCTCACCGAGCGCCTCGGCATCCCGGTCCGCGGCGTCATCACACAGGACTACCAGGCGGCGGTGGAGGCCATCGGTGCCAACCAAGCCCAGATCGGCATGCTGCCGCCGCTGCAGATGGTGCAGGCCTGCAACAAGTACGGGGCCGAGCCGGCTCTGCAGACCGTGCGCAAGGGCAAGACCACCTACGCCGCGCAGTTCTACACCAACAACCCCGACAAGTACTGCGACGACGCTCCCGTCACCGGAGCCAACGGCCTGCTGTACTGCAACGGAACCGAAAGCGGCACGGGTCCGGCCGGATTGGACTCGCTGAGCAAGATGAACGGTGCCAAGACCGTCATGCTGCAGTCCGCGTCCTCGGCCGGATTCGTCTTCCCCTCCGCCGCATTGAAAGAGGCCGGTATCGACTCCACCACCGATCTGGACCTGACCCAGGTCACCTCGCACCCGGCGGCAGTGCTGTCGGTGAACAACGGCGACGACGAAGTGGGCGTGTCGTTCTGGGACGCCCGCGAGACCGTCGTCGCCGACACCCCCGATGTGGCGAAGAACCTGGTGGTGTTCGCACTGACCAACGAGATCCCCAACGACGGCGTCTCGATCAGCAGTTCGCTGAGCCCTGATCTGCAGCAGCGCATCTCGGACGCGATGGAGGACTACGCGTCCACCCCCGAGGGCGTCGAGGCCCTCACGGCGATCTACCAGATCACCGGTCTCGACAAGGCGGACCCTGCAGCGCTGCAGCAGGCGCAGACCGAGGCGGACACTATCGGCCTGGGGAACTGATCGAATGAGCGGCGACGGCATCGCATTCGACAACGTCTCGGTTACCTACGCGGGCGGCCACACCGCGCTCGACGGAGTGACTCTCGATATTCCGGCGGGTCAGATGGTTGCCGTCGTCGGCTTGTCCGGGGCAGGAAAGTCCACGTTGATCCGCACCATCAACGGCCTCGTGCCGGTCACCTCCGGCACCGTGACCGTCGGTGATCGCGCCGTGAACAATCTGAGCAGCAAAGGGTTACGCGATCTGCGCGGAGACGTCGGAATGATCTTCCAGGGCTTCAACCTCGCCAAGCGCACCAGCGTGCTGAACAACGTGATGATGGGCCGGCTGCACAGCTCGCCGATGTGGCGAACCCTGCTCGGTGCCTGGTCCGCGGAAGACACCGAACTGGGCATGCAGGCGCTCGAGCGAGTCGAGATAGTCGGCAAGGCCTACGCGAAGGCGTCGTCCCTCTCCGGCGGTCAGCAGCAACGGGTCGCCATCGCCCGGGCACTGGCACAACAACCGCGAGTGATCCTCGCGGACGAACCGGTGGCCTCGCTCGATCCGCCGACGTCGCACGTCGTCATGCGAGACCTGCAGCGCATCAACGCAGAACTCGGCATCACCGTGGTGGTCAACCTGCACTTCCTCGATCTCGCCCGCCGCTACGGCGACCGGCTGATCGGGTTGCGCGACGGCAAGGTGGTGTTCGACGGCCATGGCCGCGACGCCGACGAATCGGTGTTCGAGAGCATCTACGGCCGCTCGCTGACCGCCGAGGACGTGCTGGAAGCCAAGGCAGAGCTGTGAGCGCTTCTGTTTCCACTCGGCCGGTGAAGCCGCGTTCGGCATGGAAAACCGTTGTGACACTTGCCGTCATCGGACTGATCACCGTCTGGGCGGGCGTCGGTGTCGGTGCCGACCTGGGTGACATCATCGACAACTGGGGCAACGCCACCGGCAAGCTGATCCAGTTGATGCAGCCGGACTACTGGTTCTTCCCCGAGACCGTCGACGCCATCCTCGAGACCCTGCAGATGGCCGTCATCGCGACCGCCATCGGTGCCGCGATCTCCTTTCCGCTCAGCTTCGCGGCCTCACGCGTGACCAACCCGAATCGGCCGCTCCTGACGGTCGTGCGCGGAATCATGAATGTCGTTCGCGCCGTACCTGATCTGTTGTACGCAGCGGTGTTGGTCGCGGTGGTCGGGACGGGAGCGCTGTCGGGAATTCTGGCGCTGATCGTGTTCAACGTCGGCATCATCGTCAAGCTCGTCTCCGAGGCACTCGACTCCGTCGATCGCGGTCCGCAGGAAGCGGCCCTCGCTGCCGGAGGCACCTGGATTGCGGCCGATCGCAGTGCTGTTGCGCCGCAGATCTTTCCGGCGTTCGTCTCGCAGAGTCTCTACACGTTGGAGCTGAACGTCCGAGCCTCGGCGGTCATCGGACTCGTCGGCGCAGGTGGCCTCGGCATGCTCATCGACAACGTCCGCACCTTCTACAAGTATCACCAGCTCAGCCTCATCATCCTCGAGATTCTCGTCATCGTCCTGGCGCTGGAACTGATCTCGTCCTGGGCCCGTCGAAAGTTGGTCGGATGAGCGTCATCGACCGCACCACCCGTGCCACTCCGGCCCGGCCGCGCAAACCACGCAACCCCCTGCGCACCGCCGTGTGGGTAGGCATCCTCGCCGTGTTCGCACTGTCGTTGTACGGCATCGAGATTCGCTGGGACAGATTGCTCGACCTGCCACAGAACCTGGTGCGCTACGCCGGCCTGATGTTCGCGCCACCGGACGTGTCCGCACTCGGCAAGGCCGTCTCGGCCACCATCGAATCGGTGCAGATGGCCTGGTTCGGAACGGTGCTCGGCATCGTCGTGTCGTTTCCGCTGAGCTTCCTCGCAGCCGCGAACATCGGGCCGCTCTGGCTGCGATGGCCGCTGCGCATCGTGTTCGCCGTCATTCGTGCAGTCCCCGAGGTCGTCATTGCCATCCTCATTCTGTCCGTCACCGGGCTGACCGCGTTCACCGGCGCACTCGCGATCGCCATCGGCTCGGTCGGCACTCTCGGCAAGTGGGGCTACGAGGCCATCGAAGGCGCGGAGAAAGGTCCGATCGAAGCGGCCCGAGCGGCAGGCGGCTCGACGGCCCAGATCGTGCGGTGGGGACTGTGGACCGACGTCGCACCCGAGGTGTTCGCCTTCTGGCTCTATCGCTTCGAGATCAACGTCCGCGCATCGGCCATCCTCGGTCTGATCGGTGCAGGCGGCATCGGCAGCATGTTGGTGGACAACGTGCAGTACCGCCAGTGGGGCGCGGTCGGCATGCTGCTGATCGTCGTCGTGGTCATCACCGTGCTCATCGACCAGGTCTCCGGTCAGGTGCGTCGACGCATCATCGACGGGAGCTGGGGATGGCAGAGAAAAGTATGAGCAAGATATGAGCATGGATCTCGCGCCCGGTGGAGTCGTGCCGCACATCCGATCGATCATTCCGTCGTTGCTGCCGGCCGAGCGGGCCGTCGCCGAGGTGTTTCTCCGACGTCCCGCCGACATCGTCGAGATGTCCTCGCAGCAGGTCGCCGACGCGGCCGGGGCGTCACGGGCGTCGGTGGTGCGTACCTGTCAGAGTCTCGGCTTCGGTGGTTATCAGCAGCTGCGAGTCTTGCTCGCGCGCGATGCGGCCCGGGCGTTGCCCGCGCAGGAGCGGTCGGCGGACGGTCCGTTCGCGATCGTGACGGAGACCTTCGCCCATGTCGGAGATTCCATCGCGGCGATGACGGCACTGTTGACCACCGAGGATGTCACTCGCGCGGTGGCTGCGCTCGCCGGTGCCGAGTCCGTCGTGGTCATCGGCAACGGACTCTCGGCCGCGTTGGCCGCCGATACCGATGCCAGGATGCGTTCGGTCGGCCTGCGCTCGCACGCACCGACCGACTCGATCGCGCAGCAGGTCGCCGTCCGGCTTCTCACCGATCGCGATGTGGCCCTGATCATCAGCGGATCGGGTGCCACGAGTGCATCGACCAAGGCCGCTCAGGCCGCTCGGGATCGGGGAGCCACCGTGGTCTCGGTGACGTCCTTTGCTCGCTCGACCCTGGCGGCCGCGTCGGACATCGCACTGGTGGTGGGCATGCGCGACCTCAGCTTCCAGCGCGAACTCGCCGTCACCAGCCGGATTCCGCACGTGATCCTGCTCGAAGGTCTGATGGCCGCTCTGACGGACGCCTTGGGTGACAGAGCGTCGGCAGCGATGGCCGCGACGCTGGAAGTCATCTCCGGCAACCTCGGTGAGTGAAGCGTCACCTGTGGTCGGTGACACCGTCGCACCGGTGTGCACGCTAGGTTCACTACGGTAGAAGGCGAGCAGCGGCGCTGAAGTCGCTGCTGCCGGCATGTCGACGACAGGACAGGGACCAACATCGTGAGTACAGACGACGCTGCCGTAGCAACGGTCGTTGCCGGAGTCGACCTGGGTGACCCGGAGCTCGCGCGATCCGTCGCCGACGGCCTCGCACGCGTCGAAGAGCTGATGATCAGTGAGCTCTCCGACGGTGAGGAGTTTCTCACCGAGGCTGCGTTGCACCTGGCCAAGGCCGGCGGAAAACGATTCCGGCCCCTGTTCACCGTGCTCACCGGCCAGCTGGGACCGTCGCCGACCGATCCGGCGATCGTCACCGCGGCCACGGTTGTCGAACTGGTCCACCTGGCGACGCTCTATCACGACGACGTCATGGACGAGGCGTCGATGCGTCGAGGTGCCGAGAGCGCGAACTCACGCTGGGGTAACAGTGTGGCGATCCTCGCGGGCGACTACCTGTTCGCGCACGCGTCTCGTCTGGTGTCCACCCTTGGACCCGACGCCGTGCGCATCATCGCCGAGACCTTCGCAGAACTCGTCACCGGTCAGATGCGCGAGACCATCGGAGCCAAGAGCACCGACGATCCCGTCGCGCACTATCTGAAGGTCGTGTGGGAGAAGACCGGTTCGCTCATCGCATCGTGTGGACGCTTCGGCGGAACCTTCAGCGGCGGCGATGCCGAGCACGTGGGACGACTCGAGCGCCTGGGCGACGCGGTCGGTACCGCCTTCCAGATCTCCGACGACATCATCGACATCTCCTCGGCCACCGAGCAGTCCGGCAAGACTCCCGGCACCGACCTGCGGGAGGGCGTACACACTCTGCCGGTGCTCTTCGCGCTGCGCGAGGACGGTGCCGACGGCGATCGACTGCGCGAGATCCTCGCCGGTCCGGTCACCGAGGACGCTCTGGTCACCGAGGCTCTCGAGCTGCTGCAGCGGTCACCGGGAATGATCTCGGCCAAGAGGACACTCGGCGAATACGCCGCTCGGGCACACGCAGAACTCGCACTGCTGCCGCAGGGACCGGCCAACGATGCGCTCGGCCGGTTGGTGGATTACACCGTCGAACGCGTGGGCTGACGACCGGGAACTGCCGGTCGGGGTGTTTTCGTTGATCGGGTAGTAGCACCCGGTACGAGGAGGCACTTCGGACATGAACGGTTACGCGAACGGCGCAAAGACATTCGGCCTGCTGGTCGGGATGTCGGCGCTCATCGTCTTCATCGGCTCGCTGTTCGGTAACGCGACCATTCTGATCGGCTCGATCGTCCTGGCGGTTGGCGTCAACGGTTACGCGTACTTCAACAGCGCGAAGATGGCCCTGCGATCGATGCACGCGGTGCCGGTGAGCGAACTCGAGCAACCGGCGATGTATCGGATCGTGCGGGAGTTGGCGACGACGGCTCATCAGCCGATGCCTGCGCTGTACGTCAGCCCCACCAACAACCCCAACGCGTTCGCCACCGGACGCAATCCGCGCAACGCCGCGGTGTGCTGCACCGAGGGCATCCTGCGCATTCTCGACGAGCGCGAACTACGAGCGGTGCTCGGTCACGAGCTCTCGCACGTCTACAACCGCGACATTCTGATCTCGTCGGTTGCCGGGGCGATGGCTGCCGTCATTTCGGGCCTGGCCAACCTGGCCTTCTTCGCCAACGTATTCGGCGGACGCGGCAACGGAGGCGCGAACCCGATCGCGCTGCTGCTGGTGTCGATGCTGGGGCCCATTGCGGCCACCCTGGTACGGCTGGCGGTCTCTCGTTCGCGTGAGTATCAGGCAGATCAGTCGGGGGCCGAGCTGACCGGAGATCCGCTGGCGCTGGCCTCGGCGCTCCGCAAACTCGAGCGGGGCGTGCAGTTGGCACCGTTGCCGCCCGAGCCACGATTGGCAGCCGAGTCGCATCTGATGATCGCCAATCCGTTCCGCATCGGCGACAAGGCGGGTCGACTGTTCGCCACCCACCCGCCGATGGCCGACCGCATCGAGCGACTCGAGCGGATGGCAGGCCACCGGCCGTACTGACGGAGCCTGCGGGAACGACCCATGTGAGCAGAAATTCGTAGCGTGCTACGAATTTCCGCTCACGTGCGGCGAAGCCGCTCTAGCGGTAGTTGACGAACTGCAGTGCGATTCCGAAGTCCTCGTTCTTGAGCAGCTGCTGGATGGCTTGCAGGTCGTCGCGCTTCTTGCTGCTCACGCGCAGTTCGTCGCCCTGGATCTGGGCCTTGACGCCCTTGGGGCCGTCGTCGCGGATCTTCTTGGTGATCTTCTTGGCGTTCTCGGTGGTGATGCCCTGCACGAGCTTGCCGGTGACCTTGTAGACCTTGCCGGACGCGGCCGGATCGTTGGCTTCGAACGCCTTGAGGGAGACATCGCGTCGGATGAGCTTCTCCTTGAACACGTCGAGGGCGGCCTTGACCTTCTCCTCGGATTCGGAGGTGATCACGATGGTCTCGGACTCGCCGCTGCCGGACCATTCGATGCTGGTGTCCGATCCTCGGAAGTCGAAGCGGGTCGCCAGCTCCTTCGCGGCCTGTCCGAGAGCGTTGTCCACTTCCTGTCGGTCGACCTTGCTCACTACGTCGAAGGACGAATCAGCCACTTCTCACACTCTCCAGTCGAATCGAAATGTTGTTTGGCGGTGGTGTCGGTCCACATCCCGCAGGGACTTTATCGGCCCGCTACCGACCGTATCCACCCGGTTTGCGTTCCGGGGGGACGTTCGTTGTATTCTTCTCACCGCGCCGAAGAGCAGTACGGGCTTCGATCGCATCACGGCAGATTGCCCGAGCGGCCAATGGGAGCGGACTGTAAATCCGTCGGCTTATGCCTACGTAGGTTCGAATCCTACATCTGCCACACCTGGAACCCCGGCGAGGATTTTCCTCGCTGGGGTTTCCATGTGAAGAGGGACATGTTGGGCTCGCTGACCACGCAATTTGGTACTGGGCGCTCCGAATGTGTAACCTCTTGAAGGCTTCAGCGCACGGCAACATGCGTAGTTGCTCGCCCCCTTAGCTCAGTCGGTAGAGCGTTTCCATGGTAAGGAAAAGGTCAACGGTTCGATTCCGTTAGGGGGCTCGCTGGATTGGATGGCTCGACGTCGCGTTCCCCGCGTGGGATGGTGGACGGTGAGCACCTGAGGCGGTGTAGCTCAGTTGGTAGAGCAAACGACTCATAATCGTTGCGTCGCCGGTTCAAGTCCGGTCACCGCTACACAGTAGGCAAGCACGACCCGTAGCACTCATGAACAGTCCTGATTGACCCTGATCAGATTTACCCGAAAGTAGGCGTCCAGTGGCCTCCTCCACCGATGTGCGGCCCAAGATCACCTTGGCCTGCGAGGTTTGCAAGCACCGCAACTACATCACGAAGAAGAACCGTCGGAACGATCCCGACCGCATCGAGCTGAAGAAGTTCTGCTCCAACTGCGGCACGCATCGGGCTCACCGCGAATCTCGCTAGTTCCGCTCGGCTCGCTGGTTCGCAGATCCGTTCACCAGTCGGCGCCCGGCGTTAGGACACACTTCTCCCCCTAACGGCTCTTGCGTCCAGGGTAGAAAAGGTTGTCTTTCCGTGTCACAAGCTCAGCACGACGTCCCGGCCATGGATGCGTCCGCTCACGCGGCGTCCATGGTCGGTTCTCATTTCCGCGTCGACGACTTCTACGAGGTCGGCCGCGAGAAGGTTCGTGAGTATGCGCGTGCCGTCCAGGATTTTCATCCCGCGCATCACGACGAGGACGCAGCGAAGGGCCTCGGCTACTACGGTCTCATCGCGCCCTTGACCTTCGTGTCGCTGCTCGGAATCATGTCGCAGACCCGGATGTTGCAAGAGGTCATCACGGGATACGACCCGAGTCAGATTCTGCAGACCGATCAGAGGCTGGAATTCCATCGCCCGCTCCAGGTGGGCGATCGAATCTTCTGCGACGTGTATCTCGAGTCGTTCCGGCAGATGAGCGGCAGCGACATCATGACCACCAAGAACATCATCACCGATCAGAACGGCGATCTCGTTCAGACGACCTGGACGACCATCGTGGCGCGTACCGGCGGTGAGATCGACGAGAACATCGCCCATGCGGTGAAGGAAGTGATCAGGCATGGCGCTTCGTAACTTCGACGACGTGTCGGTCGGCGACGAGCTTCCCGAGCGCGTCGTTTCGCTCACCCGCGGTGACCTGGTGAACTATGCGGGCGTGTCCGGCGATCCCAACCCGATCCACTGGAGCGACGAAGTCGTCGAATTGGCCGGATTGGACGACGTCATCGCTCACGGGATGTTGACGATGGGTCTCGGTGCCGGTTTCGTCACCTCGTGGCTCGGCGACCCGGGTGCGGTCACCGAGTACAACGTGCGCTTCACCAGTGCGGTGCTCGTCCCGGTCGATTCGCCTGCGTCGGTGGAGTTCACCGGCAAGATCAAGGCAACCGACGCCGAGACGCGAACCGCGACCGTCGCCATCGTCGCCAAGTCCGCCGGCAAGAAGATCTTCGGGCGAGCCACCGCAACGGTGCGCTTGGCCTGAGCACGGGTCGGTCCGGTCGAGCTCGTTCACGGCCGGGACGACGGGATTTATCTGTTCCGAAGGGTGTGCAGTACACTGAGATTTCTGGGTAATTCGGCGCTCTGCGCTGCCCGCGTCCTCTTCCAGAGGTAGTGCGGCAGCGACCGGCCGAATGGACACCAGAGCGGCCGAGAAGTTTCGGCCGAAGGGGCGTAGCTCAATTGGTAGAGCAACGGTCTCCAAAACCGTAGGTTGCAGGTTCAAGTCCTGTCGCCCCTGCCCAAGGTGTCAGCAACTGAGAGGAACGACGTGAGCGAGGAGCGCGGTAAGCGCGACGGTCGATCGGAGGAGTTCGAGAACTCTTCGGCTTCAGACGACGTCGCACCTGGCTCCGAGGGCCGTCCTTCCGATGCTGACACCACTGCCGGTGAATCCGCTGCAGACGCCGTGGTGCCCACCGGCAAGCGATCGACCAGCAGGTCCCGCGGCAGCGCTGCGGGCGTGTCGATGTCCAAGGCTCCGGCCGCGACCACCACGCCGGCGAAGGTCAAGACCGGTAGGACGCGATCGGGCAACGTCAAAGCCGACAAGCGGCCGAACGTGTTTCTGCGTCTGTTGCAGTTCTTCCGTGAGGTCGTCGCCGAGCTTCGCAAGGTCATCTGGCCGAACAAGAAGCAGATGGTCACCTACACCACCGTCGTGCTCGTCTTCCTGACGTTCATGGTCGCGTACATCAGTGGCCTCGACGTGCTCTTCATCCAGGGCGTCGGCTGGCTGTTCGGCTGACCGATCGCAGCTGCGTGACCCATCGACGATCGAACCGAGCAGGAAACTAGAGAAAGGGTGCTGACGTGAGCACGCCGCACAACGACGCCACCGAAGTGGCCGCATTCGACGCCGATGTCGAGGCGACCAAGCAGGGCCTCGAAGCGGAGCAGGCCGCTCAGGACCGCGAGACCGACGAAGCAATCAAGGCCGATGTCGCCGCTGCCGCCGGTGAGGATGTCCCCGCCGAAGACGGCGAGACTGCCGACGCAGATGTGACAGCCGAGCCCGAGGATCCCGTTGCCGAGATGAAGGCGGCTCTGCGCCGCGCTCCCGGTGACTGGTACGTCATCCACTCGTATGCCGGATACGAGAACAAGGTCAAGGCGAACCTCGAGACCCGCGTGCAGAACCTCGACGTCGGTGACTACATCTTCCAGGTGGAAGTTCCCACCGAAGAGGTCACCGAGATCAAGAACGGTCAGCGCAAGCAGGTCAACCGCAAGGTTCTGCCCGGCTACATCCTCGTTCGCATGGAGCTCAACGACGAGTCCTGGGGAGCGGTCCGCAACACCCCGGGCGTCACCGGCTTCGTCGGTGCCACTTCGCGGCCGTCACCGTTGACCATCAACGAGGTCGTCAAGTTCTTGATGCCGCAGGAAGGTGCCAAGAAGGACGCGAAAGCGACCGCAGGCGCAACCGATCAGGGCGGCGACACCACGTCGAAGCCGGCCATCGAGGTCGACTTCGAGGTCGGCGAGTCGGTCACCGTCATGGACGGCCCGTTCGCCACCCTCCCCGCCAGCATCAGCGAGGTCAACGCCGAGCAGCAGAAGCTCAAGGTGCTGGTATCGATCTTCGGCCGTGAGACACCGGTCGAGCTCGGCTTCACGCAGGTCTCCAAGATCTAGTAGCCGAGCACACAGACTTGCAGTAGCAACCGCAAGAAACCCGAGCGAATACAAGGAAAAAGAAATGCCCCCGAAGAAGAAGAAGCTAGCCGGGATCATCAAGCTTCAGATCCAGGCCGGTGCCGCCAACCCGGCACCGCCCGTCGGCCCCGCGCTGGGCCAGCACGGCGTCAACATCATGGAGTTCTGCAAGGCGTACAACGCCGCGACCGAGTCGCAGCGCGGCAACGTCGTGCCGGTCGAGATCTCGGTCTACGAAGACCGCACGTTCGACTTCAAGCTGAAGACTCCCCCCGCTGCCAAGCTGCTGCTCAAGGCCGCAGGCGTGGCGAAGGGTTCCGGCGAGCCGCACAAGACCAAGGTCGCCAAGGTGACCATGGACCAGGTGCGCGAGATCGCCAAGACCAAGCAGGAAGACCTCAACGCCAACGACATCGATCAGGCCGCGAAGATCATCGCCGGCACTGCTCGCTCGATGGGCATCACCGTCGAAGGCTGATTCTCAGCCGTCAAGCAAGACACGTGGGAGAGCCGGCCAGGCTCGTCAACCACACTGAACTCGAACGAAGGACAGTAAGACATGGCAAAGCGCAGCAAGGCCTACCTCGAGCAGGCCGCAAAGATCGACCAGGACAACCTCTACTCGCCTCTCGAAGCCGCGAAGCTGGCCAAGGAGACCGCGTCGAGCAAGTTCGACCCCACCGTCGAGGTCGCAGTGCGTCTCGGCGTCGACCCTCGCAAGGCCGACCAGATGGTGCGCGGCACCGTCAACCTTCCCCACGGCACCGGCAAGACCGCTCGGGTTATTGTTTTCGCCGCTGGTGAGAAGGCTGCAGAGGCCGAGGCAGCAGGAGCCGACGTGGTCGGCGCAGAAGATCTGATCGAGCGCATCCAGGGCGGATTCCTGGACTTCGACGCCGCGATCGCCACCCCGGATCAGATGGCCAAGGTCGGCCGTATCGCCCGTGTCCTCGGACCGCGTGGCCTGATGCCGAACCCGAAGACGGGCACGGTCACCAACGATGTGACCAAGGCCGTCAACGACATCAAGGGCGGCAAGATCAACTTCCGCGTCGACAAGCAGGCCAACCTGCACTTCGTCATCGGCAAGGCCTCGTTCGACGAGACCAAGCTGGTGGAGAACTACGGCGCTGCGCTGGACGAGATCCTGCGTGCGAAGCCGTCGTCGGCCAAGGGTCGTTACGTCAAGAAGGTCACCGTCTCGACCACCACCGGACCCGGCGTCCAGGTCGATCCGAACCGCACGCGCAACCTCCTCGAGGACGACGCGAACGCGTAAATCAGTTCAGCATCATCACGAAGGCCGGCACCGATTCATCGGGTGCCGGCCTTCGTTGCGTGATGAGGTCCGTGGTGCTACGCAGCTCGCGCGAAATTGGCCAGGATGATCCCGGCGATGCGGTCCAGCAGTGCTGCGGGCAGGTCGTGGGCCATGCCGTCGATCAGCGTCAACTCGGCCCCGGGGACGGCACGGGCGATGGCCTTGCCTCCCGACGGTCGCACCAGTTTGTCCGCGGTGCCGTGGATGACCGTGGTGGGTGCGGTGATTTTCTTCGTGTACGGCCGCAGACTGCCGGTGCCGGTGATGGCGGCCATCTGCCGGACTACACCGGACGGGTTGTAGTTCCGCTCGTACATCACCTGTGCGATCTCGAGCTGCTCTTCCGGCGGAGTGCGGTAGCCGGGGGAGCCGATCGCGGCGAGCGTCTTCGCCGAGTGCGCGATGATCTCGTCCTTGGTGGCGTCCTTCCCGACGCCGCCGATGAGCGGCAGCAGCGCGCGTGGGTCGGGTGGCGGTAGAAACGGCTCGTTGGTGCTCGAGAAGAGGATGCCCACAGACTTCGTTCGGTCGGGATAACTTCCGGCGAACACCTGGGTGATCATTCCGCCCATGGAGGCACCGACGACGTGCGCCGAGTCGATGTCGAGATGGTCCAGCACGCCGACGGCGTCGGCCGCCATGTCCGTGATCGTGTACGGCACGTCCGAGGACATCCCGAACTCGTGCCGGATCAGCCGAAGGATCTGGGAACCTCGTACCTTCTGCCCGGTCATCTTGGTGGACAACCCGATATCGCGGTTGTCGATGCGGATCACCCGGTAGCCGGCGTCGACGAGACGGGTGCAGAAGTCCATGGGCCACAACGTCAATTGCGCGGACAGGCCCATGATGAGCAGCACTGCGGGATCGTCGGTCGACCCCATGTCCTCGTATGCGATCTCGACGGAGTTCGTCGGCGCGACACCTTGTTCGATTCTCATGGTCTCGTTCCTACCAGCCTGGCTCACCGAGTACCGGCACCACCAGGTAGCTCGGATCGTCCGGGTCGATGTCGATGTCCTGTCGGCGCAGACGCGTACGCACCAGATCCGGCAGAATCGGGATGAACCGCGGTGTGTCGGTGGCGAATACGCTCACGCGGAGGCGGTGGCCGGATGCGATGACGGCTTCGGTGGTGAGGATGTCGATGTCGAGTTCGATGGGTCTGCCGACGGGCACCGGGAGCAGCGCTGCCTCGGTGAGCGGATGGTACGGGCGGGTGTAATCGCCGTTCGGAGCGAACAGTGAGCGTTCGTCGTCGACGGCACGGCGTGAGGCGAGCAGGGCACCGTTGCTCAGCACGATCGACCGGCCGCTCGGGGAGACGTCGCAGACCATGACGGCCCACATCGCTTCCGGCGCATGGCAGACGACGCGCACATGCAGATTCATGGGGCCGGACAGCACGGTGTCCGACTCGGCAGGCGCGGTGGTGAAGGTGACTGCGCCGCCCTCGGCGAATCGATTGTCGTAGGTGAAGCCGCCGCCCAGGACTGCCGTCACACCGGCGAGAACCTGTGTGGTGTCCCGAGATACGACGGCTCGCAGCGAGGGGCGCACCGTCAGGACATCGGACTCGGCGCTCGGCAGGCCGGTGAGGCTGCCGTCGGCGACGGCGTGGGGCGCGGTGCCCGATGCCGCTGCCGACAGGTAGAGCCGGCGCGGTTGCGCCTGGGGAGCCGGAAAGCGCCCGTGCGCAGTCCAATTGCCGCCCTGCTGACGCAGGGTGACGGGGCCGTAGTTCTCGATTCCGTTGTCGACGTCGCGCAGCCACTTGTCGAACCAAGCGCGTTCGAGTACGTCCAGGCGAGGTGGAAAGCCCGGCTCGCCGAACCCGATTCCCGGGTTGCCGTGGTATCCGTCGCCGACGAGCAGCTGCTTGTATCCGCGTTCGAGAGGGAGGCGGTTGTAGATGTCGGGTGCGGACCCGCCGAAGATGTCGTGCCAGCAGCCGTACAGAAATGTCGGTGCCGCGATGTCTTCGATGACGGCATCGATGGTGTCGTAGTACTCGTTGTCGTAGATTCGCGGGTCTCCGCCCGAGACAAAGCCTTTGGCCAGGTCGAGCAGATTCGTGGCCGGGGATCGAGCGCGATCGCGGAGCCAGGCGAGCGGGTCGATTCCGCCGATCGCAGGTGCCCATTTGAGCCCGTTGACGGCCGCGAGCCACAGCGGAATGAACGCCGAGGTGGCACCTCCGGTGGCGAAGATCTCGCGCACGATGTCCACCGACCCCTCGACCGCGAACACCGCGTCGAGGCCTGCAGGCTGCTTGGCTGCGGCCTGCAGGGCGTTGATGGCGGAGTACGAGATTCCGGCCATCCCGATCCTGCCGTTGCACCACTGCCTGCGTCGGGCCCATTCGATCACCTCGAGCGAGTCGAGCTGTTCCCGGCGGCCGAGCACGTCCCAGGTGCCCGAGGAACTTCCGGTGCCGCGGACGTCGACGATCATCTGCACGTACCCGCTGCGCACGAGATGACGGTTGACCGAGAGCAGGTCGGCCGCCCCGCCCGCTACCACCCGGGTGAGCTCGGTGATGCCGTCGAACCTGGTTCCGGTCAGGTCGAACGCGGACGAGAAAGCTCGGATCGCACGACCCAGAACCGGGGTCTCGAGGATGGTGTCGATGCCCTTGATCAGCAGCTTGTTGTAGGGCGTGAGGTTCAGGACGGTGGGAAACGCGCCCTCCACCGCTCGTCCCGACGCGTCCGCGGGGCGAAAGACGTATGCGCGCAGCACAGTTCCGTCGCTCATCGGAATGCGGACGTTCGCCGCGACCGACACTCTCGGGTAGCGCGGCTCCTCGCGCACGATCGCCGCCCATGCAGCCGCAGCGTCCCCGCCGCTCGGATCGCGTACGGGTTGCAGGAGGGGGTGTGGCTCTACGGCAGTCATGAAGACCGATTAGACCTTCGAACGACCCATCTTGTCCTGCATAACGCGTTTCGGTCGTAACGCGTACCAATCAGAACGCCGACTTTCTGTGTCTTGTTGGGAATCCTCTCAACGGCAGTTGAGCGTCACTGTGGGCTATACCAGACTTTCTCGGTCATCCGGTTGTCCGGCTCCGTCATTGCTAACGTCTGCCCGTCCGAGTGATGTGGGACACCGACCGTTGCAGGGGAGCACGAATGCACGTAGAAGCACTGTTCGGAGACGGATCGTTGCGTCCGATCTGGCCGCACGCAGACGCTTTGATCACCAACGAATGCCCGGGGCTACGGTTCGCCGGGAAGTACGCCGACGTCGTTGCTCTGAGCAACGGCGATCCGACGGCGCTGCGACCGTTCGTCGACGAGGACACTCGCAGACGGGTGGCAGACATGGCAGCGCCGCGCACCGATACCGCACTCGTGTTCGGAGCCAACGGCTTTCTCGGTGCTCACCTGATCGGCCGCCTCACTCGTGATTCCGCCGTCGAGGTCGTCTACGCGATGGTTCGTTCCACCGAGGAAGAGACGGCTCTCGAGCGTCTGCAGCGCACGTTCGATCAGTACGAGATCGTGGTGGACGCCGGCAAGATCCGCATCGTCGAGGGCACGCCGACGAAGTTCCGGTTCGGTCTGGACAAGGCCGCCTACTACGACCTGGCTGCCGGAGTGGGGCAGATCTTCAACTGCGCCAGTTCGACCGACTACACCGAGAGCTACGCCGAGCTGCGCGACGACTGGTTCGTCAGCGTGCTGCGGATCCTCGAATTCAGCATCACCTCCACCCGTAAGCACCTGACGTACGTGGGAAGCATCGGTGCCCACCTGTACCAGAAGCCCGAGGACTTCCGTCGTCCCGATTCGTGGTGGTACTCCGGATACGCGCAGATGAAGTGGGTCAACGCAACGCTGCTGGGCTGGCTGTCGATGTCGGACACCTACTCCGTCACCCTGTGCGAAGCCCCCTACATCCTGGGCAGCACCGAACTCGGGCGTGATCCTGGCCGGGTCTACAGTTTCTGGCGGATCATCGAACTGGCGATCGCTGCCGGTGCCATCTGGGACGGCCCTGGCATGAACTACGTCCCCGTCGACGTGATGTGTGACGTGATGGCGAGCAACTCGCTGCGCGGTCATCCTCTGACGAGACTGTTGCCGAGCAATCCCACCGGCTACGGTCACGATCTCTATGCCGAACTGTTGGGGCTCGATCTGGTGAGTTGGGACGAGTTCAAGGAGCGCGTCAGCGTACGCATCTCACCTCGGTTCGCCGAGACGATGCTGGCCGACAACATCGACAAGCTCATGCGCCTGGTGCACAAGCCCGAGGCCATCCTGCCGGTCGACCACGACATCTCGTGGTGCGATCACCGTCGCCTCTTCGAGCTCTACTTCGACAAAGCACAGCTCAAGACGCTCACGCCCGCCGCCGTCAACTGACGTGTCGGAGGGATTCGAACCCACCTCGGTGCGCCTACGGGACGTACCCATCGGCCGTGAGGTGACCAACGGCGTTCTCTCGCTCGGGTTCTACGTGGTGTGCGGGCTGATCGGGCTGCTGCCCGCCTCGGTGCGGATCCGGGCGGCCGATGCCTTCGTGACCTGGTCGGAGAGCGTCGACGAACAGCGGCACAGCTGATGTCGTGGATTCGGTGGACACTCGGCCTCGCCGTGGTGCCGGCAGCTCCGTTCGCGCTGTTCGTGTACTGGCGAACGCGGTTCTTCTTCCGTGACCCGCACCGCGAACCGCCCGCCGATCCGCGGGCGGTGGTCGCGCCGGCCGACGGGTTCGTCACGTACGTCAAACGCGTGGAGGCGGGCAGTACCGCGTTCGCCGTCAAGAAAGGGCGGACGATCGTTCTCGACGAGATCGCCGGAGTCAGCTCGACCGACAGCGGTTACCTGATCGGGATCTACATGTCCGAATATTCGGTGCACCGCAATCGAATTCCGGTTGCGGGCACCGTCGGCATGCGTCGCCACCGGTCGGCTGCACCGTTCAACAAGTCGATGGCCAGGGTCGGCGCGAACCTGTTGACCCGACGCACTCCGTACGACGAGGGCTGCGACTACCTGCTCACCAACGAGCGGCTCACCATCTCGATCGAGCACGAGTCCGGTGCCGTGGTGACGGTGACGCAGATTGCCGATCTCTGGGTCGACCGCATCGTCGCGCACGTCGCCGTCGGTGACACCGTCGAACGCGGCGAGCAGTACGGGATGATCCGCTTCGGTTCTCAGTGCGATGTGTTCGTGCCGGACGCACTCGTCGACGAGATCACCGTCCGGCCAGGCAATTACGTGTTCGCCGGGGAGACGACGGTGGCCCGTTCACCGATCCTCGTCGACGGCAGTCAACAGAACGAAGAGGAACGATGATCACGATCGAAGAGGTCGACGGCAAAGCAGGCTGGCGCGAGTTCGAGGCCGTCTCCGACCTGGTCTACCAAGGCGATCCGCACCGCCTTCCCGACGAGTCGATAGACCTGCGTCGAGTGCTCGTCGCACCGCCGTCCTCGGTCGCCGCCACTCGCATCACGAAAGCATTCCTGGCGCGCGAGAACGGAATCGCCGTCGGTCGCGTCGTGGCCATCCACGACCTGTCGTTCACCGAGTACACGGGGGAGTCGATCGGCTTCTTCGGCTTCTACGAGGCCGTCGACGATCACGACGTTGCGAGAGCATTGCTCGACGCTGCGGCGCAATGGCTTTCGGCTCGCGGGCTCGCGACCATCTCCGGCCCCTTCGGGCCGTCGATGTTCTACAGCGCAGGCATCGTCGTCGACGAGACCCCGGCACTGCCGCTGGTGGGGATGCCGCACAATCCGCACTACTACGCCGCCCACTTCGAGAAGTGGGGTCTGATGGCGGTCAAGGACTTCTACAGCTACCTCTTCGACGACCCGTGCATCATCTACAACGACCCCAAATACGCGCGGCACATGCAGATCTTCGAGAAGATCAAGGCGCGATCCGAGGTGACGTTCCGGTCGATGAAGTACCGGACGCTGCGGCGCGACGCGCGCATCGTGCGGGACCTCTACAACAAGACGTTCGTGAACTTCTGGGGCTTTTCGCCGCTGTCCTACACCGAGCTGTTCGAGTTGCTCAAGATGATGCTTCCGGTCATCGACCGCAGGCTGACCCTGCTGGCTGAACTCGACGGCAAGCCCGTCGGCTTCCTGATGGGAATCCCGGACGTCAATCAGGCCGCCGCGAAGGCGGCGCACCTGAAGTCTCGCTGGGCGCGAGACCTGGTGACGCTGTGGCACGTCAAGCGTCCGGGTCGAACCGAGGTCATCGACGGCGTGCGGGTGGACATGCTGTTCGTCGATCCCGATTGCCCCGATCGAGCCGTGTCCTCCCTGCTGATCATGGAGATGTCGGTGCGCATGCGCGACCTCGGGTTCACTCGCGTCGAAGCGGCTCCTGTGCTCGACGACAGTCCGTGGATGAGGGGCTCGGTCCTGACCCGAACGAAGCTCGCTCCGCATCGCACCTACCGCATCTTCAGCCGGGAGTTGACGTAGATGACCGACACGATCTCGCGATTCGACCCGCAGGTGACGAGGGGAAACATCGGCGACCGGTGGGGTCGGCTCGTGGCGCGTCGGCGTTGGGTGGTGCTGGCGATCTGGACGCTGCTGGCGGTGGGATCGGCGGTTGCGTATCCGGCGCTGCAGAATTCGCTGGTCGGAGCCAACTTCTCGGTGCCGGGCACCGAATCGAGCCGGGCCGACGATCTGATCGAGCGCCACTTCGAGTCGTTCGGCTCGGAACAACTCGTCGTCACGTTCACCTCCGAATCGGTGAACACATCCGACCCGGCGTTCCGTGAGCGAGTGGGGGAGGTCGTGGGTCGGCTCCGGCAGTCCCCGGGCGTGCTGCGGGTCGTCGACCCCTACGAGACCGCGGGCTTCGTCCCGACGATTTCGCAGGACGGCACGTCGGCGCTGGCGTTCGTCGGTATCGGCGGAGAGGCGAGCGATCGGATCGCGGTCGCAGAACGCGTGCAGGAGATGATCGACGCGGCATCCGGCGACGGCGTCGAGGTGGCGGTGACGGGGTATTCCCCGATGACGGTCGATCTCACCCGCGTCGAATCCGAGGATGCCGTACGGGCCGAGAGCATCGGTCTTCCCATCGCTTTCGTGGTTTTGATCCTGGCGGTGGGGTCGATGGTCGCAGGTATCGTGCCGTTGGTCTCCACCGGCATCGGCGTGCTGGCGGCATTCGGAATGTTCGCGCTGTTGTCCAACGTGATGACGTTCGACGTTCTCGTCACCACCGTCGCGGCGATGTTCGGTCTGGGTCTGGGAATCGACTATGCGCTGTTCATCGTCAGTCGATTCCGGGAGGAGATCGGGCGAGCCGGACCCTCGGACGATCCGGACCGGACGGAGCGCGCCGTCGGGGCGGCCATGGGCACCGCCGGGCACACCATCGTCATCTCCGGACTGGTCGTGTTGATCGCACTCGGAGCCCTGGCCATCGTCGATGTCCCCGCGGTACGCAGCATCTCGCTGGTCGTCGCACTCACCATCGCCACCGTGGTCGTGGTCGCCTGGACCCTGCTGCCGGCGATTCTCGCGGTACTGGGCACACGCATCGGAGCGTGGTCGCTGCCGCGCAGATTCCAACCCCCGTCGGTCGACGAGCACGACGCCGCGGTGCCCACGTGGTGGTCGAGATGGGCGCAGCACGTCATCGAGCGCCCGTGGCGTTACACGGCCGCGTCGGCCGCGGTCCTCCTCGTCTGCCTGATTCCCATCGGTTCCATCTCGTACGGTGTCGACCTCGGTGCCGAAGCGCTGAGCGCCGAACCGTCGGGACGGGCCAACACGGTCCTGACCGAGAAGTTCGCGCCCGGGACCATCTCACCCATCACCATCGTGTTCACGGGTGAGAACGACAGTCCGTTGGAACCGCAGCAGATGGCCACCGTCAACGCCTTCGCCGACTCCGTGCGCGGGGACGATCGCGTCGCCTACGCTTTGGCGCAGCCGGAGGCCGGGCGGTCGCTGCTGATCGTGGTTCCGTCGGTGCCGATCGACTCGACTCAGGCCTCCGATCTCGTCGGATCCCTGCGTGAGCAGGCGGTCGCTGCAGGCGAGACGGACGGCACGAGCGTCTCCGTGGGTGGCACCACCGCACTGGTGGTCGACGCCTCCGACGAGATCTCGGGCAAGTTCGCCTGGGTAGTCGCCGCCGTTCTCGCCTTCTCGCTCGTGTACTTGGCAGTCGTCTTCCGCAGCGTGGTGATTCCGCTCAAGGCGGTCGCCATGAACCTGCTCGTCACCGGAGCAGCGTTGGGTGCGACCGTCGCCGTCTTCCAATGGGGTTGGGGGTCGGGCCTTCTCGGCTTCGAAAGCCCGGGCTACATCCAGGTGTATCTACCGGTGACGGTGTTCGCAGTGGTCTTCGGCCTGTCGATGGACTACGAGGTGTTTCTCATCGGCCGCATGCGTGAGGTGTTCGTGCGGGGAGCGAGCAACGACGTGGCCGTCGTCGACGGTATCGAGCACACCGCCAGACCGATCACGGCCGCCGCCGCGATCATGATCGCCGTGTTCGCCAGCTTCCTCACCGCCGACGTTCTCGAGCTCAAACAGTTCGGCTTCGCTCTCGCCATTGCAGTGCTGTTCGACGCGGTGCTGGTGCGGATGATGATGGTGCCCGCGATGATGAAGCTCTTCGGTGAGCGGAACTGGTGGCCCGGGTCGAACCGCAGGAGAGTCGACTCCGGGTGCTACGAGGCCGTCGGCAGCTGAGCGCTCGCGAGGATTTCGCCGCCGGCCGAGCGGATCTCGATGTCGGTCACATCCTGGCGCAGTACCGCGGCGTTCATGCGGCACTCGATGGTGATGTCACTACCGAGAAACGTGCCGGACGGGCGCTCGACACCCGACCGGTCGACGAGAACCACCTCGTACGGTCCACGATCGGAGATGCCCTCCATCTCCAGAACGGTCTCGGTGCCCCAGGTGTGGGCGACCAGACCTCCTTCTACGTCGACGCTCGGCGCACTCGTCGTGAACGCGATTTCCTCGTACGCGCCGAGGGTTCCGGGTGGACCGGTGATCGCGGTGGGTGGATCCGCGGGCTGGCGGTAGGCGTCCACCCCGAGCACGGCCCCACCGCCGACCACCACCCCCACGATCGCGGCCGCAGCGGCCAGACCTGCCGATCTGCGCTGCATTCCGAATCGCTGCATACCGAATCGCGGCGATCCGGATCGCTCTCGCGGGGAGCGGCCCGTCGCGACGAGGATTCGCTCGCGCAGGTCGGGTGGCGTCGCGGATTCGAGCCAGGGCTGGGTCGGTCCACGGCGGCCCAGGATGTCCGTCATCTCGCGCAATTGGGCGATCTCGGTGTCGACCGTGGGATCCGCCGCAGCGAGTTCCCGCAGTTCGGCGGCTTCGGCGTCGTCGAGATCGTCGCCGACGGCAGCGGCGATCAACTCGGCTCGGCGATCGGGTGATGCGCTCATGATTCCTCCTGTCCGTCGAGGTGGTCTCGTAGGGCCCGCAGTGCATAGAAGGTGCGGGTGCGCAGTGTTCGTACGGCAACTCCGGTCGATTCCGAGAGTTCGGCGTAGGTGCTGCCGCCGAGGTGCACTGCGACGACGACCTCCCGATGCTCGGGGGACAGCAGGGCGAGTGCGGCGATGATTCGGAGCCGCTCGTCGACGTCGGGACTGGTGTCACGCGTGACCCCACCCGACCCCCGATCGATGTCCTCGATCCGGTCCGACGCCGGCATCGGCATCCTCGTCAGCGACCGTTGAACGTCGACGATCACATTGCGTTCGATGGCGAACAACCACGTTCGCAGCGACCCGCGACTCGGCTCGAATCGGGATCGCGCTCGCCATGCCCGAAAGAAGGTCTCCTGAACGCAATCCTCGGCCAGAGTTCTGTCGCGCAGAGCGTTGACGGCGAACCCGAGCATGGCCGACGCGTGCTCGTCGTACGCGGCAGCGACGTCGAAGTCCAGTTCGATCACGCTCCCGATGCTCATGACAGTGGATACGTCGGTGGACCCTCGGACGTTCACGACGAGGGCGGAGAATATTTCTTTACCGAGCTTTGAACATTCTGGCATCGGCACTCGTACACCTTGCACGGGCTCGCTTGCCCGATACTCCCACGGAAGGCACACGAGATGACCAGACGCTCGATTCCACGCCCGGCCACGTCGATCCGATCCACCGCCACAGCGCTCGTCGGTGGTACCGCGGCCCTGATGCTGTTCGCCGCTGCCCCGGCCGGTGCCGATACGCCTGTCGCCGAACCGGATTCGTTCACCAGCGCGTTCACGGCCATGGCCACTCCCGACCAGGTGCTCAACGGTGAGGGCGTCGCCACTCCGGGGCAGCCCGGCGCGATGGGTACCTTCACGCTGCGCATCAACTCGGACCTCGACATCGTCTGCTACGACATTGCGCTCGATGGTGTCACCGGCGACTACATGAGCCCGGCCAAGACCGCCACGCACATTCACCAGGCTGCGGCGGGCGCAGCAGGACCTCCGCGTCTGGCATTCCCGAACCCGACGCCCATCGGCGACGGCCCACGCACCAGCAGCGGCTGCATGCAGGGACCGTTCACCACCGGGCTCACTCCGGCCGGTGCCACCGCCGACAGCGGTACCGGATTCACGCTCGATCGGATCGAAGCCGATCCCGCGGCCTTCGCCGCCGACACTCACACCGTCGATTTCTCGGCGGGAGCGGTGCGCGGCCAGCTCACCCAGATTCCGGTCGGGTCCGTTGCGACCGGAGGCGGTGGATCGTCGCTCGCGGCGGCCGATACGGCGTCGAGCTCGGTGCTGCCCGTCGTCGGTGCAGTGGCTCTGGGTGCGATGGTCGTCGCGGGCGTGACGTTCGCGGCTCGACGTGAGGTGCGGAGCTGAGATATTCGGTTCTGATCGCGGCGGCGGTGATGGTGGTGGTGGGTTGTTCCTCACCGTCACCGCAGCCGTCGCAGCCGTCACCACCGGCCGTCCCCGTGTCCTCGCAGCCGTTGTCGGGCACTGCCCCGACTGCGCCCGCAGTGGACTCGGTGACACCGGCCCCGACGCGGGTGAGCGCCGTGGACATCGGTCTCGACGAGCCGTTGATCGGCCTGGGGCTCACCGAGTCGGGGGAGATGCAGGTGCCCACCGACTACGACGACGTCGGGTGGTTCACCGGAGGTGGCCGACCCGGTGCGATCGGCAGTCCGACGGTGATAGCCGGGCACGTCGACTCGACGACCGGTCCTGCGGTGTTCGATCGCCTCTCGGAACTCGGAACCGGAGATGTCGTCGAGGTCGAGGACGAGGCGGGTGGCCGAACCACGTACCGAATCGATCGGATCGGTGACTACGGCAAAACCGAGTTCCCGACCGCACTGGTCTTCGGAGCGGTGCCTGCCGACGAGATTCGGCTCATCACCTGTTCGGGTGACTTCGATGCAGCGGTGGGCAGCTACGAGCGCAACCTGGTTCTCTACGGGGTGCGCATCTGACGGTGCGAACGCCGAACGTTTTGGAGTTGGCACCGAACGTGTTGTAGCCTGGTCGACGGTCCGGAACACGAATGCTCGCACTCGTGCCCTGATCGCCCAATCAAGTTCTACCCAAGACCGTTGGTCACCGCCTTCTCGAAGGATTCACTTCCGGGAGTTGCGCGGTTGAAGGTCCGAGATCGCTTCGGACGGCCCACGCAGGAGAACGAGGTAGGGAACCTGTATGCAGCCCTCGTGGCTGCCCGCTCGTTCACGCCCCGTGTGCTTCTTGCGCCGGGGCGTTCGTCGTTTTCCGGCCCTCTCGCGATCGACACAACTTCCCACGAGAGGAGGCGAAGTATGGCAAAGCCCGAAAAGGTCTCAGCAGTATCGGAGATCACCGAACAGTTCAAGGGTTCGACGGCTGCCGTCGTCACGGAATACCGTGGTCTTTCGGTGTCCGGTCTGACTCAGCTCCGGCGTGCGCTCGGCGAAGGTGCCACGTACTCCGTCGCCAAGAACACCCTGGTCAAGCGCGCAGCAGCCGAGGCCGGCATCACCGGCCTCGACGACTTGTTCGTCGGACCGACCGCCATTGCATTCATCAAGGGCGAGCCGGTCGACGCAGCGAAGGCCATCAAGGCCTTCGCCAAGGACAACAAGGCCTTGATCGTCAAGGGCGGCTACATGGACGGCGCAACGCTGTCCGTGGACGAGATCAACAAGATCGCAGACCTCGAGTCGCGCGAAATCCTGTTGGCCAAGCTTGCCGGCGCCATGAAGGGCAACTTGTCGAAGGCTGCAGGCCTGTTCAACGCTCCCGCATCGCAGTTCGCGCGTCTGGCGTTCGCGTTGCAGGAGAAGAAGGCTGCCGGCGCACCCGCCGCGGCCGAGGCACCTGCAGAAGCAGAAGCACCGGCGGAAGCTCCCGCCGAAAGCTGATCCGCTGGTATCGGCGAACAGCTCAGCTCCACACCATCACCGAACACCAGTCGCGGATCAGCGACCAGGTACTTACAGGAAGGACCCGCCACCATGGCGAAGCTCAGCACCGAAGAATTGCTCGACCAGTTCAAGGAGCTCACCCTCCTCGAGCTCAGCGAGTTCGTGAAGGCATTCGAGGAGACCTTCGAGGTCACCGCAGCCGCTCCCGTCGCCGTCGCCGCTGCCGGTGCACCGGCAGCCGGTGGCGCTGACGCTGCCGAGGAGCAGGACGAGTTCGACGTCGTCCTCGAGTCGGCCGGCGACAAGAAGATCCAGGTCATCAAGGTCGTCCGTGAGGTCGTCTCCGGCCTCGGCCTGAAGGAAGCCAAGGACCTCGTCGAGAGCGCTCCGAAGGCAATCCTGGAGAAGGTCGCCAAGGACGCAGCCGATGCTGCCAAGGAGAAGCTGGAAGCTGCCGGCGCGAAGATCTCCGTCAAGTAAGACCGCTTCGTTGCAGTCGTACTTCACGCTCTGAATTCGAGAGCGAGTCGAGGGGCCGTTCCCACTCAGGTGGGGGCGGCCCCTTTTCTGTGTTTCCGGTAGCTCCGACCGACTCGTCGTTGTGATCGGTCACGGACTCCGCCGGATCGCGTGACACCCGCTCTGCGCCGCTGTTTACTCGACCTCGCCGAAGTCCGAAGCGTTCCGAAGGGTTTTGGCCGTCATTTTTTGTGGTGTGTCACAGCTTCCTCACGCAGGGACTTGTCACAGTTCTGGCGAGTCGGCGTCCGTGTCGCGTGAGATGAGCCACACTGATGCAAGCTCTACAGCCTGACTCGGGGAAGTTCTTACTGGGCGGTAAGCTCCTGTGTCGGAGCGGACACGTGCATGGGTTACAGTGACGCAACCCACATCTGGGTCGATGTGTACGAATTGTGGAGGTCAGCGTGGGAGTCGAGGTTTCGGTCGAGGGATTGACCAAGTCTTTCGGGGTACAGAAGATCTGGCAGGACGTGACGTTGACCCTGCCGAAGGGTGAAGTCAGTGCTCTGCTCGGTCCGTCCGGTACCGGCAAGTCGGTCTTCCTGAAATCGCTGATCGGTCTCCTGCGTCCCGAGCAGGGCAAGATCTTCATCGACGGAACCGACATCCTGCAGTGCTCCTCGCGAGAGCTCTACGAGATCCGCAAGCTGTTCGGGGTGCTGTTCCAGGACGGCGCACTGTTCGGCTCGATGAACCTCTACGACAATGTCGCGTTCCCGTTGCGTGAGCACACCAAGAAGTCCGAGTCCGACATCCGCAAGATCGTGATGGAGAAGCTCGAACTGACCGGTCTGCTCGGTGCCGAGGACAAGCTGCCCGGTGAGATCTCCGGCGGTATGCGCAAGCGCGCCGGACTGGCCCGCGCCCTGGTGCTCGATCCCGAGATCATCCTGGTCGACGAGCCGGACTCGGGCCTCGATCCCGTTCGCACCACCTACATTTCGCAGACCCTGATCGACATCAACGCCGAGATCGATGCCACGATCCTGATCGTCTCGCACAACATCAACCTCGCCCGGACGGTGCCCGACAACATCGGTATGCTCTTCCGTCGCCAGCTGGTCATGTTCGGTCCGCGCGAGGTGCTGCTGACGAGCGACGAGCCGGTGGTCAAGCAGTTCCTCAACGGAACGATGATCGGCCCGATCGGTATGTCGGAGGAGAAGGACGAGGCGCAGATGGCGCAGGAGCAGGCCATGGTCGACGCCGGGCACCACGCCGGTGGCGTCGACGACGTCGAAGGCATCGTGCCGCAGATGAAGGCCACTCCCGGTACTCCGGTTCGTCAGGCCGTCGGGCGTAGGCAGGAACGGGTGCGCCAGATCATGCACACCCTGCCGCACAACGCGCAGGTCGCCATCCAGGAAAGCCTCGACACCACCGATCCGGGTCAGCAGCCGGTGTACGCAGGCCGGCAGGGCTACGACGAGCAGGGCTACGACCAGCAGGGGTACGACCAGCAGGGATATGGCCAGCAGGGCTACAACCAGCAGGGGTACAACCAGCAAGGCTACGACCAGCAGGGTTACGACCAGCAGGGTTACGACCAGCAGGGCTACCAGGCTCCGACTCAAGGTCGGGGTCAATAGCAGACATGGCGGGATCGAAGAAGTCCGCGTTCGCTCCGGCGAACGCCGCTCTGACACAAGCCGGCAATATCGTCGAACTGTTCGTCGAGGTCGTCCGAAACACCTTTCGTAGGCCGTTCCAGTTTCGAGAGTTCATCGAACAGGCCTGGTTCATCGCCAGCGTCACCATCTTGCCGACGGCGCTCGTCGCAATTCCGTTCGGCGCGGTCGTCTCGCTGCAGACCGGATCGCTGATCAAGCAACTCGGTGCCGAGTCGTTCACCGGTGCGGCCAGTGTGCTGGCGGTCATTCAGCAGGGCAGTCCGATCGTGACCGCGCTGCTGGTGGCCGGTGCCGCCGGCTCTGCAGTCACGGCCGACCTCGGCTCGCGCACCATTCGCGAGGAGATCGACGCCATGCGGGTGTTGGGCATCGACCCCGTGCATCGTCTCGTCGTTCCGCGAGTGCTCGCGATGATCCTCGTCGCACTGTTGCTCAACGGGCTGGTCTCGGTCGTCGGTATCGCAGGCGGATACTTCTTCAACGTGATCCTCCAGGGTGGTACCCCCGGTGCGTATCTGGCGTCATTCGGTGCGCTGGCGCAGCTCCCGGATCTCTATGTCGCAGAAGCCAAAGCGGCGATCTTCGGACTGATCGCGGGCATCATCGCCTCCTACAAGGGGCTCAATCCCAATCCCGGACCCAAGGGCGTCGGCGAGGCAGTGAACCAGACGGTTGTCATCACGTTCCTGCTGCTCTTCTTCGCCAACCTGATCCTGACCCTGGTGTATCTCCAGGTCGTCCCAGCAAAGGGAGCGTAACCGCGATGACGATCGCACGAGGTCGCGGTGACCGCACGCTGATGCGCGTCAAGCGCGTCGGCAATGCCCCACTGAACGTGCTCGACCGCGCCGGCGAGCAGATGTCGTTCTACCTTCGGGCCATCGGGTGGATTCCCAAGACCGCTGTGCACTACAAGAAGGAGGTGCTCCGCCTGCTGGCCGAGGTCACCTTCGGCAGTGGCGCGCTCGCGGTCATCGGCGGAACCATCGGCGTGATCGTGATGATGTCCGGCTTCACCGGCATCGTCGTCGGTCTGCAGGGTTACGCCGCACTCGAGCAGCTCGGTAGCTCCGTGCTCACCGGCTTCCTGTCCGCATACGTCAACACCCGTGAGATCGCGCCTATCGTCGCCGGACTCGCGCTGTCGGCCACTGTCGGCTGTGGCTTCACGGCCCAGCTCGGTGCCATGCGGATCTCGGAGGAGATCGATGCCCTCGAGGTGATGGCGGTTCCCAGCGTGCCGTTCCTGGTGACCACCCGCATGATCGCCGGCTTCGTGGCCGTCATCCCGCTCTACATCGTCGGACTGCTGGCGTCGTACGTCGCGTCCCGAGGGATCAGCACCATCTTCAACGGGCAGTCCACCGGGTCCTACGACCACTACTTCAACCTCTTCCTACCTCCGGAAGACGTGTTGTATTCGTTCCTGAAGGTGTTGATCTTCGCCTTCGTCCTGATCATGATCCACTGCTATTACGGCTACCACGCCTCCGGCGGACCTGCCGGTGTCGGCGTCGCAGTGGGCCGTGCCGTTCGTACCGCGATCGTCACGATCGCGGTGCTGGACTTCTTCTTGAGCCTCGCCATCTGGGGCACGACCACCACAGTGAGGGTTGCGGGATGATCGACTCGCCGTCGCGACTGAAGCGAGTACTGCTCGGTTTGGCGTTCTTCCTGGTGCTCATCCTGTTCCTGGGATGGAGCATCACGTCCTACAACAAGACGTTCAAGTCGGTGGTGAACGTCAGTCTCGAAACCGACTCCGTCGGCAATGCACTGCCGATGAACGCGGACGTCAAGGTCCGCGGAATGATCGTCGGTGAGGTGCGCTCGGCATCGACCGTCGACGGCGTGGTCACCTCGCAGCTCGCGATCGACCCGGACAAGGCTCCACTGATTCCGTCCAACGCCACGGCGCGGTTGCTTCCCAAGACGCTGTTCGGTGAGCGATACGTCTCGCTGATCGTGCCCGAGAACGACTCGGCGTCGCCGATCACCGACGGTACGGTCCTGCGTCAGGACACCAGCGGAAACGCTATCGAGGTCGGGCAGTTGCTCGACGGACTGCTCCCGCTGCTGCAGGCGATTCCGCCGCAGGATCTGGCCAACACCCTCGGGTCGTTGGCGCAGGGCCTCAGCGGACGCGGCGAGCAGCTCGGACAGACCATCGACAACCTGACCAACGTCGTCTCCGGTCTGAACACCGAGCTGCCCAACATTCAGCAGACGCTCGTCGGGCTCGCCGACTTCTCCCAGACGTACGCGGACGCTGCGCCCGAGTTGATCTCGGCACTGGACAATCTGCGTACGACGGGCAACACCGTGGTGGAGCGGCAGTCCAGCCTGGAGACGCTGTACGGTTCGCTGACCTCTGCGTCCTACACCACCGCGGACTTCCTGCAGACCAACTCCGAGAATCTGATCGGATTGGCCGCGAACTCTCGGGAAGCCCTCGAGCTGCTGGCCGAGTTCTCCCCGACGTTCGGCTGCACGTTCACCCAGTTCGCCGAAGGTGCCAGGCGCGGCAAGGTCGTGCTCGGCGAGGGCGACGAGTACCCCGGCATCAACGTGTCCGCATCGTTCGTCAACCCGAAGGGCCGTTACTTGCCGAACCAGGACGAGCCGCGCTTGTTCGACGATCGCGGAGCCACCTGCTTCGAGCCTGCTGCACCGGGTGAGTTCTTCCCGCAGTATCCGGGAGGTTCGATCAACGACGGTTCCTACCAGGTGCCGACCCGTAACCCGGGCCCGCAGGTGATCGAAGGACAGGGACCCCCGAAGTCGGCTCAGAGCTCCATCGTTCCCGCCGTTTCCGCGTCTGCGCAGCCGGCGAGTTACGAGGGCTCGGACTTCGAGCGTGACACTCTCGCCGTGATCTACGGACAGGCGAGTGGTGTTGCACCGGACAGTATTCCGTCGTGGGCGGCCGCTATCGGCGCACCGGCATTGAGGGGAGTGGAGGTGACCGTGCCATGAGAGGCCTTCTCGCGCCGATCATCAAGTTGATCGTGTTCGCCGTGATCACGATCCTTGCCACGGCCACCCTCGCCTTCACCATCGCCAATTCCAGCGGTGGCGGCGGCACCAAGTTCTCGGCGATCTTCACCGACGTCACTTCGCTCAACGAGGGCGACGAGATTCGTATCGCCGGCGTTCGCGTCGGCCAGGTCGACTCGATCGAGATCGCCAACGAGCGCGAAGCCAAAGTGGACTTCACCTTGAGCAGTCGGGATTGGCTGCCCGCCAGCTCGACGGCGACCATCCGGTTCAGGAACCTGGTCGGTCAGCGCTACATCGCCATCGAGCAGGGCTCGGGGGACCAGGGGCAGAAGATCACCGAAGGTGCGACCATTCCGTTGGAGCGGACCAAGCCTGCGGTGAATCTGACCACGCTGTTCGACGGTTTCCGGCCGTTGTTCACCACGCTCAGCTCCGACGACGTCAACAAGCTGTCGTACCAGATCATCCAGGTGTTCCAGGGGGAGTCGGGCACCATCAACGAGTTGGTGACCAACACGGCGACGCTGACGAATACCGTCGCCGACAAGGATCAGGTCATCGGCCAGGTCATCACCAATCTCAACAACGTGCTGGCGACGGTCAACCAGAACGACGGCCAGCTCGACAGCCTGATCGTCAACACCCAGCAGCTCGTCTCGGGTCTGTCGGCCGATCGTGATGTGGTCGGCTCGGCCGTCACCTCGCTCGCCGGTCTGACCAACGCGACCGCCGACCTGCTCGAGCCGACCAGGCCGTCGATCCAGGGATCGGTGACTGCGTTGAACACACTGTCCGAGACGATCAACCGCCGCAGCGACGACGTCGACGCTGTCCTCGGAAATCTGCCCGTCAAACTCGACAAGCTCATTCGCACGGCCCAGCAGGGATCCTGGTTCACGTTCTACCTCTGCGGCATCGACATCGTCGCCGGACCGGGTAACTCGCCGAACCTGAATCTGCCGACCGGGCTTCCGACCGTCAACCAGCCGCTCTACACGAACTCGGCAGAGCGTTGCAAAGCTGGGGGGATCAAACAATGACATCTCGTCGTAGTCCGGCCACCATCGGTGCACTGGGCATCGCCATCATCCTGCTCGCCACGATGTCGGTCTTCTTTCTCGACCGGCTCCCGATCATCGGTGCCGGCTCGGTGTACACCGCCGAGTTCAGCGAGGCAGCGGGTCTCAAGCCGTCGAACGAAGTGCGCATCGCGGGCGTCAAGGTCGGCAAGGTGACCGACGTGCGTCTCGAAGGCGACCGAGTACTCGTGGACTTCACGGTGCAGGACGCCTGGGTCGGTAACGAGTCACGGGCCGCTATCGCGATCAAGACCCTGCTGGGACAGAAGTACCTCGCGCTGGACCCGAGTGGGCCGGACACACTGAGCCCCAAGGACCCGATCCCGCTCGAGCGCACCACGTCCCCGTACGACGTCATCGACGCGTTCTCCGATGCGGCGTCGACCATCAACGACATCGACACCGATCAGCTCGCGACGAGTATGCGGACTCTGTCCGAGGCGTTTTCCGAGACGCCTCCGAACATCCGTGCCTCGCTCGACGGCGTCACCCGGTTGTCGCAGACCGTGGCCAGCCGCGACGAGGAGCTCAAGAAGCTGTTCGAGGCCACCGGTGAGACGTCGAAGGTGTTGGCCGACCGCAACGAGCAGTTCAACAAGCTGATCACCGATGCCGGTCCGCTTCTCGAAGAGCTCAACAACCGCCAGCAGGCGATCTCGCAGCTGCTCACCGGCACGCAGCGCGTGTCGCAGGAGCTGACCGGTCTCGTTCGCGACAACGAGGCGACCATCAACCCGATGCTGCAGCAGCTCAACGGCGTCATCGAGATCCTGCAGCGCAACAACGACAACCTCGACCGCGCGCTCGAGCTGTACGAACCGTTCATTCGGCTCTACACGAACGTCACCGGCAACGGTCGATGGCTCGACATCACGCTGGCCAACCTCACACCTCCCGGAGTTCCGTTGATACCTGGCTACCGCCAGCCCTCGCTCGACAAGTTGCCGGGGGAATGATGACAGACACGCAGGCAGCACCGAGAAACAAGAACAAGCTCGCGCTCATCGCCGTCGTCGTGATCGTGGCGCTGGTGTTGGCCGTCGCCGGCTGGTGGCTGTTCACCAGGGCCGGTACGACCAAGATCACCGCGTACTTCGACAAATCGGTCGGCATCTACTCCGGCTCCGAGGTGCGGGTGCTGGGCGTCAAGGTCGGCACGGTCGACTCCGTCACGCCGCTCGGTGACGACGTCGAGGTCGTGCTTCGTGTCGACCGCGGGATCGACATTCCGGCCGACGCCAAGGCCGTACAGGTCAGCCCGTCGCTCGTCGCCGATCGCTACGTCCAGCTCTCGCCCGTCTATACCGGCGGCGACACCATGGCCGACGGCACGACGATCGGTCGCGATCGCACCGCCACCCCCGTCGAGGTCGACGAGTTGTACAAGTCCATCAACGACCTCTCGACCGCCCTCGGTCCCGACGGTGCCAACAAGGACGGCGCGCTCACCGACCTGGTCAACACCGGCGCGGCGAACCTCGACGGCAACGGTGAAGCGTTGGGCGACAGCATCACTCAGCTCTCGGCTGCCGGCCGCACGCTGAGCGACTCGCGCACCGACGTCTTCGACACGATCAAGAACCTGCAGACGTTCGTCAGTGCCCTGGCCGTCAACGACCAGCAGGTACGCAACTTCAACACCCAGTTGGCCGACCTGACCGGTTTCCTGTCGGGCCAGCGCGAGGACCTGGGAGCTGCACTTCAACAGCTGTCGGTCTCGCTCGGCGACGTGGCGACGTTCGTCGCGGACAACCGGACCGAACTGACCGATGCCGCAAACGGTCTCGTGGTTCCGACTCAGACGCTCGCCGACAAACGTGAGCAGCTGGTGCAGACGCTCACATTGCTGCCGCTGGCCATCAGCAACCTGGTGAACGCCTACGACGCGGAGTCAGGCACGCTCGCCTCGCGCGCCAACCTCCAGAACGAGACGCAGGATCCGCTCGGCACCGTGTGCCGGCTCATCGATCTCGGCAAGCTCGTTCCCGGCGATCCGCGCTTCGAGGCCCTCGGTGCGCAGATCCAGCCGATCATCGATCAGTGCGCCAACATCACCACGATGATCCAGGCCCCGATCGCCGACCAGAACCGGATCGTGCTGCCGTTCGGTGTTCTCACCAACGACATCGAGCAGAACGTGTCCGTTCCCGGCACCGTTCCCGGCGTCGTCTCGCCGAGGCTCGGAAACAGCACGATGCCCGGACTGGAGCAGTCGTACATCGGAGGTGGGGGACAGTGAGAACCTCTGTGAAACGGAATCGAGCTCGTGTGAAGCGTTCCTTGGTCGTCGGAGCGGGCGTCTGTGTGGTCGCTCTGTCGGCCGGAGCCTGCTCGTCGGCAGGCATCTATGCCATCCCGCTTCCCGGCGGTGCCGATGTCGGTGACAACCCGTTCAACCTGACGGTGCAGTTCGACGACGTGCTCGACCTCGTCCCGCAGTCGACCGTCAAGGTCGACGGTGTGGCCGTCGGCCGGGTCGACTCCATTTCCGTCCCGAACGAGGGGTGGACGGCCGACGTCGAGGTCATCCTCAACTCAGACGTGGATCTGCCCGCCAACGCGATCGCATCGGTGCAGCAGACCAACCTGCTCGGTGAGAAGTTCGTGCAGCTCTCGGCACCTCCCGGTGACGAGTCGGCAGCGCGGCTGCAGGACGGCGACACCATTCCGCTCGATCGCACCCGTCATGCCACCGACATCGAGCAGGTACTCGGCGCGCTGTCGCTGCTGCTCAACGGTGGCGGCGTCGGGCAGCTCTCGCCGATCATCAAGGAACTGAGCACGGCTTTCGACGGTCGCGAAGGTAGGACCAAAGAGCTTCTGCAGCAGGCGAACACGCTGATCGACGGCCTCAACCAGCAGCGGGACGACATCACCCGCGCCATCGATGGTCTCGACACTCTCAGCGGCCGCGTCAACACGCAGACCGACAAGATCGACGCAGTGCTGAAGGACTTGCCGATCGCCACCGAAGTTCTCGAGCAGCAGCGTCCGCAGCTGACCGAGATGCTCGGCGCGCTCGACCGACTCGGAGCCGTGGGCACCGACGTGATCGACCGTTCCAAGGACGATCTGATCGCAGACCTGCGGGCACTGCGCCCGACGCTGCAGGCCCTGGCCGATTCGGCGGACGACGTGGTCACCTCGCTCGCGGTCATCCCCACGCTGCCGTTCGCCGACGGCACCGAGAAGATCATCGAGGGCAACTCCGCGAACCTGTTCCTCTCACTGGACCTGTCGATCGGAACTGCGCTGCGCAACTTCGGCGTCGGTGAAGGCGATCCGGTCTACATCCAGCCCAAGTACGGCAACACGCTGCCGGTGGTCGACCCGTCGAATCCGTACTACAACGGAAACGGACCTCGGCCGGGTTGGCCGACGATCTCACTGCTGCCGTTGCCGCCGATCATCCCGTCACCGGTTCCCGGCCCGGGTGCACCTGCGAACGAGCAGGCCGCTGCAGCCGCTGCGCCCGCACCTGCCGATCCGTTGGCACCGTTGAACGATCTGCTCGAGCGATTCGGAGTTGGACAGTGAGATCGAGACTGGTTCGTATTCAGTTGGTCCTATTCGTCGTCGTAGCGGTTCTGGGTCTGGTTTTCGTCGGTGCCAAGTACGTGCGGCTGGACAACATGCTCGGGTTCGGGCAATACCAGGTCGATCTGAACCTGGCCGATTCCGGTGGCATCTTCTCCAACGCCGAGGTCACCTACCGAGGTGTTCCGGTGGGGACCGTCGGAGATCTGGAACTGACACAGGACGGCGTCCGAGTCGCGCTGATGCTCGACAACGGCGGGCCCGACATCCCGGCCGACACGAAGGCCGTGGTGGCCAACCGGTCCGCGATCGGTGAGCAGTACGTCGACCTCCAGCCCGACACCGATCAGGGCCCGTTCCTGGTCGACGGTTCGCAGATCGCTCAGGCCGACACCACCACGCCCGTGCCGGTGGAGGACGTCCTCGCCAACACGAACACGTTGGTCCGCTCGGTACCTCTGGACACGCTGACGCGCGTCGTCAACGAGCTCGGTGTGGCGTTCGACGGCAAGGGCACAGATCTCGCGTCCCTCGTCGATTCGCTCGGGAACATCTCCGAGGCAGGCAACGAGGCGCTGCCGCAGACGCTCGCACTGGTGCGTGACGCGGTGCCGGTGCTCAACACGCAGTCCGAGCAGTCGGATCTGATTCGAGAGTTCAGCACCAGCCTGGATCAGGTGACGGCTCAGCTGAAGTCCAGCGATCCCGACATCCGCCGCCTGATCGATACCGGTACCGCGGCGGGCGATCAGCTCGGTGGTCTCATCACCGATGCGGGTCCGGCCTTGACCACCGATATCAACAACCTTGCGCTGGTTGCCGCTCAAGCCGAACCGCGATACGTCGCGCTTCGTCCGTTCCTGACGTTCCTGCCTGCTCTCGGTGCCGGTATCTCGACGATCGTCCCCAACGACGGCACGATCCATCAGGGTCTGTTGCTCGAGGTCAACAATCCGCCGCCGTGCACGGTCGGCTACGAGGGAAGCCAGGCGATCCTCGACGAGGAGAAGCGGAAGAACCCGAACTTCGATCCGACTCGGGAGAACTACCCGCTGAACCTCGACGCGAACTGCGCTACACCGCAGGGCAGCGTGACGGGTGTCCGTAGCGCGAACCGCATCGTGTTCGCCGATCCGGACGTACCGCAGCCGTGGGATCTCAAGCCCAAGGTCGATCCGGAGAAGCTCAACCTCAACCCCATCGCCACTCAGTTGGCACCGCTGATCGGCGTCACGCCGAAGTAGTGGAATCGGCAAAACTGCTGCTCAGCACTATCGTCGGGCCGAGGGCGGTTCGGCCGGATATTACCGAGTAGTAGGGTGGAAAGTGTGAACTCGAGCACCGAAGCCCTGGAGTCCCCAGCGACTCCAGGGCGCAACAAGACCGCGAAAATTCTGTTTGCCGTCGTCACGGTGATCGCCGTGGCCGCTCTCGCAGCGGCAGTGTTCTTCGGGTACGGCTGGGGCAACGCGCTTCTGAGCCAGAAGCCCACCGCGGACACCAGGGACGCGGCGCTCACCGGAGCGCAGCAGGCGGCAGTCAACCTCAACACGGTCGACGCGGCTCAAATCGATCAGTCGTTCGACAACATGAAGTCGTCCATCACCGGCGACTTGATGCTCAACGACCTCGAGCAGACGCGCTCGGGCATCACCGATCAGGTTCGTCAGTCCGGTGCCAAGAGCGAGGCCGAGGTGTTGCACGGCACGCTGACGGAGCTGAGCACGGACGAGAACACCGCCACCGCTCTTGTGGTCATCGCGACAACGACCACCTGGCCCGATCGCGTCGAGCGAAGCAAGCTGACGATGCGCCTGGCCATGGAAGAGGTCGACGGGGTGTGGAAGACCAACAAGGTCGACCCCATCGGTTCACGGATCTCGCTCGACAACCCGAACACCAACCCCGTCGTCCCGACCGATCCGGGCGGCCCCGCCGACCCGAACGCGGCCGATCCGAATGCGGCCGACCCGAGTGCGGAAGCGACGCCGGCTCCCCAGCCGGACACCGGCGGCAACTGAGATACGTGGCAGTGGTGTTTTCCGTCTGTACCGAAGTGAGTTTCGAAGGAGTTCTGTAGTGCCTCCCCAGCGTCGCAAGATCGTTCCACCCACCACCACCAGCAAGGTTCGCCGCAAGGTGGCCGGTACCGGGAAGCCCACTGCTGCCAGCTCCGACACGGGCTCGACCACCGAGGGATCGACGGCCGACGATACGACGGCTGTCACGTCTCCATCGGCGAGCACGCCGGTTCTCGACAAGCCCGCGGCAGACAAGCCGGTTCTCGACAAGCCCGCGACGGACGAGCCCGTGGCAGCCAAGCCGGTTCTCGACAAGCCTGCACTCGACAAGTCCGCGACCGAGGAACCTGCACTCGACGAGTCCGCAACCGACAAGCCCGCTGCCGATTCCGCGTCGACCGACTCGCCCTCCGCCTCCGCGTCGGGTATCGGCTGGAAGCACGTGATCATCGTTGCGGTCATTGCCGTCGTGCTCGGCGCGTTCGCTGCGATTGCCGCGTTCAAGCCGTTCGCGACGATCGACAATTCGGCCTGGGTGGATTCCGCGGCCACGCAGGAAGTCACCTCGGCCGCGACCGATGCGTTGCAGACTCTGTACACGTACAAGGCCGCCACGATCGATGCCGATTTCGATGCAGCCCGTGCGGTGCTCAATCAGTCGATGCTCGACGAGTTCAACTCCACCGCCGAAACCACCAAGTCTGCTGTGGTGCAGACGGATACGGGAACCGAGGCGATGGTCACCGATATCGGAGTCTCGCGGCTAGAGGACGGCATGGCCGAGTTGATCGCCAACGTGAACATCAGTGCCACCCAGAACGGCGTTGCCTCGGGCAGTGCCGAGGGGCCGTTGACGGTGAACATGGAGAAGGTCGACGGCACCTGGAAGCTGTCTGCCATCGACGATCAGTAGTAGCCCGGCCGGCATTCGACGAGGCCCCGTTCGACGCAGAAGCCCTGCTCGGACGGGGCTTTTTCGTGTGCTTTTCGGCCATCTGTCACCGGCTTTCAATCGAGTTACCATCGCGTTTGCGTCCTGGCTTGGGACGAGCCCTGGTTGTTCGGGACAACCATTCGATGCTCGACAGCCAGGGGTGGATCCGATGAAAACGGAGCATGCTGGTCATGACTGACACAACTATCGATTATTCCGTGGTGGAATCCAGGTCCGGTCGATCGGGGTTTGCCGAGCACGTCAATCCCGAACTGTATCGGCTGTTGTCTGCGCTGAATCTGGATCGCGAGTACGTGCGCGGCGACGGGACGGTTCTCTTCGACGCCTCGGGTCGTCGCTATCTCGACTTCGCCGGGGCGTACGGTGCGCTCCCGTTCGGGCACGGTCCGACTCCGATCTGGCAGGCGGTCAACGACGTTCGTTGCAGCGGGGAGGCCATTTTCGTACAGCCTTCGGTGCTGACCGCGGCCGGTGAACTGGCACATCGGTTGGGGCGCATCGCACCCGACGGATTGACGCGGACGACGTTCGTCAACAGTGGTACCGAGGCGACGGAGGTGGCGCTCAAGATCGCGCGAGCGCACACCGGTCGGCTGGGTGTACTGACCACCGGGAACAGTTTTCACGGCAAGACTCTCGGTGCTCTTTCTGCGACGGGAAACATCAAGTACCAGAGCGGTTTCGGTGCACCGGTCGAGGGCTTCGATCACATCGAATTCGGAGACTCGGACGCGCTCGACGCGGCCTTGGCGGCGGCACCCGGGCACTACGCGGTGTTTCTGGTGGAGCCGATTCAGGGTGAGGGCGGAGTGGTGTGTCCGCCCGACGGTTACCTGGGCCGCGTGCGCGAGATCTGTGATCGGCACGGGGTGCTGATGGCTCTCGACGAGGTGCAGACCGGGCTCGGCCGGACCGGCAGGATGTTCGCGGCGGAGCACGAGGGTGTGGTGCCGGACATTCTGACCGTCGCCAAGGCGCTCGGTGGCGGCATCGTGCCGGTGGGTGCGGTGTTGTGTGCGCCGAGGCTGGTGAACGAGAGTTTCGCGCTGCGCCACACGTCGACCTTCGCGGGGAACGCGTTGGCTGCGCGGGTGGGTATCGCGGTTCTCGACGAGTTGACTCGGGACGACTGCGCGGTGGTGGAGAATGTGGCCGTTCTCGGGCGGCAGTTGAAGAACGATCTGAGCGCGTTGGCCGAGAAGTATCCGTCGGTGGTCACCGAGGTGCGCGGGCGTGGGTTGTTGCTCGGCATGGAATTCACCGCGGACGTCAACATGGTCGGGCGGCAGTCGTTGTTGGGATCGATTGCCGACCAACACAATCTGGCGGTGGTGATCTGCTCGTACCTGCTCAATGTCGAGGGGATCCGAGTGGCTCCGACTCTGTTCGGTAACAGGGTGATTCGGATCGAACCGCCGCTGACGGTGTCGGCGGTGCAGTGCTCGCGTCTGGTCGCAGCACTGGATCGTGCACTGGGTTATGCGGCGGTGGGGGACATGGACGGATTGTTCGGGCATCTGCTGGGCCGTCCGACCGTCACCACTCCGCCTGCACTCGAGGCGTTGCGTCCGGGTCGGACGCCCGATATCGCTGTGCGGCCGACGGATCGACGTTTCGCGTTCATTGCACATCCCCTCGATCTCGGGTTCTTCGCGGCGTTCGATTCGGCACTCGAGGTGTTCGACCACGGCGAGCGGCAGGATCTGCTCGAGCGGTTCGCAGCGTCGACGTCCGAGCTCGAACCCGCGTCGTTCGTCATCGGCAGTGGACGGGTCGTCGGGGGAGGGGAGGCGACGGCGCACGGAGATCTGATCGGGCTGCCGTACACCTCCGCGCAGTTGCTGCATCTGCCGCCCGAGCGTGCGCTGGCGGTGGTGGGCGGGGCTGTCGAGCTGGCGATCTCGCGCGGGGCGACGGTTGTCGGGTTGGGCGGCTATTCGTCGGTGATCACCGGGAACGGGTTGGGCCTCGGCGCGACGACGCGACCGATCACCACCGGCAACACGTTCACCGCTGCGGCTAGTCTGCGAGCTGTTCGACGCGTCTGCCGCGAACGCGGTATCGATGTCGCGCGGGCTCGGGTGACGATTCTCGGTGCCGCCGGGGCGATCGGGCGAACCATCGGCAAGCAGTTGGCCGGCGAGGTCGGCGCCGTCGTGTTGGTCGGTAGGCAGGGGGAGAGTTCGGTCATCGCGCCCAAGCTGTGGGCGGCCGCGCAGGAGATGGTGGCCAGCGCTCGGGTGGGTGCGGGAGATCTGGCCGAGGCCGCGCACGCGGTCGACGGCGATCTGGACGATCTGATCAGGTCGCGTCATGTCGAGTTCTTCACCGATCCTGTTGCTGCGGTGCAGGATTCGTTGATCGTCATCGCTGCCACGTCGGCACCGCATGCACTGATCGATCCGACGGACCTGATGGAGGGTGCCATCGTCTGTGACGTGGCGCAGCCGCCGAACATCGGCCGGGACGTGCGCAGTGAGCGGCCCGACGTGACCGTGTTCGACGGCGGCATCGTGCGGGTGCCGTCGGGTTCGGATTTCGGGTTGACCTACGGGTTGGCTCCGGGGCTGACGTATGCCTGCATGGCCGAGACGATGCTGATCGCGTTGTCGGGTGAGTTCGGTCTGCGCAGCATCGGCACCACCCTCGACGGCGAGAGCGTCGAACGGTTGGGTGAACTGGCAGATGTCCACGGGTTCACGCTCGCCGAGGCCACGCGGTGGCGCGAGGCCGACCGGTAGACGGCAGGGGGCGGGGCGCGTCGGCGTCCCCGCCTCCGGCTGCGTCAATGGACCATTGCATACGTCTCGGCGGTGCAGTGGTCCATCGACGCGACCGGTTCGAGTGCGGTCTCACGGAAAACGGATCGGGCCGAACCTCTTGACGAAGGGGGCGGCACGGGTCAGTCTTGTCGTCAGGAGCACCCCCAGTGGTTTTTCGAAGCGCAGTGGTTTCGGCATCGGGCGTCCGGCAGGCGACACGCTTTCGCCGAGTCAGCGCGTGAATGGACCCCGGGTGCTACTTTTGATGCCCCCGTTGCGCTGTGCGCACATTTGGGGTACCTTTGGACGTTGCGCTGGCTGCCTCCTGTCCACCTCTCGATCGCTGTTACCCGAAAGCACGTTTTCGGGCCGCTGTGATGGGGATTCGGTCTGGTTGCACCAGCCGAAATTCGCCCCACATATAGCAAACAGATACAGCGGCGGTCGCACTGCACGAGCGACCCGCGTGAGGTGCTGGAAGGACGCATCTTGGCAGTCTCTAGCCAGACCAAGGCAGTTGTCGGAACACCGGGAGCCCCGAGGAGGGTTTCGTTCGCGAACATTCGCGAGCCGTTGGAGGTACCCGGTCTCCTCGATGTACAGACGGATTCGTTCGAATGGCTGGTAGGTGCGCAGAGTTGGCGTGACCGTGCCGCCGCCCGGGGAGACAGCAGTGTCGCCGGTGGACTCGAGGACATCCTGACCGAGCTCTCTCCGATCGAGGATTTCTCGGGCTCGATGTCTCTGTCCTTCTCCGACCCACGGTTCGACGAGGTCAAGGCCTCGACGGATGAGTGCAAGGACAAGGACATGACGTACGCGGCTCCGCTGTTCGTCACGGCCGAGTTCATCAACAACAACACCGGTGAGATCAAGAGCCAGACGGTCTTCATGGGTGATTTCCCGATGATGACCGACAAGGGCACCTTCATCATCAACGGCACCGAGCGTGTCGTGGTATCGCAGCTGGTGCGTTCTCCGGGCGTCTACTTCGATCATTCGATCGACAAGACCACCGAGAAGGACCTGCACAGCGTCAAGGTGATCCCCGGCCGCGGCGCATGGCTCGAGTTCGACGTCGACAAGCGCGACACCGTCGGTGTCCGTATCGACCGCAAGCGTCGCCAGCCCGTCACGGTGCTGCTCAAGGCTCTCGGCTGGTCCACCGAGCAGATCACGGAGCGCTTCGGCTTCTCCGAGATCCTCATGGCCACCCTGGAGAAGGACAACACCGCCGGTACCGACGAGGCACTCCTCGACATCTACCGCAAGCTGCGTCCGGGCGAGCCGCCGACCAAGGAGTCGGCGCAGACCCTGCTGGAGAACCTGTTCTTCAAGGACAAGCGCTACGACCTCGCTCGCGTGGGTCGCTACAAGATCAACAAGAAGCTCGGCCTCAACTCGGGTCAGCCCATCGTGGCGTCGACCCTCACCGAGGAAGACATCGTCGCGACCATCGAGTACCTGGTGCGTCTGCACGCAGGTGAGACCTCGATGACCGCACCCGACGGCGTCGAGGTTCCGGTCGAGGTCGACGACATCGACCACTTCGGCAACCGTCGTCTGCGTACCGTCGGCGAGCTCATCCAGAACCAGATCCGCGTGGGCCTGTCCCGCATGGAGCGCGTCGTGCGCGAACGTATGACGACTCAGGACGTCGAGGCGATCACGCCGCAGACCCTGATCAACATCCGTCCCGTCGTCGCTGCGATCAAGGAGTTCTTCGGAACGTCCCAGCTCTCGCAGTTCATGGACCAGAACAACCCGCTGTCGGGTCTGACGCACAAGCGTCGTCTGTCGGCACTGGGACCCGGCGGTCTCTCTCGTGAGCGCGCCGGCCTCGAGGTCCGCGACGTTCACCCGTCGCACTACGGCCGCATGTGCCCCATCGAGACCCCGGAAGGCCCGAACATCGGCCTGATCGGATCGCTCTCGGTGTACGCACGCGTCAACCCGTTCGGGTTCATCGAGACCCCGTACCGCAAGGTCGTCGACGGCAAGGTCACCGACGAGGTCGATTACCTGACCGCCGACGAGGAGGATCGCCACACGCTCGCGCAGGCGAACTCTCCGGTCGACGATTCGGGCCACTTCATCGAGGACAAGATTCTCGTCCGTCGTAAGGGTGGAGAGGTCGAGTTCGTCTCGTCCGACGACATCGACTACATGGACGTCTCACCGCGACAGATGGTTTCCGTCGCGACCGCGATGATTCCGTTCCTCGAGCACGACGATGCCAACCGTGCCCTGATGGGTGCCAACATGCAGCGTCAGGCCGTCCCGCTGGTTCGCAGCGAGTCGCCGATCGTCGGAACCGGCATGGAGCTGCGTGCAGCCGTCGATGCCGGTGACGTCGTCATCACCGAGAAGACCGGTGTCGTCGAAGAGGTCTCCGCCGACTACGTCACGGTCATGGCCGACGACGGATCGCGCAAGACCTACCGGATGCGCAAGTTCGCGCGCTCCAACCAGGGCACGTGCGCCAACCAGCGTCCGATCGTGGACGAGGGTCAGCGCGTCGAGTCCGGCCAGGTCCTCGCCGACGGCCCCTGCACCGAGAACGGTGAGATGGCACTCGGCAAGAACCTGCTGCTGGCGATCATGCCGTGGGAGGGCCACAACTACGAGGACGCGATCATCCTGTCGCAGCGCCTCGTGGAAGAGGACGTTCTCACCTCGATCCACATCGAGGAGCACGAGATCGATGCTCGCGACACCAAGCTCGGTGCCGAGGAGATCACTCGCGACATCCCGAACGTCTCCGACGAGGTCCTCGCAGACCTCGACGAGCGTGGCATCATCCGGATCGGTGCCGAGGTTCGTGACGGCGACGTGCTGGTCGGAAAGGTCACGCCGAAGGGCGAGACCGAGCTGACCCCCGAAGAGCGCCTGCTGCGCGCCATCTTCGGTGAGAAGGCTCGCGAAGTTCGCGACACCTCGCTCAAGGTTCCGCACGGCGAGAACGGAAAGGTCATCGGCATCCGCGTCTTCTCGCGCGACGACGACGACGATCTGCCTCCCGGCGTCAACGAGCTGGTCCGCGTCTACGTGGCTCAGAAGCGCAAGATCCAGGACGGCGACAAGCTCGCCGGCCGTCACGGCAACAAGGGCGTCATCGGCAAGATCCTCCCGCAGGAGGACATGCCGTTCCTGCCCGACGGCACCCCGATCGACATCATCCTCAACACCCACGGTGTTCCGCGTCGTATGAACATCGGTCAGGTCCTCGAGACCCACCTGGGTTGGATCGGCAAGACCGGTTGGAACGTTCAGATCGCCGCGGACGGCACGAAGCCCGATTGGGCCGAGCGTCTGCCCGAGGAGATGTTGGCGGCTCCGGCCGACAGCAACATCGCCACCCCGGTGTTCGACGGTGCCAAGGAGAATCAGCTCGCCGGCCTGCTGGAGAGCACGATCCCCAACCGCGACGGCGAGCAGATGGTCGGACCCGACGGAAAGGCCACGTTGTTCGACGGCCGCTCCGGCGAGCCGTTCCCGTACCCGGTGTCGGTGGGCTACATGTACATCATCAAGCTGCACCACTTGGTCGACGACAAGATCCACGCTCGTTCGACCGGGCCGTACTCGATGATCACGCAGCAGCCCCTCGGTGGTAAGGCACAGTTCGGTGGTCAGCGCTTCGGTGAGATGGAGTGCTGGGCCATGCAGGCCTACGGTGCCGCGTACACGCTGCAGGAGCTTCTCACCATCAAGTCGGACGACGTTGTCGGCCGCGTGAAGGTGTACGAGGCGATCGTCAAGGGCGAGAACATCCCGGAGCCCGGTATCCCCGAGTCCTTCAAGGTGCTCCTCAAGGAGCTCCAGTCGCTGTGCCTCAACGTGGAGGTGCTGTCCTCGGACGGCGCAGCCATCACGATGGCCGACGGTGACGACGAAGACCTCGAGCGTGCCGCAGCCAACCTGGGAATCAACCTCTCCCGCAACGAAGCAGCCACGGTCGACGACCTCGCTCAGTAGTTCTGTGATCCCCGTGCCTGCGTCACTGCAGGCACGGGGGTGATCACGCTTTTTCTGATTCGGTATCACAACACCCATAACGGGGAAAGGAAGTTACGTGCTCGACGTCAACTTCTTCGATGAACTTCGCATTGGCCTTGCCACTGCGGACGACATCCGTCAGTGGTCCTACGGCGAGGTCAAGAAGCCGGAGACCATCAACTACCGCACGCTCAAGCCCGAGAAGGACGGCCTCTTCTGCGAGAAGATCTTCGGCCCCACTCGGGACTGGGAGTGCTACTGCGGCAAGTACAAGCGCGTCCGCTTCAAGGGCATCATCTGTGAGCGCTGTGGCGTCGAGGTCACTCGCGCCAAGGTGCGTCGTGAGCGCATGGGCCACATCGAACTGGCGGCTCCCGTCACGCACATCTGGTACTTCAAGGGTGTGCCGTCGCGTCTGGGCTACCTGCTCGACCTGGCTCCGAAGGATCTCGAGAAGATCATCTACTTCGCTGCCTACGTCATCACCACGGTCGACGACGAGCTCCGTCACAACGAGCTCTCGACGCTCGAGGCCGAGATGGAGGTCGAGAAGAAGGCCGTCGCAGATCAGCGCGACGCCGATCTCGAGGCTCGTGCGCAGAAGCTCGAAGCCGACATCGCCGAGCTCGAAGCCGAGGGTGCCAAGTCCGACGTGCGCCGCAAGGTCAAGGACGGTGGCGAGCGTGAGATGCGTCAGCTCCGTGACCGCGCGCAGCGTGAGCTCGATCGTCTCGAAGAGATCTGGACCACGTTCACCAAGCTCGCTCCCAAGCAGCTCATCGTCGACGAGCTCATCTACCGCGAGCTCATCGACCGGTACGGCGAGTACTTCACCGGTGCCATGGGTGCCGAGTCGATCCAGAAGCTCATGCAGACCTTCGACATCGATGCCGAGGCGGAGTCTCTTCGCGAGACCATCCGCAGTGGCAAGGGTCAGAAGAAGCTGCGTGCGCTCAAGCGTCTGAAGGTCGTCGCTGCCTTCCAGGCCGGCCGCAACTCGCCGATGGGCATGGTTCTCGACGCTGTCCCGGTCATCCCGCCGGAGCTTCGTCCGATGGTGCAGCTCGACGGTGGACGGTTCGCGACGTCCGACCTCAACGACCTGTACCGCCGCGTCATCAACCGCAACAACCGCCTCAAGCGTCTGATCGATCTCGGTGCCCCCGAGATCATCGTCAACAACGAGAAGCGGATGCTGCAGGAGTCGGTCGACGCCTTGTTCGACAACGGCCGTCGTGGACGTCCGGTCACCGGACCGGGTAACCGCCCGCTCAAGTCGCTGTCCGACTTGCTCAAGGGCAAGCAGGGTCGATTCCGTCAGAACCTCCTCGGCAAGCGCGTCGACTACTCGGGCCGTTCGGTCATCGTCGTCGGCCCGCAGCTCAAGCTGCACCAGTGTGGTCTGCCGAAGCTGATGGCACTCGAGCTGTTCAAGCCGTTCGTGATGAAGCGCCTGGTGGATCTGAACCACGCGCAGAACATCAAGTCGGCCAAGCGCATGGTCGAGCGTCAGCGTCCGCAGGTGTGGGACGTTCTCGAAGAGGTCATCGCCGAGCACCCCGTGCTGCTGAACCGTGCACCCACCCTGCACCGGTTGGGCATCCAGGCGTTCGAGCCTCAGCTCGTCGAGGGCAAGGCCATCCAGCTGCACCCGCTCGTGTGTGAGGCGTTCAACGCCGACTTCGACGGTGACCAGATGGCTGTCCACCTCCCGCTGTCCGCCGAGGCTCAGGCCGAGGCACGCGTGTTGATGCTGTCCTCGAACAACATCCTCTCGCCGGCATCGGGCCGTCCGCTCGCCATGCCGCGTCTGGACATGGTGACGGGTCTGTACCACCTGACGCGTCTCGACGCCGGTGCTGTCGGCGAGCGCGTCGACGCATCGACCGATCAGGCCGAGTTCGGGGCGTACTCCTCCCCGGCCGAGGCTCAGATGGCCGTCGACCGTGGAGCGCTCACGGTGCAGTCGCAGATTCGGGTTCGTCTCACCACGCAGCGCCCGCCGCGTGACATCGAGAACGAGTTGTTCCCCGAGGGCTGGAACCGCGGCGACGCGTGGACCGCGGAGACCACTCTGGGACGCGTGCTGTTCAACGAGCTGCTTCCGGCGGACTACCCGTTCGTCAACGAGCAGATGCCGAAGAAGCGTCAGTCGACCATCATCAACGATCTCGCCGAGCGTTACCCGATGATCGTGGTCGCGCAGACCGTCGACAAGCTCAAGGATGCAGGCTTCTACTGGGCCACGCGTTCGGGTGTCACCATCTCGATCTCCGACGTCCTCGTGCCGCCGGAGAAGCCGCAGATCATGGAGACCTTCGAGGCTCAGGCCGATCAGATCGAGAAGAAGTACCAGCGTGGTGCACTCGACAAGGTCGAGCGCAACTCCGCACTGGTCAAGATCTGGCAGGACGCGACCGAGCAGGTCGGTAAGGCCATGGAGGCCCACTTCCCCGACGACAACCCGATCCCGATGATCGTGAAGTCCGGCGCAGCCGGAAACATGACTCAGGTTCGCTCGCTCGCCGGCATGAAGGGCTTGGTGACCAACCCGAAGGGTGAGTTCATCCCGCGTCCGATCAAGTCCTCCTTCAAGGAAGGCCTGACGGTTCTCGAGTACTTCATCAACACGCACGGTGCTCGTAAGGGTCTGGCCGACACGGCGCTTCGTACCGCCGACTCGGGCTACCTGACGCGTCGTCTGGTCGACGTCTCGCAGGATGTCATCGTTCGGGAAACCGACTGTGGCACCGAGCGCGGCATCGTCACGACGATCGCCGAGAAGACCGCCGACGGCAAGATGATCCGCGACGCTCACGTCGAGACCAGCACGTACGCCCGCACGTTGGCGAACGACGCTGTCGACGAGAACGGCACGGTCATCGTCGCTCGCGGACATGATCTCGGTGACCCGGCCATCGACGCGCTGCTCGCTGCGGGCATCACGTCGGTCAAGGTTCGCTCGGTGCTCACCTGCACCACGGGAACCGGCGTCTGCGCCACCTGCTACGGCCGCTCGATGGCCACCGGCAAGCTGGTCGACATCGGTGAGGCCGTCGGTATCGTTGCCGCACAGTCCATCGGTGAGCCCGGAACCCAGCTGACCATGCGTACCTTCCACCAGGGTGGTGTCGCCGGAGATGACATCACCGGTGGTCTGCCTCGCGTGCAGGAGCTGTTCGAGGCACGTGTGCCGAAGGGCAAGGCTCCGATCGCGGACGTGTCGGGACGCATCCAGCTCGAGGACGGCGATCGTTTCTACAAGATCACCATCGTCCCGGACGACGGCGGCGAAGAGGTTGTCTACGACAAGCTCTCCAAGCGTCAGCGTCTGCGCGTCTTCAAGCACGACGACGGCACCGAGCGCCTGCTGGCGGACGGTGACCACGTCGAGGTCGGCCAGCAGCTCATGGAAGGTGCTGCCGATCCGCACGAGGTGCTGCGTGTGATGGGTCCCCGTCAGGTGCAGATCCACCTCGTCAACGAGGTCCAGGAGGTGTACCGGTCGCAGGGTGTGTCGATTCACGACAAGCACATCGAGACGATCGTGCGCCAGATGCTCCGTCGCGTGACGATCATCGACAGCGGCTCCACCGAGTTCCTGCCCGGTTCACTGACCGAGCGCAGCGAGTTCGAGTCGAGCAACCGTCGCGTCGTCTCCGAGGGTGGCGAGCCCGCAGCCGGACGTCCGGTCCTGATGGGTATCACCAAGGCATCGCTGGCCACCGACTCGTGGCTGTCGGCTGCGTCCTTCCAGGAGACCACTCGTGTGCTGACCGATGCGGCGATCAACTGCCGTAGCGACAAGCTCATAGGTCTCAAGGAGAACGTCATCATCGGTAAGCTCATCCCGGCTGGTACCGGCATCAACCGGTACCGGAACATCACGGTGCAGCCGACCGAGGAGGCGCGTGCCGCGGCATACGCGGTGCCGTCGTACGACGATCAGTACTACAGCCCGGATGGCTTCGGCCAGGGAACCGGCGCTGCAGTGCCGCTCGACGACTACGGTTTCTCCAACGAATACCGCTAGAGCGACTCCGTCGCACGTGAGCAGAACTTCGTAGCCCACTACGAATTTCCGCTCACGACGACAGAGCCTGCAGACAAAGCCCCGCATCGACTTCGGTCGATGCGGGGCTTTGTCGTCGGTTGTGACCGTGATGCGTCAGGACCGGAAGAACTCCAGCATGTCGGCGTTGATCGTCGCTGCTTCCGTCGTCGGCATGCCGTGCGGGAAGCCGGGGTAGGTCTTCAGCGTGCCGTTGGGCAGTAGCTTCGCCGAGAGCACACCCGCGTTCTCGTAGGGCACCACCTGGTCGTCCTCGCCGTGTAGCACCAGCGTCGGAATGTTCACCCCACGCAGGTCGTCGGTGAAGTCGGTCTGTGAGAAGGCGACCACGCCGTCGTAGTGGGCTTTCGCACCCCCGATCATTCCCTGACGCCACCAGTTGGCGATGACGCCTTCCGACGGGGTGGCCCCGGGCCGGTTGTAGCCGTAGAAGGGGCCCTCGGCGAAGGTGCGGAAGAAGTCGGCGCGGCGCGTGGCGACCTGAACCTGGACGTCGTCGAAGAACGACTTCTCGATACCGCCGGGGTGGTCGTCGGTCTTGACCATGATCGGCGGTACCGCACTGATCAGCACCGCCTTGGCTGCGCGTTCCTCTCCGTGGCGCGCCAGGTAGCGGACTACCTCGCCGCCGCCGGTGGAGTGGCCGACGTGGATCGCGTCGGTCAGATCGAGGGCTTCGACCACGGCGGCGAGGTCGTCGGCGTAGTGGTCCATGTCGTGCCCGTCACCGACCTGTTGGGACCGCCCGTGACCGCGTCGATCGTGGGCGACGACGCGATAGCCGTGCTCGAGGAAGAACATCATCTGGGCGTCCCAGTCGTCCGACGACAGTGGCCAGCCGTGGCTGAAGACGACAGGCTGACCCGACCCCCAGTCCTTGTAGAAGATCTCGACGTTGTCCGGTGTTGTGATGGTTGGCATGAAAGCAGTCTTGCCCGGACTGCTAGCTGCGCGGTACCACCGTGTGGGTCGAGAACCGCTCGTTTTGCGACATCGGCAGTTGGGGCGCGAACCGCTGCTGATAGCTGCGCGGGGAGGTCCCGATTCGGGCGACGAACGCTCGTCGCATCACTTCGCAGCTCGAATACCCGGCTCGACGGGAGGCCTCGCCGACGGTGTAACCGGTGTGCAGGGCCTCACGAGCCAACTCGAATCTTGTCGACGCGACGAATTCGGCCGGCGAGCTGCCGAGTTCGGACTGGAACAGGCGGGTGAGCTGACGGGTGCTGAGTGCCGCGAACCGAGCCAGCTCTGCCACGGTGTGGGGTAGCCGGGGGTTGTCCCGGATGTGGTCGGCCACTCGGCGGACTGTTCCGGTACGGGGGATCGGGCCCGACAGCGACGACGAGAACTGCGATTGTCCACCGCCTCGCTGCATGTACACCAGCAGTCCCTGCGCCGCAGCCCGCGCCACTTCGGGGCCGTGGTCGTCCTCGACGAGAGCCAGTGCGAGGTCGATGCCGGCCGCAACGCCCGCCGAGCTGTACAGGCGGCCGTCTCGGACGAAGATGGCGTCCGGATCGACCGTGAGGGCGGGGTAGAGGCGTTGCAGGTCGGACGTGAACTTCCAGTGCGTCGTCGCTCGCCGGCCGTCGAGTAGTCCGGCCGCGGCGAGTACGAACGCCCCTGTGCACACCGATGCCATCCGACGGGTCCGTGCAGCGAGATCGGCTGCGGCTCCGACGAGTTCGGCCGTGACCAGGCGAATCGGATCGAATTCACTACCGGCGATGATCACGGTGTCGAATCGTCCGGATTCCGCGACCGGACGAGTGGACACCGTCGTCCCGATCGAGGTGCTGACGTCTCCGCCGCCGGGTGAGAGGATCACCACCTCGTATTCGACGGCGGGCTGCTGATTCGATTCGACGAAGACCTCGGCGGGTCCGACGAAATCGAGCATCTTCACCCCGTCGAACACCAGGAAAGCGATCCGTCGTGAGCCGACGGATCGCGAGAGCGCATCGTCCATGTACAGAAGCTACCGCCGTGGGGCGCTTAGTTTTCGGCGTGGCTCGGGTCTGTATCGCTATGACCAACCAAGAACCCAGCACCATCGTGAACATCGGCGTGGCCATGTTCACCGTCGCAGATCAGGACGCAGCTCTCGACTTCTATTCGTGCGTGCTCGGCTTCGAGATTCGCGGCGATCTGCGGTTCGGCCCCGAAAACGAATACCGGTGGGTCGAGGTGGCTCCGCCCGGTTCGACGGCGCGGCTCGCCCTGAATCCGCCGATGGGAGGAACGCCCGGCGGCGGATCCATCGGTGTCGAGACAGCCGACGTCGCGGCCGAACACAAGCGTCTGAGTGCACTCGGCGGAGTCGATCTCGACGACTTCATGGAAGAAGTCGACGGTGTTCCGCCCATGTTCGCGCTGCGTGATCCCGACGGCAATTCGGTGTGGGTCGTGCAAGCCTGACGGTTCGACCGGCTATCTCCGGTCGATGAACGTGTACAGCTCGGCGATCGTGCCGTCCTTGATGACGGCGAAGTCCTGGCCGGTGACGACGGCTGGGGCGTCGGGTGGCGAGAGTGCCCAGGAGATGCGTGCGACGTCGCCGAGCACGGCGGGTTCGACTGTGACGGAGAAGGACAGGCCGGCAGCGTCGGTGAGGAGTGCGGTGATCACTCACCGAGCGGACGGTCTCGACCACCGACGGCCGCGCCACGGATGCCGTTCCGACCGAGGCGGGTCGGGCGGCGCTGGGCGCGTCGGCACCGGGTCACGTCGAGCTGGTGCATCGATTGTTCTTCGACGGGTTGGCAACCGAGGAGGTCGACGCTCTCGGATCGATTCTCACTCGTCTGCGCGACCACGTGCGAACCAACGGGACGCTGCCTCGGCCGCAGTGACACCTTCATCAGGTGGCTACGGGGCGAATCACTCGTGATGGCAGACGGCTTCGAGGTCGATGCCGTTGAGGTCGCGCACGAAGGATCCGTAGTACGTGGCGTGGTATTCCGGCTGCAGTCCCGGCGGCCGGAGCTCGACTGCTCCTGCCGAGACTGCTGCCGCGTGGAAGGCGTCGACGGTGGCGCGATCCGGGGCGCTGAACGCGAGATGGGTATGGGGTCCGATAGCCGATCCCGGTGCGTCGACGATCCAGAAGAAGGGCTTCACGTTCGCCCAGCCGAACGCGATCATGGCGAGCTGATTGGCCTCGGGGGTGTGCGGTACCCGCATGATTTCGCTGATCCCCAGCGGTGCGAGTGCAGCACCGTAGAACTCGGCGCTGGCGGCGAGATCGGTGACGCCGATGTTGAGGTGGTCGATTTGGGAGCCGGTGCGGTCGATGTTCGTCATGCGCTCGAGTGTGGCCGAGGTCGCGGACGACTTCGGTCCTGAATCGAATGACAACGTCGTGTTCACTTTCCCGTTCGACCGATGACGGGCACAGTTCGCTCGGGCGCGAGAGCCTCGAAGGATGGTGAGACGGGGTAACGAGATACGGTTCGGGCAGGACATCTCTCTGCGTGCCGGGGCCACGCGTCGACAGTTCCTGACATGGAGTGCGCTGGTGGGGGCGCTGGCGTTCACTCCCGAACTCGCGGGAACCACGGCGACGGCAGGTGCGCAGTCCGTGGTGACCCCGGACTACCCGTTCCGCCTCGGCGTGGCATCCGGCGACCCACTGCCCGATTCGGTGGTGCTGTGGACCAGACTCGCCACCGATCCCTTCGCGCCACGTGGTGGAATGACTCCCGGCGTGGTGCCGGTGCGGTGGCAGATCTCGGCGGACGAGCGATTCGCGAGCATCACCCGCGAAGGTATCGAGCTGGCCACCGAGTTCGACGGCTGGTCGATTCACGTCGACGTCCGAGGTCTCGAGCCAGCTCGCGAGTACTTCTATCGCTTCCTCGTCGGGCCGCATGCCAGCCCGGTGGGCCGCACCAAAACTGCACCGGCACTGGGTCAACCGTTGAGCAAGCTCGACTTCGCGTGGGCGTCGTGCCAGAAGTGGGAGGACGGCTACTTCGGCGCGTACCAGGACTTGGCCGCGTCGAATCTCGATGTGGTGTTCTTTCTGGGCGACTACATCTACGAGTACGCGATCAAGGACGAGGGTGCCAGGCAGGGCGAGCCGCGCACCGAATCCGCTGCCCGAGAAACCATGGGGCTCAGCGACTATCGCGACCGATATGCGCTGTACAAGGCGGACGAGAATCTTGCTGCGGCCCACGCGTCGGCACCGTTCGTCTTGACGTTCGACGATCACGAGGTGGACAACAACTGGGCCTCGCAGATCAGCCAGGACGACGACGATCCGCGAGAGTTCCTGTTGCGCAGAGCCGATGCGTTCAAGGCGTGGTGGGAGAACACTCCGGTTCGGGCGAATCTGAAGCCCGTCGGACCGGACATGACGGTCTATCGCCGGTTCTCGTTCGGAGATCTGGTGGACTTCTCGGTACTGGACACGCGGCAGTACCGCAGCGATCAGGCGCACGGCGACGGCGAGCATGCGCAGGACGCCGAGACGGCAGATCCGTCGCGCACGATCACCGGTGCAGCGCAGGAGAAGTGGATACTGGACGGTTTCGGATCACCGTCGAGGTGGAACTTCCTGGCGCACCAGACGGTCATCTCGGACCTGGCCCGTGGGCTCGGCAGCGATCGCAAGGTCGGGATGGACCCGTGGAGCGGATACGAGGCATCGCGGCACCGAATTCTGGACGGGGCCAGGGATCGCGGCACGAAGAACGTCGCGTCGATCGTCGGCGACATTCATCGCACGATCGTCTCCGAACTGCGCCGCGACTACCAGGATCAGGCGTCGCCGATCCAAGGTGTGGAGATCGCGACCACCTCGATCGCGTCGGGTAAGGACGGTGCCGATGTCGACTCGGCCGGTGCGGCCATCGCCGAAGGTTCTCCGCATGTCAAGTACGGAAATGCTCAGCGCGGCTATCTCCGTGGCACGCTGACGAACACCGAATGGCGTTCGGAGGTCAGGGTTCTCGATCGCGTCTCCACACCGGGGGCATCGGTACGAACCGCAGCGACGGTCACCGTCCCCGAAGGCCGCCCCGAGATTCAGCTGGGCTGACGCCGGTCATTGACGGATCGCGAACATCGGCATCGCCAGACCGAGCAGCATCACGGTGAACAGCAACCATGCGGCGCCCTGCCAGATCGGCCACGTGCCACCGGCACGGTAGGACCTGTATCCCAACGTCAGAGCTCCGATGCCGCCGAGGAAGCGCACTGCGGGCACCGACGCGGCCAACACGGGATTCGTGCGGTCGACGACCAGAAACAGCGCGGTCAGTGCCGCAGCCACCGCCACCACGACCGCACAGTATCCGGCCGCTCTGCGAAAGACGACGGGGTCGTTCCAGCGCTTTTCGACGTCGCGGTCGGCGATGGTGCGTTCGGTCGGATCGTTGGCGGGCATACCGGTGGGTTACCCGCTGAGCGCGGGTCTACCCACATGTCGGCCGGTCAGCGACCGTCGGCAATGATCTGTGCGACGTTGCGTTCGGCGAGTGCGGTGATGGTCAGCGACGGGTTCGCGGCTCCGGTGCTGCCCGGGATCAACGCACCGTCGACGACGTAGAGCCCGGGGTGACCCTTCACCCGGCCGTAGCCGTCGGTGACGTCGCCCAGTACCGCGCCGCCGAGGGGGTGGGCGGTGAAGGTGTCGTCGACGTCGCGGGTGAACGGTTCGGCCGCGACGATGGTTCCGCCGGCCTGGGCCATCCGATTCTGAACTGCGCGTAGGGCTTCGACGGTGTCCCGGCTGCCGCCCTTCGGCCAATTCAGCGTCAATCGGTCTGTGGCGGAATCGAATCCGAAGTTTCCGCGCAGTGGGTCGATGGTCATGCCGAGTGAGCCGATGAATCCGAGGTTCACGGGAACGCCTGGCACGTACCAGTTTTCGACGGTCAGTGGCAGTGAGGAGTCGTCGACGATGCGGGAGGCGCAGGGCGCACCTTGCGGTCCGGCGGACATCAGCCCCAGCGACCGTGTCATCGACGCGTCGCCGTTGGTGCCCCAGCCGGTGCCGACGAATTCGTTGAGGTTCGGCAGTGCGCCGGTGGTGCGGGCGCGCATCAGCAGTTCGGTGGTGCCGATGGATCCGGCTCCGAGGACGAGCGTGTCGCAGGTGACGGTGCGTGTCTCGACGATGTTGCCGAACGGGTCGAGGCGTTCGATCTCGACGCGGTAGCGGTCGCCGGATTCGGTGCCGATCGCTGCGACGCGGTGGCTGTGGCACACCGTCGCGCGGCCGGTGGCCTCGGCCTGGGGGATGTAGTTCTGCGTCAGGTCGTGCTTGGCGCCGTTGGAGTTGCCGAAGGTGCTCGCGCCGACGGTCGCGGACGGTCGCGAGCGTCCGGCGAGCTCGTCGCGGACGACGTTCCAGTTCCAGTTGCCGTCCACTGCCTGTGGGGTGAACCCGGCCCGCCGGGCGTGGTCGTCCCAGGTGCGCGAGTGCGAGAAGTTCGGGCTGTTGTAGACGTCCTCGGGCATCGGCGACGGCCGGAGCATCGAGCGCGCCTTCGGGTACCAGGTGGCCGCCATCTCGTCGTACTTCAGGCGTCCGCCGAAGGAGGCGTCGAAGAACTTCTTGTCGGGGGCGATGGTGACGCCGGTGTAGACGATCGAGCCACCGCCGACGGCAGCGCCGCGCCAGACCGAGAGGTTTTCGTACCGGGTGGTGTCGAGTACGCCGCCGAACAGGTCGACCGGTCCGACGGGCATTCCGGTGATGTTGGTGAACGAGGTCTGCTGCCACAGTCCGCGTCCGTCGGCGGTCATGTCGGCGGTGAAGATCTCGCGCCACGGGTCACGTGGCCAGCGCAGTCCACGTTCGAGGACGGTGACCTGGGTGCCGGCCTGTGCCATACGAAGGGCGGCAGCGCTGGCACCGAATCCGGAGCCGATGACGAGGACGGGAGAGTGGTCCGGTGGGCGCGGGGGATCGGCGAACAGCTCGGGGACCAGTGATCGGATTCGTTCGGCGCCGATGGGGAGTGCGCCTGCTGTGGAAGAACCCGGTGCCCCGGCGGAGCCCAGGACCGGAGCGGCGGCAGCGCCGAGCATTCCGGCAGCGGCCAAACGCAGCAGTTGCCTTCGATTCACGGAAAACTTCCCCCTAGTACGTGCGGACAGCGCTCTCGATTGTGTCGTGTTTGCTGTAAGAAAGCGAACACTTCGGTCGGATATAGGGACGGCTCCCAGCTCGGCCTCAGGTTTGCCTGTCACACTCCGCTCATGGTTTCGGCATCGGTGGCTCTGTTACTGCTCTTGGCAGCGGTGGTGGGCATCGCAGCGCACCTTGTCGACGCCCGTGGGCAGGCGATGCTCGTCTTCGGTGCTTTGGCACATGTCCTCATGCTCGCCGCGGTGCCGGGCACTGTTCTCGCGGCCGTGGCGTTCGGTTGGTGGGGGCTGGCGGCGGGCGTAGTTGTATCGGTGGGCGCCGCCGCCACACAGATTCCTCTGTACAGGCACCGCTCCCGGACGGCGGCGGAGTCGGAGCTGACGGTGTTGCATGCCAACATCTGGTTGGGTCAGGCCGATCCCGACGCGTTGGTCGCGCTGGTCGAGCGGCACCGACCCGACGTGCTCACTCTTGTCGAACTGACGCCGGAGGCCGACGCCCGCCTTCGCCCGGTGCTGTCCGGCTCGTTGCCGTACGCGCATGTCAGCGCTGCTCCCGGCGGCGAGGGCACCGGAATCTACAGTCGCTTCCCGCTCGTCGACGAGCAGCGTCACGACGGTTTCGTGACAGAACTGCTCTCCGCGCGGGTGGAGATGCCGGGCCGGCCGCTGGTGTTCGCAGTCCATCCGGTGCCGCCGTGGCCGCGGGAGCCGTCCGAATGGGTACGTGAGCTGGGGCTGTTGCGCCAGCTGCTGGCCAAGATCCCCGTCGACGACGGTCCGGTGGTGGTGGCGGGCGACTTCAACGCGACGCAGGACCATCGGCGGTACCGAGATCTACAGGACGGCCGGTTCGTCGATGCGGCGGTGGCCACCGGGGCGGGCATGCTCAGGACGTACCCGGCGCACACGTGGTATCCGCCGGTGATCGCCATCGACCACGTTCTGGTGGCAGATCTGGCCGTTGGATCGGTGGAAGCCGTGACGATTCCCGGCTCCGACCACCGCGGCATCCTGGCTCGGCTGGCCTTCGGTCCCGGTCAGCGCTGATCAGGACTGTGCGGGCAGTTGCTGCACCGACCACTTGTTGCCGTCGGGGTCGGCGAAGTACACGAACGTGCCCCAGCCTTCGTCCTTCGGCGGGTCGATGGTCAGGCCGGCTGAGGTGAGGTGCTCGTAGGCCTGCTGGACGTTGTCGACGACCATCAGGATTCCGGCGCCCTTGCCCGGCTCGGCGTCGGTGATGTTCTCGCCGATCGCGATGGAGCACGCCGAGCCCGGGGGAGTGAGCTGGACGTACCGGATGCCGTCCCAGGGGCGGGCATCGTGGTCGGCGTTGAAACCGATCGAGACGTAGAAGTCCTTGGCGCGGTCCACGTCGGTGACGGCCAGGGTGACGAGTTCGAGCTTCATGGTGAGGTTCATGAAGCAATAGTGACGACCATTGCGGACAACTTCGGTCCGCGTCGAACGAACAGTTCGAGAAATATGCCCGACGCCTCGTCGGTTGAGATATCCGTGTTCTTCTCATTGCTCGACAGGTCCCGCACGCGATCCGGTTTCGACGACGCCTCGGCTCTGCGTCATACCGTCGAACGAGCGGTACATGCGGAGAAGATCGGGCTGCATCGGTTCTGGGTGGCCGAGCATCACGGCGTTCCCGGGATCGCGTCGGGCGCGCCTGCGGTTCTCGCGGCGGCGGTGGCGTCGCGCACCTCGCGCATTCGCGTCGGATCCGGCGGGGTGATGCTGCCCAACCATCAGCCGCTGGTCGTGGCCGAGCAATTTCTGATGTTGGAGTCGCTGTTTCCCGGCCGGATCGACCTCGGTGTCGGTCGCTCCCTCGGTTTCACCGAGCCGGTTCGGGCAGCATTGCGCAGTGAGCGGACCGACACGTTCGAGGCCGACATCGCCGAATTGCGTTCCTATCTGGACGGTTCGGGTTCGGTGACGGCCCGGCCCGCTGTCCCGTCTCCGCCGGTGTTCGTACTCGCGACGGGAGCCGGTCTCGAGGTTGCCGCTCGCGCTGGGCTTCCGGTCGTCGTCGGCGGACCGATAGTGCATCAAGACGATCCATTGGCGCTCTACCGCAAGCATTTTCGTCCCTCGCCGTCGAATCCCTCACCGTACGTGATCGTTTCGTTGGACGTGACCATCGCAGCGGACACCGCCGATGCCCGCAGGCTCGCCGTCCCGGAGGCGTGGGCGATGGCCAGATCCAGACGTGAGGGTGAGTTCCCGGCTCTGCAACCGGCGTCGGGGATCGATGAATCACAGTGGACGCCGCAGACGCGGAACCGAATCGAGGCGTCGTTGGCGTCGAGCATCCTCGGCACGGCCGGGCAGGTCCGTCCGCGGCTGGAGGAGGTGGTCGAGCGCACCCGCGCGAACGAGATCATGGCGTCGACGTCGACGTACGATCGCGCCGAACTGTTCGACGCCGATGCCGCGTTCGCTCAGCTCGCAGGGGTGGCGGGTTGAACCGGTGCCGTCGCTGCCAGGGCGGCCACCAGGTCGCGTTGAATGTCGGTGATGGGCACGGTCGCGTCGACCACTGCCGATACCGGTAGTCGCAGCCTGCGGTCGGCCTCGGTGCGGAAGACCAGGCCGGTCTTGGGGGTGCTGTCGGCGGTGCTGGCGTACAGGATGGACCAGCATTGTGGGTTCTTGAGGAGTTCGGCGCTCGCGGTGTGATCGGACGCCACGGGCGGTCCGAAGCTCAGTGGCAGTCCGCTCCGTTTCATCTCACGCTCGATCACCCGGTGCAGCAGGATCTGCTCGCTCCGTTTGGGAAGTAGCAGGGGGTAGCCGGCGAGCTGACTCAGACTCGGGTTGCTCTCACCCGCCAGAGGATGCCCCTCGGGGAGGACGACGACGAGGTCTTCGGTCCACAGCTCGGTGACGTGCAGACCGGAGCGTTCGACGCTGCCGCGGATCAACGCCACCTGGCAGTCGCCGGACGTCACCGCTTCGATCTGTTCTGCGAATCGTTTCAGGACGAAGTCGATCTCGGCGTCGGGATGGCGCTCGCGTACCGCGACGATGGCGGAGATGGCGTTGGCTGCGAAGGTCATGTTTCCGGTCAGGCGCAGCTGATTACGTTTGCGCGTCGTCAGCGCCAGGGCGGCTTGCTCGAGCTCCACCATGTGCCGGGCGATGGACACCAATTGTGCTCCGACAACGGTCAATCGGACGGTACGAGAGGTTCGCTCGAACAGGGGCTCACCGATTTCTCGTTCCAGCTTGGAGATCTGCAGGCTGATCGCCGATTGCGAGACGTAGCAGCGTTCGGCAGCGCGGGAGAAGTTCAGTTCCTCCCCGACCGCGAGGAAGTATTTCAGCTGCCGCAGTTCCATGCGGCCATTCAATCATGAGTTCTGCTCATAGATGCTATTTCAACTTCCGCGTTGATAGAGCATCGCGGTCGGAGTTTCATGGAGGTAGTTCTTCGTAGAGGAAAAGACTCGAGCCGAAAAGGAAAGTGCTGTGCAAACGTACGACGTCGTCATCGTGGGATCGGGATTCGGAGCATTGGCCGCCGCCAAGTCTCTGGGCAAGGCCGGTGTGACGTTCTCGCTGATCTCCAGCACCACCGAACACCTCTTTCAGCCGCTGCTCTACCAGGCCGCAACCGGAATGCTCTCGACGGGCGAGATCGCCCCGCCGATCAGGCGCATTCTCGCGCAGTACGAGTCGGCCGACGTGCGTCTCGGACGCGTCGTCGATGTCGATCCCGAGGCGCACCAGGTCACCTACATCGGTGCCGGGCAGAGCCACACCATCGGCTTCGGTCGTCTCATCGTCGCCACGGGAGCCACGCAGGCGTACTTCGGTCGTGACGAGTTCAAGGACCGCACGTTCGCGCTCAAGACCGTCGACGACGCGATCGCTCTGCGTGAGCAGATTCTGAGCTGCTACGAATCCGCGCACCTGACAACCGATTCGGCTGCTCGTAAGGAGCTGTTGAGCTTCGTCGTCGTCGGTGCAGGCGCGACGGGTGTCGAGCTCGCAGGTCAGATCAGGGATCTCGCGCACCGCTACTTCGCCGGCTCGTTCCCGGACATCGATCCCGACGACGTCACGGTGACCCTCGTCGACGGTGTCAAGGAAGTGCTGCCGGCGTTCGGCGGCAAGCTCAGCGCGTACGCCCGTACGAAGCTCGAGAAGTCGGGCGTCGACGTCGTCACCGGTGCCATGGTCACCGATATCGCCGACGACGTGGTGACGGTGCAGGACGTGGACACCAAGACGTCGAGGACGTTCGCCGCCAAGACGGTCATCTGGTCGGCGGGCGTGCAGGCCAGTGACCTGGCGGCCACCGTTGCCGAGCGGACCGGGTGTGAGACCGACCGTGCCGGACGGCTTCTCGTGCACGACGACCTGACGGTCGGTTCGGCGAAGGACATCTACGCGATCGGCGACGTGACGTCGCTGAACAAGTTGCCCGGTCAGTCGCCGGTGGCGATGCAGCAGGGCAGGCACGTTGCGAAGATGATCATCGGAAAGGTCGACGCGGGAACGCCGTTCGAGTACACCGACAAGGGCAGCATGTCGATCGTCGGCCGCTTCAGCGCGGTGGCACGACTGTTTGGCAAGGTCGATATGTCGGGACCGATCGCGTGGATCATGTGGCTCGTGGTGCACCTGATGTACCTGGTCGGCTTCCGGAACCGCTACGTTGCGGTGGTGTCGTGGATGACCTCGTACATCGGCGACAAGCGACCGCACTTCCAGTACACCGACCATTCCGCTTCGCTGGAGGAGCACACCAGCGACACTGCCGACGAAGACGAGCGCAGAGCGGCCTAGTTGTGGAGACTTAGGTCGCGATGCCGTTGCGGTAGGCCCAGATCACCACGTGCACTCGGGTATTGACCTCGAGTTTGCGGCAGATGTTGCCGATGTGGGTCTTGACGGTGCTCTGTTCGACCTGCAGTGAACGGGCGATCTCGTTGTTGCCCAGTCCCTCCGCAAGTAGTCGAACCACTTCCATTTCGCGCAGACTCAGGTCGTGTTGCGGTGCAACGGGAGTGGTTCGAATCGGCCTGCCCCGGCGAGCGAACTCTGTCATCAAGCGCGGGGTCAGTCGTGGAGAGAGGACCGCTCCGCCGTCGGCGACGGTGACCACCGCGTCGGCGAGTTCCTCGGGGTCGGCGTCCTTGAGCAGGAAGCCGGACGCTCCGCTGTCGAGAGCCGCGAACACGTACTCGTCGAGGTCGAACGTGGTGACGACGATGACGCGAACGCTGTCGAACTGTGCCAGTATCTCGCGCGTTGCGGTCAGTCCGTCGCCGTTCGGCATCCTGATGTCCATCAGTACGACGTCCGGTCGCAGTGCCGACACCTGCTGCACGGCATGCCTTCCCGAGCTCGCGTGCCCGACGACCTCGATGTCGGGATGGCCGGCGAGGAACAGCTCGAATCCCTGCCGAACGACGGGCTGATCGTCCGCGATGAGTACGGTGATCATGCCGGCATCTCCTGTGGTCGAGAGATCTTTCCGCCGACAGGTAGTCGAGCACGCACGGTCCACGTCGTTCGGTCGTCGGACGATCCTGCATCGAGGGTGCCGCCGAGTAGTGCGGTGCGCTCACGCATTCCGGGGATGCCGAACCCCTGACCCGAGGACTCGCGCAGCTCGGAGCTGTCCGGCGTGAGCGTGTTGGTGACGGTCACCTCGATGGCCGAGTGTAGGTCGGATACCTCGACGTAGACATCGCAGTTCGGCGCATGGCGTCGGGCGTTGGACAGCGATTCCTGAACGACGCGATAGCACGTCAACTGCACCGCGCTGTCGGTGTCGTCGCTGTCTGCGAGGATGCTCGTGTCGATGCGCCCGAACGACATTCGTGACTGCTCGATCAGTTCGGGAAGGTCGGCGATCATCGGCTGCGGAGCGCTGTTGTTCGTCTCGCTTGGGCGCAGTATGCCGACGATCTGGCGTAGGCTGTCGAGGGTCCGTTGGCCGTGTTTGATTGCGCCGGTGAGTAGTTCGCGTGCCTGCTCGGGGTTGCTCGTGATGAGTGTCTTGGTTGCCTTGGCTTGGATGAGCATGCCGGTCAGGTGGTGGGCTGCGACGTCGTGTAGTTCGCGTGCCATGGCTCTTCGTTCGTTGTCCAGGGCTGCGTTCAGCTGTTGCCGGTGTTCGAGTTCGGCTCGGCCCAGGGCGGCCTCGCTCTCGAGTTCCTGCGCGCGGTTTCGTGCGATGTACTTGCCCAGTGTGATGAGCACCGTGTAGTTGATGGCGAGGTTCGCGATCTGTTCGGCGACCACGCCGATCGTGCCTCCGGGGCCGGTCGCGGCATCCGGGTAGGACAGGCGGGTGTCGACGCTGACTGCGATTTCGAGAATCAGCCCGACGGCGATGGGGGCGAACAGGCGTGGCCCGGTCACCCGAATTGCCAAGGCGACGATGGCGAACCAGTACAGCGGGGTGAACCCGAGAGTCCGGTCCGGCAGGACGAGAATGAGCGCGACGCTGATCGCCACCACCGACAGGTATGCCGTGACGGGAAAGGATCGGCGCACGCACGTCACCGCGGTCATCGCCAGCAGGGCAACGACACTCACCGCGATCAGGGGTGGGCTGCTGACCAGTTCGTCCCGGGTGTCACCGACCGTGCCGGTGGAGAGTTGGAATCCGGCGTAGAAGAGAGTGGCCATGAGCATCTCGATCGGCAGTACCACGGGATTGCGCGGCCGCCACGCGGGTCTGAACCTGCGCAGCATCCTGGAACCAGCCGGCACCCGAGCACCACCCAGCATCAGAGTCGACTCCGTTCTCCTGCCGCATCTTTCGAGCTCGAGCTCTTCGTACCTGCAGTTTTGGAACCCAGCACCCACAGCGGTCCGGTGACGAACCAGAAGAACGTGATGACGCCCAGTGGCTGGATCACGGTCTTCAGCGCTGCTGCCTGCTCCGAGTCTGCCACGGTGTAGGCCAATGCGTAGGTGATCACCAGCGCGATGGCGGCGGCGCACAGCCATTTCACGAATCCCCGAATCTCGTTGCGGTAGGCCTGCGGGCCGGTCTTCGGGGGCTTGACCGGTGCGGGTCCACCGGCGAATCGGTGCGCGAACCGCGCATCGAGCCACGCCACGGTGGAGTGTGCAAATACGACCGTCCAGCCGAGGTAGATCCCCGCGAGGCGGTGGGCGAATTCGACCTCCCCGCCGCGGTGTAGGTCGAGTGCCACCGCGGCGACGAGGACGACATCGAGGACCGGGAGCAGAGCCAGGGTGATCGTGCTGGCGCGTCGCATGCGTGCCAGGTAGCGCAGGCACAGCCCGCCGATCACCAGAACCCAGAAGCCGACCTCACAGATCGCGATGGTGAGCAGAATCGGATTGTTCATGGACCCGATCTCACCGCAGCGGACGCCGCTGCGATACCCCCGCGGAGGCGTCGTACCTGGTGGTTCGGCCGAAGGTACGACGCGGCTCTCCACCGAAAGTCGTAGCCGAACGCGCTACTGTGGAATTACGCATACAGGACACGCAGGCGACAGGGAGTCCGTCATGGCAGGCAAGAAGATCGACAGAGTGCACGCACAGTCCGCGTTGGAGACGGTGCGCGAGAACCCCGGCATCGCATTGATCGCCGCCGTGCCAGTACTGGCGGTAGCGGGACTGGTCTGGTGGCTGCTCGGGTTCCCCGCGTTCCTGCTGCTTCTCATCGCAGCAGGCGGAGTTCGGTACCTCTACGCCGGGCGTCGCTGACTACCGACAAGCACTGATCACTGATCGGCGCGCGGGATGCAGAACTCTGTGATGGTTGCCGAGCCTGCGGCCAACTCTGCCCAGGACGCCTCGGTGGTCAGCACTGCGATGGCCGATGTGGGAAAGCGGTGTCGCACCTCGCGGGCCAGGTCGGTGTCGTCGTCGGCCGCCAGTTCGAGTGCGGTCCAGGGGATTCCGGGTTCGTGCCCGACGACCAGCAAGGTCGATACCGTCACGTCGTCGAAGTAGGTGTCGGCCAACCGGATCTCGTCGATGATCTCGTCGGCGGATCCGCCGTAGATGTCTCGCTCGAAGCGGGTGGGTAACTCGCCGAGACCGGTAGCAGCCAGGGTCTCGCGGGTGCGCAGAGCCGTCGAGCACAGCACTGCGTCGACTGTGCCGACGTGCTCGCCGATCCAGGCTCCCGCGAGCGCCGCCTCGCGTTGGCCGCGGGCGGCCAGGGGGCGTTCGTGATCCGGTACTCCGTCGGGGTAGCCGGATTTGCCGTGCCTCATCAGCACGAGGGTCCTAGTGGTCGCCATGCCGTCCACCGTAAACGGTCAGGGCGGCGGGATCGGGAAGAACGTCCACCTGCTCCGGGAAGACGAACTTGCGCATCGCCCACCATCGGAAAGCGGTTGCCAGCAACGTGCCGATGATGGACCCGCTGACGAAGTCGGCGATGTTCTCGGTGAGGAAGGACACGTTCGGCGACCGCAGATCCAGCATGTAACTCGACACCCACAGCGGTAGCTGGTTGATTGCCAGGCCGGTTCCGGCGACGGCGAAGAACAGCGCTGCCTCGTGGTGGCGACGTCGTCCGCCGCGTGCTGTGAACGACCATTCCCGGTTGAGGATGTACGACACGATCGTCGCGATCAGCACGGCCAGAACGTTCGCTGTCACCGGCTTGTCCTGCAGGATCGTCCACTTCAGGCCGAAGAACAGTACGACGGTGACGACGAAGGTGATCGCTCCGACGATGAGGAACTTGAGGGCCTCGGCGTGCTTGACGAGGGGCTCGAGCCAGCGCTGGGGAACGTGGTCGGTGAGGCGGTCGGACACATGCATCCCATCGACGTTACCTCGAGTAACGGATCGGGCCGGATTCGTCGCGGCTACGAAGAGGGCCTAGAGCCGCGTCTTCAGGTGGTCCCGCAGCATTCGACGGACCTCTTCGGTCGCGAGTTGCTCGGGATATGTCACTGCCTGCAACGTCAGTCCGTCGACGAAGGCGTGCAGTTCGGCAGCCGCGCGTTCGTCCGTGGCGGTGTCGAAGGTGAAGGCGGGGGAGTTCGGTCGATCGAGGTCGTGCAGGTGTGCCCACGCGAGTCGGCACAGATACCGGCTGCCGAACCACCCGGCCGTCTTGAGGGTGGAGAGTCGTTCGTCGACTCTGGCGCGCACGATCGCTTCGAGCCACACCGACGCCTCGGCGCGGCGGTCCTCGTCGAGTGGCAGCATTTCTTCGAGGACGCGGATAGCTCGCGCCAGGCCGTCGCCCTCGGTGGAGTGGGCCTCCAGCCGCGTTACGACGCGTTGCGTCATGGCCTCGGCCGCGAACAGGACGAGTTCTCCTTGGTCGGAGAAGTAGTACCGCAGTGATCCGGGGGACACGCCGGCTTCGGCGGCGACGCTGCGTACCGTCGCCCCGTCCATTCCTGTTCGTTCGATGACGCGCCATACGGCGGCGACTATCTCCGCCCGGCGTGCGTCGTGGTCGACGATCTTCGGCATCGGTCTGTTCTAGCACGAAGAAATCTTTTTCATACAGCTGTGCCAAAATCCTGTTACGGTACAGCTGTGTCAATTCAGCTGATCGGGCTTGCGCTGGTGGACAGCATCGGCGTCGGGACCCTTGCGGTTCCGCTCTGGATGATGCTGCGGCCGTCATTTCGAGTTCGAGTGGTACTGGTGCACCTCGGCGTGCTGGGGCTGCTGTATCTCGGGGTCGGGCTCATGCTGCTGACGCTGCTCGAAGACGTGACCCTTACGTCCATGGCCCATGCCGTGCCCGGAAATGCGTGGGTGCGGATGACAGTGGGTGTGGTCGTTCTGGTTGCGGGCCTCGTCTGCGATCGGCGACGTCGACGCCCGAGCGCTACGTGGTGGATGCGGGCACCGGCGAGCGCTCGAGGGGTGGCCCTCCTCGCTGTTGCAGTGGGCACGGTCGAGGTGGCGACGATGCTGCCTTACGTCGCCGCGATCGACGCGGTGGCCGCGTCCGGCCGGGGACGGGCGTTCTCGGTCTCGATTCTCGCGGTCTACGTACTCATCACCCTGCTGCCTGCTCTGCTTCTGCTAACCGTCAGAGTGGCTGCATCGCAACAGTTTCCGTCGCTTCAGCGGCGTCTGATGCACCGCGTCCAACGCTGGAGCCAGGACATGGTGGGAACGGTGCTGCTCGTCGTGGGTGCGCTGCTGGTCGCAGATGCGGCCATCGAGATGAACCTGGTGTGACGTCGGCCCCGGTCGACTCGAGGAAAGGATGGGTCATGAGGGCAGGAAAATTTCGGGTAACCGATGCGCGCAGCATCGTCATGATGGTCGTCGGGGCAGTCTTGGCGCTGTTCTTCTGGGACCTGCGGGTGTTCTGGTTCCAGGGCGGACCACTCGGTTGTGTCCTGATGGTCCTCGCTGTGGTGGACGTATGGGACTCGCGGCGCGCCACCGGCAGGCGAGCAATTGTCGGGGAGTTGCGCGACGACATTTTCGGACGCGAGGATTCGACCGACACACCGGACCGCGATGGTCGACGGTGACTCACATCCCCGCGACGGTACTGAATTTTCGGTCCCCCCGTGATAAACAGGTCCGGGGGTCGACAGCTGTTCGATAACAGGCGATGCGGTGCTGAGTGGATGGTGGTGACCTGGTGGCGAGCAGTCTTGATGCGAATGCCATGGCTCACTCGCGCCGGCGAGGCCTGACTGCAGCCGGTACTACGGTGATGATTCTGTGCCTGGTGGCCGGTTGGGGCGTCGTCTACTTCATCGGCCTGGTGGGTGCGCTGTGGCGTTTCCGCGAGCCGAATGCACCTGCGCCCGTACTCACGTTGTCGGATCAATGGATGGACCTTGCGGTCGGTCTGGTGCAGGTGGCGGTAGGGGCGGCGGCAATCGCTGCGGTGTATTTCGTTCGTCGTCGCACGTTGCCCGCGGTGTGGCCGATGCGTCGCGGCACTGCGCTCGAGGCCGCGCTCACCTGGTGCGCGGCGATCGGTGCCGCGTCTGCTGCGCTGCTCGTCTTGTCTCGCATGGACATCGTCCGATTCAGCTTCTCGGTTCCGGCCTCGGTCGAATCCGATTGGCTCGCAGTAGTTTCGGCTCTCACCGTGGGCCTACGCGAGGAGCCGATTCTGGTGGCGCTACCGGTGTTGCTGCTCGTGGGCCGGCTCCCGATCTGGGCGATCATGGCGTTGTCGGCGACGATGCGAGGCCTCCTCTACATGTACTTCGGTGGCGGCGGATTTCTGTGGGCACTGTGCTGGGGTGCCGCGGCGGTCTGGGTGTTCTACCGCTACCGGCGGCTGTGGGTGTTGATCGCCGTCCACGGCCTGGTGATGAACATTCAGGTGTTCGATCGAGTGATTCCATCCGAGAATTCGGCGACCGTTCTGCAGTGGATCAACATTCTGATCCTGTTCGCGGCGCTGCTGTGGTGGCTCACCCCGCGTGCGCTGGAGGCGTTCCTGCCGAACACGGTGGCCGTTCGGTACGGCGATGCGACCGTCGAGACGACTCCGGTGGTGGCCGAGGTGGTCCTGAACCCCGAGAAACTCGACCCCGACGAGTCCAGACGAGAGCCGCCCGTCAAGCCCTGACCATGCGGGCTTCGCGGCACTCCCAGATCGGGTCGAATTTCTCGGTGCCGTCCAGCTCGAATCGATGTTTGCGGTAGAACGCCACCGCACGATCGTTGGCCGCTGCCACCCACAGGTATGTCGATGCCTCCCGGTCGACGACGGTGGCCATGAGTTCTGTTGCGACTCCGGTGCCGTGGTGCTCGGGCACGACGTTCAGTGACCACAGTTCGGTCGGTGCCGGCGGATCGTCGTCGCGTGGTGGTCCGCCGGTGGCGAAACCGACGATGCGTGAACTACTGGTGTCGACGGCGCAGCGGGTCCGCACGCCGCGGCTCGACTGCTCGTCGCGGCGGGCGATGATCTGCTCCCATCGTTCGATGCGGTCGCGAGGGCGGATTGCATCGAGCTTGGCTCTGTTCATCATTCCCGCGTACGTCGCTTTCCAGATCGCCACGTGCGCTGCACCGAGCTGTTCTTCGTCGCCTGGGCGGATCTCGCGAATCGTGTAGCCGGCCACGGTTGTAGTTGTACCGCTACGGCTCGTGTTGTTCGTCGGATTTTCTTGTCGGACCCCTCTCGTACTATCGAATGTATGTTCGATAACGGTGGGTGGGGGTGGCGCAGACGCCGCCGGTCGACGACTGCATCGCGGGCTTTCTCGACGTCATTGCACTCAACCGTGTCAACGAGAACCTTGCTAAGGCGGCGACCGTGCTCGCGTACTGCGACGTGCTCGAGATGCGCCTCGAAGCAGCCGAAGCCGACGGCGGAGATCCGGGCGAGACCGTCCGCGGTGCCCTGTGCGATCTCGCCGTGACGATGACCGGAACGCGTCGCGATGCGTCCGTTGTGCACGATGTCGCGGAGCGTCTGCATCGAATGCCGTTGACCGCCTTACGATTCGTGACCGGCAGCTTCGACTGGTCGACGGTGGTCACGATCACCTCGGTGCTGCACCGCGCCGGTGACGAGGCCATTGCAGCGATCGAGTACGAGGTCTGTGCGGCGGGTGGCCGAATGCGTCCGCAGGCGTTGCGCAACCGGATCTGGCGGCTGTGGATGAAAGCCGATCCGGTGGGAGCCGCAGCTGCCCGAGAGACCGCGAAGTCCGAGGAGGTCGGTGTGCGGATCGACCGCACCGGTCCGGGCGGCATCGCATCGCTCATTGCGAAGATCACCGATCTCGAAGCAGCCGAAGCGGACGCACTCATCGTCGAGATCGTCGGGACGGTCTGCAAGCGCGACCCACGATCGACGGGCACGCTGCGGGCCGCGGGTCTGATGGCGTTGCTGCACGGCGAGCATTCACTGGTGTGTCAGTGCGATCGCGGCGACGACTGCCCGGTGGCCGGCGCTGCCGACGATATCCCTCCTCGACGCGGGCATCTCCTCCAGATCGTGGTGGCGGTGGAGACGCTGCTGGGGCTGTCCTCGGAGCCCGCAACCCTCGCCGACGGCACACCTATCGACCCCGAAGTGGTGCGCCTCGTTGCCGCCGACGCGAAATGGCAGGCGCTGCTCACCGAGCTGGTCGAGATGCTGAAACCCGGACAGAGAAATTCGGGCGACGACGGATCGAACGATGACGGCCGGGACAGCGGTGGCCCCGATGACGGCGGTCCGGACGATGATGGCCCCGATGACGGTGGTCCAGACGATGGTGGCCCGGACGGTGGTGGCAGCACGTGCAGCCCCGACGTTGGTGGCCCTCTCGCCGGTGGTGGCAGCACGTGCAGCCCCGACGGACCGGCCCCGGAACGCCCCGATGGTGGTTCGGACTCCGGCCGCGGGCAGTCGAACAGTGATGCCGGCTTCGGCCCCGGCCGTGCCGACTCCCGCAGCGGCGATGTGTCTGGTTCTGTGTCGAGTCCGTTCGGGCCGTTCTCGACGGCTCCGCCGCTTTTGCGTCGGGTCGTCGGCATGGGCCGGGTGCGTGGTGCCGCCGAGCTTCCGTCCGTGCGCCTCGTGGACGCTCACTGCCTCCCATGTGCAGTCCCGCTATTGGGGGAGGAGTCTGTCCGCGATGGGCTCGTTGCACGGTGGCTTGCATGGATTGACGAACAGCCCGAGCGTGCTCGCGGCATCTTTCCCGACGGTCATGGCGGCGAGTCGGCTCCGTCGCAGTCGGCGGTGACGTATCGGCCCGGTGCCCGCGTCGTCGCGTTCGTTAGGGCTGCGTATCGCACCTGTACGTTTCCGAATTGCGACGTGCCGTCGGCTCGGTGCCAGATCGATCATCTGGTTCCGTTCGATCACGACGATCCCGAGCGCGGCGGCTGGACGATCGTGACCAATCTTCAGCCGGTGTGCGTGTTCCATCATCAGGCGAAGACCTCGGGGGCGTGGTCGGCGGTGATGCTCGCCGGAGGGGCGATTCTGTGGTCGAACTCTGTCGGTCTACGTGCGGTCTCGTTGCCGGACTTCTCGATCGCCTCGCCTCTCCGACGCCGCCGCCGCCGAAAAAGTACATCGGCCGGGACGTCGGTGTCCCCGGCCGAACCCACCCGTTGGGAGCTCGAGTACAGCGGGTGTGCACCGCCGACACTCGAGGACTTTCGTTGTGCAGCAACGGAAAACGAGAGGCAGAAGCTCGCAGGGAAGAGGCGGGCCTACCTCGAACACTGTCGTGTCGTCCATGCGCGTGTTCGGTACGACCGCACCCGATACGACCCTCCGCCCTTCTGAAGAACACCCGCGCCGGTGTGGCACGGGCCTCTGGCCTGCTACCTTGAACGCCGTTCAAGTCTCTGGGACAGGTCACCGTCCCACTCCTCGAGGAGCCACCCGTGTCAGATGTAGACCGCAGTACTCGCCGGCCGAGCCGTAAGGTCGGGCGAATGAACGTCTCGGCCCGCGACATGGCGCAGATCGCAGTGTTCGCAGCACTCATCGCCGCGCTCGGCCTGCCGGGATCCATCACGGTCGGATTCTCGGGTGTGCCCATCACCCTGCAGACCCTCGGCATCATCCTGTCCGGTGCCATCCTCGGACCCCGCAAGGGCACGGCCGCGGTCCTGGTGTTCCTCGCCCTGGCGATGATCGGTCTGCCGCTGCTGGCCGGCGGGCGTACCGGCCTCGCAGCGGTGGCCGGGCCCACCGTCGGGTACCTCATCGGCTGGATCCCGGCCGCATTCCTGATCGGCCTGCTCACTGCGCGAATCCTGCCCAAGTACTCGATCGTGCTCGGCCTGCTGATCAACGCGGTCGGCGGAATCCTGGTCGTCTACGCATTCGGCATCATCGGGCTCGTTCTGCGCACCGATGTCGGACTCTGGGCCGCCGTCACGTCCAACGGACCGTTCCTGCCCGGTGACATCGCCAAGGTCGTCGTCGCCACCGTCGTCGCCAAGAGCGTCCACCGTGCGTACCCGGGCCTGATCAAGGCGTGACCCTCGAGCTGGGAGGTCGAGGCAACGGCACCGCGATCGTCCGGGCGGGTCGCGTGCTCACGTACACGGACCTCGACGCAGCCGTCGAGCAGTGGCCTCACCTCCCGGTGCACGATGCATCGGCGCTCGATCTGCCCGAGGCGTTGATCTGTGTGTTCGCGGCGGCCAGGCAGGGCAGCGCGGTGCGGGTCGAGGATCCGGCCATCAGGCCGGAACGTGCCGACGAGCAGAGTCCCGACGCGTTCCTGCTGGTGGCGACCTCGGGCTCCACCGGGCACCCGAAACCGCTCGCTCGCACCGTCGCGTCGTGGGTCGACAGCTTCTCGGAGTTCACCGCCATCTCCGGTATCCGACGGACCGACACCGTGCTGATCACCGGACCGCTGCACGCCACGATGCACCTGTTCGCCGCGGTGCATGCACTGTGGCTGGGGGCGTGCATCACCGACGAGCCTGCGCAGGCCACTGCCGTTCATGCGGTGCCTGCGGTACTCCGTGACGTCCTCCGCCGGATGCCTCGTGCGAGGGTTGCCGTCGCTGCCGGGGCCGGCCTCGACGGTACTGCCGCGCAGACGATCTCGGCGCAGGACATCAGGCTGGTCGAGTACTACGGCTCGGCGGAGCTGTCGCTGGTGGCGGCACGAGTCGTGGGCGAGCACTCGTCACTGAGACTGCTCCGGGACGTCGAAGCACGCACCGAGGACGGGTACCTGTTCGTTCGATCGCCGTACGCTGCACTGGGTGCGCGCGATTGGTTCGGCGTCGGTGATCTGGCCGAACTGAACGGGTCCGAACTCCTCGTCCACGGCCGCGGGGATGCAGCGATCAACGTGGGCGGAACCACCGTGATCGCCGAGGACGTGGAGAACATCCTGACCGCACTCGACGGCGTCCGAGCTGCGGCAGCGATCGGCACACCGCATGCGGTTCTCGGCGAAACAGTCTCTGCCATAGTCGAACTCGACGGAACCCGCGACCTCGACCTCGTCCGCGCCGACGCCCGCGCCATCATGGCCAAGGAAGCACTGCCGCGACGGTGGACGGTGGTGGAGCAACTGCCCCGCACCTCGAGCGGCAAGATCGCTCGAGGGGCATTGCAGGGAACGGCCCTGCAATGATGATCCCTGCTGTGCATGCGCCCGTCATCGTTGCGGCGAAACGCACGGCAATCGGTATCGCCGGGCATGGCTTCGCCGATGTCACCGCCCCCGAGTTGGCCGCTCCTGTGCTGAAAGCTGTTGCGGCAGAGATTGTCTCACTCGACATCCCGATCGACGACGTGATCCTCGGCAACTGCCTCGGTCCCGGCGGCGACGTCGCACGTGTCTCGGCGCTGCTCGCGGGTCTCGGTCTCGACGTTCCAGGTGTCACCGTCGATCGGCAGTGCGGATCCGGACTCGACGCCGTCGTGCAGGCCGCGTCGCGCATCCGCAGCGGCGACGAGACACTGATTCTGGCCGGTGGCGTCGAATCTGCCAGCACCAGCCCGTGGCGATTCTGGCCACCGGTCGACGGTGAAGCACCCGTCCGCTACACGCGAGCGCCGTTCGCGCCACCCGGCTTCGCGGACCCGGACATGGGCGTGGCGGCGGACGACCTCGCGCGAATCCGCGGTATCGGACGCGAGCGCCAAGATGCCTACGCGGCACAGTCTTTCGCGCGCGCGGCGGTCTGCGACTTCTCGGCCGAGATCGTCACCGTGAACGACGTCGCAACCGACGAGCGTATCCGCCCCAACATGACCGCTCAGCGGCTCGGGAGGCTGCGCCCCACCTTCACCTCCGACGGCACCGTCACCGCGGGCAACTCCTGCGGAATATCCGACGGCGCAGCGATTCTGGCCGTCACCACGGCCGAGCGCGCAGCCGGGATGCCGGCGTTGCGCATCCTCGGTAGCGCGGTCGCAGGGTCCGACCCGGCTCTTCCGGGACTGGGTCCGGTGCCGGCGATCGAGAAACTGCTCGCCCGCACCGGGGTGCGCATCGCCGATATCGACACCGTCGAGATCACCGAGGCGTTCGCGTCGGTCGTGCTCGCGGTCTCGGACGAATTGGGCCTCGACGAGGGTCTTATCTGTCAGGAGGGTGGGGCCATCGCCATGGGGCACCCGTGGGGAGCATCGGGCGCAATTCTACTGGTACGGTTGGCATCTCGAATGCTGCAACCCGGAGGACCGGCATTGGGCCTGGCGGCCTGCGCCATCGGCGGCGGGCAAGGGATAGCGATGCTGGTGGAGCGAGCAACATGAGCGAGGTTGTATGAGTACGGTCAGGTTCGAGAACATTTCGCACTCGTTCGGGGAACGGCAGGTGCTCTGCGGCATCGACCTCGAGTTCGACGAGCGGCGCATCGGCATCATCGGATCCAACGGCTCGGGCAAGTCGACGCTCGCCCGGATGATCAACGGTCTGATCAAGCCCGATACCGGCCGCGTCACGGTCGACGGCGTCGATGCCGCGAAGAAGGGTGCGCAGGTTCGCAAGAAGGTCGGTTTCGTGTTCACCGATCCCGATTCGCAGATCGTGATGCCCACGGTCGCAGAGGATCTCGCGTTCTCGTTGCGCAGGTCCGGCCTGAGCAAGGCCGAGGTGGCCGAGCGGGTGGACGAAATTCTGGTCCGGTTCCGTCTGGATCGGCACCGCGACCATCCGGCGCACCTGCTCTCGGGTGGACAGAAGCAGCTGCTCGCCATCGGCGCGGTCCTCATCCGACGGCCGGAGGTGGTCGTTGCGGACGAACCGACAACGCTGCTCGATCTGCGCAATGGTCGCGTCGTCGCGCAGGCTCTGGATTCGATGGATCAGCAAGTCATCGTCGTGACCCACCAACTGGCACTGTTGGACAGCTTCGAGCGCGTCATCGTCATCGACGACGGGCGTGTCGCATTCGACGGGGCTCCCGCCGCTGCCGTTCCGGCCTACCGAGAGCTGATCGGATGATCGGTCTCTACCGGCCCGGGACCTCGCTGCTGCACCGGATGAGTCCGGGATCGAAGTTGCTGGCACTGATCGTCGCGATCCTGGCGACGGTGATCTTCGCGCGCACTCCGCTCGAAGTAGGTGTGGTGGCGCTGCTGGTCGCGGCGTTGTTCGCAGTGGCTCGCATTCCGGCGAAAGTGGCTCTGGTACAACTACGTCCGGTGCTGTGGATGCTGTTGATCATCGGTGTGTTCCAGGTGATCATCACTACCTGGCAGCGCGCTGTGGTGGTGTGTGGGGTGCTGGTGATCTCCGTCGCTCTGGCGGCTCTGGTCACCCTCACCACCCGGGTGACCGACATGCTCGATACCGTCACCAGGGCGCTCGGTCCCGTCCGACGCTTCGGCGTCGATCCGGATCGCATCGGACTGCTCCTGGCCCTCGCCATTCGGTGCATCCCGCTGCTCGCGTCCATCGTTCAGGAGGTGTCGCAGGCGCGTAAGGCACGCGGACTGCAGTGGTCGATGACGGCGCTGGCAACCCCGGTCCTGGTGCGTGCTCTCCGTACCGCCGACGCCATGGGAGACGCGCTCGTCGCGCGCGGTGTGGATGACGATGACGTGAGAAGAGACGATGACGAGTGAGTTGCTCGCCGCCCGAATAGCGCGGCATTCCGACAGTCCCGAGGCGGCGGTCGTCGATGCGACCGGGGAGATCTCCTATCGTGAATTCTGGGGTCGGGTAGAGCGCACCGCGGGCTCGTTGGCGGGCACGAGTCGCATCGCGGTGCTGCCGACGTCGGATATCGGGTCCTTGGTGATCGTCGTCGCGGCGATGCGTGCCGGGGTGAGTGTCGTTCTGCTGCATCGACATCTGTTGGCTCGTGAATTCGCCGACGCCATGGCGGTGTGCCGGCCCTCGCTGATTGTCGCGCATCCGCGTCAGCACGGGCGGTTGCATGGTTGGGGTGCAGGCAACGTGGTCGCACCGGGCGATCTTGCACTCGGGCCGACAGAAATCATCGCCATGCCCACACCGAAATCGGAGTTGCTCGTGGGCGTCACCTCCGGAACCACCGGTCCGCCCAAGTTGTTCGTGCGCAACCAGGCGTCATGGGCGGCGACGCTGGATCGCTCCGATGCCCTGTTCGATCTCGGTCCGGGGGATCGGGTGTCCGCGCCCGGTACTCTCGATCACACGCACTTCCTCTACGGTGCGTTGCACGGACTGACCCGGGGGGCGACGGTCGACCTGCGGGAGCCGACAGCGGCGCTCGAAGATGCTGCGACCCATCTGTATTCGGTCCCGACCATCGCCTGGGACATCGCTCGTTCGGGAGTGCGATCGGCGAGTGTCCGTGAGGTGCTCTCGTCTGCGGCGCGGTGGGCGGAATCGGGTAGGGCAGCGCTGGCGGCGGTACTGCCGAACGCTGGGCTGACACACTTCTACGGGGCGTCCGAGCTGAGTTTCGTGTCCTACGACCGAAGTGAACGCGATGGCGCAGAAATCAGTGGGCAGGTGTTCGACGGGGTCGAGATCGAGATCAGGGACGAGCTGCTGTACGTCCGCAGCGACATGCTGTTCGACGGCTATCTGAGCCGAGTGGGAGACCACACGACCCTGACGAACGGTCCGGACAACTACGGATGGATGACGGTCGGCGATCGCGGCAGAGTCGACGACGGTCGCCTGACCTTGCGCGGCCGCGGCAGCGAGACGATCGTCCGGGCCGGTCTCACGGTGGAGTTGACTCCGATCGAGGCAGCCCTGCTCGCAGTTCCCGGTGTGCTCGAGGCCGGGGTGGTCGGGTTGCCCCACGACCGAACCGGCGAGGAACCTGCGGCCGGAGTCGTTGTTGCGCAGAACGATCCGATATCGGTGGCTCGGATTCGCCGGCACCTACGCACCGTACTGCCGGGTCCCAGCCTGCCGGTGGTGCTTGCCGTCGTGGACAGCCTGCCGCGTACGCCGCGCGGCAAGCTCGATCGTCAGGCTCTGGCGGCAACCTTGGCCACGGTGCGCACCGTCGGCTCGCCCGACGCTCCTGTGACGACGAACCAGACGGTGAGCGCCCCTCCGTCGTAGCGGTGGCGCAGAGTGACACGCTCGTTCGCCAACACCGGGCTCAGGTATTCGATGACGGCTCGGTGCGGCGCGGCAGCCAGCTCGGGCACGTCCACCAGCAACTCCTCGATCGCATGCCAGTAGACAGCGTTGTTGAGGTGGTTGAACGGATCGATATCGGTTGCGCGCAAGGGAAATTCGAGGTCGGTCGGCGATTCGGCCTGCACCGGCTCGGTCAACCACGCCTTCCATCGCAACCGGTGCTGATCGGTGGTGCGTCCCAGCATTTCCAGTGCGCCGTCACTGATGCGGGTCGGCATTCCGGTGTCCTTGCTGATGTTGATCCAGAAGCCCTCGGTCTCGATGCGCCCACCCTTCGGTGTCGTCAGTGCCACCCGCATGTTGGACCATCGCGTGGACATCGAGGAACACCAGCGCCGCATGTGGACGCGGTCCGGGAAGTGGATCGGCTCGAAGACGTCGATGACGGTGCGTCGCACGATCCACATCGGATCGGTCTTGCCCAACGGTGTGGCATCGAGGTTGTCGGTGCCGATGTCCTGCAGGTAGCGGGCAACGCCGTCGAACCGCAGTCGGTTGTTCGGATCGATGTCGCCGGTCCGCACCGGCCAGCTGGCCTCGAAACCCTCACCGGGCGGCGGCTCCGGTGCCAGTTCGTCGTCGAAGCCTGCCGGTTCCACGCGTGCATTGGTCACGATGGCACTGTACGCGGACAGGCCGAATGTGCACTGTCAGACGATGTGCCGGGCCCGCATGCCGTCGAACACCGGTGCCACACGCACCACGTCTCCGGTGGTGGGAGCGTGCACCATCTGCCCGTTGCCCATGTAGATCGCCACGTGACCCGGCCCGGCCGGGCCGAAGTTTCCGAACAGCAGGTCGCCCGGTTGCGCGAGCTCCATCGGGACCTCGGTGCCCACGTTCCACTGAGTTTCCGAGGTGCGGGGCAGTGTCACTTTCCCGCCCGAGGCCTTGTACAGGGCATACGACGTCAGGCCTGAGCAGTCGAATCCACCGCCGGACGGCCCGTTGATGTTTCCGCCGCCCCATACGTACGGCAGTCCCAGGTAGTCCATCGCCAACTGCACCGATCGGCCGCCGATTCCGGTGAGGTCGAGTCCGGCGAAGGGCGTCAGGATCGCGGCGAACTGCGCTTCGGTCGCTCGGATGCGAGAGACGTACGGCTTGGTCTGCGTCTCGTAATCGAATGTGCCCGAGGGCATGCCGCCCGATCGCGATACAGCCCCTGCGCCTGCGTTGTATCCGGCCAGGGTCAGATCCAAGGTGTCACCGGACACCTTGCCCTCCCGCTTCCACCCGTCGACCTGTCCGTAGATATCGCACAGCAGTGTGCCCGACGCCATCACCGAATCACCGATGCTGTTGACGTCGGCGACGCCGTTGCCGTCGTAGTCCTTGCCGTACGTGGCCCATGTGCCGGGCATGAACTGCCCCGGTCCCTGCGCGCCGGTGCTCGAGACCGGAGCGGTTGGGCCGTGTCGAAAGCCGTTCTCGGCGGCATACAGTGCCGCGATGGTCGTCGCCTTGACGCCGCCGCAGATGTTGCCTGCCTTCTGCAGCCACGGCACGAAGGCCGTGATGGCTCCCACTGCACCCAAACCGATCGGGCCCACGTTGATGCCGGTGAACGTGGCGGGTTGACCGGGGAACAGCGCACGCCGAATGGCCTCGGCCGACGCCATGAACGCGGTCTGGGTGGCGATGTCGGCGGCGGTGTACGTCCGGCCGGCGAATTGAACGGCACCCGCCCCGAGGGCGGCTGCGGTGGTGGACACCGCATTCGACGAGAACACACTGAACGGCAGTGGCGCAGAGGGGGAACCGGCAGTCGACGTGGTCGACAGTGCGGCGGGCAGGGCGGCAACAGCCGTCGGGTCGGTCGGTACCGCAGAACCCTCGGCTGTATCCGTGCCTGCTGCTTCTGCGCCTGCCGCCTCCGCGTCGGCTGCTTCGATGTCTTCCACCGTCGGCAGATCGGGGAGCATCGGTTCGGCGGCGGTGTGTATGCCCTCGGCGGCGTCGGAGAGGGTGCGGTCGGCGATGTCGGCGGCAGGTTCGGGCAGGGTCCCCAGGAGTTCGGTCCACTGATCACTCATCGTGTTCGCCTGATCCTCGGCATCGGCGGCAATCGCGGCCGCCTGATCCTTCACCGCCTGATCGGGAATCGGAGCCGGGGCGTCGGTTCCGGCGACAACTCCGGCGGCGGACACGATGACGGCAACGATGACTGCGAATGGATCGCCTGCCATGTATCGACTCCTGCTACTCGAACGACCTTCCCCGAGCCAGTGGCTGTGATCAGGCTCACTCGGGTGCTGCTCCCATCATGCACGGTGCAGACGTTCGACTCATGAGTTTTGCGAAACTGTCAGAACAGGGATGCCCAGTAGTCCGAGAAGCGGATTCCGATGAGCGCGACGACGATTGCGTACCACACTGCGAGCAGCGTCCACCGCCATTCGAGGAAGAGGCGGCCGACGGTGCCGCCGTTGTTCGGTCCGGAGCCGATCAGTCGGCTCAGAGCCAGCACGAACAACGGCATCGTCACCGCCCAGACCACCATGCAGTACGGGCACAGGGCGTTGATCTCGTACAGGCTCTCGAAGATCAGCCAGTGCACGAACACTTCACCGAGCAGCAGGCCGCCGCTCATGCCGAGCCAGAACCAATGCGGCAGTTCGACGCGGCCGAGCCACAGCACCCCGGCGACGAGCGCGACGGAGAACGCGACGATACCGAGGATGGGGTTCGGAAAACCGAACAGCGCAGCCTGTTTCGTCACCATCACCGACCCGCACGAGAGCACGGGATTCAGGCTGCACGACGGGACGTACGACGCGTCCTCGAGCAGTTTGAATCGCTCGATCGTCAGCGTCAGCGCTGCGAGCAAGCCGAGAGCGCTGAACAGGGTGAAGACAGCGGCACCAGCGCGGGTTCTCATGTCGGTCGTCGGATGCTGCTCAGCTACCGGCGGCGGCGGTGAGAATGTTCTCCGGCGTCGGGTTGGCGATGTCGGTGCCGTTGACCCGCACGTTCGGTGTTCCGTTGATGCCTTCGCCGAGGACCGACTGTGTCTGGGTGGTGACCCAATCGGTGTAGCTGCCGTCGGTGATGCACGACGCGACGGCGGGGGAGTCGGCACCTGCAGCGGCGGCGATCGCGACGAGTTCGTCGTCGGTCAGTCCGGTACCGCCCTCGGACGGCTGCTGCTCGAACATGGCGGTGTGCCAGTTCATCCAGTTGTCGCGGTCGTTCTCGGCGACGCAGATCGACGCACTGGCCGCGCGGGTCGAGTACATGGTTCCGTTCGAGAACCGGTCGAGAATGGAGATGGGACGGTAGTCGACGGCGACATTGCCTGCGTCGGCCAGCTGCTGCAACGTCGATCCGCTGACGGACTCGAAGTTCTTGCACGCCGGGCACTGGAAGTCCTCGACGACGCTGATGACGGTAGTGGCGTCGGGATTGCCGAAGCGGATGGCACCGTCGTCCGTGAGCGACGTGGGGGTGAGCTGGGCGCCGGTCGACCCGCTGGAGCCGGCGGCCGATGCATCCCCCGACGTCGAATCTCGGTTGACGATGAAGAGGGCAATCGCTGCCACGAGCGCGATCAGAACGACTGCGACGACGACCTGAATCAGAGTCCGACGATTCTTGTCGCCGTTCTGCATGGCCTTGATGTCTTTGGAGACGTTCTTGCTCGTGTTCACGGCGACCAGTTTAGGCAGTCGATCCTGAGTGCCGGATGAGAGCCGGCGTCAGCCCAGATGCGTCAGACCAGGGATGCGAGTCGTTGGATGGCGAACCGGTATCCGTCGATCCCGAGCCCGGCAATGACGCCGCTGGCGATGGGGGAGACGAAGGAGTGATGCCGAAATTCCTCGCGGGCATGCACGTTGGAAATGTGCACCTCGATGATCGGCACCTCCGGGATCACGAGCGCGTCGCGCAGCGCCACGGACGTATGCGTCAACCCGCCCGGATTGATGACGATGCCCGACGCCACCCCGCGGGCCTCGTGGATCCAGTCGATGATCTGACCCTCGTGGTTGGACTGCTCGGCTCGGACGGTGAGACCGTGCTCGGCACCGGTCTTCTCGCACAGGGTGACGACGTCGGCGAGGGTGGCGTGGCCGTACACCTCGGGCTGCCTGGTTCCGAGCATGTTCAGATTCGGACCGTTGAGCACCAACACCTGCTTGGCCACGACGTCACTCCTTATTCCTGCTTCGGGTACTACCGAGTCCGATCATTTCACAGCGGGTTGACACAATCGTCCGGTGAAGGCAGTGACCGCGTGAGAACAGTGTGGGTGGTGTGGGGCATCGGTGTCTTCGCCTACATCGTCGGGGTGCTGCATCGGACGTCCTTCGGCGTCGCGGGCCTGAGTGCGGCCGATCGGTTCTCGGTCTCGCCGTCTCTGCTGTCGTCGTTCGTGGTGTTGCAGGTGGTCGTGTACGCGGGGATGCAGATCCCGGCCGGGGTGCTGCTGGATCGCATCGGTTCGCGGAAGATGATCGCCGCGGGCGCGCTGATCATGGCGACGGCTCAGATCACGCTGGCGCTCACCGAATCGCTCCCCGTCGCCGTGGCCGCGCGAGCGTTCGTCGGCGTGGGCGATGCGCTCACCTTCATCTCGGTGCTGCGATTGGTGCCGCGCTGGTTCACGCCCCGGCGAGTACCGATCGTCTCGCAGCTGACGGGTCTGCTGGGCCAGCTCGGCCAGGTGCTCTCGGCGGTCCCGTTCCTGATTCTGTTGAACGGACCCGGCTGGACGTTCGCGTTCGGCAGCGCAGCGGCGCTCGGGCTGCTTGCCCTGGTGCTGGTTCTCGCCCTCGTCAGGGATCGGCCCGACGACGGAGCTGCTCCCGTGTTCGAGCCGACGACGTTGCGACAGACCCTCGCCTCCATCGCCGAGGTGTGGCGACGGCCCGGCACGCGGCTCGGCTTCTTCTCGCACATGGGCACCCAGTTCTCGATCACGGTCTTCGCGTTGCTGTGGGGTGTGCCGTATCTGACGTCGGCGCAGGGCCTGTCGGCGTCGACGGCCGGAGCGTTGCTGACGGTGTCGGTGGCGGCCGCGGTGGTGTCGGGCATCGTGGTCGGGCTCCTCACCGGGCGGTACCCGATGCGGCGGTCGTGGCTGGTGCTGGCGATCATGATCAGCAACGCCGCGATGTGGGCCATCGTGCTGTCGCTTCCCGGGCCTGCGCCACTGTGGTTGCTGGTGCTGCTCGTGGTGGTGATCTCCGTGGGTGGTCCCGGTTCGGTGATCGGTTTCGACCTCGCCCGCACGTTCAATCCGAGCGCCAACCTGGGGACGGCTCAGGGGATGGTGAACATCGGCGGCTTCCTGGCGTCACTGTTGGTGATCGCGGGGATCGGATGGATTCTCGACGCGATGGGTGGCTACACGTTCGACAGCTTCCGGGTCGCATTGCTCGTGCAGTTCCCGGTGTGGATCATCGCGATCACCGGAGTTCTGCTCACGCGCCGCAAGACCAGACGAGTGCTCGCGGCCGAGGGAATTCATCCGCACACGATGCGTGAGGTGCGCGACCGGATCCGGCGCAAATAACTCTTTGCACTGACGGCGTTCTGCGCGCATGCTGGTGTCCCAATATCGTTGTAGGACACAAGCAAATGCTACGTAAAGGTGCGTCAAAGAGATGGTAACCGAGCCTGAAGTGACCCCCGCGTCCGGCGAGTATTCGCATCGCGAGATCATGACGATTCTGTCGGGCCTGATGATGGGTATGTTCCTCGCGGCGCTCGATCAGACCATCGTCTCGACGTCCGTCCGCACCATCGCCGACGACCTCAACGGGTTCTCGGTGCTGGCCTGGGTCACCACGGCCTACCTCATCACCTCGACGGTCTCGACCCCGTTGTACGGCAAACTCTCGGACCTCTACGGGCGCAAGCCGTTCTTCATGACGGCCATCTCGATCTTCGTCGTCGGATCGATGCTGTGCGGCATCGCGACGTCGATGTACGAGCTCGCCGCCTTCCGCGCCATCCAGGGCCTCGGTGCAGGCGGTCTGATGTCGATGGCGCTGGCGATCATCGGCGATATCGTGCCTCCGCGCGAACGCGCCAAGTACCAGGGCTACTTCCTGGCCGTGTTCGGCACGTCCAGCGTGCTCGGACCGGTCATCGGTGGCCTGCTCGCCGGGCAGTCGTCGATTCTCGGAATCACCGGCTGGCGTTGGGTTTTCTACATCAACGTCCCGCTGGGCATCATCGCGCTCGTGGTGGTGTGGCGAGTGCTCAATCTGCCGGTGTACCGCCGCGAGGCGCGCGTCGACTGGTGGGGCGCAGTGCTTCTCAGCGTCGGCCTGGTCCCGCTGCTCATCATCGCCGAGCAGGGTCGCGTGTGGGGATGGAGCTCGCCGCGGGCCCTGCTGTGTTTCGGAATCGGCATCGTCGGCGTCATCGCGTTCGTGCTCGCCGAGATCAAGATGGGCGACGACGCCCTGATTCCCATGCGATTCTTCCGAAATCCGTTGTTCTCGTTGTGTATTGCCGTCAGTGTGATCGCCGGTGCGGCCATGTTCGGTGGCATCTCGCTGCTGCCTCAGTATCTGCAGGTGGTCAAGGGATCGTCGCCGACGCTGGCCGGCTATCAGACCCTGCCCCTCGTCGGTGCCCTGATGGTCGCGTCGATCGTCTCGGGTCGGATGATCTCGAAGACGGGACGCTACAAGATCTTTCCGATCGTCGGTACGGCACTGATGGCGCTCGCGATGTTCGTCTTCCATTACGTGCACGCCGATACCCCGCTGTGGCAGACGATGGTCGTCATGGGCGTGTTCGGCCTCGGGCTCGGTTCGATGATGCAGCCGCTGACCCTGGCCATCCAGAATGCGATGCCGCCCAAGGACATGGGTGTATCCACCTCTGCCGCAACGTTCTTCCGGCAGATCGGTGCGACGGTCGGCGTTGCCGTCTTCCTGTCGATGCTGTTCACCCAGCTCACCCCGAAGACGGGAGACGCGTTGATCGCCGCCAGTTCGACCCCGGCATTCCAGCAGGCAGTACAGAGCGCCGCCACGAGTTCCGATCCGCTCGAATCGGGTTTCGCTCGTGCCATCGCCTCGGGTGACGCCTCCGTCGCAGGCAGTGCACTGCAGGACAGCTCGTTCATTCAGAAGCTCGAACCGGCTCTGGCCGAGCCGTTCCGCATCGGGTTCTCCGACGCCATGGATTACGTGTTCCTGGCCGTGTCGATCCTGATGGTCCTCGGATTCGTACTGGTGCTCTTCCTGAAGGAGGTTCCGCTGCGCACGATGTCCGGCCTGGCCGCTGCGCAGCAGGAACGAGACGAAGAACGAGCGAACGAGGCAGGCACCGGACTGCTCTGATGGCGTGAAGTCCGATGCCGTGAATCCTGGGACAAGGTACGGCTCGGTCCGGTGCGGGCCCCGGGAGCGTCGATCCGCTCAGGTCGAAGGTGCGGTGATGCCTCGGAACAGCACGTCGAGACCCAACTCGAGTTCGAGGGCACCGTCGTACTCGGTGATCAGAGGTGGCAGCGTCGACAGCAGGGGAAATGTGTCGATGGGGAGTCGGCGCAGAGCGAGGCTGAGGCGGTCGCCGGTCTCGTCCGGGTTGGCGGTCGTTTCCTGGGTCTCGCTCAGTAGATGGCCGCGTAGGAAAGAGATCATCAGTCGATAGCTCGTCAGGGCCTCGGGCAGCGTGAATCCTGCGGTGGTCAGCAGAATCAGAATGTTCTCGAGTGAGGCCAGTGACCGGGGCGTGCCCAATCCCAGTGGGGTCGCCTGAGGGCAGGTGGTCAGCAGCACCGCCGCGTGTGGGTGTTGGAGGGCGAGCTCACGGTAGTGCCGCGCAAAAATTCTGAGCTGACGCTGCCAATCGGGGTCTGCGCCGTCGACGCAGACGAGTGTGCCCAGTACCGAATCTGCGATGGCGTCGAGCAACGCCTGTTTGGTGGGCAGGTATCGGTAGACGGTCATCGGATCGCGATCGATCGATGCCGCGAGGCTCCGGATCGTCAGGCTGTCGAGGCCGGTTCGATCGACGATGCTCAGGGCGGCGGATACCACGTACTCGCGGTCGATCTTGATATTGGAGTGTGGGCCCGGTCGGTTCGTCGTGGACATCGGTAGGCAACCTCTCGAAAGCAGTGAACCGACCGGTAAGTAGGGGGCAAACAAACTTGTTGTTCGACAACACTTTTCGCTTGACTCATTATCCTACACATGGTGTGCTGTAGCTCTACACCGTAGAGATACGGGGAAACTCTTAGTTGCGGAGTGGGCACGAGCCTCCGCTGATCGCATAGTTGTGTCACCTTGCCGAACTCCGTCGGCCGGTGACGTCATCGAATACGGAACCGCGATACCTCCACGCACTCGGATCGGTCCGGGGCGGCCGTTGAGCGTCGCGACATCAATTGCTGCGCAATCGAACTCGTCGGGGGATCGATTGCGCGGTTCACGAAGTCCGGCAACAAGTCCGCTTCGCCCAACCAGCAGAACGGTATGCAATCCATGCCCGCTTCACAGCACACGTGCACGTCGACCCCCATCAAGCGCAGGGGAAGAACCCTCGTTCCGCTTGCCGGTTCGGTCGCTTTGGCCACCAGCGCACTCATGCTGATCAACGTCCCCGCAGCCGAGGCTCAACCCACCACCGTCGAACTCGGCACCGCGGAGAGTTACGCCGTTCTGGCCGGCTCCAAGATCACGAACACCGGCCCGTCGAGGATCGGCGGCAACGTCGGAGTGAGCCCAGGCGTCGGTGTCGAACCGTTCATCACCGGATTCCCACCGGGAGAGCTCACCAGTGGAGTTATCGACGACCGCAATTCGGTTGCAGCGCAGGCGAAAGCGGATCTGAGTGACGGATACGACGACGCCGCCGGTCGACCGGGAGCAACCTCGACCGGAGTCGAACTCGGCGGACAGACATTGTTGGCCGGGTTGTACGGTTCGGGCACGTTCGACCTGACCGGAACCCTCACACTCGACGCACAGGGCAACTCCAACGCCGTATTCATCTTTCAAGCAGCGTCGACCCTGGTCACGGCGTCGGCAAGCAGTGTTTCTCTGATCAACGGCGCCAACGCGTGCAACGTGTTCTGGCAGATCGGAAGCTCGGCCACTCTCGGTACCGATACCGATTTCGTGGGCACGATCATGGCACGGGCGTCGATCACCGCGACCACGAATGCCGATGTGCAGGGACGGCTACTGGCTCTGGACGGAGCTGTCACCCTCGACTCGAACACGATCACCAACCCGGGTTGCGGAACCACCGAGCCGCCCGTGACCACCACGCCTCCGATTACGACCACGCCTCCGGTGACCACGACATCTCCGGAGACCACCACGCCTCCGGTGACCACGACATCTCCGGAGACCACCACGCCGCCGGTGACCACGACATCTCCGGAGACCACCACGCCGCCCGTGACCACGACATCTCCGGGTGATGGTGGCGGTACGCCGGGTGACGGTGGAGGTACGCCGCCGATCGTCATCGAGGTGCCCCCGATTCCGGGTGTGCCGCCGGTGATCACCATCCCGCCGATCCCGGGTGTCCCGAACGTGCCGAACGTGCCGAATCAGCCGAACGTGCCGAATCAGCCGAACGTGCCGAATCAGCCGAACGTGCCGAATCAGCCGAACGTGCCGAATCAGCCGAACGTGCCGAACCAGCCCAACACGCCTGATCAGCCGATCACACCGGGTGGCCCGGATCAGCCGGGCACGTACAACCCCGGTGGCCAGATCACACAGATCCCGAACGGTGGTGTCGACACCGGTGACGGCAGTACCGTGAACCGTTCGACTGCAACGTCGTTCGCTCCGATGTGGACATTGCTGGCGGTACTTGCGGTCGGTGCTTTCTCTGCCTTGGCTCTGACTCGTCGTCGGAACTGATCGGTGAGACCTACCGTCGAGGTATCGGTACCTCCGGCCGAATCCGCCCGCACCACGACCCGTCATCGGGTCGTGGTGCGGGCGGTGGCAGCGGCGTTCCTGGTGCTGCTGTCGCTGGTTGCCGGCTGCGCAACGCCCTCGGATGCCGGCCCCGCGCAGAACGAGTCGATGCCCTCGGCTTCTGCTCCCGCCGTCGTCACGCCGTCGGGTGAGGTCGGCGCCGGATCGTCGTCGGCGCCCGGGTCCCCGCCTGCGCGCCTCGAGATCGGTGCGATCGGCGTCGACTCCGATGTGATGGGTCTGGGTCTGCGTCCGGACGGATCGATGGAGGTACCCGCGGGCGGTTTCCCCGCCGGTTGGTACACCGGGTCGCCGGTTCCGGGGCAGCTGGGACCGTCGATCGTTGCGGGGCATGTGGATTGGGGCGGCAGCCCCGGTGTCTTCTACCGGCTGCGCGATCTCGAACTGGGCGACGATGTGACCGTTGTCAGCCAGGACGGCGGCACGGTCCGGTTCGTCGTCAGCGCGGTGGAGCAGTATCCGAAGGATGCGTTTCCCACCGACAAGGTCTACGGAGACATCGACCACCCAGGCTTGCGCTTGATCACCTGTGGCGGCCAATTCGACTCGGATATCTCCAGTTACGACGACAACATCGTCGTGTACGCCGATCGCGTCTGAGCGAGCTCTCTCGCTCACAGCAAGTTCGCAGGCTGCTCCCAGCCCGGCCGACGGTCCATCGCACATTCTCGTAGTCGACAACTTCGACGAACAGGATCTGCGATGACTGCCCAACTCGACCGACCGGCCGCGATGCCTCCGTCGCACGCCCGCCAGCCGTCCTGGCAGGACAGGTGGTGGTATCGCCGCCGGCACCTGCTCGGGCTGCTGGTTCTGCTCGCGGCCACGGCAACGCTGTACCTGTGGAACCTGACGGCAAGTGGCTACGCGAACACCTTCTACGCCGCTGCGGTGCAGGCAGGAACCAAGGACTGGACGGCGTGGTTCTTCGGGTCGCTCGATTCCGAGAACTTCATCACCGTGGACAAGCCGCCGGCCGCACTGTGGGTGATGGGACTGTCGGCTCGGGTCTTCGGATTCTCGAGCTTCAGCCTGCTTCTTCCCCAGGCGCTGATGGGTGTTGCCTCGGTGGCGACGGTGTATGCCGCGGTCAAACGCGTCGCGAACCCCGCGGCCGGTTTGCTCGCCGGCTTCGCCTTGGCGTCTGTTCCTGCGGCGGCGTTGATGTTCGACTTCGACAATCCCGACGCGCTGCTCGTTCTTCTCATGACACTCGGCGGCTACTTCGTCGTGCGGTCTCTGCAGACTTCGGCCGGGCGTCGGGCTGCGATGTGGCTCGCGTTGGCCGGTGTGGCTCTCGGGTTCGCGTTCCTCACCAAGATGTTGCAGGGATTGTTGGTGCTGCCCGCGTTCGGATTCACGTATCTCGTTGCGGGACACGCGCAGTTGCGGGCCCGGTTGCTGCATCTCGTCGGCGCGTTCGCAGCGCTGATCGTCGCTGCGGGGTGGTGGGTGGTGACGGTTCAGTTGTGGCCGGAGAGTGCCCGACCGTACATCGGCGGATCCACCGACAACACCGTGATGGATCTGGTGCTCGGGTACAACGGGCTGGGCCGAATTTTCGGTAACACCGGCGGTGGCGGGATGGAGGCTCCGGCCGGAATGAGTGCCGGGGCAGCCGGGTCCAGCTTCGGCGGCTCGACCGGTCTGGACCGACTGTTCGGCAGCGAGATGGGAATCCAGATCTCCTGGCTCATCCCGGCGGCCCTGGTGGCGCTGGTCTTCGGGTTGACCGCTCGTGGCCGAGCGCCACGTACCGACCTTCTCCGTGCCTCGCTGATTCTGTGGGGCGGCTGGTTCCTTGTGACAGCGCTGATCTTCAGCTACATGTCCGGAACGATTCACCCGTACTACACCGTCGCGCTCGCCCCTGCACTCGCGGGCATGATCGGAACCGGCGGCTACGCGCTGTGGCTTCGACGCGAATCGATATGGGGCAGAGCCGGTATGGCCACCATGATGGTTGCGGCCGGTGCCTGGAGCTGGGTGTTGTTGCACCGCAACGCGGACTGGCTGCCGGCACTGAAATGGATCCTGTTGGTGGGAACAATCGTCGCTGCTGTGATGATTCTGTTCGCGGGGCGGTACCGAAAGCTCACCGCCGCTGCGTTGATCCTCGGAGCCGTGGCCGGTCTCGGTGGCGGCGCGTCGTATGCCATCGCTACGACGACGAACGCGCACAGTGGTTCCATCCCCACTGCAGGTCCGACCGGTGCAGTCAGCGACGGAGGCCTGGGTGGAATGCCAGGCGGCGGTATGCCTGGTGGTGGACTGCCGAGTGGTGGAATGCCGAGTGGTGGAATGCCGACGGGAGCGATGCCGGGTGATGCTGCTCCGAATGATGCTGTGCTGGGCGGTGATGCGGCCATGCCTGCCGATGCGGCCGATCTTCCGGCAGGCTTCGCCACCGGTGACGGCGGCACAGGCGGCATGCCCAGCATGGGTGGCATGGGCGGTGAGACCGACGAGGAGTTGACGGCTCTGCTCGAATCCACGACCACGAGGTGGTCCGCTGCGGTGAACGGTTCGATGTCCGCAGCCGGATACGAGTTGTCGTCCGATACGGCCGTCATGGCCATCGGCGGGTGGAGTGGTGATCCTGCGCCGTCGCTCGACGAGTTCATCGAGTACGTCTCCAACCACGAGGTGACGTACTACGTGTCCGGAGGAATGGGTGGCGGTATGGCTCGTGGAGGAATGGGCGGCGACTCGGAGAGTACGTCCTCACAGATCCAGGAGTGGGTCGAGGCGAACTTCACGGCGACCACGGTCGGCAGCGCGACGGTGTACGACCTGAGTACCTACGCACGCTGACACCCACGAACGACCACGCACAGGTGTTCCGCCGCAGACATACTCGACTGCGGCGGAACACCTGTGTGCACTCCCGGGCCCGGTCAGAAGGGCGGTGGCTCGTCCTCGGGTGCCCAGGCGGGCACCGGGGTCGGTTGTGGATCCGCTGGCTGTTGAGTCGACGAATCGCGCCGAGGTGCCGACCCTCTCGGCTTCGAGTGGATCCTCGGTAGGTGGCTGAAGTCCGCGAGTTGTGTCGTGCCGGGAACCGTGATCGCGGTGGTGCCGGCGTTCGAGAGCCAGAACTCGACACCGTCCGCGAGCATGACGGGAGTCCACACACCCATTGTCTTGAGGCTGTGGTGATAGCGGCACAGGCAGTGCAGGTTGGTATCGATGGTCCATCCTCCCGTCGAGGGGTCGCGATGGAGATACGGCACGATGTGGTCGATCTCGCATTGCTGGGCCGGGACATCGCAGCCCGGGTGTCGACAGGTGCGGTCGCGGTACCGAATACGTTCTGCGAGTGCAATAGTGGGCCGATAGTCGAGCGCTCCGGGTGGTGGCAGCACCAGGCCGCCGTGCCCGTCCGGGTGCAGCGCGACCCCGAGGGTGGGTTCTGCTGCGATTGCCGCTTCGAGTTCGGCAACGAACGTGTAGGTGCCGCGATACGGGGTTGCGACACAGCTGTTTCGCGGTGATTGTGCGGACTTCGGGGCTTGCGGGGGCCGAGGAACAGAACCGCCGACCCGACGACGACTGCGCCCCAGGGGATGGAACACCACATGCGACCTGCTGCCCTCGGGCCTGCTGCCCTCGGACCGGCTGTTCTTACGTGCCTTCGATCCTCGTGGCTTCGCACCTCTCGATCCGCCGTGGTTCTTTCCACCGCTGCCGCTGCCGCTGTCGGTCCTGTTGTCGACAGCCTTGTCTTCCTTACCTGCGTCATTCTCGGTGTCGGTGTCGGTGTCGGTCTCGAGATCGATGAGTGATTCCAGGTCGTCGCCGTAGCCGAGTTTGTCGGCGAGGTTGCGTGCCTCGGTGAGAAGAATCTGCCAGTGCGCGTTGTCGGCGAGTTCTCGGGCGTATTCGGCATCGATGGTGCCGTGCCCGGACAGGTGAGCCGGATTGGACAGCAGACCGGCGAGCGTGGCGAGGTCGACCGTGATCACGGTCAGCGGCGCACGCCGATTCGGGCGTGAGGTATCTGCCGTGCACGGATTGTCGTCGTCGGGCTCGCACAAGCATGCTATCGACGACTCCTGATGCAGCAGAGCAACATACGCGGCTGCGCGCTTCTGCCCTCTGTTTCGCGGATCGCGTCGGCAGACGGTAGCGGCCATCTCGTTGATGAGTTGCCAGGCCGCGGCGGCGTCCGCCGCGGTGAGGTCGGCCTTCAGCGTCGACAGCACATCTTTGTCGGTGTATGTGACGTTGGTGTGCCGTTCCAAGTCCTTGCGTAGAGCGGCAGCCTGTTCGGGTGCGATTCGAAACATGATCGACCAGATTTCCGTCGCCAGAGGACCGGGTGACAGGCGTCGGGCGGCGTACAGGACCTCGCTTTGGACGGCCGTCGCCGCGTCCTGAGTCAGGTTGTGGGTGCAGCGGTATATCGCGCGGACGCGGGGTAGGTCGAGTTCGCCGGCCTCGAATGCTGCGGCGACGGCGGGAAGCCGGAGTCGAAGGTCCATTCCGACCTCGGCGTATGTGTTCGCAACGGTCTTCGAGCAACCCAGGACGTGCGCAATTTCGGAAGCCGCGTAGTTGCCCGCGTCCTGAATGACATCACCGACGAGGACGTTCTGATGAATGCATGTGTCCCAGATGGCTGCGGCCAGAGCGACCTTGCGAGCGCACGCCTGATTTTCCAGAATCGCGACATCTCGAATCTCGGCCAACGAAGCAGGCTCGATGTACGGCTTCGATTGCGGCCCGAGATAGGCCGCGAACCGACTGCGCGTCGATGTGGTCACTGTGTCATCGCCCCCGGCAAGTGTTCTCAAACAGTGTAGAACGTGTGTTCGACTGTAATGGAACGTGGCTCGTCCGTCAATGCCAATATCGTTGCAGCGAAACGGAATCGACGTATGAGTGCCCATACACCAACCCACCGACACGATGTATTGACCCGGACGCTGCGTCGAGCACGCAACGATCACCACGATCCAGGACTGATCCGCATTCCGGACTCGATTACCGAACCGCTTCTCCGGCTCCGTGCTGCCGTCGAACAGTGCGTGCGGAAGCCGACAACGTCAGAGCCGAGACATCGACCAAGATTTTGAAAGAGATTCGAGCGATCTGCGACAACTGTCTGACCATGGGGCTGGCGGCCAAGTCCGTAAGCGCGACGGTGCACTCTGCTACCCGGACGAGGACGGTCCCATCCGCTGGCGGCAAAATGTTCGATCCTCGCCTGTATCTCACGGGTGCCTTAGGTCGTCTGGACCGCTCGACAGCAAGGGCAGGGCTCTTGGCGTCCATCCCGAGGCCGCCACCCGGCCTCATTCCGACACGAGTGCGAAGCGCTCCAGGACCACCTGGGTGTCGTCGTTCACGGTGAAGTGTGGATCGCCCAGTTCCTCGCGGACCTCCGCCGACTGCCAGAACTTCTCGTGCCCGGTTCGCCACTGCGCGACGTCGATGTATCCTTCGCCCTCGTCGAGCGCGTGTTGCAGTGAAACATCGCTCAGCGCAACGATTTCGACGCCTGTCGTCTCGATGAATCCGACCACGACACCGGCGGAATCCACCACCGCGCCGCGTTCGCCGACTCTCGGCAGCTCCTCGTCGGCGTACTGCACCAACAGGCTTGCTGTACTGGTCTTCTCGCCGGAGAGAACGGCCGCGACCAGGGCATCCCGCAGGGGGCCGGGATACGCGAATTCGACAATCGGTAGATCGATCACGCACCCATCATATTTCGAGGTCGGCCCACACCAGTCGATGGTCCGAGGGATGCTCGGGCTGATTCGGCCAGTACACCTGCGAATCGATGACCGTCAGGTCGTCCGAGGGCAACACGTAGTCCACCCGCAGGTCACCCGGCGTAGGGTCAGCGAAATCTGCTGTGTCCGTGCCATGTTCGGCCGACGTGGGTGCCGGATCCTGAACCCGCGGAAGGTCGAGAACCTGCGCGATGGCACCGGCAACCGAATCACCGTCGACCGGATCGCTGTTCTGATCGCCCAGCATGACGAACGACGCACCGTCCTCGAGCCCACCGCGCACACCGTTGTCGTCGTAGAGGTAGTCCGCACCCGAGATGTAGTCGGCACTGAGCCTGATCTCGTCGTGGTTGCGCTTGCCGTTGCGGTCCTCGGGTCCGTCGAAGGACGGGGGAGTGGGGTGCGACGCCAGCACGTGCAGCGTCTTCCCGTTCACGTCGATCGGCACGTCCCAGTGCGATTTGCTGGACAGTCGAAGCCGGTCGGACACGTCCCCGTAATAGTCGCGCGGCAACAGCGAATCCGGCATGTCCTTCCACAAGAAATTCTGGAACGTGCGTACCGAATCGGTCGCGATCGGATATTTCGAGTACACGACCATCCCGTACTGGCCCGGGAACTGACCGAACCCCCATGCGTCGCCCGGTCCGCCGAGTTCGCCGTCCCGGTCGAGGTCGAGCCCCGAATCGACGCCGGTGTTCACGGGCGCAGTGAAGGAGTGCGGGTACTGCCCGTCGAGGTAGTTGTCGTTGAACAAGGCCACTGCGTCGTTGCCCGAATAGTCGAACTCGTTGACCAGCAACACATCCGGTGAGTTCGCGGCGATCACATCGGCTGCCGCGCGAGCCTGAGCGTTCTCGCCCTGCAGGTCGGTCATCAGCTGCCCGGCTGCGGATCGATTGAGGCTGGCGTTGAACGTCGCCACCCGGATGCTCGACAGTTCGTCGGTGGCGGTGTCCGCAGAGGAGCAACCGGCAGCCATGAAGGTCAGGGTAACGGCGACGGCCGTGAGTCTCGACATTTTCACGTTCCGCACCGTAGAGACGGCAAGCGAACGTAAGGTTACGAATTAACAAGCAAGCGTGCTTGCTTTTTTCAGGACCTCCTGTGAAGCTGGGCTCATGGCAGACCTCGACCCTCTCGTCGACGACCTACGCGCCGAGGGCAACGACCTCGACGCACTCGTGGCCGAACTGACCCCGGAGCAATGGGCGGCACCGACACCGGCCGCGGGCTGGACCGTCGCGCATCAGATCGCACATCTTTCCTGGACCGATCACGTCGCGGAGCGAACTACGTCCGCAGCGTCCGGCGATATCGAGGCCAAGGAGGAGTTCGCTCTCACCCTGAAGAAGGCATGGGAGAACCCCACCGGCTTCGTCGACGAGGCCGCCGAGGAAGAATCTCGTAACCCGAACCTGCTGAGCGAATGGCGAACCCGACGCCAGGCGATGACCGATGCTCTCGTGCAAGTCCCGTCCGGGACCAAGATCGACTGGTTCGGCCCCCCGATGAGCGCCGCGTCGATGGCCACAGCACGGTTGATGGAGACCTGGGCGCACGGTCAGGATGTCGCCGACGCACTGGGCGTCACCCGCGTCGCCACCGACAGAATTCGCGGCGTCGCGCACATCGGCGTCCGGACAAGGGATTTCGCCTACGCCGTCAACGATCAGGCTCCGCCCACCACCCCGTTTCGCATCGAGCTCACCGCACCGTCGGGTGAGCTCTGGACGTGGGGGCCCGAGAACGCTGCCCAACGCGTGAGCGGACCGGCCCTCGACTTCTGCCTCCTCGTCACCCAGCGCGCCCACCGCGACGACCTCGACATCCGCGCCGAGGGAACCGACGCCGCGCACTGGATCACCATCGCCCAGGCCTTCGCAGGCCCTCCCGGGGCCGGACGGCCACAGTCAGGACGAGAGACAGCATGACCGTACGAATCGGCAACTGTTCGGGCTTCTACGGAGACCGGCTGTCCGCGATGCGCGAGATGCTCGAGGGCGGCGAACTCGATTACCTCACGGGCGACTACCTCGCCGAGCTGACGATGCTCATTCTCGGCCGCGATCGGATGAAGGACGCGACCCGGGGCTACGCCAAAACCTTTCTGCGCCAGGCAGAGGACTGCCTCGGATTGGCACTGGACAAGGGTGTCAAGATCGTTGCCAACGCAGGCGGACTCAACCCCCGCGGCCTGGCCGAGGCATTGGAGAAGCTGGACTCCGGCGCGAAGATCGCCTACGTCGACGGCGACGACCTCCTCGGCAGAGCGGCCGAACTCGGCCTCGGCAGCCCGCTGACCGCAAATGCCTACCTCGGCGCGTGGGGCATCGTGGAATGCCTGAACTCCGGGGCGGACGTCGTCGTCACCGGGCGCGTCACCGACGCCAGTGTCATCGTCGGACCTGCGGCGGCTCACTTCGGATGGACTGCAACCGATTACGACGCATTGGCCGGGGCCGTCGTCGCCGGGCACGTCATCGAATGCGGAACACAGGCGACGGGCGGCAACTACTCCTTCTTCACCGAGATCGCCGACATGTCCCGTCCCGGCTTTCCCATCGCCGAGATCGAGTCCGACGGATCGTCCGTCATCACCAAGCACGAGGGCACCGGCGGTGCTGTCAGCGTCGGCACCGTGACTGCCCAGTTGCTGTACGAAATCACCGGCGGCCGCTACGCGAACCCTGACGTCACCGCGCGGATCGACTCAGCGATCCTGACGCAGGAATCCAGCGATCGGGTGTCCATCACCGGTGTGACCGGTGAAGCGCCGCCGCCCACCTACAAGGTCTCGCTCAATGCGCTCGGCGGCTTCCGCAACGAATTCACCATGGTGCTCACCGGACTGGACATCGAAGCCAAAGCCGGACTGGCACAGCGTCAGTTCGAGTCCTGGCTCCCGGCGCGGCCGACCGAGCTGGACTGGACGCTCGTCCGCACCGACAAGCCCGATGCCGAGACGGAGGAGACGGCCAGTGCTCTGCTGCGCTGCGTCGCCCGCGACAGCAACCCCGACGCCGTCGGACGTCAGTTCTCAGCGGTGGCAGTCGAACTCGCACTGGCGAGCTATCCGGGGTTCTCGGTCACCGCGCCACCCGGGAACGGAGCCCCGTACGGAGTCTTCACCGCAGGCTTCGTCGACGCAGCCGAGGTACCGCACGTCGCGCACCTGGCCGACGGCACCGAGCGCGCCGTCGCACCGTCGACCGAGACGCGGGCACTCGAGCCCCTCGCAGAACCGGCGCTACAGGCACCGCGACCGGACGAGGCGACCATCCGGCTCCCACTCGGCACCATCGCCGCGGCCCGAAGCGGAGACAAGGGCGGCAACGCCAACGTCGGAGTCTGGGTGCGCACCGACGACGAATTCGTCTGGCTCGTCCATGCATTGACGGTCGAGACCCTGAAGCAGATGCTTCCAGAGGCAGAACCGCTCACCGTCACCCGGCACGTACTGCCGAATCTGCGGGCCGTCAACTTCGTCATCGAGGGCATCCTCGGTCAGGGCGTGGCATCGCAGGCCCGATTCGATCCACAGGCCAAGGGACTGGGCGAGTGGCTGCGATCGCGGTACATCGACATCCCCGAAACCCTGGCATTCAAAGGAGACTTCACATGAGTATCTGGACGACGCCGGAGCGTCAGCAGCTTCGAAAGACCGTCCGCAGTTTCGTCGAGCAGGACATCGCTCCGCACATGAACCAGTGGGAGGCCGATGGCGAGATACCGCGTGAGCTGCACAAGAAGGCGGCCGCTCTGGGGTTGATCGGCGCAGGTTTCCCCGAGGAGGTCGGCGGCGACGGTGGAGATCTGGCCGACGCAGTCGTGATCTGCGAGGAGATGCATCAGGCCGGAGCGTCGGGTGGCCTGTTCGCGTCGTTGTTCACCAGCGGAATCGCGTTGCCGCACTTGGTTGCAGCGGGTGACGCCGACCAGATCGAGAAGTGGGTGCGGCCCACGCTGGCGGGGGAGAAGATCGGCTCGCTCGCGATCACCGAGCCGGGTGGCGGCTCCGACGTCGGCCACCTCAGGACGAGGGCGGTCAAGGACGGCGAGCACTACGTCGTCAACGGATCCAAGACGTACATCACCTCGGGGTGCCGAGCAGACTTCGTCGTCACCGCGGTCCGCACCGGAGGCGAGGGCGCAGCCGGTGTCTCGTTGCTCGTCATCGAGAAGGGCACACCCGGGTTCGAGGTCACCGGCAAGCTCGACAAGATGGGGTGGCGCGCATCGGACACCGCTGAGCTGTCGTTCGTCGACGCCCGGGTTCCCGTCGCCAACCTCGTCGGTGCAGAGAACAGTGGTTTCGCGCAGATCGCGCAGGCGTTTCTCACCGAGCGCATTGCGCTCGCGGCCCAGGCCTACGCCAGCGCGCAGCGATGCCTCGATCTGACGCTGCAGTGGGTTCGTGATCGCGAGACCTTCGGAAAGCCGCTCATCGCACGGCAATCGGTGCAGAACACCGTCACCGAGATGGCGCGCAAGATCGACATCGCACGTGTCTACACCCGATCCCTCGTCGAGCGGTCCCTGCAGGAGAACCAGGACTTCATCGCCGAGGTGTGCTTCGCGAAGAACACCGCCGTCGAGTCGGGAGAGTGGGTCGCCAATCAGGCAGTGCAGCTTTTCGGAGGGTTGGGCTACATGCGCGAGAGCGAGGTCGAGCGGCAGTATCGCGACATGCGCATCCTCGGCATCGGCGGCGGCACCACCGAGATTCTCACCGGGCTGGCAGCAAAACGATTGGGGTATCAGGCATGAGCGTGCTGAAGTCCACGCTGGACACGGCCTCGGAGCAGTTCTCCGGAAATGTCGACGCGATGAACACCAAGCTCGACGAGATCGACGTCGAGCACTCGAAGGCTCTGCTCGGCGGCGGTGAGAAGTACATCGAGCGCCACAAGAAGCGTGGCAAGCTCCTCGCCCGCGAACGCATCGAGCTGCTGATCGACGAGGACTCGGCATTTCTCGAACTGTGCCCACTCGCGGCCTGGGGCAGCGACTTTCCCGTCGGAGCCAGCACCGTCATGGGCATCGGCGTCGTATGCGGAGTCGAGTGCCTCATCGTCGCCAACGACCCGACGGTCCGCGGCGGAGCCAGCAACCCCTGGACGCTGAAAAAGGGTTTCCGCGGCAACGACATCGCCACGCAGAACCGGCTCCCGGTGATCTCGTTGGTCGAATCCGGTGGAGCCGATCTACCGACGCAGAAGGAGGTGTTCATCCCCGGCGGTCGCATGTTCCGTGATCTGACGCAGCTCTCGGCGGCGGGCATCCCCACGATCGCGTTGGTGTTCGGTAACTCCACCGCAGGCGGGGCGTACATCCCCGGCATGTCCGATCACGTCGTCATGGTCAAGGAACGTTCCAAGGTCTTCCTCGCCGGACCGCCGCTGGTGAAGATGGCCACCGGCGAGGACTCGGACGACGAGTCGCTCGGCGGGGCCGAGATGCACGCCCGAAAGTCCGGTCTCGCAGACTACTTCGCCGTCGACGAGCAGGACGCCATCCGCATCGGACGCAGCATCGTCTCCCGATTGAACTGGAAGAAGAAGGGCCCGGAGCCTCGCGCCGAGGTCATCGAGCCGTTGGCCGACCCAGAAGATCTGCTCGGCATCGTTCCCACGGATCTGAAGATCCCGTTCGACCCGCGCGAGGTCATCGCCCGCATCGTCGACGGTTCCGATTTCGACGAGTTCAAGCCCATGTACGGCGGATCGCTGGTCACCGGATGGGCCGAGCTGCACGGATATCCGATCGGCATTCTGGCCAACGCCCGCGGTGTGCTCTTCAGTGAAGAATCGCAGAAGGCGACGCAGTTCATCCAGCTCGCCAATCGGTCGAACACCCCACTGCTGTTCCTGCACAACACCACCGGCTACATGGTCGGTAAGGAGTACGAGGAGGGCGGGATGATCAAGCACGGAGCGATGATGATCAACGCCGTGTCCAACTCCACGGTGCCGCACATCTCCATTCTGCTCGGTGCGTCGTACGGAGCCGGTCACTACGGCATGTGCGGACGGGCATTCGATCCGCGGTTCCTGTTCGCCTGGCCGTCGAGCAAATCCGCCGTCATGGGCGGCGCGCAACTCGCAGGTGTCATCTCGATCGTCGGACGCGCTGCCGCCGAGGCTCGCGGACAGGCCTTCGACGCCGAAGCCGATGCCGGAATGCGCGCGATGATCGAAGGCCAGATCGAGGCCGAGTCGATGCCGATGTTCCTCTCCGGACGCCTCTACGACGACGGCGTCATCGACCCCCGTGATACCCGCACGGTGGTGGGAATGTGCCTGTCGGCCATCGCCACCGCCCCGATCGAAGGCACCGCCAACTTCGGTGTCTTCCGGATGTGAAGCCATGACCATAACGTCCGTTCTAGTAGCCAACCGCGGCGAAATCGCCCGACGCGTCTTCACCACCTGCCGCGCCGAGGGCATCGACACGGTCGCGGTCTTCTCCGACGCCGACGCGAATGCCCCGCACGTGCGGGAGGCCGATGCGGCCGTTCGTCTGCCCGGCAACAGTTCGGCCGAGACCTACCTGCGCGGCGAGCTCGTCATCGCCGCTGCGGTACACGCCGGAGCCGACGCCGTGCACCCGGGTTACGGATTCCTCTCCGAGAACGCCGATTTCGCACAGCAGGTGCAGAACGCGGGCCTGACGTGGATCGGGCCGCCCGTCAAGGCGATCGAATTGATGGGTTCGAAGGTCGAGTCCAAGAAGATGATGGCCGACGCCGGAGTACCGGTGCTGACCCAGCTCGATCCCGAGTCGGTCACCGAGAACGAACTGCCCGTGCTGATCAAGGCCTCCGCAGGCGGAGGCGGGCGCGGCATGCGCATCGTGCGCGACCTCGAGAACCTGGACTCGGAGCTCGAAGCGGCCGGGCGCGAGGCACTCTCGGCATTCGGCGACGGAACGGTGTTCGTGGAGCGGTACATCGAGACCGGCCGACACATCGAAGTGCAGGTCATGGCGGACCGATTCGGCACGGTGTGGACGGTGGGCGAGCGTGAGTGCTCGATCCAACGCAGGCATCAGAAGGTCGTCGAGGAGGCACCGTCGCCGCTCGTCGAACGTATCGACGGCATGCGCGAGAAGCTGTTCCATGCGGCGACCTTGGCCACCGAGGCCATCGGCTACGAGGGGGCAGGCACCGTCGAATTCCTCGCCGACGAGAAGGGCAACTTCTTCTTCCTGGAGATGAACACGCGCCTGCAGGTGGAGCATCCGGTCACCGAGTGCACGACCGGACTCGACCTGGTGGCCTTGCAGATCGGGGTCGCCGCGGGGGAGCGGTTGCCCGCCGAGCAGCCGGAGACCCGCGGACACTCCATCGAAGTTCGCCTCTACGCGGAGGATCCGGCTCATGACTGGCAGCCGCAGAGCGGTGCCGTGCACCGATTCGAGATCCCCGGTGCGCAGTTCGAGGTGCTGGACAAGTCCGGCATCAGAGTGGACTCCGGCGTCGAAACCGGCAGTGTGGTGGGAACTCACTACGACCCGATGCTCGCGAAGGTCATTTCGTTCGCGCCGACGCGGGATCAGGCAGCGAACTTGCTGGCGAAAGCGTTGCAGAAGGCCACCGTTCACGGTCTGAAGACCAATCGCGATCTACTGGTCAACATCCTGCGACACCCGGCGTTCCTGGCCGGGGACACCGACACCGCGTTCTTCGACACGCACGGGCTCGATGTCCTGGCTCGGCCGATCGCACAGGCCCGCGCCCAGGAGTTGTCCGCACTCGCAGCGGCATTGGCCGATGCTGCGAGCAACGTCCGGAACGCCCGCGTGAATCGCGGATTGCCAGGCGGCTGGCGCAATCTCCGGTCCCAACCGCAGCGCAAAACGTACAACGACATCACCGTCGAATATTCGATCGGACGCAGCGGACTCACCTCCTCGGTGGGAGGCGTCGAACTCGATGGCGTCGAACTGGTCGAGTACACGCCGACCTCGGTGACGCTCTTCGACAACGGAATCCGTCGCATCTTTCAGGTGAGCAGCTACGGATCGGACGTGTTCGTCGATTCCGCACTGGGCCCGGTCGGGTTGATCAAGGCCCCGCGGTTCACCGATCCGACCGACGAGGTCGCGGCCGGTTCCTTGCTCGCACCGATGCCGGGCAGTGTCATCAGAATCGCTGCTGCGCAGGGCGATACAGTCACGGTCGGGCAGCCGATCCTGTGGCTCGAGGCGATGAAGATGGAACACACGGTGACCGCACCCGCGGACGGTGTGCTCACCGAACTGAACGTCACAGAAGGTCAACAGGTCGAAGTCGGCGCAGTGCTGGCCGTGGTAACCGAAGGAGCAGAACAATCATGAGTTTCATCGAGACCGAAGAGCAGAAGGGACTGCGTAACGCAGTCTCGTCACTGGGCAAGCGCTACAACTACATCGACTACGTTCTGCCCAAGGCGCGCAAGGGTGAGCCGCTGACCGAACTGTGGAACGAGGCGGGCAAGCTCGGTTTCCTCGGCGTCAATCTGCCCGAGGAGTACGGCGGCGGTGGCGCAGGCATCTACGAACTCGCGCTCGTGCAGGAAGAACTGGCCGCGCACGGTGCCGGTCTGCTGCTGGTCGTGGTCAGCCCGGCCATCTGCGGCACCATCATCGGCAAGTACGGCACGCCCGATCAGAAGCAGGAGTGGCTCACCGCCCTCGCCGACGGGTCCAAGATCATGGTCTTCGGCATCACCGAACCCGATGCCGGATCCAACTCTCACCAGATCACCACCACGGCGCGTCGCGACGGCGACGAGTGGTTGTTGAGGGGCAACAAGATCTACATCTCCGGCGTCGATCAGGCCGACGCGGTCCTCATCGTCGCGCGCACCGAAGATTCCAAGACCGGCAAGCTCAAGCCGGCCCTGTTCATCGTGCCCACCGACGCTCCGGGTCTGCAGAAGACGCAGATGGAGATGGACATCGTCGAGCCCGATCATCAGTTCGTGCTGTTCCTCGACGACGTTCGGCTTCCCGCCGAGGCGCTCGTCGGTGAGGCCGACGCCGCCCTGATGCAGTTGTTCGCGGGACTGAACCCCGAGCGCATTCTCGGTGCCGCGATGGCTGTCGGTATGGGTCGGTACGCAATCGACGCGGCAGTCAAGTACGCCAACGAGCGCACCGTCTGGAAGACGCCGATCGGAGCGCATCAGGGTCTCGCTCATCCGTTGGCGCAGTGCAAGATCGAACTCGAACTCGCCAAGCTGATGATGCAGAAGGCCGCGGTGCTCTACGACTCCGGCGACGACTTCGGCGCTGCCGAGGCGGCGAACATGGCGAAATACGCTGCGGCCGAGGCCAGTATCAAGGCGCTCGATCAGGCGATCCAGACCCACGGTGGCGCGGGCCTGAGCAGTGAGTACGGGTTGGCTGCGATGCTCGGGGCCGCCCGCATCGCCCGTGTCGCGCCGGTGAGTCGGGAGATGATCCTCAACTTCGTGAGCCAGCACTCGCTCGGACTGCCGAGAAGCTACTGATGGCCGTTCTCGTCGAATCGAGCAAGGACACGGCGTATTTGACGTTGGATTCGCCGCAGAATCGGAACGCACTGTCGTCGGTGTTGGTACAGGAGCTGACGGCGGGACTCATCGCTGCGGCGCACGACGACGACGTCAGAACGATCGTGCTCGGCCACACCGGCACCACGTTCTGCGCCGGAGCCGACCTCCGAGAGGCCGGCTCGTCGCCGGAACTGCGCACCAGGCAGATGCTGGACCTGATGCGGTTGATCATCGACACCCCGAAACCCGTCGTCGTGCAGATCGACGGACATGTGCGGGCCGGCGGGATGGGCCTGGTCGCGGCGTGCGATATCGCGGTGGCCGGACCCCAGAGTTCGTTCGCGCTGACGGAGGTTCGCCTCGGTCTGGCCGCGTCGGTCATCTCGGTGGCCGTGCTGCCGCGACTGAGCTCCCGGGCAGCGAGTCGCTACTTTCTCACCGGGGAGACGTTCGACGGTGCCACCGCCGAGGCTATCGGTCTGGTCACCGTGGCCGACGCCGTTCCCGCGGCAGCGGTGGCCGACTACATGATCATGTTTCGCAAGTGTTCGCCGCAGGGCCTGGCCGAGTCGAAGCTCCTCACCACGGCCGCGATCCGGCGCGAGATCGACGAACGCGGGTCGGCCGTCGCCGAGCAATCGGCCAGGTTGTTTGCGTCCGACGAGGCCCGAGAGGGGATGATGTCCTTTCTGGAGAAGAGGCCACCGTCCTGGGCGGCCGAAAAGTAGAGCGGTCGAGAAGTAGGTCGGCCGAGCGTCGGTAGGAGGGAGTACGGCGATGGTGATGGCGCGCGAACCCAAGCAGGACCGCAGCAGGGTCACGCGTCAGCGACTGCTCGAGGCGACGATCGATTCGCTCGCGGAGCAGGGCTGGGGTGCAACGACGGTCGGCGTGGTCGCCGAACGTGCCGGCGTGTCCCGCGGCGCGACCCAACACCACTTCCCGACGCGTGAGGACCTGATCACCGGAGCACTCGAGTACATGTTCGACACTCGGATGGACAGTGCTCGCCGCGAGGCGCAGGAGATTCCGGCGGGCCCCGGCCGGACGAAACTGGTGGTGGAGCGGCTCGTGGAGTACTACACCGGACCGATGTTCAAAGCGGCACTTCAGGTCTGGACGGCGGCATCGGCCGACCCCGAGTTGCGCGATCGGATCGTCCCTCTCGAAGAGCGGTTCGGTCGCCGTGCCCACCAGATGGCCGTCGAGAACCTCGGTGTCGACGACAACGATCCCGTCTCGCACCGTCTCGTCCAGGCGACCCTCGACCTCGCGCGTGGACTGGGTCTGGCCGATGTCCTGACCGACGACGCACGACGACGAGCCGAGGTCGTGCGCTCGTGGGCAGAGGTATTGGATGCGTCGTTGAACGCTCGGCTGTCCGCAGCTCCGGCGGGAGCGCTCTAGACCCACACGGTCTGCAGCACTGCGCAACCTGTGCTTGAGTCTGGCGGGTGACTTCCGAAATCGCACGCGTGTACCGCGGCCACATCTTCCACGTCGCAGGCTCGCCCACGGTGACGGACGCGGCAGCCGCGTTGGTGTCGATTCCCGACGGTGCGCTCGCGGTGTCGGATGAGGGAAATGTCGAGTTCTGTGGCGAGTTCGATTCTCTCCCAACCGGATTCGCGCAGGTCCCGGTGGTCGATCACCGTCCGGGGTTTCTGCTGCCCGGTTTCGTCGACACTCACATTCACTTTCCGCAGACCTACGCCGGAGATTCCTACGGCGGCGGGCAACTGCTCGAATGGTTGAACACCTGCATCTTCCCGTCGGAGTCCCGCTTCGCCGATCCGGAGTTCGCTGCCGCTGCGGCCCGAGACTTCTGCGCCGCGCGCATCCGAGCCGGAACGACGCAGGCGATGGTGTTCGGATCGGCGTTCCCGCACGCGCAGGATTCGCTGTTCGCCGAGACGCTCGAGCACGGACTGCGGATCGTCAGTGGACGCGGGGTCCAGACCACCGGACCGGCGTCGGCGCAGGCCTTGATCACCGGCGAGGACGAGGCCATCCGGCTGGTGTCCGAGGAGATCGAGAAATGGCACGCAGCCGACACCGGCGACGTCGACACGGCGATGCTGCACGTGGCCGTCGTACCGCGGTTCTCGCTGTCGGTGACGACGGAGACGCTGAAGAACCTCGGTGAGCTCTACGATTCCGTCCGCGCGCGCGGTGTCTACTTCCACACACATCTGAACGAGAACAACCGGCCGGGAACCGGAGAGATCGACGCCACCAAGAACGCCTACGGTGTGGCCACATACCTCGATACCTACGACGGCAAGTTTCTGCCGGGCTCGCAGGTCGGCGGAAAGAGCTTCCTGGGTCGGCGCACCATCCTGGCCCACGCGGTGCACTGTCAGGACGTCGAACTCGCGCGAATGGCGGAGACAGGCACCTCCGTCGCGCACTGTCCTACCTCGCAACAGTTTCTGGGCTCGGGCACGATGCCGTGGCAGCGAACCGTCGCCGCCGGGGTGAACATCGCCATCGGTTCGGACTTCGGCGGTGGTGACGAGTGGCTGCTGCCGCAGGTTCTCGCCGATGCGTTCAAGGTGCACATCTCCGAGCCGGGCGACGCGGGTCTGTCGCTGCATCCGGCCGAACTGCTGTTCACCGGAACACTCGCCGGAGCCCGAGCGCTGGACATGGAGAACCGGATCGGCAATTTCGACGCGGGCAAGGAGGCCGACTTCGTCGTGGTCGATCCGTCCGCATGGCCGCAGCTCGCGGTGGCCGTCGACCACGGTGTCCGCGCCGACGATCCCGAGCTCGCCCGCGATCAGACCCTGTTCGCGTTGCTGATGGCGATGCGCGAACCCGCCATCGTCGGCGTCTACGTCCGGGGCCGGAAGCTCGCCGCTTCGCGGTAACGTATGGCGACTCGCGTCCACAGGATCAGGAGACACACAGGTATGGCTCGTCTGACTCGATTCGGTCTACTCGCAGCTGCATTCGCGGCTGTGAGCACCATGGCCCTCGCGCCGGTCGCACAGGCCCAACCGCCTGCCGATGCGCCGTCCGCACCCATCGAGAACGCGCCCCCGCCCGGACCGGTTTCGGTCCCCGTCCTGCAGATCCCCAACCTCGGCGTCACCGTCGGCGGACTCGTCGTTCCGGATCAGTGGATCGGCACGATCGAGGTCGCGAGCACCGACACGCCGGGACAGACCCACATCTGGGGCCGCGCCGCCGAGCCGCGGATCTGCGCGTCCTACCAGAACTTCGCCAGCCTGCAGGTGGACTTCGTCAACATCGCCAACGGACGCACCGGGTCGGTGAACGCACCGATCTGCCAGCAGGGAAACGGCGTGTTCGTGCCTTCGGGCCCGGTCGTCGCAGACACCGGTAGCGGACCGATTCTGTTCACCGCTCATGTTCTGGCCTCCGGCATTCTGTTCGACATTCCGGGCGTCGGCGGATTCTCGGCCCCGTAGATGTGAGCCACTGGATGACGAGACGGTTCGCGATGGTCGTGGCGGCAACAGCGGTGCTGATCGCCGGGTGCGGCGGGGCGGAAGACGACGCTGCGCCGCCGGAGGACACTGCCCCGACCACCGCGGCATACGAGCCCGGTCCCTTCTTCGGCGAATGCGGATCGATCACCGACGCCGAGGTGCAGTCCGCGTTCGGCGCGGGCCCGTTCGCTCAGATCACCCGTAATTCCGTCGGTTGCCAGTGGGAGACGGTCGGGTTCGGCGGACCGGGTGTCAGCTTCTCCTGGTATCGAGGCAGCCCCATCGGACGCGAACGCGCCGGTTCCGAGCTGATCGGCCGTCCGGCGAAGGACATCGAGATCGACGGCAACCCCGGCTTCGAGGCCGAGCAGGGTGCGTTGTGCGAGATCGGCGTGCAGTTCGGCGACGACTTCTTCCATTGGTCCATCACGTACTCCGACCAACCTGCGGCGCGCCCGCCGTGCGAGGTCGGAAACGAGCTGGCGACACTGACAGTGGAGCGCAAGCAATGAGAATCCGACGCGTCCTCGCCGCCGCAGCGACCCTGCTGCTCGTCGCAGGCTGTTCCCAGACCGTGCAGGGCACGCCGCGGCCGGCGAGTTTCGGTGGGTCCGGTGGCCGAGAATTCACCGACTTGTTGACCGAGTGCGACGCCGTCTCCGACGACCAGATCCGCGATACCACCGGTGCCGACGCCATCGCTCGCGGCTTCTTCGGGGCCATCTGCCGGTGGGATCTCGTCGGTTCCGCAGGCACGGTGAAGGTCACCTTCAACTGGTTCGAGTCCGGAACTCTGGCGGCCGAACGAGCCGCCGACGAGAAGATGATGTACACCGTCACCGACACAACAGTGCAGGGCCGCAAGGCAATCCAGGCCCAGCGTCCCGACGACTCCGCGTCGTGTGGCGTCTCGGCCGGGGCGGATCGGGACGGCATCTTCGGATGGTGGGTGCAGTACCGGCCGGACGCCGCCCATCCCGATCCGTGCCAGGCCGCCGCGAAGCTCGCCGATCTCACGCTGAACCTCAGTCGTTGATCGCGTACCCACGCGAGGGGTGTTTTGACCCGAGGTCACGCCGCCGGGTATCGTTATGGGTCGTGTCCGGCCTGCCCGGACCGTTTGTGTGCCTATGCGAGGTACAGCCGTGCGCACGTTCGCTCCAAGAGCGCGCAACCGGCTGGACGTGTGGGGGTATGCGACACACCCGACCGCGGGGTGCAAGAGACCCGCGGTAGCAGTACTGGAGCAGCAGCAGTACCGGGTGAGGAGCAGTGTTCTCTTGCTCCAACTGCTAGATCCCTGTTTATCGACACGAAGAAAGCCGGTTCATGCCAACGATCAACCAGCTGGTCCGTAAGGGACGCACCGACAAGGTTGCGAAACTGAAGACCGCTGCCCTCAAGGGCAGTCCCCAGCGCCGTGGTGTGTGCACTCGCGTGTACACCACCACCCCCAAGAAGCCGAACTCCGCTCTCCGTAAGGTCGCGCGTGTTCGCCTGACCTCCTCGGTCGAGGTCACCGCATACATCCCCGGTGAGGGTCACAACCTGCAGGAGCACTCGATGGTGCTCGTTCGCGGTGGTCGTGTGAAGGACCTCCCGGGTGTGCGTTACAAGATCATCCGCGGTTCGCTCGACACCCAGGGTGTCAAGAACCGCAAGCAGGCTCGCAGCCGCTACGGAGCCAAGAAGGAGAAGAGCTGATATGCCACGCAAGGGCCCAGCACCCAAGCGGCCGCTGATCAACGACCCGGTCTACGGATCGCCGTTGGTCACGCAGCTCGTCAACAAGATCCTCCTCGACGGCAAGAAGTCGACCGCAGAGCGCATCGTCTACCAGGCGCTCGAGCAGGCTCGCGAGAAGACCGGCACCGACCCCGTCGTCACGCTCAAGCGTGCACTCGACAACGTCAAGCCGGCCCTCGAGGTTCGCAGCCGTCGCGTCGGTGGTGCCACCTACCAGGTGCCCGTCGAGGTTCGTCCCGGCCGCTCCACCACGCTGGCACTGCGCTGGCTGGTCACCTTCTCGCGCGCTCGTCGCGAGAAGACCATGGTCGAGCGTCTGGCGAACGAGTTGCTCGACGCCAGCAACGGCCTCGGTGCCGCTGTGAAGCGCCGCGAAGACACTCACAAGATGGCCGAAGCCAACAAGGCGTTCGCCCACTACCGCTGGTGATCTCCTCGCTCGGGCGGCATCCGGAACTATCCGATGCCGCCGGAGCGTTGATCAGCTCAGGCAATACCTCTTCCAACACCAAGGCGGGTTAACTCGTGGCACAGGACGTGCTGACCGACCTCAACAAGGTCCGCAACATCGGCATCATGGCCCACATCGATGCCGGCAAGACCACCACTACCGAACGCATCCTCTTCTACACCGGTATCTCGTACAAGATCGGTGAAGTTCACGATGGCGCAGCCACCATGGACTGGATGGAGCAGGAGCAGGAGCGTGGCATCACGATCACCTCTGCTGCCACGACGTGCTTCTGGAACGACAACCAGATCAACATCATCGACACCCCCGGTCACGTCGACTTCACCGTCGAGGTGGAGCGCTCGCTCCGCGTCCTCGACGGCGCAGTCGCAGTGTTCGACGGCAAAGAGGGCGTCGAGCCGCAGTCCGAGCAGGTCTGGCGTCAGGCCGACAAGTACGACGTACCGCGCATCTGCTTCGTCAACAAGATGGACAAGCTCGGCGCGGACTTCTACTACACCGTGCAGACCATCATCGATCGTCTCGGTGCCAAGCCGCTGGTCATCCAGCTGCCCATCGGCGCAGAGAACGACTTCGAGGGCGTCATCGACCTCGTGCAGATGAAGGCTCTCGTGTGGAGTGGCGAGACCAAGCTCGGCGAGAAGTACGAGATCCAGGAGATCCCGGAACACCTCAAGGAGCGCGCGGACGAGTACCGCACCCAGCTGCTCGAGACCGTCGCCGAGTCCGACGAAGCGCTTCTGGAGAAGCACTTCGGTGGCGAAGAGCTCACGGTCGACGAGATCAAGGCTGCCATCCGCAAGATGACGGTCAACAGCGAGCTGTACCCGATCCTGTGTGGATCTGCGTTCAAGAACAAGGGCGTTCAGCCCATGCTCGACGCGGTCATCGACTACCTCCCGTCTCCCCTCGACGTTGCCGAGACCATCGGACACGCCGTCGGCGACGAGGAGAAGGAGATCACTCGCAAGCCGTCCGCAGACGAGCCGTTCGCAGCTCTCGCGTTCAAGATCGCGACCCACCCCTTCTTCGGCAAGCTGACCTACGTCCGGGTGTACTCGGGCAAGGTCGACTCCGGCGCTCAGGTCATCAACTCGACCAAGGGCAAGAAGGAGCGTCTGGGCAAGCTCTTCCAGATGCACTCCAACAAGGAGAACGCGATCGCGACCGCATCTGCCGGTCACATCTACGCCGTCATCGGCCTCAAGGACACCACGACGGGTGACACGCTCTGCGATCCGCAGAACCAGATCATCCTCGAGTCCATGAGCTTCCCGGACCCGGTCATCCAGGTCTCGATCGAGCCGAAGACCAAGTCCGACCAGGAGAAGCTGGGAACAGCGATCCAGAAGCTCGCCGAAGAGGATCCCACCTTCTCGGTGAAGCTGGACGAGGACACCGGCCAGACCGTCATCGGCGGAATGGGCGAGCTGCACCTCGACATCCTCGTCGACCGTATGCGTCGCGAGTTCAAGGTCGAGGCCAACGTCGGTAAGCCGCAGGTCGCGTACCGCGAGACCATCCGCAAGACGGTCGACAAGCACGACTACACCCACAAGAAGCAGACCGGTGGCTCCGGCCAGTTCGCAAAGGTCATCATCAAGCTCGAGCCTTTCGAGGGCGAAGACGGTGCGACCTACGAGTTCGAGAACAAGGTCTCCGGTGGTCGTGTGCCCAGGGAGTACATCCCCTCGGTCGACGCAGGTGCTCAGGACGCCATGCAGTACGGTGTTCTCGCCGGATACCCCCTGGTCAACGTCAAGGTCACACTGCTCGACGGTGCGTACCACGACGTCGACTCGTCGGAAATGGCCTTCAAGGTCGCCGGCTCACAAGCGTTCAAGGAAGCTGCTCGCAAGGCCAGCCCCGTCATCCTCGAACCCGTCATGGCCGTCGAGGTCATCACTCCCGAGGATTACATGGGTGAGGTCATCGGCGACCTGAACTCCCGCCGTGGTCAGATCCAGGCCATGGAGGAACGCAGCGGTGCCCGTATCGTCAAGGCATTGGTTCCGCTGTCGGAGATGTTCGGCTACATCGGAGACCTTCGGTCGAAGACGCAGGGCCGCGCTAACTACTCCATGGTCTTCGATTCCTACGCAGAAGTTCCTGCGAACGTCTCGAAGGAAATCATCGCGAAGGCGACCGGAGAGTAACTCTCTTCAGCTGCTGGACCACGCTCGACCTGTAATAAGTAACAACACATACGCGTGCTTGCCCCGTCGGGGCCGGCACAGATCAGTCCAGGAGGACACACAGTGGCGAAGGCGAAGTTCGATCGGACGAAGCCGCACGTCAACATCGGCACCATCGGTCACGTTGACCACGGTAAGACGACGCTGACGGCTGCAATCACCAAGGTTCTGCACGACAAGTTCCCGGACCTGAACGAGGCCTCGGCTTTCGATCAGATCGACAAGGCTCCGGAGGAGAAGGCTCGTGGTATCACGATCAACATCTCCCACGTCGAGTACCAGACCGAGAAGCGCCACTACGCGCACGTCGATGCACCGGGTCACGCCGACTACATCAAGAACATGATCACCGGCGCGGCACAGATGGACGGCGCAATCCTGGTCGTTGCAGCAACCGACGGCCCGATGCCGCAGACCCGCGAGCACGTGCTGCTCGCCCGCCAGGTCGGTGTCCCGTACATCCTGGTCGCACTGAACAAGGCCGACATGGTCGACGACGACGAGATCATCGAGCTCGTCGAGATGGAGGTCCGCGAGCTCCTCGCTTCGCAGGAGTTCGACGAGGACGCACCGGTCATCAAGGTCTCCGCACTCAAGGCACTCGAGGGTGACGAGAAGTGGGGCGAGTCGGTTCTGGAGCTCATGCAGGCCGTCGACGATTCCGTGCCGGACCCCGTCCGTGAGACCGACAAGCCGTTCCTCATGCCCGTCGAGGACGTCTTCACCATCACCGGTCGTGGCACCGTGGTCACCGGACGTATCGAGCGCGGCTCGGTCAACGTCAACGAAGAGGTCGAGATCGTCGGCATCCGCCCCGGCTCGACCAAGACCACCGTCACCGGAATCGAAATGTTCCGCAAGCTGCTCGACTCGGGTCAGGCAGGCGACAACGTCGGCCTCCTCGTTCGTGGCATCAAGCGCGAAGACGTCGAGCGTGGACAGGTCATCATCAAGCCGGGCACCACGACTCCCCACACGGAGTTCGAGGGCAACGCTTACATCCTCTCGAAGGACGAGGGCGGCCGCCACACGCCGTTCTTCAACAACTACCGCCCGCAGTTCTACTTCCGTACCACGGACGTTACGGGCGTCGTGACCCTTCCCGAGGGCACCGAGATGGTCATGCCCGGTGACAACACCGAGATGTCCGTCACGCTGATCCAGCCGGTCGCCATGGATGTCGGCCTGCGTTTCGCAATCCGTGAGGGCGGTCGTACCGTCGGAGCCGGTCGCGTCACGAAGATCATCAAGTGATCTAGTTCCACCAGCTGTACCGAAGCGGCACTCACCCGAAAGGGTGGGTGCCGCTTTTGCGTGCGCCCGCCCGTTGGCGTCAATGGACCATTGCACCACTCAGACGTATGCAGTGGTTCATTCACGCGGCCCGAGGTGTGTCACCCTCCGTGCGTCAATGGACCATTGTCGCGGTCAGACGTATGCAGTGGTTCATTCACCGCCGTGGTCTGCCGAAGCGGAGGGCGCCTGATCAAGACCGAGTACGCCGCGGTGTCGTGAGCGAATATCAGGGCCGAGGCTGCGGCAAGTCATGGTCGTCGAACCGACAGTGAACACTCCACGCGGAAAGACGCAGCCCGGCATCGAGATTCATGGCCGAAGTTCCTGCGGCTGATCATTGCTGCCGATTACACCGATTAGGACCGACGGCACTGCGCAACCGAAACGTGGGACACGAGCAGTCGATGGCTCTGGGCGAACAGGCACTAGAAGGGACCGATACCTGCGCTGATCGGTGCCGCGATGGCTGCAACGATGGCTATGGACGCCCAGAACGTCGGTGAGTCCAGCATCAGACCGCCTGCGAGACCACACGCGGCGACGACGACGCCGCATCCCACCAGCAGACCCGACCCGACGGCAACGTGTGTTGCGTCGACACGATGGGGATCACGGCGCGATCTGAGCCACACCATCGTTCCCGAGGTGACGAAGGCGAGGGGCGCGAAGAAGAAGACCGAACTGCCACCGAGCTTCGATGACACTGTGGCGATCAGCAGTACGGTTCCGAATGCCACGGGCACGGCGAGTGGCATTCCGCCGGACCATCGCTCGAACCTACTGCGCGTCGTTGCAACCATGACGCAACCATACCGATCGGACCGTTACCCTCGCTTGTCGACGTGCAGTTGAATGCGGGTGGCGACGTGTGTATCGGCGAGTGATTCGGCCACGAAGGCGGCTCGTGATTCGGCTCGGGCGGTGAATGCGACGACATCGAAATCTGCTGCAGCATAGACGGATACAGCAACAGTAGGCATCCCGCGATCGTCGATCGCCGTACCGCGGGCGCGTCGAACACCGGGGAACTCGGCCAACTCCGCGGCGACGCCCGAGGCAATGGCGCTCAGATCCACGTGCGCCGAGAAATGAGGCTCCTCGATGACGCTTGCTGTTCCGGTCGTGCGTGGAGAGAAGTTGCCGATCAGTAGAAGCAGCGCCACGACCACTGCGATGCAGACAACCACAGCCAGCGTCGGCTCCCACCAGCCCTGTTCCGGTAGTTCCGAAATCCGTGCGCGGTCGAAGCGAGACAGCGTTTCTCGCGCCCACGGAACGTCGTAGTGCCAGGCAAGCGCGAATCCGCCACCCGCGATCAACCCCACTCCGGCCACGATCGCGAGCAGTCGATCGACACCGGCGACGAACGTCTTCATCACGACACCCTCGTCGGAGCTGCCACCGACTGCTTCACCGTCAGGCGTCGCCCGCCCGCAGCAACCGACAGTGTCGGAGCCAGTGCCTCGCGCACGTCGACGTCGACACGGTCGGCATCGTAAGCAGCATCCCGCTCGACTCGCACCTCGATCTTCCTGCGCGTGACGACGGTGTGTGCGTCCACCACTCCGCGCGTGGACTGCGCTGCAGCACTGCACAATCGGGCGATGTCCGTGGCTGTGGCCCAGACCGTGGACGCGCCCAGGCCCGAATGCGTCTTCGTCCGCGGCTTGACCCCGATGAACACGAGGATCAGCCCGGCGAAGACGGCGGCGATTGCGGCGGCGACCATCCAACTCTGCCAGTGCAATCCGGCTGTCCAGGACACAGCGTCGGCGATCCATCGACGTCCGCCGAGGTGGCCGTGCGCGATCAGGAATTCCCTACCGGCGACGAAGGCGAGACCGAGAAGCGCGAATCCCAACAACAGTGCCACCGGCATCGCGGCGGGCCCGGCCGTGGGTGGACGAGGTGGAATCGCTTGCGATTCTTCGGTATCCGAGATCGACGAGGAACCGGTGTCCAGTGTGGCGTCCGATACCAGGACGTTCACTCGATGCACGTGCAGCCCCGTCATCGTCGCCAACGCGGCCTCGACGGCGGCGTGCACGGACGCGGTCACCTCGGTGATCTGCGACGGCCAGGTCACACCGATGTAGAGGTTGACTGCGATCGTGTCCTCGCCGAGGGTGACGTCGGCGCGGGGGAGTTCTCGACCCGTCAGTCGCGAGAAGCCGCCGGTGGTGCGCGTGACCCGAGGATCCTTCAGTGCCGCCGCGATGGCGGTCCGAGAAATGGCCCGATCCTTGATCTCGACGCTGCCACGCATCTCGAGGCCGTCGTCGACCTCGTCGGATCCAGCCTGCGTCATCACCGAGAATCCTTTGCGCCGGTCGCGGGTCGCTGTGGTGCGGCACGCGCTCCACAACTGTAGTGACGACCGTCTGCGGATGATGTCACGAGAGTAATTGTTCCTGGCATACTGCCACCGTGTCGGAAATTGTGCGGGTCACCGCGTCGGATATTGCGTCGGCCGAGGAGCTGCTGGAGCCGGTCATGCGCCGGACCCCCGTGGTGGCCTCGCGAATTCTGTCGGACCTCACCGGCCACGAGGTGCGCCTCAAGTGCGAGAACCTGCAGCGCACCGGATCGTTCAAGCCGCGCGGGGCGTACAACCGCATCGCCCGGCTCGACGCCGAGCAGCGTGCACGCGGGGTCGTCGCGGCCAGTGCCGGCAATCATGCGCAGGGCGTCGCCTGGGCGGCGTCGCAGGTGGGGATCGACTCGACCGTGTTCATGCCGGTCGGAGTGTCGCTACCCAAGCTCGTCGCCACCAAGGCCTACGGCGCAACGGTTCATCTGGTGGGCAACACGGTGGACGAGGCACTGAAGTCGGCGCGGGAGTTCGCCGAACGCACCGGTGCCACTCTCATTCATCCGTTCGACCATCTCGACATCGTCGCGGGGCAGGCGACGCTCGGTACCGAACTGCTCCAACAGATGCCGGACGTCGGCACCATCGTGATTCCCACCGGCGGTGGGGGACTGCTGGCCGGCGTCGCCGCGGCGGTCAAGCTGACCAAACCCGATATCAGGATCGTCGGGGTACAGGCCGAGGGTGCTGCCGCATGGCCGGCGTCGCTGAAGGCGGGCCATCCCATCGCGTTGACATCGATGTCGACGATGGCCGACGGCATCGCGATCGGCCTGCCCGGATCGGTGCCGTTCGATCACGTGCAGGGCTGGGTCGACGACGTGGTGACCGTGAGCGAGGATGCGCTCTCTCGCGCGTTGGTGCTGTGCATCGAGCGAGCGAAACTCATCGTGGAGCCGGCGGGTGCCGCGGCGGTGGCAGCGCTGATGACGCATTCCGCGGACGAACTCGGATTGACCGGCTCCGTGTGTGCCGTCCTCTCCGGCGGGAACATCGACCCGCTTCTGCTCACCCACGTGATCACCCACGGTCTCCGGGCGGGTGGACGTTATCTCGCTGTACGCGTGACCATTTCGGACAAGCCGGGCGGTCTCACCGGCGTACTCGGAGTGGTGCGTGATGCCGGGGCCAGCGTCGTCGACGTCGTCCACTCCCGTACCGGCGGACGCCTGGGGCTCGAGGAGGTCGACGTGATGTTGACCGTCGAGACCCGCGGACCCGACCATCGAGGTTCGGTGCTCGATGCCTTGGGTGCGGCGGGCTACGCGGTGCATGTCGAGAACTGACCCGGTTATCGAGACGACCGATTCAACGACGCAGGCTTCGACGGATCACCTGGCCGACACGTGAACCTGCGCTACGCATGAAGAACAGGGCCGGTGTCCAGTAGCTTCGTCGAATCGCTGTGTGCACGGCCCGCTGCAGGTCGACGTCGGTGACACCGGACTCGTCCATCGCGGCGAGTGAGGTTTTCAGGTAGCCGCGATCGGCGCTCGTCAGATCCATTCGACGAACAGCGCGTATGTCGATGATCTCGGGGAACGTCGTGCACTGTGCACCTGCGGCCGCCAACCCGATCCGGGTGCGAACGCACTTGGCGCACCTGCCGCAGTTGAAGGCCCCGTCGGGGTTCTCCCAGCAGACCCGCAAATGGTTCATCGCGGTCCGGTTCTCGCCGATCCGACGAATCTTGCCCAGACGGTGCAGTTCGAGTTCGTGGTGCTCGAACTCGACTGTGCCACTCGACCACAAGGGGTCGAGGTCGGGATGAGAGCCCCACGGTGTGAGTTCCTCGCGGCAGTTCGACGACGGGATGATGACAGTGCTCAGGTGTTGCGACAACGCCAGACCGACGTGCGCCAATGCGGCACCGTGAAAGTCGTATCCCCAGTCGAGCGGTAGTCGGTCGCCGAAGGCCGACCTCATCGTGGTCTTGACCTCGATCAACGGTTTGTTCAACTCCGCCGCCGACTCCCTGGCTGCGGCCGAGGCTCGGGCCGCCAGGTTCTCGTCGTCGACATCGATGTCGAAACCGTGCACGAAGATCAGGTGAGTGATGCGATCCGATTCCGTGATCGCCGAGTAGAAGCTGTCGACGCCGCCGCTGAAGAAGCAACCCACTCCTGTCGCGCCGGTGGCGACTCGGCCGGGTTCGGCGGAGATCGACACTTCTCGAAAACGCTTGGGATACCAGTCGAGGAAGACCTTCTGAGCCCCGGATGCACCTCGAAGCGCGGTCGAATCCACGGGGCCGTCGAACGTGATGTCCCAACCCTTGCGCATTCCGGCCGTCAGGAGCGGCGGAAGCCAGGGGGTGGCGGAATGGTCGAGCGAATAATTGGACTCCGTCGTCACTCGAGTCTCGACACCCGACGGAGTCGTTATTCGCGCGGTGATGCGGTCGGCGTCGGTGCCTTCGACATGCACCGCCATCGGGCTGATCACGGTGGAGAGTGTGCCACAGGGAGAGTTGTCCAGACCGGATTCGTCTCGACGGGCCCCTTCAGGACCGGCTGGTAGCTTGAGCAGCGACTTGAACCAGGACATCGGTGGGAGATATTTGCATGGCTCGGCTCGTCGCGATCGTCTCCGCTGTCCTGGGAATCCTGTTGACGATCGCGATACCGCTGCTGCCGATCGAGCAACAGCAGTCCTCCCTGACCTGGCCGCAGAGTGAGACGATCGGCAGCGTCGAAGCTCCGCTCGTCGGCTACACCCCCATCGGCGTCGACGCGACGATTCCGTGTGCTGCCGTCGAACAGTTGCCCGGCGGCGGTCTGTTGTTGTCGACCTCGCCCAAGGGATCGCCCGACGCCTATCGCTACGGTCTCGTTGCCGAGGTGACGGGTGGTGAGGCATCTCAACTGAAGGTGACGTTGCGTGATTCGGTCCTCCTCGAGAAGCCGGTCTCCGAACTGACCGACTGCGCGTTGACGATCACCTCGAACGGTACGGCGACCACGGTCGAGCTGACCGACGCCGAGACCACCACTCGCGAGGGCGACGTCCGGCCGCAGCTGGTCGGAGTCTTCAGCGATCTTCGAGGCACCGTCGACGGCCTCGCGCTGACAGCCCAGCTCGACAGTCGATTCTCGTCGACCCCGAGCGCGCTGAAGTGGTTCGCGATGATCGTCGGTGTGCTCGCCACGGGCATCTCGCTGGTGGCGCTGCACCGCCTCGACCTGTCCGACGGCAGGCGCGCCCGACGCTTCCTCCCTCGTCGATGGTGGACGTTCGGCGTGGCCGACGGCGTGGTGATCGGGACCCTGCTGGTGTGGCACCTCATCGGTGCGAACACCTCCGACGACGGTTACCAGCTGGGCATGGCGCGCACGGCCGATCACGCCGGGTACATGGCCAACTACTTCCGCTACTTCGGGGTTCCCGAGACACCTTTCGGCACACCGCTGTACGACATGTTCACCCTCCTCTCGCACGTCTCGACGGCCAGCGTGTGGATGCGGTTGCCGACGCTGATCTGCGCTGTCGTGGCATGGCTAGTCATCAGCCGCGAGGTGATCCCGCGGTTCGGTGCGGCCGCTCGCGCGTCGAAGACGGCGTTGTGGACCGGCGGTCTGGTGATGCTCGCGTTCTGGCTGCCGTACAACAACGGCTTGCGCCCGGAGCCGTTCGTGGCGCTCGGAGTGTTGCTGACGTGGTGCTCGGTGGAGCGCTCGATCGCCACCCGCAGGTTGCTGCCCGCAGCCGCGGCGATTCTGATCGCGGCGTTGACGGTCACGTGCGGACCCTCCGGATTCATCTGCTTCGCGCCGTTGATCGCCGGGGCTCGACCGGTGTTGCAGATCGTCGTCGCCCGCGCGCGTGACTTGGGTTATCGAACACCGGGCAGCACGACACTGGGAGCGGTGACGCTGCTCGCCCCGCTGGTCGCGTCGGGCACGGTTGTATTGGTGTTCGCGTTCGGCAACCAGACCGTGGCGGGCATGCTCGAGATGCAGCGTGTGCACAATGCGGCCGGTCCGAGCCAGGCCTGGTTCGACGAGTACCTGCGCTACCAGTGGCTGATGAACCTGGACATCGACGGCTCGCTCGCGCGTCGCTTCGGGGTGTTCGTCATGATCGTCTCGCTGATCGCAGTGGTCGTGGCGATGCTGCGCAAGGGCGGCAAGATCCCCGGTACCGCAACGGGTCCGGCACGGCGGATCGTCGGCATCACCGTCGGCGCGATGGCCCTGATGATGATCACCCCAACCAAGTGGACCCACCACTTCGGTGTCTTCGCCGGACTCGCTGCATCGGTTGCAGTACTGGCAGCGGTGGCGACCGGTGCCGCGGTGCTGCGTTCGCGACGCAACCGACTCCTGTTCGCTGCTGCGGTCTCGTTTCTGCTGGCCGTCGCGTTCACCGGAACCAACGGCTACTGGTACGTATCGGCGTGGGGAGTTCCGTTCTGGGACAAGCCGATCCTCGTTGCCGGCCTTGGCATCTCGACCATGTTCCTCGGCCTGACCCTGCTGCTGTTGCTCGCAGCGGTTTGGTTCCATCTTCGTGCGCCCTATGTGCGCACCGACACTCCGATGGCACGTTGGTGGTCGGTGCCGCCGATCGCGGTGGCGGCCGCTCTGATGGTGCTGCTGGCCGTGGCATCGATGGCCAAAGGCGCGGTGGCGCAATGGCCGTCGTACTCGATCGCGAAGTCGAACCTCTCCGCGCTGGCCGGTAACACGTGCGGTCTCGCCAACGACGTACTGCTCGAAACCGACCCCAATGCCGATGTGCTGCAACCGGTGAGCGGCGACGCATTCGCCGCGCTGGGTGCCGAGAACGACGGATTCACCCCGAACGGCGTTGCGGGTGATCTGACGGCCGACAAGGAGGCGTCGGCATCGGGTACCTCGAACACCGTCGACACCGAGGAGCAACAGCAGCCGGCGTCGACCACCGGTGCCGGAACCGGTGGCAGCGCACTGCCGTACGGCCTCGATCCGGAGTCCGTGCCGGTGCTCGGCTCGTTCGGGTCCGACACCCCCGCCACGCTGACGACCGGCTGGTACGCGTTGCCTGCCGATCCGGGCGACCTGATCTCCATCGCCGCTGCCGGACGCATCCGCTCGGTGGACTCCGACGGCATCGTCACCTACGGGCAGAGCCTCGAACTCGAGTACGGAGTGGACGGGCAGGCGCAGGGGCGGGTGACGCCCATCGACATCGGTCCGACGCCGTCCTGGCGCAACCTGCGTGTACCCATGGATCGGATTCCGGCCGGCACCAACATGATTCGCCTGGTGCTCTCCGACACCGATCGCGATCCCGACCAGTGGTTGGCGATCACGCCGCCCCGAGTTCCGCGTACTCAGACGCTGAACGAGGTCGTCGGCCGTGACGCTCCGGTGATGCTCGACTGGGAGGTCGGGTTCAACTTCCCGTGCCAGCATCCGTTCGACCATCGTCTCGGGGTTGCCGAAATTCCGCAGTACCGGGTACTGCCGGACCGCAGCGGTGCCGTCATCACCAACGCGTGGCAGGACCACTTCGGCGGCGGGCCGCTCGGGTGGATCGACATCGTTGCCTCCGCCCGCACCATCCCGTCGTACCTGTCCGGCGACTGGGACCGCGACTGGGGGTCGATCGAGCAGTACACCCCGTACGACGAGTCGGCGCAGGCGGCGCAGATCACAGCAGAAGAGGTGCAGCGTTCGGGTCTGTGGACGCCCGGTCCGATCAAGACCGGTTAATCTCTACGCGTTCGGAAGTCCTTACACCGACCAGGAGAGAAACGGGGATAGGGCAATGGCGAACGCTATAGAAGTAGAGGACCTCGTACTTCGGTACGGCAAGAACGTCGCGCTCGACGGGATCGATTTCACCGTTCCGGAGGGCACGGTGCTCGGTGTGCTCGGCCCCAACGGTGCCGGAAAGACCACGGCGGTCCGTATTCTCGCCACCCTGCTGCAGGCGACATCGGGCTCGGCCAGAATCTTCGGACTCGACGTGCATTCGCAGGCGAACGAGGTGCGGAGCACGATCGGACTGACCGGCCAGTTCGCGGCCGTGGACGAGTACCTGACCGGGTACGAGAACCTCGAGATGGTCGGCCGACTGTTCGGCCTGCGCAAGGCCGAAGCCAGGAAGCGCGCCGACGAGTTGCTCGTGCGCTTCGACCTCGAGTACGCCCGTGACCGCACCGCCAAGCAGTACTCGGGAGGTATGCGTCGGCGACTCGATATCGCGGCCAGCCTGATCGGGCGACCACGAGTGGTGTTCCTCGACGAACCCACCACCGGACTCGATCCGCGCAGCCGGATCACCATGTGGGAGTTCATCGCAGATCTCGTCCGTGACGGAACCACCATTCTGTTGACCACCCAGTACCTCGAAGAGGCCGACCGGCTGGCCGATTCGATCATCGTGTTGAACAAGGGCAAGATCATCGCCCGCGGCACAGCGGACGAGCTCAAGGCGCAAACGGGCGGCGAGCGAGTCGAATTCGTGCTCACCGATCGATCTCAGGCCGATCGCGCGATGCAGATCCTGGCTCCGATCGGCGTCGAGCCGCCCACCCTCGACGATCAGGTCGGCCGGATCGTCATGCCCGTCAACGGGGGATCGAAGGACCTGTCGACCGCACTGGTCGAGCTCGAAACGAACGGAATCGAGGTCGTCGACGTCGGTCTGCGGCGGCCGAATCTCGACGATGTGTTCCTGAGTCTGACCGGTCAGACCACCGGCGAGCCCGAGACGGCGGAGGAAGAGAAATGAGCAACGTCCTTCTGGATTCCGCGATCATCACCAAGCGAAATCTGATCAAGCTCAAGCGAGTTCCCGATCTGCTGTTCTTCGCCACGCTCTCCCCGATCATGTTCGTCCTGCTGTTCGCCTATGTCTTCGGCAGCGCGATCGAGGTTCCCGGCATCGACTACAAGAGTTTCCTGATGGGCGGCATCTTCGTGCAGACGATGATCTTCGGTGCCTCCATCACCGGGTCCTCGCTGGCCGAGGATCTGCAGAAGGGCGTGATGGATCGGTCCCGGTCGTTGCCGATGGCACGTTCGGCCGTCGTCATCGGGCGCACCGCCGCCGATGTCGGAAACAACATCGTGACCATCACGATCATGTCGATCACCGGCCTGATCGTGGGCTGGCGAATCACGTCGTCGTTCTTCGACGCTCTGCTCGGGTACGTCCTGCTGCTGCTGTTCGCCTATTCGATCTCGTGGGTGATGGCGCTGGTGGGCTTGATCGTGCGCTCGCCGGAGATCTTCAACAACGCGTCGTTCATCGTGATCTTTCCGCTGACGTTCATCGCCAACACCTTCGTCCCGATCGACAACTTCCCCAGCGTGCTCAAGACGATCGCCGAGTGGAATCCGATCTCGTCGGTGACGCTGGCGGTGCGAGAGCAGTTCGGCAACACCAACCCGATGGCACCGCCGCCGGAGGTCTGGCCACTGCAGAACCCCGTGCTCTACACCCTGATCTGGGTGGTGTTGATGCTCGTGGTGTTCGTGCCGCTGTCGGTACGCAAGTACCAGAAGACGATGACCGCCTGATATCGACGCAGAAAAGCACCCCCGGTCGCTCGGCGACCGGGGGTGCTTCGATGTCTTCTGGGGAAAGGCTTACGTGTGGTACGGCTCCGCGCTGACGAGCGTGACCTTCATGGTCTTGCCGTTGGGCAGCGTGTACTCGCGGGTGTCGCCGACCTTGGCGTCGATGAGCGATCCGCCCAGCGGTGACGCGGGGGAGTACACCTCGAGCTTGTTGTCGCGGGCACCCTCTTCGCGAGTGGCGATCAGGAACGTCTCCGTGTCGGACTCGTCGCCGTCGTAGTAGACCTTGACGACGGACCCGGGCAGTGCGACACCGGACTGAGTGGGTGCCTCGCCGACCTTCGCGTTGTTGAGCAGCTCCTGCAGCTGGCGGATACGTGCTTCCTGCTGGCCCTGCTCCTCACGCGCAGCGTGGTAGCCGCCGTTCTCCTTCAGATCGCCCTCTTCGCGACGCTCGTTGATCTCGGCGGCGATGACGGGGCGATTGGAAATGAGCTGGTCGAGTTCGCTCTTGAGCCTGTCGTGTGATTCCTGGGTAAGCCAGGTCACCTGGGTCTCGGTCATCTCGATCACTCCCTCGTAGTCGGAATCTCGAGTTCGGATTCCGGTTTCTGAGCAGGTAGGGCACGCAACGAACAGGGGACTCCAATGGTTGGATCCCCTTGGTCGGCCCACATCCTGGAGCCGTCGTCGTCGTTCGCAGGTGAACCCTGCCCGCAATGCAGCAATACACGGCACCTACTGCGGTGGCCGTGTATGGGCCGAGCTTACCACGAACAGGCAGTTCGCCTATCGGGCTCGTAAATATTCGGGAACATCGAGGCTGCAGCCGTAGACGTCGCCGACGGCGGGTGCGGCCGACGTCGTCACCTCGGTGGTCATCTCCACGGTGGTCGACGCCGACTCCGGCGGGATGTACACCTCACGTCTACCGGTCTCGGAGCCGTCGCGCGATCGGGCGCGGACGATGCACACGGCCGGTTGCTCGGGATCCTGCCGGGTGACGCTGAACCTGATCGACATCGTCTGCTCGTCGACGATGTCGAACGAGAGCTGACTGCCCTCGATGGGTTTGACCGAGAACTTGCTGTACGCGTAGTAGGCCACACCCGTTCCGACCAGCAGGACCAACGCCACGAGTGCGATCTTCGTCGCACGTTTCGGGGCCTGCCGAACGCCGCTCGGACCGGAACCCGACGGGTATCTACCTGCGGGAAGTGCGTTGGTCATGTCAGCTCTCGGGGTCGATTCGGGGGTGCCGCTGGGTGCCTGTCGGCATCAGGTGGAACTATAGGTCAGGCAAGAACCAGGCGAATCCGAGGTGAGGAAGAACGTGTCCGGACTGCGGCTCATGGCAGTGCATGCCCATCCCGACGACGAGTCCAGCAAAGGTGCTGCGACAACGGCTCGCTACGCGGCCGAAGGGCACGAGGTTCTGGTCGTCACGCTCACCGGCGGCGAGCGGGGCGACATCCTCAATCCGGCGATGGACATTCCGGGTGTGCACGAGCGCATCCGGGACGTTCGACGCGAGGAGATGGCGGAGGCCGCCCGCATCCTGGGCGTCCGGCAGACGTGGCTCGGCTTCGAGGATTCCGGGTTGCCCGAGGGCGATCCTCTACCGCCTCTCCCCGAGGGCTGTTTCGCGCTGGTCCCGTTGGAGGTCTCCACCGAGGCGTTGGTGAAGGTGGTGCGCGAGTTCAAGCCGCACGTCATCACCACCTACGACGAGCGCGGCGGTTACCCGCATCCCGACCACATCCGCTGCCACGAGGTCTCGATGGCTGCATGGGAGGCCTCGGGCGATCCCGAACGCTTCCCCGACGCCGGTGAGCCCTGGACTCCGCTCAAGCTCTACTACTCGCACGGGTTCATCCGTAAGCGCATGCAGCTCTTCCACGATTGGTTCATCGATCGCGGCGAGGAGAGCCCGTTCGTCGACTGGCTCAAGCGGTGGGACGGCCAGCGGGACGAGATCATGGGTCGCATCACCACGCAGGTCACCGTCGGTGACTGGTTCGAGCAACGCGACGACGCACTGCGCGCACACGCGACGCAGATCGACCCCAACGGGTCGTTCTTCGCCGTGCCGCTGGACGTGCAGCGCAAGCTGTGGCCCACCGAGGAGTTCGAGTTGGCTCGCACTCGGGTCACGACGTCGCTGCCCGAGACGGACCTGTTCGCCGGAATAGAAGAGACCACCGAATGATCGTGTCGATCCTCGCCCAGCAGCCCACCGGTCCCGAGTTCGGTAAGTCATCGCCGATCGGCCTGGTGATCCTGGTTGCGCTGTTGGTCGGAACGGCACTGTTGATCTGGTCCATGAACAAGAAGATCAAGCGTCTGCCCGCCACGTTCGAGAAGGAGGATCCGACGTTGGATCAAGCCCTCGACGAAGGCACCGACCGTGGCGGGATCGCAGATCCGTCTCCGCCGGAACGGACTCGAACCGAACCCGCCGCCACCGACGAGCCCTGATGCTCGACGCCAATGCCCTCGGTGAGTCCACCAGCCCGTATCTGAGGCAGCACGCGGACAACCCGGTGCACTGGCAGCAATGGGGACCGCAGGCTCTGCAGTCCGCCCGTGATCGCGATGTTCCCATCCTGCTGTCGATCGGATACTCGGCGTGCCACTGGTGCCACGTCATGGCTCACGAGTCGTTCGAGGACGAGGCGACCGCGGCATCGATGAACGAGCATTTCGTGTGCATCAAGGTCGATCGCGAAGAACGACCCGACCTCGACTCGGTGTACATGAACGCCACCGTCGCGATGACCGGCCAAGGGGGGTGGCCGATGACGTGTTTCCTGACCCCCGACACCGAGCCGTTCTACTGCGGAACGTACTTCCCGCCGGCCCCGCGTCAGGGAATGCCGTCGTTCCAGCAGTTGCTCACCGCGATCGCCGACACCTGGTCGACGCGGCGACAGGAAGTGTTCGACGCCTCCGCCGACATCGTCACCGAACTGCGCAAACACAGCGCAGGCGTGCCCGCGGGCGGACGCCCGATCGACGCCGATGCTCTGGCGGCCTCGGTCTCGGCGATCTGCGCGGACGAGGACACCACCTACGGTGGCTTCGGCCGGGCACCGAAGTTCCCACCCGGCGCGCTGCTCGAGGGTCTGCTCCGGCACTACGAGCGCACCGGCGACACCGAGGTCCTCGGCGTCGTTCGCCGTACCGCGTCGGCCATGGCACGCGGTGGCATCTACGACCAGCTGGGCGGGGGATTCGCGCGCTACTCCGTCGATGCCGAGTGGGTCGTCCCGCACTTCGAGAAGATGCTCTACGACAACGCGCTTCTGTTGCGGTTCTACGCGCACGCGGCCAGGGCCGACGACGATGCGCTCGCCCGACGGGTGGCGTCGGACACTGCGGAGTTCATGCTCCGTGAACTCCGCACGGACAACGGTTGTTTCGCGTCGGCCCTCGATGCCGACACCGAAGGCATAGAGGGTCTGACCTACGCGTGGACCCCGGAGCAACTGATCGAGACTCTCGGTTTCGAGGACGGCGTCTGGGCAGCGGGGTTGTTCGCGGTGAATTCGGCAGGCACGTTCGAGGCAGGTATGTCGGTACTGCAGCTGCCCGCCGAACCCGAGGACTACGACCGGTTCGCCCGGGTGCGCGGAGCACTGTCGGCCGCTCGCGCGACTCGGCCCCAACCCGGCCGCGACGACAAGGTCGTCACCGCGTGGAACGGGTTGGCGATCACCGCGCTGGTCGAGGCCGGAACCGGGCTGGGGCAGCCGCGTTGGGTCGACGCGGCAGTCGAGTGCGGCGAGCAGCTGTTCGCCGGCCATGTCGAGTCCGGGCGGGTCCGCCGTGCCTCTCTCGGCGGAGCGGTGGGTGAGGCCACCGGTGTGCTCGAGGACTACGCGTGTCTCGCGGTCGCCGCGGCGGCGCTGTTCCAGGCCACCGGAGATTCGGTCTGGTCCGAGCGCATGACGTCGATCATCGACGCCGCGGTCGAGCACTTCGCCGACCCCGACGACGTCGGCGGCTGGTTCGACACCGCCGACGACGCCGAGACTCTCGTGACCCGCCCTCGTGACCCGATCGACGGGGCCACCCCGTCGGGAGCATCCACGATGGCCGAGGCACTGCTCACCGCAGCTGCATTGGTCGATCACAGCTCCTCTGCGCGTTACGCCGAACTGGCGGCTGCGTCGCTGGCACGATCGGCGTCGATTCTCGAACGAGCGCCCAGGTCCGGCGGGCACTGGCTGGCGGTCGCAGAAGCGTCCGTTCGTGGCCCGATCCAGATTGCGGTGTCGACGGCACCCGGCGGTGATCTGCTCTCGGTCGTGCGGGCGCTGGCTCCTGGCGGTTCGGTCGTGGTGGCAGGCGTGACGGATTCGTCGGCGCTGCTGACCGACCGTCCACCCGTCGACGGCCTCGAAACGGCGTACGTGTGTCGTGGCTTCGTGTGCGACCGTCCTGTGACGTCTGCCGAAGATTTGCCGTTCGTACTGCAGAGGTGACGACGCTCGTCGATGCTTCGACGGGAGAACAGTACTGTTGCCGGGAGTTTCCTCGGCCTGGGGTGGTCGAACGTCTGTCAAGGGATCGACGGTGTCATGAGTGAAGGTGTCATGAATGAGGGTGTGATGCGTGCGGGCACCGTGTACGAGGCAGTGACCGACGAACAACGCGCTGCTGTCGCCGAGTTCGTGGCCGCGGTTCCGATGGCGGCCATGGTGCATTCGATGCAGTACGAGGTCGTCGGTGCAAACATCCTGTGCGAGGGTGTGCTCGGGTGCGCGGTGGACGACATGGTCGGTCGACCCGTTGCGGATTTCGTGCCGCTCGGCGATCGCGCGTCCGCGACGCGCATCGCGGTCGAACTCGAGCACCGGTTTCCCGATGCGGGCTCCGCCGATCAGGGTCGACCGATCGGAGCGCTGCGTCGAGTGCGCCGCGGCGACGGGGAGGTCGTCTCCTGCTGGATGCATGTCGGAATCGCGAAGATCGCCGGGCGTCGGTTCATCGTCGCGCTGCTGGATCTGGTCAATCCCGTCGCGGACGACACCGTTCGTTGGCGCGATCGCGCCGAGCGCGACGAGTTGACCGGATTGCTGCGACGTGGGCCCTTGCTCGCCCACGTCGACGAATGGATCGTCGAGGATCTGCCGGTCGCTCTGGCATTCGTCGACGTCGACAGGCTGAAATCGATCAACGACGTGCACGGTCACGCTGCGGGCGACGCCATTCTGGAGGCAGCAGGACGTCGCCTGCACCAGTGGTCGCCGCGCGGGAGCGTCGTCGGTCGGTACGCGGGAGACGAGTTCGTGTTCGCCGTGTCGTTCGACGGGGCGAAGGGGACCGACAGCGCCCATATCGCGGATTCGGTGAGGTCGGCGATCTGCGGAGAGCCGGTGCCGTTCGGATCGAATCTGCTCGGGGTGTCGGTGAGTGTCGGCGTTGCCGTGCGTGAGCCGGGGGAGTCGAGAGATCGACTGATTCAGCGCGCCGACGCACTGATGTATCGAGACAAGGCAGCTCGAAGCACCTGAGGGTGGATCAGAACAGTACGAGCCACACGGCGACCAGGTGGCAGGTTGCCGCCAGGACCGTCGCGGCGTGGAAGAACTCGTGATGGCCGAAGGTGGTGGGCCAAGGATTCGGCCACTTGGTGGCGTACAGCACGGCCCCGACGCTGTAGAACACCCCGCCCACGAGAAGCAACAGAAACGGTGCAAAGCCGACGTGCTCGATCAGCGCGGGTGCGACCGGGACGATCGCCCAGCCGAGGAGTAGGTACAGCGGTACCCCGACCCATCGGGGAGCTGTGGGCCACAACATCTTCAGTGCCACCCCGGCAAGGGCCCCGACCCACACGACGACGAGCAGCACGCGTCCGGTCGAGGCGGGTAGACCCAGCACGGCGAACGGGGTGTAGCTACCTGCGATGAACAGGAAGATCATCGAATGATCGGCGCGCTTCATCCAGATCTGCGACGCCGCGGTCTTCCAGTGCACGCGATGGTAGGTGGCACTGACCCCGAACACGCCGCAGACGGTGACGGAATACACGCTCACGGCCACACCCGCACTGACCGAGACCATGCTGAACGCCAGGGTGACGAGGGTGATCGCGCACACCACCGCCACGCCGAACGCGTACAGGTGAATCCAGCCGCGCATACGTGGTTTGACGGGAATCTCGTCCAGTCCGAACATCGTCATGAAAGATGACCTCTCCGTACCGCCGGCGAAACCTACGCCACCGTAGGTTCTGACGCTACTGTACCGGCGACCGGCTCGCAGACGTCGGCGTAAGGTGATCCTTCGTGGTGATGAGAGCAGCGGTGACGAAGCAGTGGTGATCATTCCGCAGAAGGTCCGCGGCGTTCTCTACAACGTGTACGAGCGGCGTCTGCTGAGCCAGCTCGAAGGGGTTCAGCACCCTCGGCACGTGGCGGTGATGTGCGACGGCAATCGCCGCTGGGCGCGCGAGAACGGATTCACCGACGTCGCGCACGGGCACCGGATGGGAGCCCTGAAGATCGCCGAGATGCTCGGCTGGTGTGACGCGGCCGGAATCGAGATGGCCACCATCTACCTGCTCTCCACCGAGAACCTGCGCCGAGATGCGGACGAATTGGATTCACTGCTCGACATCATCACCGACGTCGTCGAGGAGATCTGCGGACCCGAGATGAACTGGGGCGTCAAACTCGTCGGCACCCTCGATCTGCTCCCCGCGTCGACCGCGCGTCGGCTCAAGGAAGCAGCAGCGCTGACCGAGGGACGATCCGGAACGCACGTCAATGTCGCCGTCGGATACGGCGGGCGGCAGGAAATCGCCGACGCCGTGCAGTCCCTGGTCAGCGAGAAGATCGCCGAGGGCGTCAGCGGCGACGACCTGGTGGCGTCGATCAACGTCGACGAGATCGGCAGTCACCTCTACACCTCCGGCCAACCCGATCCGGATCTCGTCATCCGCACCTCGGGCGAACAGCGACTGTCCGGCTTCCTGCTGTGGCAGAGCGCGTATTCGGAAATCTGGTTCACCGAGGCCTACTGGCCCGAATTCCGTCGCGTCGACTTCCTGCGTGCGCTGCGCGACTTCGCGGCCAGACACCGCCGTTTCGGTATCTGATCGAGTTCGGCTCTACAGCTTACGAAGCCGCAGCCGGTTGATCGCGTGGTCGTTGTCCTTGCGCAGCACCATCGTCGCTCGCGGTCGCGTCGGCAGGATGTTCTCCACCAGATTGGGCAGGTTGATCGAATGCCACAGATCCTCGGCCGCGATCTGCGCGTGGTCGTCGGACAGGCCTGCGTAGTGGTGGAAGTGCGAGGACGGATCGGTGAACGACGTCTTGCGCAATGCGAGAAAGCGTTTGACGTACCAACTCTCGATGTCCTCGATCCGCGCGTCGACGTAGATCGAGAAGTCGAACAGATCCGAGACCATCAACCGTGGTCCGGTCTGTAAAACGTTGAGCCCCTCCACGATCAGGATGTCCGGCTGCCGGACCATGTGGTACTGGCCCTTGACGATGTCGTAGGAGACGTGCGAATAGACCGGTGCGCCGACCTCTTCGGTACCGGACTTGACCTCGGTGACGAATCTGAGCAGTTTGCGCCTGTCGTAACTCTCGGGAAATCCCTTGCGGTGCAGTATGCCTCGGCGCATGAGTTCGGCCGTCGGATACAGGAATCCGTCGGTGGTGACCAGATCGACCCGCGGATGGTGGTCCCATCGAGCCAGGAGTGCCTGCAGCACACGGGCCGTCGTCGACTTGCCGACGGCGACACTGCCCGCGACACCGATGACGAACGGGACCTGACGGTCGGGGTGCTTCTCGCCGAGGAACGTCGCGGTCGCGGCGAAGAGTCGTTGCCGAGCCGCGACCTGGAGGTGAATCAGTCGTGCCAGCGGCAGATAGACCTCCGCCACCTCGTCGAGATCGATCTGTTCACCCAGACCACGCAGACCGACGAGCTCTTCCTCGGTCAGCACCAACGGCGTGGATTGGCGCAGCGTGCGCCACTGCACACGGTCGAACTCGACGTACGGACTGGACTCGCTCACGCACCGCTCCAACAGGTCGGAGCTGCGGAGGGTTCGGCTGAGCTCCTGTCGAGCGCGAGTCGCATGGTTCCAGATTGTGCTCGGTGCCGGTCGATCGCGCACGGGCGGGGTCGTTCGCCGTACTAGGGTTCGGTTATGGATGCTGCTTCCCTCGTTCGTGAATACCTGCTGCTGGGCCTGAGTTTCGACCGGCTCGAAGACGGATTCGTCGACGCGTACACCGGCGATCCCGAGTTGCGTCGTATCACCGAGAACGCCCCCGCGCCCGAGCCGCGTGAGCTGATCCGTCGGGCACAGACACTGCGCGCCGAGCTCGGCAACGTCGATCTGACGCCCGAGCGCACGACGTTCCTGGACGTCCACCTGCGCGCACTCGAATGCTCGGCACGCAAGTTCGCAGGCGAGGACATCGGCTTCGTCGACGAGGTCTACGCCTACTTCGACGTCCGAATCTCCGCGGGCGATCAGGACCAGTACCTGCAGGCACACCGCATGATGGACGAGGTCCTCGCCGGTCCCGGGTCACTCGGCGAACGGTTGATCGCGCATCGCCGAGCCGACGTGATTCCGGCCGACCGACTGCAGGACTGTGTCGAGGCGTTCTCGTCCGCACTGCGCGACCGCGTCCGCGCCGAGTACACACTGCCCGACACCGAGAAAGTGACCTACGAGGTCGTCGGCGACAAGCCGTGGTCGGGGTTCAACTACTACCTCGGTGACTACCGGTCGACCGTCGCGATCAACTCCGACATCGAGCAGCAGATGGCCAACCTGCCGCACCTGATCGCGCACGAGTCCTATCCCGGCCACCACACCGAGCACTGCCGCAAGGAGAGCGGCCTGGTCGGTGCAGGCCAGCTGGAGCAGACGCTGTTCCTGGTCAACACCCCGCAGTGCCTGATGGCCGAGGGCCTGGCCGATCACGCCCTCGGGGCCATCGTGGGCGAGGGCTGGGGCCTGTGGGCGCAGGAGATCTACGCCGATCTGGGTCTGCGGTTCGACGGCGAGAAGGCCGAGCGTCTCGCGGCCGCGTCGAGCCGGCTGCTGGGGGTGCGCCAGGACGCCGCGCTGCTCCTGCACGATCAGCACAAGCGCGAGGACGACGTAGCCGCCTACCTGGAGCGATGGTCGTTGGCATCGCCGCAGCGCGCCCGGCACAGCCTGCGGTTTCTGTCCTCCCCGCTGTGGCGGGCGTACATCAGCACCTACGTCGAGGGCTACAAGCTGCTTGCCGGCTGGCTCGACCGCGGCGAGACGGCGAGTGAGCGCGCACAGCTGTTCGGCAGGCTGCTCGACGAGCCACTGACACCCGGTGCAGTGCGCGTCTCGTAAACTGGCCGAGCCCCCTTCATTCTGCTGTCCCTTTGGAGACTCCTGTTATGACTGACGTCAACAACCTGTCACTGGCCGAACTCGATCCCGAGGTCGCCGAGGCGATGGCCGGTGAGCTGGGGCGTCAGCGCGACACTCTCGAGATGATCGCCTCGGAGAACTTCGTCCCCCGCGCGGTGTTGCAGGCCCAGGGCAGCGTCCTGACCAACAAGTACGCCGAGGGCTACCCCGGCCGCCGCTACTACGGCGGTTGCGAGCACGTCGACATCGTCGAGGATCTCGCGCGCAACCGCGCGAAGGAACTCTTCGGTGCCGAGTTCGCCAACGTGCAGCCGCATGCAGGTGCACAGGCCAATGCCGCCGTGCTGATGGCCCTGATCAACCCGGGCGACAAGATCATGGGCCTCGACCTGGCGCACGGCGGCCACCTCACGCACGGCATGAAGCTCAACTTCTCGGGCAAGCTCTACGAGGTCGAGTCGTACGGGGTGTCGAAGGAAGACCACCGGATCGACATGGACGAGGTGCGCAAGCAGGCCATCGCCGCCAAGCCGCAGGTGCTCATCGCCGGCTGGTCTGCCTACCCGCGCCACCAGGACTTCGCTGCGTTCCGCTCCATCGCCGACGAAGTGGGCGCACTGCTCTGGGTGGACATGGCGCACTTCGCCGGACTCGTCGCCGCAGGCGTGCACCCCTCGCCCGTGCCGTACGCGGACGTCGTCTCCTCGACCGTGCACAAGACCCTCGGTGGACCCCGCTCCGGCATCATCCTGGCCAAGAAGGAATGGGCCAAGAAGCTCAACTCCGCAGTGTTCCCCGGCCAGCAGGGCGGTCCGCTGATGCACGCCATCGCCGCCAAGGCCGTCGCCTTCAAGATCGCTGCGACACCCGAGTTCAAGGAACGCCAGGAACGCACCCTCCTCGGTGCATCGCTGCTCGCCGATCGCCTCACCGGTGCCGACGTCGCCGACAAGGGCATCTCCGTCCTCACCGGCGGCACCGACGTGCACCTCGCGCTCGTCGACCTGCGCAACTCCGAGCTCGACGGCCAACAGGCCGAGGACCTCCTGCACGAGGTCGGCATCACCGTCAACCGCAACGCAGTGCCCTTCGACCCGCGCCCGCCGATGGTCACCTCCGGCCTGCGCATCGGCACCGGCGCACTGGCAACCCGCGGATTCGGCGAGGCCGAGTTCACCGAGGTGGCCGACATCATCGGCACCGCCCTGGCCACCGGCGAGGCCAGCGATTCCCTCAAGGACCGCGTCGTGAAGTTGGCACAGAGCAAGCCACTGTACGAGGGCCTCGAAGACTGGAGACTGCTGGGCTGACCCAGCACTCGCGCCCACCCCGGTCCGCGTCAATGGACCATTGCAGCGCCCAGACGTATGCAGTGGTCCATTCACGCAGAACCCTGGTCTGGGTCAATGGACCATTGCAGCGCCCAGACGTGTGCAGTGGTCCATTGACGCATCCGGGGAGGGCACTCTCGGCACCGCTCGATTGCCGACCTGGGTCGATTCGGCCGTAACGCGTTGTTCACCGACACGCCAGACTTCCAACGAGCCGAACCTCGATTTCGGCGGTACCGTCGGCAGTAACAGGCAGCGGGGAAGCTACCTGTGCGGGAGGTTCTGATACGTGACTGAGCTAGTGAGCGCGAGAGGGCCGGTACCCGGTCCTCGTGTCACCTGACACATCGGACCCGACCGGCCGAGCGACAGAGTTTGCGCGGTACCGCGCAGACGTAGGAGCCTCACGTGACCACTTCACGCTCCGTTTCCGCCCCTCTTCGGACATTCGTGCTCGATACCTCGGTCCTGCTTTCGGATCCGTGGGCAGTCATCCGGTTCGCCGAGCACAATGTGGTACTTCCGCTGATCGTCATCAGCGAGTTGGAGGGCAAACGCCACCATCACGAATTGGGATGGTTCGCGCGGGAATCCTTGCGCATGCTCGACGACCTGCGCGTCGAGTTCGGTCGACTCGACCAGCCGGTTCCCATCGGAACATCGGGCGGCACACTGCAAGTCGAGCTCAATCACACCGATCCCTCGGTACTTCCCGTCGGATTCCGCACCGACTCCAACGATTCTCGAATCCTCGCCTGTGCCCTCAATCTGAAGGCAGAGGGCAAGGACGTCGTGCTCGTCAGCAAGGACATTCCGTTGCGCGTCAAGGCCGGTGCCGTCGGTCTCCCCGCCGACGAATACCACGCACACGACGTGGTGCCGTCCGGTTGGACCGGAATGACCGAACTCGAAGTACCGTCCGACGCAGTCGACACGCTGTTCAACGACGGCGTCATCGACCTCGTGGAAGCGCGAGACCTGCCGTGTCACACGGGAGTTCGACTGCTTGCCGGACGGCAGAGTGCACTGGGTCGCGTCACGCCGGACAAGCAGATCCAACTCGTGCGCGGCGAACGTGAGGCGTTCGGCCTGCACGGCCGTTCGGCGGAACAGCGAGTGGCGCTGGATCTTCTGCTCGACGAGAGCATCGGCATCGTCTCGCTCGGCGGAAAAGCAGGCACCGGTAAGTCCGCTCTGGCGCTGACCGCCGGACTGGAGGCCGTTCTCGAACGTCGCTCGCACCGCAAAGTCGTTGTCTTCCGGCCTCTCTACGCCGTCGGTGGCCAGGAGCTCGGCTACCTCCCCGGTAGCGAGAGCGAAAAGATGGGTCCCTGGGGTCAGGCGGTCTTCGACACCCTCGAAGGGCTCGCGAGCCCGGAGGTGATGGAGGAGGTCATCGCCCGCGGAATGCTGGAAGTGTTGCCACTGACACACATTCGCGGCCGATCGCTGCACGATTCCTTCGTGATCGTCGACGAGGCGCAGTCACTCGAACGCAACGTGCTGCTGACGGTTCTGTCCCGGCTCGGTTCGGGCTCACGCGTCGTACTCACCCACGACGTCGCTCAGCGAGACAACCTGCGCGTCGGACGACACGACGGCGTCGCTGCAGTGATCGAAAAGCTCAAGGGTCACCCACTTTTCGCGCACATCACCCTCACCCGCAGCGAGCGTTCACCGATCGCGGCACTGGTGACGGAAATGCTCGAAGAGTTCGGGCCTTCGGGAGCCTGATCCCCCTGGGAGCGTGGAGCCTGCGGGTCGTTCCGCAGGCTCCACTCCTGCCTTCAGGGTCGTTCCGCAGGCTCCACTCCTGCCTTCAGGGTCGTTTCGCAGGCTCCACTCCTGCCTTCAGGGTCGTTTCGCAGGCTCCACTCCTGCCTCGTACCCCACTACGAAGTTCCGCTCACAGGGGTCACCGGCCGAGCACGGCCCGGAATGCTCCTCGCACAAACCCTTTCAGGAAGTCGACGTTGTCGAAGTAGTCCCGCCACACGGCTACTCTGCCGTCGCGCAGCTCGAAGGTTCCGCACACCCAGAACTCGATTCGGAGTCGTCGCCAGATCAGCACATCGGTGCGCTCGGTGAGCACGACGTCTCCGTCTGCAGCGATGTTGTGCACGATCACGTCGAAGCCGAACGCAGGCTTGGCGAGCGTCGCCATGAACCTGCCCACGTTCGAGTGGCCGCGAACCTTCGGTAAGCCGACGTTGTGCCACACGACGCGTTCGTCGAGGAGCGACATGGCGCGCTCGGTGTCTCGACTTCTCAAAGCGTCGAACAGATCTACTACGGTTTCGGTTGCCTGCTGTGTGTCGGTCACTTGGTGAATCGTCCCAATCCATCGCCGTCGAAGAACTCCAGGGTCAGCGTGTTCCCGTCGAACGTCGCCTCGGAAACGGTTCCGTCGGGTGCATTCTCACCGGTCGGCTCGAACGTGAACGTATCACCGTCCCAGGGCGACAACTCGTAGGAGGTTCCGTTCGGCCCGATGGCCAACACCAGTTTCCCGTTGACCTCCGTTATCGTCGCAGGCCCCCAATAGCTGTTCTGGTACACCCCTGTGTACGACGTGAGAGGTTGTGGTGCAGCAGCATTCGTGGGCGGGGTCTTGCCTGCGAGCTCGCCCTCCGGTTCGCTCATGCCGGCAAAGGCGTTCTTGTACAGCGTTCGCCAGTCCTCCCGCACCTCGCCGAACTGGACGAGGTCAGCGAACTCGGCGGTCACCGTTTCGGCGATGCCGATGGGTGCGGCATTGGTCAGTACGACGATGGCCACGTCGAGGGATGGAATCCAGACGAAGTTGGTGCCCGCTCCGAGCGCGAATGCTCCCGAATGGCTCACCGTCGTGCGACCGGCGGCACTGGTGGAGACGTTGAATCCGTAGCCGTAGTAGCCGGCGCGTGAATCCGGTGTCTCCGACGGGCTCGAGACGATCTGCGCGCTGATCGCGGGCAGGAGGGCTTCGGGGTCCACGAGCTGTCGTCCGTCGTGGTTTCCGTCGGCGATCAGCATCGTCAGCCACTTCGCGAGGTCGTTCACCGAGGAACTGACGCCGCCGGCCGGGGTCTGTGGATCGGGTTCCCGCTGGTACTTCGCCTGGTATTCGCCGTCGACGAGTACGTGGGGTACGGCCCGGTCGGCCCGCGCGATGTAGTCCGCGAACGACGAGCTGGTCGAGGTCATGCCGAGCGGGCCGTAGATCGTGTCCTGGCTGAGGGTGTCCCAGTCCTTGCCCGACGCCGCAGCGACGGCCTCGGCCGCAGCCGTGATGCCGAAGTTGGTGTAGTGGTACGTGGAGCGGAACGGGTCGAGGGGGACCTCGCGCAGGCGTTCGAGAATCTGCCTGCGGTCGTAACCGAGGTCCTCGAGCAGATCGCCTTCGTGCTCGGGCAGCCCGCTTCGATGCGCATAGAAGTCGCCGACCGTGACGTTCTGGGTCACCCACGGGTCGTCGAGCGCGAACCACGGCAATTCCGAGACCACCGGCGTCGACCAGTCGACCACGCCCGCTCCCACCTGGGACGCGATGACCGTCGCACCCACCGATTTGGACAGCGACGCCAACTGGAACACCGAGTCACCGTCGACGGGTTCGTCCGAGCCCACTTCGCGGACGCCGAACCCCTTCGAGTAGACGACGTCGGATCCGTGCACGACGGCTATGGCCATCCCGGGGATGTTCGACGATGCCATCAGCTCCTCGGCGATGCCGTCGAGCTTGCCGACGGCATCGTCGACGCGGCCGGCCGGAACATCGACGCCCGCGACCTGACCTGGGGACAGGTCACTGGTCGGCGCGGGCTCGGATGTCGGGGGACCGTCTGCGGTCGGTGCGTCGTTCGAGCATCCGACCAGCACGATCAGAGAGCACACAGCAACAAGACACAGAGAATTTCGACCCGACCGCATCACGAGGAGTCCTCACTTCGATGATTGGATGCACATGAGAATAGACCCGCAACGACCTGGCGTTAGGAGAATTCACAATGGTCAGGGGCGCGACGTCGGGCACTCGGGCGCAGGCGCTACGGTTACCGCATGTCTACGAACCTGTCCGACGGTGATCTGCTGGTCCGTTTGGAGCCCGCGGTCGAAGAGAATCTACGACGCCACATCGAGGCAGCGAGCGATTGGCACCCCCATGACCTCGCGCCGTTCGACGACGGCAAGAACTTCGCGTTCCTCGGTGGCGAGGACTGGTCGCCCGAGCAGTCGCATCTCAGCGATGTCGAAATCCTGTCCGCCACGGTCGGCGTGCTGGTGGCCGACAACCTGCCTGCGTACCACCGCGAACTGGCCCACGCGCTCACCGGCCTCGGTGCCTGGTGGAAGTGGACCGGCCGATGGACGTCGGAGGAGAACCGGCAGTCGATAGTGTTGCGCAACTTCCTGGTGCTCACCCGTGCAGTCGATCCGGTCGCCCTGGAGCGGGTACGGATGGAGCACATGACGCTCGGATACGATGCGCCCAGCCAGCATCTGCTCGACATCCTCGCGCATTTCGCCATCGAGGAGGCCGCTGCCGCCCTGCGTAACCGCAACACCATCGCTCTCGGCAAGGATCCGGTGTTGGCCACCATCCTCGGCAAGATCGCCGACGACGACGCCCTGCAGTCGACGTTCTACGCCAATATTCTGAACGAGGCCTTCGCCGTGGTTCCCGATCAGGCCGCCCGCGCCATCGCAGACCGGATCAACGGATTCAAGATTCCCGAGGTCGACCTGCCGGACCGCGGCAGCAGCACCGCCGCTCTCGCCGAAGCCGGAATCTACGACGCCGATCAGGAACGCGAGAAGGTGTTCAAGCCGCTGCTCGCGGGCTGGAAGATCTTCGATCGCACCGATCTGGGCGAGGACGGCCTGAAGGCACGCGAGGAACTCGCTCACCTCGCCTGATTGTTCGGCCCCTTTCGAAAGCGTGAATGGTCCATTGCACACGTCTCGGCGGTGCAATGGACCATTCACGCGTTCAGGGGTTCGGCGGGCGAACGGGAAAGCTAGTCCTTGACCTTCGCCATGGCGAGGACGTCGAGGCGCTTGTCGAGTTCGGCTTCGCTGAGCTTGTCGCCGATCAGTCCGCGGTCGATGACCGTCTGACGGATCGTCTTCTTCTCCTTCAGTGCCTGCTTGGCGACTGCGGCGGCTTCCTCGTAGCCGATCGCGGAGTTCAGCGGCGTCACGATGGACGGCGAGGACTCGGCGAGGGTCTTGAGGTGCTCGACGTTGGCTTCGAGGCCGACGACGCACTTGTCGGCGAACAGTACCGAGACGTTGGCGAGCAGCTTGAACGACTCGAGGACGTTGCGCGCCATCATCGGGATGTAGACGTTGAGCTCGAATGCGCCCGACGCGCCACCGAATGCGACTGCGGCGTCGTTGCCGATGACCTGAGCCGCGACCTGCGTAACAGCTTCGGGCAGAACGGGATTGACCTTGCCGGGCATGATGGAGCTGCCGGGCTGCAGGTCGGGGAGGGCGATCTCGCCGAGTCCGGTGAGCGGTCCCGATCCCATCCAGCGAATGTCGTTGGCAATCTTGGTCAGTGAGACCGCGATGGTGCGCAGTGCGCCCGAGGCCTCGACGAGTCCGTCACGTGCGGCCTGCGCCTCGAACGAATCCTTGGCGGCGGTCAGTGCGTCGATGCCGGTCGACTCGACCAGTGCTGCAACGACTTTCGGGCCGAAGCCGTCGGGTGCGTTGAGTCCGGTGCCGACGGCGGTGCCGCCGATGGGGAGTTCACCGAGCCGCGGCAGGGTGGCCTCGACGCGTTCGATGCCGGCTTCGATCTGACGGGCGTAACCGCCGAATTCCTGACCGAGGGTGACCGGAACGGCGTCCATGAGGTGGGTGCGGCCGGATTTGACGACGTGCTTCCACTCCGTTGCCTTGGTCACGAGAGCCTCGTGGAGGTGACGCAGTGCGGGCACGAGCGACGTCACGGCTGCCTCGGTGGCGGCGACGTGAGTGGCCGTCGGGAACGTGTCGTTGGAGGACTGCGACATGTTCACGTGGTCGTTGGGGTGCACCTCGACGCCTGCCGCCTTGGCGATCGACGCGATGACCTCGTTGGCGTTCATGTTCGAGCTGGTGCCCGAGCCGGTCTGGAAGACGTCGATCGGGAACTGGTCGTCGTGCTTGCCGTCGGCGATCTCGGTGGCGGCGGCGATGATCGCGTCGGCCAGCGTGCCGTCGAGCAGACCGAGGTCTTTGTTGACCTGCGCGCAGGCTGCTTTGAGCAGGCCCATCGCGCGAATCTGAGTGCGCTCGAGCGGACGGCCCGAGATGGGGAAGTTCTCCACGGCACGCTGCGTCTGGGCACGCCAGAGCGCATCGATGGGAACGCGAACCTCTCCCATCGTGTCGTGCTCGATCCGGAACTGCTGTTCGTTCTCTGTCATTGACCTCTTGCCTCGGTAGGGGAGCGGAAACTTCGTCGAGCGGACGGTCAGAAGGACGGGATGGCGCCGGAGGTGTCGCCGTCGAAGTCGATGGTCGAGTACTCCTTGAGCTTGTTGAGCTGGTGGTACGCGTCGATCATGCGGACGGTGCCGGACTTCGAGCGCATCACGATGGACTGCGTGTGTGCACCGCCGCCCGAGTATCGGACGCCCTGGAGCAGGTCGCCGTCGGTGACGCCGGTCGCGGTGAAGAAGACGTTCTCGCCCGAGACCAGATCTTCGGTGGACAGGACGCGATCGAGATCGTGTCCGGCGTCGATCGCCTTCTGGCGTTCGTCGTCGTCGGTCGGAGCCAGCATGCCCTGGTGGACGCCGCCCATGCAGCGCATCGCGGCTGCCGCGATGATGCCTTCGGGAGTTCCGCCGGTGCCCATGAGGATGTCGATGGGGGAGGTGGGTCGGGCGGCGGCGATGGCACCGGCGACGTCGCCGTCGGAGATCAGACGAATGCGAGCGCCGGTGTCGCGCACCTGCTGGATCAGTTCGGCGTGCCGGGGTCGGTCGAGGATGCACACCGTGACGTCGGAGGAGGATCCCTTCTTGATCTTGGCGACGCGCGCGATGTTCTCTGCGACCGGTGCGGTGATGTCGATGACGTCGGCGAAGTCGGGTCCGACGGCGATCTTCTTCATGTAGAAGACGGCGGACGGATCGAACATGGCACCGCGCTCGGCGACCGCGAGAACGGAGATGGCGTTGGGCATGCCCTTGGCCATCAGCGTTGTGCCGTCGACGGGATCGACGGCGAAGTCGACCTCGGGGCCGTTGCCGTTGCCGACCTGTTCGCCGTTGTAGAGCATCGGCGCTTCGTCCTTCTCGCCCTCGCCGATGACGACGACGCCGCGCATCGAGACCGAGCTGACCAACTGACGCATGGCGTCGACTGCTGCTCCGTCGCCACCTTCCTTGTCGCCGCGACCGACCCAGCGACCCGAGGCGAGCGCACCGGCCTCGGTGACGCGTACGAGTTCGAGTGCGAGGTTGCGATCTGGCGCCATGGCGCGAGTGGACTCGGTGCTGGCCGTCATCGGTTTGTAGCCTCCTGGTTGGTGGGGTGTTACCCAGGCGCGATTATCTCACTTCTGTGATGCCCGCGGTGGGGTCGGGTCGTCTGTGAGGCACGCGCCGACCGAGCACTGCTGCGCAGAGGGGATACTGGTGAGGTGGCGAACAGCAAACCCCGGATTCTCAACAACAGCCGCGACATGGTGTGGTCGCTCATACCGCTGGTCATCGCATGTTTGCTGATCGCCGGTATCGCCAGTCAGTGCTCGCTGAGCCCCGGTGGGCCCAAGCAGGGCCCCATCCCCAACTTCGACATCGACACCGCGCTGCAGTACGACGCGTCCGAAATCGGCTTTCCGGTGCGCAATCCGGCTGTTCCCGAGGATTGGACCCCCAACTCGGGCAGTCGTCCGACGATCGCAGGCGACAACGGCGGACCGGTGTCGACTGTCGGATACATCACCGGATCGGGTGCGTATCTGCAGCTGACCCAGACCAGCGCCGTCGAGGAAGTGTTGGTTCCCTTCGTCGCCGGCGAGGAGACGGTGTACGCGTCGGGCACACAGAACGTGTCGGGTCGGGACTGGGTCGTCTACGGCGAGGAGGGCTCGCGAAAGTACTGGGTCTCGGACTTCGGTGACGTGCGAATCCTGCTGGGCGGTACTGCAGGCACCGAGGACTTCACCACGCTGGCCGAGTCCCTCGAGGTGACCGAACCGCTCACGCCCTAGCTGTGCTTCTCGGTACTCGCGAGCGCGGTCTCGATCCGCTTGCGGGCACCGGCGAGCTGCTCCTCGCAGCGAGTGGCCAGCTGCTCTCCCCGCTCCCACAGAGCCACGGAGGCGTCGAGATCGAGCCCGCCCTGTTCGAGGATCTTCACCACGCCCACCAATTCGTCGCGGGCCTCCTCGTAGCCGAGTTCCGATACCGGCTTGTCGTTCTCGCTCATGCGTACTCCTTCTGTCATTTGACTCGCCCCATGACTGCGGCGGTGACGGCACCGTCGGCCACGCGCACTCTGATCTGTGTACCCGGTGGCGCGTCCTCGACCGAACGCAGAACCTCGGGATCCGAACCCGCGACCACCCGCTGTACGACGGCATAGCCCCGAGCAAGTGTGGCAGCAGGCCCCAGCGTCGACAGCCTGGCCCGCAGATGTTCGACGAGCGTGTCCTGTGTGGTGAGTTCGCGCTGTACGTCGCGTCGGGCCGCATCGAGCAGCCGCCGAATCTCCTCGCGACGCTGCTCGAGTGCGGCCAGTGGGTCCGCCAGCACCGGTCGGTGTCGAAGCATGTCCAGGCCGCGTGCCTCGCGCTCGACCCAATTGCGCAGCGCTGCAGCACTTCTCGACTTCAATTCCGAGACGAGAGCTTGTTCGGCGACGGCGTCGGGCACCACGAGTTTGGCGGCATCGGTAGGGGTTGCGGCCCGCAGGTCGGCCACGTGATCGCTGAGCGGGCTGTCGGGCTCGTGGCCGATGGCACTGACGATCGGCGTGGTGGCGCGAGAGATGGCGCGGCACAGGGCCTCGTCGGAGAACGGCAGCAGATCCTCGACGCTACCGCCGCCTCGGGCGAGGATGATGACGTCGACGGCGGGGTCGTCGTTCAGCTCCTTCAGGGCGTCCAGAATCGCCGGCACCGATTGCGGACCCTGAACAGGTGTGTTGCGAACCTCGAATCGGACCGCGGGCCAACGCCTCTGCGCGACGGTGAGCACGTCCTTCTCGGCTGCGCTGGCGCGTGCGGTGATCAGGCCGATGGTGCCCGGCAGGAACGGCAGCGGACGTTTGAGGCGCGGGTCGAACAATCCTTCCGCGGCGAGCAGGGCTCTGAGTCGTTCGATGCGAGCCAGCAGTTCGCCGACGCCCACCGCGCGAATGTCCGTGGCGCGCAGCGAGATCGTTCCCCTGCCGGTGAAGAACGACAGCTTGCCGTAGAGGATGACGCGGGCACCCTCGGTCAGCGGAACGGGTGAACGATCGAGCAACTGCGGCGAACACGTCACCGACAGCGACATGTCGGCCGACGGATCGCGCAGTGTCAGAAAGGCCGTTCTGGTGCCGGGGCGAGCGTTGATCTGGGTGAGCTGCCCCTCCACCCAGATGGAGCCGAGCTTGTCGATCCAGCCGGCGACCTTCATGGCGACGGTACGCACCGGCCATGGCTGTTCGGCGGTGCTCGCGCCTGGTTGGGTGGGACCGGACTGAGTAGGGGGAGTGCTCACTTGGCCTTGGCGGTGGTGATGCGGTTGGCGAGCATCGTCTGGAACGGTGCGCGGGAGAGCGTGTCGTTCTCGTACTCGAGCAGGGTTTCGAGGTCCTCGATCGAGAGTGTGCGCAGGCGCGCGCGCAGCTGCGCCAGGGCGAGGGTGTCGAAGTCGATCATCTCGACGATCTCGGGCTTGTCGGCGGAGGGAGCGCGCTTGGCCGAGGTGTCCTGGACCGGCTCGTCCAGCGGAGGCGTCGAGTACAGAGCGAAGCGGCCGTTCGCAGCGACGGGCTCGGTCACGGGGGCGTCGGGCACATCGACGTCGTCGGTGATGACAGCGGCGTCGAATCTCGACTCGGTGTCGAAGGTCTCGTCTCCGTCGTCGTCGAAGCTGGCCCAGGCGGGCTGCTCCTCGGTCGGGGTCCCGATGACCGGCAGGGTCGCGATGATCAGATCGCCCTTGATGGCCAGCGCCGTCACCTGCTGCTGGAATCGCATGCCCCGCGCCAGTGCCTCGCTGACGACCGTCATCGGCAGCATCAGGGCGGAACCGGGAAGCTTGCGAGCCTCTTCCACGACGGTCACGGCGACGCCTGCAGCCACGCGCGCTGCAAAGGGGACTCGAGTCATGTGCACCAGACTGCCCGAAACCGTGAACTTTGGGTAGCCGACAGGCGGTACGACCCACTCCAGCCGGGGCTCGAGGTCACGGAAACGAGGTAGCCGCGCTCGGTGCACGTATCCTGGTAGGTATGTCTTCGGCTGTTCCACTGAATCTTGGTATTGCACAGTCCGCCGGTACGGGTGCGTCCTCGTACGCCGGGGGTAAGCGAGTGCTGCTCGCGGAGCCGCGGGGCTACTGCGCGGGTGTCGATCGTGCGGTCGAGACCGTCGAGAAAGCGCTCGAACAGCACGGTGCGCCGGTGTACGTGCGCAAGGAGATCGTGCACAACCGGCATGTGGTCGAGACGCTGTCCGATCGCGGCGCGGTGTTCGTGGAGGAAACCGACGAGGTTCCCGAGGGATCGCTGCTGGTGTTCTCCGCGCACGGTGTCTCACCTGCCGTACACACCTCTGCGGCCGAGCGAAACCTGCGCACGATCGACGCCACCTGCCCCTTGGTGACCAAGGTGCACCAGGAAGCCAAGCGCTTCGCCCGAGACGACTACGACATCCTGCTCATCGGCCACGAAGGTCACGAGGAGGTCGAGGGCACCGCAGGTGAGGCTCCCGAGCACATTCAGCTGGTCGACGGGCCCGAATCGGTCGACAACGTCACCGTTCGAGACGAGAACAAAGTCATCTGGCTGTCCCAGACCACGCTGAGTGTCGACGAGACGATGCTGACGGTCGCGAAACTGCGTGAGCGCTTCCCGACGCTGCAGGACCCGCCCAGCGACGACATCTGCTACGCCACACAGAACCGTCAGGTCGCCGTGAAAGCGATGGCACCGGAATGCGATCTGGTGATCGTCGTCGGCTCCAAGAACTCCTCCAACTCGGTGCGGTTGGTCGAGGTCGCGCTCGGTGCGGGTGCGCGAGCGAGCTACCTCGTCGACTACGCCAAGGAAATCGACCTGGCCTGGCTCGACGGGGTCGAGACGATCGGTATCACCTCGGGTGCGTCCGTACCGGAGATCCTGGTGCAGGGCGTCATCGAACTGTTCGCCGAGCACGGCTACGCAGACGTTCAGCCGGTCACCACCGCAAACGAAACTCTGGTGTTCTCTCTGCCCCGAGAGTTGCGTCCCGCTCGCTAGAAGCGACGTCAGCGAAAAGTCGACGCCTCGTATCGGAAACCTGCGCAGGAGCAGGAACCGATACGGGGCGTTCGTTCGTGTTCGGGCTAGTCGCTGTGGCGGTCGCGGTAGCGAACCCGCGGCACCGGATGCGGGGGAATGTCGTCCCGGTGCGGGGTGGGTAGAGCGTGATTGCCCTGGCCGTCCTCTGCGGGCGAACCGGGTGCCGAGGAAGCGTTCGGCCGAGGAGTCACGACGGGCCTGGCTCCGGTGCTGTACGGATCGGCGACCTCGCGAGGAGCGTGCACCCGGGCCGAGCGCTCGCGACGAGGTTCGGTCGAATACCGTGACTCTGCCGAGAAACGAGGCTCGGACGGTTGCGGTCGCTGTGCCTCACGGGACTGTCCCTGCGGATACTGCGTTCGCGGGTACTCGGGCTTCTGGTATTCGGGCTTGTAGTCCTGCCGAGGTGAGTCGGTGGCGGCGTATCGAGTCTGTGGTGCCGACGCGGCCGATCGTCGTGGGCTCGAACTCGAGCGAGGTTCGGCGTCGGGTCGCGGGCGAGAATCGGTGTTTCTGCGACCGACGTACGGCCCGGGCACGATGTCGGTGGCCTCGGCCGCGGAGTCGGTGCTGCGATCGGCTGCAGCTGCGCGCCTGCGGGACCGTTCCGGGCGCTCGTCCTGTGCCCGGCGCTGGGCTCTGGTCGCCTTGTCGTCACCGGGCTTGCGGCTGCGTCGAACAGTGCCCTCGGTCTTCTGGCTTCGTCGAAGGGTGGGGGCATGCGTGTTCTGGCGTTTGAGCACGATGCGCAGGACTCCGAGTCCGACGGCGACCACGGTGCCGAGCAGCATCAGCGGAAACCGGTTGACCAGCGGAATGGCAACGTTGAGGATGATGTCCTTGAGGCTGGTGCCTGCGTTGTCGGTGAAGTACTGGTACGACAGCGGCACGGCCACGAACAGGATCAGTGGGGCTTGCACCATCGCCGTGAACAGTCCGCGGAAGCGGACCAGAAGGACGCCGGCGATGCAGCCGAGGATGTACATGAACGCGAACGCACCGGTCAGCTCGGTACCGCGTGCGGCATCGATCAGAAATCCGAGAAAAGTCAGTCCCGCGGCGATCGCGACGGCACCCCATGCGGGAACGCCGGGCAGGGTCGCGAGGATGGATCGGTGATCCAGCGGTACCCCGGAGCGGGCACGTTGGGAGGTAGACACCCCCCGAGGTTAGCCGTTGTTCAGCCGACTGCATCGCTGACATGACCGAAGTCGTGCCGGTAGCGGGACGAATCGGACAGTTTGGGACGCTCGTCCACTCGGGCGATGTCCACCGGCTCGGCGTCGAACAGTTCGAGCTCGTGCAGCTTTCTCGCCGTCACGCTCACCCGGGTGTCGACCGACCCGACGGTGGAATTGAAGGACTCGACGGCCTTGCCGAGGTGGGCACCGAGCTTGTCCAGGTGCGTCGAGACGACACCGATCCGCGTGTACAGCTCACGTCCCAACTGCTGGATGCGCGCGGCGTCCTCGGCCAGTGACTCCTGCTTCCACGTGTAGGCGACGGTGCGCAGCAGAGCGACCAGGGTGGTCGGGGTGGCCAGGATCACGTTCCGGCCGAAGGCGTACTCGAGCAGACCGGTGTCCGATGTCAGGGCCGCGTCGAGAAACGGGTCGCCGGGAACGAACAGCACGACGAACTCCGGCGTCGGCTCGAACGCCTGCCAGTACGCCTTGTCGGCCAACTGGTCGATGTGGGTTCGCAGTTGCTTGGCGTGGCGTCGCAGATTCTTCTCCCGCGCGCCGGGATCCTCGTCCTGGGCGGCGTCGAGATACGCCGCGAACGGCACCTTGGCGTCGACGACGATCTGGCGTCCGCCGGCGAGACGAACGATCATGTCGGGTCTGATGCCGTCCTTGCTGACCTGAGTGTCGAAATCGCAGTGCTTGAGCATGCCTGCCAGCTCGACGACTCGCTCGAGTTGGATCTCGCCCCACCGGCCCCGGATCTGCGGTGCGCGCAGGGCGGTGACCAGCTGACCGGTCTGGGTGGACAGATGCATCGATGCACGGTGCATACCGGTGACCTGCTCCGACAGTCCCGCGTACGCCCGGATGCGATTGTGCTCGACCTGCCGGACGTGCTCGGAGAGCGCATCGACGGCGTCGTGCAACGGCTCGACCAGGTGCGAGACCTGTTGGCCGATCACGGTCGAATTGCGTCGAGCCGAGTCCTCGTTGACCGCACTCAGCGACTGCCGAAGCATGCCCTCGTGCTCGCGCAGCGCGGCCAGTTGGGCCTCGGCTCGTACGGCGCGATCGCCCATCCGCGAAGCGTGCAACAACCAGCCGACGACCGCGCCGATACCGAGTGCGACGAGCAGTCCGAACGCGGTGAGAATGTTCATGGGGCAGATGATGCAGGACGGTACCGACAACTTCGGTTCTCGATGGCTGTGGACCGCAGCTCACGTCCGACAGGCCGACGAGCCTCGAATAGTTTGTCGGTGCTTGCCGATAGCGTCGAACGCATGAGAATTCTGCACACCTCGGACTGGCACATCGGTCGCACCTTTCACGGTGTCGACCTGTTGGCCGATCAGGGCGCTGTGCTGAGGTCCATCGCGGAACTGGTTGCGGCACAATCGATCGATGTGGTGGTGGTGCCGGGCGACATCTACGACCGCGCTGTTCCCAGTGCCGATGCCGTCCTGGTCTGCAACCGCGGACTGGAGGCCATCCGCGCGGCCGGTGCCGTGATCGTCGCGACGTCGGGAAATCACGATTCACCCGCTCGACTGGGCGCAGGCGCGGCCTTCGCGTCGGCAGGAGGGCTGCATCTGATGACGCGGGTGGGCGATGTCGCGACCCCGGTCGTCATCGACGACGAGCACGGGTGCGTTGCGTTCTACGGCATTCCGTATCTCGAGCCCGAAACCACTCGCCTCGAACTCGACGTTCCCACTGCGCGTACTCATGCCGACGTTCTCGGTGCCGCGATGGATCGGGTGCGCGGCGACCTCGCGACGAGAAGCGAGGCAGGGCAACGTGTTCGCTCGGTCGTGCTCGCCCACGCTTTCATCGTCGGCGGTGAAGCGACCGGATCGGAGCGGTCGATCTCCTCCGGCGGTATCGAGACCGCGCCTGCGTCGGCGTTCGACGGGGTCGATTACGTGGCGCTCGGACATCTGCATTCGCCCCAGACCCTCACCGACCGGGTGCGGTACTCCGGTTCGCCGCTGCCCTATTCGTTCGGCGAGCGGTCGCACCACAAGGCGGTATGGATCATCGATCTCGATGCCGACGGGCTCGGTACTGTCGAGCGAGTGGATCTGCCGGTGGTCCGCGGCCTCGCCCGCATCGAAGGAACGCTCGAGGAATTGACCACGGACGCAGCGTATTGCGAGTTCGAGGATCACTACGTCTCCGCCGTGCTCACCGACGAGGTGCGACCGGTCGACGCAATGCGCTTGTTGCAGCAGCGTTTCCCGCACGCGATCCACCTGGAATGGCGTCGGCCGGAGGGATCCGGCGAGCTTCGCTACCGCGACCGTGTGCGCGGCCGCAGCGATCTCGACATCGCCACCTCCTTCGTGACGGACATGCGCAGCGTGCCGACGGCCGCGGAATCCGAGCTCCTGTCCCGCGCTCTGGCCTCCGTGCAACGGGAGACCGAGGCCACCCGCGGGTCGGCCACCACGGCCGACCGCGGTGCTGCATGAGGCTGCATTCACTCGAGATCACCGCCTTCGGCCCCTTCGCGGGCACGGAGACGGTGGACTTCGATGCGCTGGGGGCCGACGGGCTGTTTCTGTTGCACGGTCACACCGGAGCCGGCAAGACGACGGTTCTCGACGCCGTGGCGTTCGCGCTGTACGGAACGGTGCCCGGAGCTCGTCGCGAGGGCAAGCGGCTGCTGTCCGATCACGCGGCCAAGGGTGCGGTGCCACAGGTCACGTTGGAAGCGACACTCGGTGGGCGTCGGATCAGAATTGTGCGCAGTCCGGAATTCCTGCGGCCCAAGCTGCGAAGTACGGGTACCACCAAGCAACACGCCAAGGCCAGTCTCACCTGGCTCGACGGCCGCGGGCAGAACCTCACCCGGCTCAGCGAGATCGGTGACGCCGTCAACGCGCTGCTCGGGATGAGTGCCGACCAGTTCTTTCAGGTGGTGCTGCTGCCGCAGGGTGAGTTCGCGCGGTTCCTCCGAGCCGACAGCGACGAACGCGGGAACCTGCTCGAAAGACTCTTCGACACAGGCAGATTCGGTGATGTCGAGGAGTGGTTCGCGCAGCGCCGCCGGGAGCTCGCCGCCGAACTCGCCGAAGCTCACCACGCCATCGACATCATGCTCGGCCGGGTGTCGCAGGCATCGGGTGTGCCCGAGCCCGCAGGCGAGGACGGCGAACAGCCGGACCCCCTCGAATGGGCGGCCGACGTCCTCTACGAAGCCCGGCAGAATCGGACCCTCGCGCAAGGTCGAGCGGTGCTGATCGATGCGGCTGCTCGGCGTGCGTCGGCAGCGCTGACGAAGGCCACCGCCGTTGTAGATCTGCAGCGTCGACGCGCTCTCGCCGAGGGGCAACTCGTGCAGTATCGGGAGGGCGAGACGGTGCGAGCAGCGCGCAGAATCGAGCTCGCCGATTCCGCGGCCGCCGGGCCGATCGCGGACACTGCTGCAGACCTCCGTCTCGCACGACTGGCGACCGACGCCGCAACGTCCGCACTCGCGGCGGCGGAGCATGCCCTCCCGTCGACGGCGGAGGGCCGACGCTTCCACGCTGCACTGCACTGGCCACCGGCACCGGCGGATCCGTCGGCCGAGCGCACGGTCGTCGCACAGTTCGTGCGTGACTGGACCACCGATGTCGCGCGGTTGCAGTCGCTGCTCGGTCTGGCCCGAGAAGCCGACCGACTCGACGGCACCCTCGCCGACTGTCGTGCGCAGCAACGCACCACCGCAGCGGCGATCGAACGCACCGTGCAGTCGCAGGCGTCGATGCCAGAGAAGATCGGAGCGGTCGAATCTCGGGTGGCACGAGCATCCTCGGCGGAGGCAGAGTTGCCGGGTCTCGAGGAGCGATGCGATCGTGCCCGCGCGGCGGCCGAGTCCGCCCTCGCCCTGGTGCGCACACGCGCGACTCTGGCCGAGGCGGAGCGGGCGCGCGACAGCGCCAGAGCAGCGCACAACACGGCCTGGGCGCACCTGCTCGATCTCCGTGAGCGACGCATCGACGGGATGGCGGCCGAGCTGGCGGCTCGTCTGGAGGCGGGGGAGCCGTGCGTCGTGTGCGGATCGGAGGTGCACCCGCATCCCGCTGCCGCGTCGACGTCGACGGTGACCAAGGCGCAGGAAGACAAGGCCGCCGCCGCGGAACGCAAGGCTGCTGCTGCGCTCGAACAAGCGGTCGCGGTCGTCGCAGAAGCGCAACGCGGCGTGGACCTGCTGCACGATCGCACCGGAGGGGAGTCCGCTGCGGAACTGACCCGGATTCTCGATGCCGCGACCACCGCAGTGCAGGACGCTCGTGCACGTGCGGCCGATGTCGAACCCGCAACCGCGGAACTGCATCGGCTGCGGAGCGAGTCGGACGCGCTGACGGTCAGGCTCCACGACCTCGTCGCCTCGCGCAGTGCCGTCGACGAACGCATCTCGGCCACCGAGAAATCGCTGACGCAGATGCGAGCGTCGGTCGCCGAGGAAGTGAACGAGGGCGCGTCGCTGGTGGACCGAATCGCTGAGCGGGAAGCCTTGATCGACGGTGCCCGGCGAATTCAGGAGGCGCGTATCGCCTGGCTCGACGCCACTGCGCGGGCCGATGAGCTGGCAGCCGAACTCGACCGGCGAGTGCAGGCGTCGAGCTTCGAGTCCGTCGACGCGGCAGCCGGGGCAGTGCTGGCCGCCGACCGCGTCGAGCAGATCGAGACCGAACTGCGCACCGCCGAGGAGGCGCGCGCACATGCCGAGCACGTGTTGCGCGAGCCCGCCATCGTGGACGTGGCCGGCCGGCCGCCGGTGGATCTGGAACCGCTGGCACATGCGTGTTCCGAGCTGGACGAGAAGGTCAGGGCCGCTGCTGCCGAAGTGGCCGAATGCCGAAGGCGCGCAGACGATCTGGAACGACTGATCACCGAACTGTTCACCGCCGCCCAGGCCATCGCGCCACAACGCGCCGAGTTCGACGAACTGGCGAACCTGGCGGACGTCGTGGCAGGCCGGGGGCAGAATGCTCGCAAGATGTCGTTGCGCTCATACGTCCTCGCGTCCCGACTCGAGGACGTAGCCGAGTCCGCATCCGCGAGGCTGCGTCGAATGTCTTCGGGGCGTTACGAATTCGTGCACTCCGACGAGGCAGGCGTCCGTGGCAAACGGGGCGGTCTCGGACTGGACATCAGGGACGACTACACCGGCGTCGTGCGCTCGGCGAAAACACTGTCGGGCGGTGAGGCGTTCCTCGCGTCGCTCTCGCTCGCCTTGGGCCTGGCCGATGTGGTGGCCGCCGAATCCGGAGGTGTCGTCCTCGACACGATGTTCATCGACGAAGGATTCGGCACGCTCGACGCCGACACCCTCGAATCGGTGATGTCGGTTCTCGACGAACTACGTGCGGGCGGACGCGTCGTCGGCGTGGTCAGCCACGTCGACGAGATGCGTCAACGCATTCCCAGCCGCCTCTACGTCAAGCGGGAGCGCACCGGATCGACACTTCAGGTCGTCGCGTCCTGACCTGACGAAGGTTTGTCGGACTTCGACTCGTCCTCGTCGTCCAGACCGGCCTGCTCGTCGGTCAGCCCCTCGGGCGGCGGGATCTCGTCCTCGAGTTCGTCCTGGTCCGGTTCGTTCGAGCGGGCGTCGATCTGCTCGGACAGGTACCTGATCAGCACGGCAGCCACCGCGGCAGCCGGGACGGCGAGGAACGCGCCGATGATGCCGAACAGTGAGCTACCGCCGGTCACGGCCAGCAGCACTATCGCCGGGTGCAGGTTCATGCTGCGACTCTGCAGGATCGGTTGCAGCACATTGCCTTCCAGCTGCTGTACCGCGACGATGATGGCGAGCACGATCAGTGCAGTGGTCAGCCCGTTCGCAACCAGGGCCACCAGAACGGCGAGAGCGCCCGCCACGAACGCACCGACGATCGGGATGAAGCCACCGATGAACGTCAGGGTCGCCAGCACCAGCGCCAGCGGAACACCGAGAATGACCAGTCCCAGACCGATGAAGAAGGCGTCGATGAAACTGACGATGGCCTGAGTTCGGATGAACCCGCCGAGAGTCGCCCACATCCGTGAGAGCACCTCGCCCAGATGGCGGCCGGCGCGGCCACCGGAGAATCCGTGCAACCACGGCAGGAACTTCGGCCCGTCCTTGACGAAGAAGAACGTCAGTACCAACACCAGCGCCAGGGTCACCAACAGTGAGCCCGCAGCGGATACGCCGGTGAACACACCGGTGGCGATGACCTCGCCGCTGTCCTGCAGCCGCGCAACGATGGCCGATACGGCCGAGTCGATCTGGTCGTCGCCGATGTTCAGCGGTGGACCCTTCAACCAGTCCTGAACCTGTGCGATACCGCCCGATGCCTGGTCGACCAACTCCGGTGCCTGCTCGGCGACCGACGGAACGATCAGAGTGATGATGCCGCCGATGACGACGAAGAACACCACGAGCGACACCGATGCGGCCAGAGCGGGAGGAAATCCCAGACGCATCATCAGCTTGGCCGGCGGCCACAGCACCGTCGCGACGATCACGGCGAGCAGGACCGGCAGCAGAATCACCCAGAGGTGCCCGATCAGCCAGCCCAACACCCACGCCCCGGCTGCGATGGAAATGAGGATCAGCGACCATTTGGCCAACCACACACCGCCGACCCCGATGAGGTCACCGCGATCATTGCCGGACGTCTCGGACTTCGACGTCTTACCGGGAACTGCCGATTCGGTCACTGTGGGGTCCTCACATTCGGCGGGTGGCGGTTCGTGAAGAACCATAACGTCCGGCGTACTCAGCCTGTATGTCACCGCCATCGGACGACCCGTCGACGAGACGTGCTCAAGCAGCCTCGTGTGCCAACAACCACTTCTTCACCGGCAGCCCCCAACGGAAACCGCCGAGCGCCCCGCCGATTCGAACCACCCGGTGGCACGGCACGAACAGCGCGGCGGCATTGCGCGCGCACGCCGACGCAGCACCGCGAATCGCTGCCGGTCTTCCGGACAGTTCGGCGAACTCGGAGTAGGTCACCGGTGCACCGGGCTCGACGGTGCGCAGTACTCCCCAGGCGTGCATGAGAAATTCGCCGGATCGTTGCGCGACGGCAACGGAGTCGATGACGGTCAGCTCACCGCGGTGATAGTTCTCCACGGCGCGCGTCACGTCACCGAGATCGGCCACCCTGCGCACGGTGTCGGGTCGCATCGTCGGGTGGATCAGGACGCGGAGTTCTTCGACATCGGCGGTCCACCCGGAGGCGAGGACGCGCTGATCGTCGTCGACGATGGTGCTGAACGGCCCGATCGGAGTGTCCTGGGTGGCGGCGGTGGCAGTCATGGCTGTCTTCTTTCCAGTGCGGTGATCCACAGGTGCATCGAGACGTACGAACGCCACGGAGCCCAGCGGGCAGAGTTGTCCAACGAGATGTCGAGTGCCTGAGCACCTTGGCGGACGACGAGATCGGTATCGAGCAGAACATCGGGATCGCCGAGTAGTCGCATCACGACGTACCGGGCGGTCCAGGGTCCGATTCCTTTGAGCGCGAGCAGCTCTCGCTCCAGTTCGGGCCCTTCTCGCGCGGGATGCAGCACGACGGTTCCCGACGCGATGGCGTCGGCGACGCGGATGACGGTCTGGACCCGGGCGGCAGGTCCGGTGAGAACTTCGTGGCCACGTTCGGCGATGACGGCTGGCTCGGGAAACAACCTGGTGACGGTTCCGTTGCCGAGATCGAGTGGCGCACCGAGAGCATCGACGAGCCGGGCGGTGTGGGTGGCCGCAGCCTTGAGCGAGATCTGTTGTCCGATCACGGTGCGCAGCAACATCTCTGCGCCGTCGACCACTCCGAGGGCGCGGATGCCCGGGTGGGCGTCGACGCTCGGTGCCAGCTGCGGATCCGTGCGCAGGGCGTCGTCGACGGCGAGTGGATCGGCGTCGAGATCGAGCAGGTGGCGAATCCGAGCGACGGCGGGGGCAAGATCGCGCATGTCCTGCAATGTCACTGCGGCGCTGACGAATCCGTCCATCACCAGCAACGCCACGAGCCCGGCGGCATGCGGCAGGCGCAGCGATCGCACGTATTCGCCGTCCTCGGAGAAGGATTCGATGCCCTCGACCACGTGGCCCCGCAGGAACCACTCGATCCAGCCGCGATCCAGCGGTGGGCGGTACGGCAAGCGCAGGGTGACCGTTCCACCCGCGGTCGCAACGGCCGTGCGGTGTGCTTCTCTGCGCAGTGTCGACGGATCGACGGCGAAGACTTCCTTGATGGTGTCGTTGAATTGCCGAACGCTGGAGAAGCCGGCCGCGAAGGCGACGTCGGCCATGGACATGTCGGTGGTCTGAATCAGTGTGCGGGCGGTGTGGGCGCGGTGCGCGCGCGCCAACGCCAGCGGACCTGCACCGACTTCGGCCGTCAGCACGCGCGTCAACTGACGGGTCGAGTAACCGAGGGTGCTGGCAAGGCCATCGACGCCACCACGTTCGACGGCTCCGTCGGAGATCAGTCGCATGGCACGAGAACTGAGGTCCGAGTGGATGTTCCAGCGTGGGGAACCGGGGGTGGCGTCGGGCTGGCAGCGGCGGCAGGCTCGGTAGCCGGATTGTTGCGCCGCCGCTGCGGTGGCCATGAACGAGACGTTGCCGGGCTTGGGTGTGCGGGCCGGGCAGGAGGGTCGGCAGTAGATGCCGGTGGTGGAGACGGCGGTGAAGAACTGGCCGTCGAACCGTGCATCACGCGAGGAGACCGCGCGATAACACCGATCGAAGTCCAGTTCTTGCACCTGCCGTTCGCTGCTCATGCACCTACTGTGTCAGCGTGGACGCGTCGGTGCTAGCGGAAATCGGACATCACCGTGTCAGCAGCAGCGTGCCCCCGGGTTTCGGTCCGCCTCCGCGTGCCGATCCTTCCAGTACTGCCGCACGGTCGGCGGTTCCTGACCGGGGTGGTGGCGGGCCAGATGGGCGACGTATCGGTCGTAATCGTGGTCGCCCATCACCGAGGTGATCCACCACCACAGCCCGCGCATCTAGTGCGCCGATCCGGGGCGACGGACGGTGCCCGCGTCGATCAGCTCGTCCCATTCGGCCTGGATCTGCTTCTCGGCCGGGGTGAGGACGAACCCGGTGGGACCGAAGATCTTCGACGGCACCTCGGGCTCCTCGTTGTCGGGCAGGTTGTCTCCCCGCACTGCCTTGATGCAGACCCACACTCCGGCGAACACGACCACCAGGACGAGTGCCGCGAAGATGATCGACAGCGTGCCCTGAATGAAGGTGTTGCGGATGACGGCGTCGATGGCCTCGGGTGTCTTGGCGCTACCGAACTCGCTCAGGCCCTGCGCCTTGGCGTCGCGGAACTGCGAGTGCTGCGTCCAGTAGCCGATGGCCGGGATGGAGGAGAAGATCTTCTGGTACGACGCCGTCATGGTGACGATGAGGTCCCAGGCGAGTGGAACTCCGGGGATCCAGGCCCACTTGTAGAGGCCACGCTTGACCACGATGACGAGTACCACCGTCAGTGCGATGGCGGCCAGCAGTTGGTTCGCGATACCGAACAGCGGGAACAGAGTGTTGATTCCGCCCAGTGGATCGGTGACGCCCATGAGAAGGATTGCGCCCCAGGCTGCGACGACGATCAGCGAGCAGATCCAGGCACCGGGACGCCACGACGGATCCTTGAACTTCTTGGCCGATGCGCCGGGCAGGTTGCCGATGCTGTCGGAGAGCATGAAGCGCGCGACGCGGGTGCCGGCATCGACCGTGGTGAGGATGAACAGTGCCTCGAACATGATCGCGAAGTGGTACCAGAACGACTTGAGCCCCGGCCCGCCGAACACCTGGTGCAGTACCTCGGACATGCCGAACGCGAGTGTCGGTGCGCCGCCGGTGCGGGAGATGATCGTCTCCTCGCCCACATCGGCTGCGGCCTGGCTCAATTCGGCAGGCGTGATGTCTCCGCCGCTCAGTCCCAATCCGTTGACGTAGGGAGCTGCAGCCTCGGGAGTGCCACCGGTCAATGTCGCCGGGGCATTGAGCGCGAAGTAGATGTGCTGATCGAGGACGCACGCCGTGATCAGAGCCATGATGGCGACGAACGACTCGGTGAGCATGCCGCCGTAGCCGATCATGCGCATCTGCTTTTCCTTCTCCAGCAGCTTCGGCGTGGTGCCGGAGGAGATCAGAGCGTGGAAGCCGGACAGTGCGCCGCAGGCGATGGTGATGAACAGGAACGGGAACAGGGACCCTGCGAATGCCGGCCCGTTGCCCTCGGTGGCGAAGCTGGTCATCGCGGGCATCTGGATCTCGGGACGCGCGATGAGGATGCCGACGGCCAGTAGGGCAATGGTGCCGACCTTCATGAACGTCGACAGGTAGTCGCGCGGGGCGAGCAGCAGCCATACCGGCAGGATGCAGGCGAGCAGACCGTAGCCGATCAGCAGCCAGGCGACGGTCACCTTGGAGAGGGTGAACCAGTCGGTGCCCCAATCGGTTTCGGCAACCCAACCGCCGGCCACGATGGCGAGCAGCAACAGGACGACGCCGATGAGCGAGACCTCGGTGACGTTGCCCGGCCGCAGGAAGCGTAGGTAGACACCCATGAACAGTGCGATCGGAATGGTCAGCGCGATGGAGAAGACACCCCACGGGCTCTCGGCGAGTGCGTTGACGACGACCAGGGCGAGCACCGCGATGAGAATGATCATGATGACGAACACCGCGACCAGGGCGGCGGTGCCGCCCACAACTCCGAGTTCGTCGCGGGCCATCTGGCCGAGGCTGCGGCCGTGGCGTCGCGTCGAGATCCACAGCACCAGGAAATCCTGTACGGCACCGGCGAACACGACGCCGATGATGATCCACATGGTGCCCGGGAGGTAACCCATCTGAGCGGCGAGGACGGGTCCGACGAGCGGGCCTGCTCCGGCGATCGCGGCGAAGTGGTGGCCGAACAGCACCCGACGGTCCGTCGGCATGTAGTCCTTGCCGTTCTCCAGAATCTCGGCGGGGGTGGCGCGGTCGTCGCGTGGGAAGACGATCTTGCGTTCGATCAGCCTGGCGTAGAAGCGAAACGCGAAGATGTAGGTACACACCGCGGCGATGACGAACCAGACGGCGTTGGGATTCTCTCCGCGGACGATCGCGATGATCGTCCACGCAACACCGCCGAGAAGGCCGATGGCGACGAGCATGAGGCGCTTGATCGGGGTCATCGGATGTGACTCGACGACGCCGACGGGCGGCAGATCGGGATCTGTCTTCAGCAATTCGACGTGTGGTTCGTCGGCCGCTTTCAGTGACATGTGTGGGGTCTCCAGGCTCGCAGGTGTGACTGCGATCACCCTATGTCCGGCGCGGGCGCACGTCCTCGAATCGACGCATCGCCGTGCGCCCGGCGGTCGCTGGAGTGCGACGAGCGGCAACCGTGCCGACGGCGCGTGCCGATCAGCCGCCGAGGGCGTCGTCCACGGCTCTGGCGCTGAGCACCTGATCCAACACCAGCGCGGCGCTACCGATGACTCCGGAGAGGTCGCCATGGGTGGTGGCCTGGATGGTGAGGGCCTTGGTGGCCAGTGCGGTGGCGTTGCCGTAGACGGTTTCACGCAGCCCGGCGACGAAGATGTCGTACGCGTTCGCCATGTCGCCGCCGATGATGAGTACCTCGGGGTTGAGCAGGTTCACGGCCCCGGCCAGAGTTTCGCCTATGTGGCGACCGCTGTCGCGGATGAGTCTGCGTGCCTCGGGGTCGCCGCTCACCGCGAGGTCGACGACGCCGCGGACGTGGCCGACTTCGCGGCCCTGTTCGTTGAGTGCGCGCACCAGTGCCCAGCCGCCTGCGATGGCTTCGAGGCAGCCGCTGTCGCCGCATCGGCAGGCGACACCTGCTGCAGCTGCGGTCTTGGTGTGGCCGAATTCTCCTGCAGCCCCGAGTGATCCGCGTTGCAGTGCGCCGCCTGCCACGATCCCTGCGCCGAGGCCCGTCGAGGCCTTGACCAACAGGGCGTTCTGGAAGCGATCTCTGTTGTCGCGACGTTCGGCGAGGACCATCGCGTTGGCGTCGTTGTCGAGAAACACCGGAGCCGACGTCGTATCGGCGAAGAACGGGGCCAGCGGCACCCCGTCCCAGCCGTGCATGATCGGCGAGTCCAGGCTGCACCCTCGGTCGGTGTCGGCGGTGCCGGGGATGGACAGCCCGACCCCGAGGATGCGGTGGCCGGTTCGGTGCGATTCGTCTAGCAGTGCCTGCAGTCGCTTGGTGATCTGCGGCATCAGTTCGTCCGGGCCGACGCCGATCTCCTGGTCGACGGTGTCGCTCGCGAGCAACTCGCCGCCGAGGGTGAAGACGCCCAGCTGGGAGCGGCTGCGTCCGATCGCGGCGGCGAGCACGACTCCGGCGTCGATGTCGAACGACAGTCTCGCCGGAGGCCTGCCGCCGGTCGAGTGCGTGTCCTCGGTTTCGATGACCAGGCCGAGGCCGGTGAGCGCGGCGACGCGGGACGCGACGGCAGACCGTGACAGTCCGGTGATCCGGCCGAGCTCGGCCCGGGTATCAGCTTCTCCATCGCGGACCAGAGCGAAAACCTCGCCTGCCGTCGCAGGTGGAGCGCTCAGGCGCGGCATCGACATATACGCCATTCAACCAACTGGCAACTTCTACGGCAACAACCCAAGAAGTGCCACTTATAACTTCGAAAAGCATAAGTTGGGTTGTCGATCGACCTAAGCGGCCTTAGGGTGAGTGATGAGAGACCGAACATCGGAGATACTCATGGACACACTTCATCCGGTCCTGCGGCAGGTCACCGACCGCATCGCAGACCGTAGCCAGTCCGCTCGCGCCGCCTACCTCGCTCGAATCGACGCCGCAGGAGATCGAGGCCCCGCCCGTGGCCGCCTCGCCTGCGCCAACATCGCCCACGGTTTCGCCGCCTCCGGCAAGGCCGACAAACTAGCACTGCGCGGCATGGTCAAGCCCAACATCGCCATCGTCTCGGCGTACAACGACATGCTCTCGGCGCACAAGCCGTTCGAGAACTACCCCGCCGTGCTGAAGAAGTCCGTCATCGATGCCGGCGGCATCGCGCAGTTCGCCGGGGGAGTCCCCGCCATGTGCGACGGAATCACCCAGGGCCGCGACGGCATGCAGCTCTCGCTCTTCAGCCGAGACATCATCGCAATGTCGACGGCAATTGCGTTGTCCCACGACATGTTCGACGCCACCCTGATGCTCGGGGTGTGCGACAAGATCGTCCCCGGAATGCTCATCGGTGCACTGAGTTTCGGCCATCTTCCCGCGGTGTTCGTGCCCGCAGGTCCGATGACGTCCGGACTTCCCAACGGGGAGAAGGCAAAAGCGCGCCAGCTCTACGCCGAGGGCAAGGTTGGCCGTGAGGCTCTGCTCGACGCCGAGGCCGCGTCGTATCACGGCAGCGGTACCTGCACCTTCTTCGGAACGGCCAATTCCAATCAGCTGCTGATGGAGGTCATGGGCCTGCATCTGCCGGGATCGTCGTTCGTCAACCCCGGAACTGCGATGCGCGACGCATTGACCCGCGAGGCCGCGCACGTCGTCACCGGCCTGACGTCGCTCGGTGACAACTACACGCCGGTGGGTGAGGTCGTGGACGTCAAGTCGATCGTCAACGGCTGCGTCGCGTTGCTCGCCACCGGTGGTTCGACCAATCACACGATGCACCTCGTCGCCATCGCCAAGGCTGCCGGCATCACGCTGACCTGGCAGGACCTGTCCGATCTGTCGGCCGTCGTGCCGCTGATGGCCAGGATCTACCCGAACGGCAAGGCCGACGTCAATCACTTCCACGCCGCAGGCGGCCTCGGATTCGTCATCGGATCTCTGCTCGACGCCGGGTTGATGCACGAGGACGTGAAAACCGTTGCTGGGCAGGGCCTGCGACGCTACACCCAAGAGCCGAAGCTCGACGGCGACGGAGTGATGTGGCAGGACGGAACTCGAATCAGTCATGACGCCACCGTGTTACGCGGTGCAACCGAGCCGTTCAGTGCCGACGGAGGGCTGAAGATGTTGACCGGTCCGATCGGCAAAAGCGTCATCAAGACCTCTGCGGTGGCACCGGAACATCGTGTGGTCACCGGTCCGGCGCGGGTGTTCGACGACCAAGCCGACTTCCTGGCAGCATTCGATGCAGGACTGCTCGACACCGATTTCGTTGCGGTGCTGCGGTACCAGGGACCGCAGGCCAACGGCATGCCAGAACTCCACAAGCTCACCCCCGCGTTGGGTATCCTGCAGGACCGCGGCCGGTCCGTCGCGCTGATCACCGACGGCCGGATGTCCGGAGCTTCCGGAAAAGTGCCTGCGGCAATTCATCTCACACCCGAGGCGGCGAGCGGTGGACCGATAGCGAAGATCCTCGACGGTGACGTGATCACCGTGGACTCTCTCGGTGGCACATTGTCGATCGACGTTCCGCTCGACGAGTTCGAAGCCCGACCGGTCACCGGTCGAGTGTTGGACGCAGACGAGTGGTCGAGCACCGGCCGTGACCTGTTCTCCGGGATGCGTGCTCTCGTCGGTCCGGCAGACGAGGGTGCGATGTTCGTGATGCGTTGACCCGAGAACCCGATTCGAGAGAAAGTAAGACCGTGACTGCATCCTTGCTCGACCGTGTACCCGTCATTCCCGTCGTCGTCATCGACGATCTCGACCATGCCGTTCCGATCGCTCGCGCTCTGGTGGCGGGCGGAGTGCCCGTCATCGAGTTGACTCTGCGGACACCGGTGGCGCTCGATGCCATCGAGCGCATCGCCGCCGAGGTTCCCGACATCCTCATCGGTGCCGGCACGATCATCACTCCCGGCCAGGCCAAGCAGGCCGCCGACGCGGGCGCACAGTTCCTGGTCTCGCCCGGCTGTACGCCGTCACTGACCAAGGCGATGCGAGACACCGGACTACCCCACTTGCCCGGTGCCGCAACGGTGTCCGAGGTGCTCACTCTGCTCGAGGCCGGTCACACCGAGCTCAAGTTCTTCCCGGCCGAAGCATCCGGTGGCGCGAATTTCTTGAAGTCGATCCACTCGCCGATCCCGGCCGCACGCTTCTGCCCGACGGGTGGCATCTCGACCTCCAATGCATCGAGCTACCTGGCGCTGCCGAACGTCGGCTGTGTGGGCGGATCGTGGCTCACTCCGGCTTCGGCCGTCGCGCAGGAGGATTGGGACGCCGTCACTCGGTTGGCCGAGGCCACCTCGACGCTGAAGGCAACAGCCCAGTAGCGGTCAGCACCACGAGTGTTCATCCGCGGGTGACCGAGATACCGCCGTCGACGTACAGCGTTGTGCCGTGGATCATCGCGGCGTTGTCCGATACCAGAAACAGAACGCCGTCGGCGATGTCCTGCGGAGAGAGCACTATGCCTGCAGGCGTTCCGGCCGTCATAGCGTCCAACACCTGCCGCGCATCCTCGTTGCCCGGCGTGAGCGTCGCGCCGGGTGCGAGGGCGTTGACCCGCACGCCGCGTGGGCCGAACTCGGCAGCCCAACTGCGAGTGAGTTGCTCGTCGGCGGCCTTGGTAGCGGAGTACATCGCGGCGAACGGGCTCCCCATCATGGCCATCCACGACCCGATGTTCACGATGACGCCACTGCCGCGCTCGGCCATGGCGGGAGCCAGTTCGCCGACGAGCACATGCGGAGCTCGAACGTTGACGGCGAGCATCGCGTCGAGCTGGTCGTCGGGCAGGTCTGCGGTGGCGGTGGCCGGATAGATGCCGGCGTTGTTGACGAGAATGTCGACACGGCCGCCGAGAGCGTCGGTGGCGCGGGCCGCGAATTCGCGGAGCTCCTGGTAGCTGCCCGAGAGATCGACGTCGACGAAGGCCGCAGTGCCGCCTGTCTCGGAAATGCTGTGCGCCAGGGCCTTGCCGCGCTCGGCGTCGCGGCCGCTGACGACCACCGATGCCCCCTGGGCGGCGAGGGTCAGCGCGATGGCAGCACCGATCCCACTGGTCGATCCGGTGACGACGGCTGTGCGTCCGAGGAGCTGCGGAGAAGTGGAAGAAGTCATGACGCCATGTCTACGGTCGGTCGAGGCAGGCAACCAGGCGTCGTTCTGCCTAGGTCTGTCATGACCAGGTTGCCGATCGCCCATGTCGCTACTGTGGGATTCGTGAACAAAGACAGGTCCGCCCTCAGCGCATTTCTGCGTGATCGGCGCGACCGCATGACCCCGATCGAGGCCGGGATTCGTACGTATCCCGGTGCCCGACGGGTGCCGGGGCTGCGGCGCGAAGAGCTGGCGGCTCTGGCCGGAGTGAGTCCGGATTACTACAGCAAACTCGAACAGGGTCGGCAGGCCAACGTGTCGAACGAGGTGCTGCTGGCAATCGCCGGTGCGTTGAAGCTCGATGATGTCGAGTCCGCGCATCTACTCGATCTCGCGTCCCCGGCGACGCCCACCGAGGATGCTGCGCAGGTACCGAATCCAGGTCTGCTCCAGGTCATGAAAGCGCTCGACCATGTGCCGGTGATCCTGCTCGGGCGCAGCGGGGCCGTCCTGGCCAGCAACTCGCTGGTCCGATCGGTACTGAGTCTGCAACCGTCCGCCGACCAGTCGTTGTTCCACTATCTGTTTCGCAACCCCATCGCCCGCGAGCGAATCGTCAATTGGTCGCAGTTCGCGGCAGCATCGGTCGCGGGGTTGCGCCGCGACCTCGCTCGTCGACCGGGGGATCGCGCGCTCACCGCCTTGATCGACGAATTACGTTCCGCAGAGCCTTGTTTCGAGCAGTGGTGGAGCGACCACGAGGTTCGCGAATTCGAGCGCGCAACCAAGATCATCCAGCATCCGGCGGCGGGAACCCTCGAATTCGGTATCGAGTTTCTGACCTCGCCCAGCGAGCCGGATCAGAGTCTCATCGTCTACACGGTCGAGGACGGGTCGAGCACTGCCGAGATTCTGCCGATCTTGGCGAGTTGGGACCCGAGTTCGGCGATCCGCACTTGACCTCGATATAACTCGAGGTTTTAGCGTCGCCTGCATGGACACACTCGGTCTCGGCAGACTCGGCATTTCCACCGACGTATCGCCGTCGTACCTCGACGACGCACGCGAGTTGGAATCACTCGGATTCACCTCGGTCTGGTTGCCGGGCGGGCAGCTCGATCGGCTCGGCAGGTTGGCCGATCTGGTCCACGCGACCGAGAAGGCGACCATCGTTCCGGGGATCGTGCCGGTCGATGTGTACTCACCTGCACAGACCGGTGAGCTGTTCGACGAGCTCTCGGGCACCGGTCGATTCGTTGTCGGCCTCGGTGGGCCGCAGAGTGCTCGGCCTTTGGCCGGGTTGAGGAAGTACCTCGACGAGCTCGAGGTGCCCGCCGATCACCTTCTGCTCGCGGCGCTCGGTCCGAGGAAGTTGGAGATGGCGCGGGACCGCGCTGCCGGCGCAATCGCGTTGCTGGTGACGCCGGAGTGGACGGCGCAGGCGCGCGGTGCACTCGGTGGGTCGACGTTGGTGGTCGACCAGTTCGTCGTGGTCGAGTCCGACCCGGATCGGGCGCGTGCTGCAGCTCGGCAGCCGCTGAGCTTTCTCGCCACTGTTCCCGGCTATCGGCAGAACTTTCTGCGGATGGGCTTCGCCGAGGCCGACGTCGACCAGCTCAGCGACCGATTGATCGACGGCGTGGTGATGTGGGGGAGTATCGAGACGATTGCTTCGCGGGTGGCGGAGCACCACGAGGCGGGAGCGGATCACGTCGTTCTTGCACCCCTCGGCGCTTCCAGTATCGACGCTGGCCGGGCACTGTCCGAGCTGGTGGTGTCGTCAAAGTAGACTCCATAGACCGTGAGCCTCACCCTCGGAATCGTCGGACTGCCCAACGTCGGCAAGTCCACCCTCTTCAATGCACTGACCAACAACGATGTGCTGGCCGCGAACTATCCGTTCGCCACCATCGAGCCCAACGTCGGTGTGGTCGCGCTGCCGGATCCTCGGCTCGAGAAGCTGGCCGAGGTGTTCGGTTCGGAGAAGCTCGTGCCCGCGCTGGTGTCGTTCGTCGACATCGCCGGCATCGTCAAGGGTGCGTCCGAGGGCGCAGGCCTGGGCAACAAGTTCCTCGCCAACATCCGTGAGGCCGACGCCATCTGCCAGGTCGTTCGTGTCTTCGCCGACGACGACGTGGTGCACGTCGACGGTCGCGTCGACCCGACCGCCGATATCGAGGTCATCGAAACCGAACTCGCGATCGCCGATCTGCAGACCCTGGAGAAGGCCATCCCGCGCCTCGAGAAGGAAGTGCGGATCAAGAAGGATCGCAAGCCCGCACTCGATGCGGCGCTGGCCGCGCAGGCTGTGCTGAACGACGGCAAGACGCTGTTCTCGGCCAAGGCGAAGTTGGACTTCGAGCTGCTCGGTGAGTTTCAGTTGCTCACCACCAAGCCCTTCCTGTACGTCTTCAACGCCGACGAGTCGGTGCTGACCGACGACGCGAAGATCGGCGAACTGGCTCGCCTCGTCGCGCCCGCCGATGCGGTGTTCCTCGACGCGAAGATCGAATCCGAGTTGCTCGAACTCGACAAGGAATCGGCAGCCGAACTGCTCGAATCCGTCGGACAGACCGAGCCCGGTCTCGATGCGTTGGCACGTGCAGGCTTCCACACCCTCGGCCTGCAGACCTACCTGACCGCTGGCCCGAAAGAGGCTCGCGCGTGGACGATTCATCGGGGTGACACCGCACCCCAGGCTGCGGGCGTCATTCACACCGACTTCGAGCGCGGCTTCATCAAGGCCGAAATCGTCTCCTACGAAGACCTCATCGCCGCGGGTTCCATGGCCTCGGCCAAGGCCGCAGGCAAGGTACGCATCGAAGGCAAGGACTACGTCATGGCCGACGGCGATGTAGTGGAGTTCCGCTTCAACGTCTAGTCGCCGAATTGCAGAATCGGCGGCGCTTTACCGCCGAGTGTCAGATATCGTTACCACGGTGGTACGCGCCACCGACTGCGCTTCCACGTGGCAACCACGTGAATCATCGAGGAGAGGCCTGACCAGCTCAGGACATGTCCGGATGGGGTGCGGCGCAGAAATGCGCCTCCTTCATTGTGCCGATGCCCGACATCGGTTGGCGAAAGGACATGACATGTCGTCGAAGGACGAAAAGAACCTCGCTCAGGTGATCGAGAAGATCTCGAAGATGGACGAACCGCGGCGTTCGGTCATGCAGCGTGTGCACGACATCATCGTGTCCGCGGCACCCACTTTGAAGCCGCGGATCTGGTACGGAATGCCCGCCTATGCGAAGTCGGCGAGCACACCGGCGCTGGTGACGCTGCGCAACGACGATCGACTGAATCTGGCCATCACCGAGAAGGCGGTGTTCCGCGCTGCCGGTGGCGCGGACGGAGAGTTGATGCCTGCGGCGTGGTTCTTCGAGACCGTGGACGAGGGCACGGCGCAGCGCATCGCCGAGATCGTCCGTTCGGTCGTCGACTGAGCACGTTCGGTCGACCGCGGGTCCGGTCGTTGCCCGACGTGAGTTCATCCGTGACCCCTCGTCCACCAAATCTACGACACCCGAGTTGTGGTGCGAGTGATAGCAATTGCTCATCGCAGGGACGCCTATCGGTGATCATTGCGGCACGTTCTGCGAGTGGGCGTCGTCGTCTGCGCCGCCCAATGATGTTGACTACGCTTCGAATCGGACGATAGGAGAACGTGAATGGGTCTGCAGGAACTCGAAGCCTTGGTGCACCGAACGGCCACTGCTGGGGAACCTTTCGAGCGTGGAGCCGATGAGGCGGAGCAGACATACTTGTCTTCGCTTGCGGCACGGGAGAGTACGAAGCTGATCTGTGAGGTCGGGTTCAATGCCGGCTTCTCGAGTTGGGCGTTCCTCGACGCATCGCCCGATACGACCGTCGTGTCCTTCGACCTGGCCGCCTATGCCTACAGCGACGCCGCGAAAGCCCATATCGACGAAAACTTTCCGGGCCGGCACACCCTGATCCCGGGCGACTCGCACATCACCATCGCGGCCTATGCGAAGGAACATCCGGACGTACGGTTCGACGTCATCTTCATCGACGGCGACCATTCGGTGGAAGGTGCTCGCGCAGACCTCGACGACCTCCGTCCACTCGCCACCGCGGACTCGATCGTGATCATGGACGACATCACCCCGTGGCTCTGGTTCGGCGAAGGTCCCACTCAGGCATGGCAGGAAGCCGTCGATGCGGGCCGGATTCTGCACACGCAGTACTTCCGCGACGGCGAACCTGTCGATGCGGTGACACCTCCGGCTGCCCGTGCCTGGGCCGAGGGTCGCTACCCATTCTGAACGTCCGCGCGGGGTCGAGCAGCGTTTCTCACCGACAGTCGGACACGGCCTGCCGTACCAATTCGGCGGCCTCGTCGGTGGTCGGCGCGAAGTGGACGTTGTCGAAACGGTGCAGGTAGGCGTCATAGATACCGGACACCTTCCTGTTCGCGTTGTCCATCGCCACGACACGCTTGCCCATCATCGCCGCCAGTACCGCGGCGTGCAGTCGATCGGTGAGGACGACGGGTGCGAGGTTCAGAATGCGTTGGGCCACACGAAGGTTGAGCTTCGCCGTTTGCTCGTACGAGCGGAGAAGGGCGGGGTAGAGCAGACGATTTGTTCTGGGGAAACGTTGCGCAATCAGAGTCGGCAGCATCACCGCCGTCGAGATCGCCAGATCCGTTCCGTGCAGGCCCCAATCGTATTGGACGGATGAAGCGTCGATGTTCACCGATGCATGACCGAGGCTTTCCGAATCGGCGCGCAGGAGCTTCACGACCTCCACTGCAGAGCCTTCGGCGCTGCGCGCGATCTCGGCACCGAAAGCCATGTCCGGACAGTACTCGACGCGATTGCTCGGGAAATGCTCGAGCGCCAATTCGTACGAACGTTGTTCACGGAGCATGAGGGTGAGATCCGGGTGCTGCGCGTACAGTGCTGCGGTCCTCGTAAGGGCTCCGGCATCGGCAAAGTCGATGCTCTGGGGGAGGCACACTATTTTGTTGCGAGGAAACCGCGCAACGATTGCTTCACGAAACCTCTGGTCGATCGGCCACCGGTCGCCGAAATTTCCCCCGCCTTGCAAGAACAGGGTCCCGTCGCCGATTCGTTCTTCGAGTAGAGCATCGTTGTGGGTGAACGGATCGGACACGTAGTCGACGTGCACGTTCAACCGCTTCAGGTACTCGACCTCACCGGCGTGGATGAGCGAGTCACCGGCATTGTAGTGATTCGGAAAGTCCAGGTGCGCCACACGATCTCCCGGTTCCGCGTGAGGCCGCAGGACGCCGAGAGTCTCTTCGCGTAGCGCATCGACGGTCTCGTGCGTCATCGGACGCTCGGTCTCTGTCGTCGGCCGAGCGAGGTCACTCGTGTTCGCAGAGCGCCGTAGTGAATCCCGATGTAGTGCGCCCACAAACCACTCGGTAGCGGTCTCAATATCTTCGGCAGCCACGGATTACGAACTGTCGCAAGATAAAGTATCGACACCGCGTGTACGGGAATCCTGACCAAGGACGAGGGGTGTGGGCAGCCCGATGCGCGGTGCTTCGTCGACAGTTGATAAGACGTCCGGCCGTACGCCCGACCTTGCTCGAACGATCGACGGACAGTCGTTCTGACGCGGTAGGCGACCACTGCATCCGCGGCATGTCCGAGTGTCGATCCCGCCTGCTGAATTCTCCACGAGTAGTCGACGTCCTCGGCACCGCCGACGAAGTCTTCGTCGAAGTCTCCGACCTTCTCGAACACCCTCCGCCACATGGCGAAATTGCTCCCCGGTGCGTACGGCAGATAGGCGGAGCGGAACAGAGCGCCGGGCGGCGGGACGGTTCGCCACGCCGCCACCTCCGGGGAATTGAGGGATTCGACTTCGAGTGCGCCGCCCACCGCGTCGAAACTGTCGAGTGCATGTACCAGAGCAGTCAGCCAAGTCTTATGAGCGACGTCGTCGTGGTCGACGAAGGCAACTATGTCGCCGTGCGCAGCTTTCACGCCGACGTTTCTGGCGTACGAGACTCCACGCTTGGCGGAGGCGTCGACCATGCGGATCGTCATAGGCAGAGAGAGATTCTCGAGGTGTGCGCGCAGGCCGTCGGTCGAGCCGTTGTCGCTGACTATCAGCTCGACGTCGCCCGTGTAGTCCTGTGCGGCGACGGCCTCGAGCTGCTCATCCAGATCGGGCAACCCGTTGTACACGGGGAGGACGATGGAAACGAGACTGATCGGCACGGTCCGACCCTATCGCGAATTCGGGCACCGTTCGGCCGCGTGCCCCGCTGCCCAGGCAGATATCGGCTACTTCTTTCCCCGCAACTTCTTCTCCAGCGGCGTCGGGAAGGACGGGACCACCGGGGTGCCGTCGAGCAGGGTGGTTATTCTTTCTGCGTCGGCTGCAACGGCTTTCGACACCGGAGACCCGACGTCCTCCAGGAATTCCGTCACCACTGCTCCGGAACCGGTGACCGCCCAACCGCCGACGATACGACCACCGGACCAGATGGTCGGGCCGATGTTGCCGAAGGTGTCGAACAGCGGGGCCTTGTGCTCACCCAGATACCAGGCTCGGTGCTTCCACCCCATCGGCGTGGGATCGAGCGCAGGTAGCAGCATGACGCTCGTGCCGGAAGGCTTATCGAAAACAGTGCTGGACAACATGATTCCGTCGCCCTCGGTCAGTTCGACCGCAACGGCGTTCAGTCCGGACACCGCCTGACGAGTCTGTGTCTTGTTCCAGCCCGTCCACCACTGCAGATCGTCGAGGGTCGCAGGGCCGAACACCTCGAGCCAACGTCGGGCAAGGTCGGCACGTGCCTCGGTCTCGTCGAGATCGGGAATCCCGTCCGGCCACCAGTGATCGATCGGTGCCCACGCGTGGCGTCGCGATGTCCACGCGCCCCGCGGTTCGACGCGCACCAGCCTTCCCTCGGCGGCCATCATCACCAGTACCTCCGAGGTGACGTACCGCTTGACGTCGTACACCTTGTCGGTGGTCGGCAGCAGCGCGGTCTTGAGGCCGGGCACGACGGCAGACAGCTCGGCCCCGGTCGCGGTCCCCATCGATCGCAACGCCGACTCGGTCTCTTCTTCTGTTGCTGCAAGCCAGGATTCGACATCGGCGATTACCGGTTCGGTGGGCAACGTGGAGACCTGCTTGATCAGGCGTGCCCGCATGGTGCGCGCAACTCCCAGGCTCGCCGCAGCGTGAATCATCGGAACGTCGTCGTGAGCGACGACGAACATCGTGCGCCGCATCGCCATCAACCGCACCAGGCTCCGGCGCTCGTACATCGCATCACGAACATCCGAGAGTTCCAGTGTTCGAGCGCGGGCGAGCACCGACAGATACACCGTCGCCGGATCGGTGGCATGCAACGCGAGGAGTGACGACACCACAGCTTCGGTGGTCGATGCACGGGCGAAGTGCTGCGCGACGAGCCGGTGTCGGCGCTGAGCGTCGGTGATCTTCACGCGATCAGTGTGACGGCATTTGCGGCGCAGGGCCGACGAATCCGGTGAGAAGTGCGTCGGCGATGTCGCTCATCCCGTGTGCGCGGGCATCGGCGGCGGCACCGACGTGGTCGTACTCGACCAGCTCGAACGAGACTGTCCAGCTGCCACGGTCGTGGTCGTCGAGTACCGCGTAGCGCGCATGCGGAGAGCCGGATTCCATGACGTGCGGGTAGGGCTGATCGTCGTCGTAGGCGGGCACGCCGACGCTCCCTGGATTGACCACGAGTGTGCCGCTGGGGAGAGTCCATTGTCGCTGCAGGTGGGTGTGGCCGCAGGCGATGACGGAGTGGTTCGTAAAACCTGCTGCCCTGTCCAGTATCTCGGCCTCGGTTGCCTCGCGAGAGCCGTTGTCGTCCACCGAGTGCAGGAAATATTGCTCATCATCGGTGGGTGTTCCGTGCACTGCGAGGATTCCGCCATCGAACTCCAATGAGAACGGCAGCGAGGCCAGCCACTGTCGATGCTCGTCGTCGAGTCGATCATGGGCGTGCCGATCCCAACTGCCCATGGACTCCCGGTCCTGCTCGAGCAGATAGCGGTCGTGATTTCCCGCGACAGTGGGAAAACCGAGTGCCATCAGCCGGTCCGCAGTTCGACGCGGATGCAGGCCGCCGGACAACAGATCGCCGAGATTGATCACCGAGTCGACGCGATGGCGTTCGATGTCGTCGACGACGGCGTCGAGCGCCGCGATGTTGCCGTGAATATCGGCAATGAGAGCTACCCGCACAACCACAGGATCGCAGCGTGGGCAGTCGACTGCAACACGGCAGCCCGGAGGCGAGTGCTGGAGACTTCACCCTCACACACCCGCCGTCGATGGGTGGTTTCTCCATAGACCTTCGCTCGAGTCGCCCATAACGTGGTCCAGGTCACTTTCGATCTAGGGAAGGCCGAGCCCATGCCTGCAGTCACGTCGAAGCCCGAGATCGAATCAAGGGTGGTCAAGAAGGTCGCTCGACGCATCATCCCGTTCCTCGGATTGGCTTACTTCGTCAACTATCTCGATCGCACCAACATCGGTCTCGCCAAGCTGACCATGAGCGACGAATTGGGCCTCACCGAGACGATGTTCGGCCTCGCGTCGGGACTGTTCTTCATCGGGTATCTGCTGTTCGAGGTGCCCAGTAATCTGGCGCTGCACAAATTCGGTGCCCGACGGTGGATCGCCCGCATCATGGTGTCGTGGGGAATCGTGGCCGCCGCCATGGCTTTCGTGCCGACGGCAGGGTGGCTGTACGGTCTACGCATCCTTCTCGGCATCGCCGAGGCCGGCTTCTTTCCCGGCGTACTGCTGTACATGACGATGTGGTTTCCGCGCGCCTACCGCGTGCGGTTGATGGGCCTGTTCTTGCTGGCTCTGCCTGTGTCATCGGCGCTCGGTGCGCCCCTGTCGAGTGCGATCATTCAGTACCTGGACGGTCTGTTCGGACTGTCGGGTTGGCGGGTTATGTTCCTCCTCGAAGGCATTCCGGCGATTCTGCTCGGCGTGATCACCTGGTTCTATCTCACGGATCGACCGTCTCAGGCGAAGTGGCTCACCGTTGACGAGAAGGAATGGCTCACTGCGGAATTGGAGTCCGAGGACGCAGTGAAAGGCGGGCACGTCAGCGGCTCGGTCAAGCGTGCGCTCGGTGATGTACGAGTATGGATGCTCGGCCTGATCTACTTCGGCATCACCTACGGCCTCTACTCCCTGAGTTTCTTTCTGCCCAGCATCGTCGCGGGATTCAAGCAGACGTTCGATACCGACTTCTCGCTCGTGACCACGGGACTCATCGTGGCGGTGCCGTTCGCAGTGGGCGCGGTGGCGATGGTGCTCTGGAGTCGGCATTCGGACCGGACCGGCGAGCGAACGTGGCATGTAGCGATACCGACTCTGATCGGTGCGATCTCCATTCCATTTGCGCTGTACATGGATTCACCGTTCACCACCATGATTGCGGTGACCGTCAACGCCGTCGGCGTGTTCTGCGCTCTACCCGTCTTCTGGTACCTGCCCAGCACCTTCCTCACCGGAGCCGGCGCAGCGGCTGGAATCGCGATCATCAACTCGGTCGGCAACACCTCGGGCTTCGGTGCCCCATACGTGACGGGGTGGCTGCTCGACGCCACTGGCAACGCCAAGGCGGGCCTGTGGGTGGTCGGCGGTGTCATGCTCATGGCGGTGGTGTTGGTGATCGCTCTGCGCAGCCGAATGGGAGTCCGCTCCGAGAACAATACGGATGTGCCGGTGGCGCACTGACGAACGGCTGCGTAGTTACGGAGCCGAGCATCTTCTACACAGCCGGATCCAGTCCCCGCACCGTACAGCGGACATACTCGACGAATGACGAGTCGCGGGCGGGTCCGGAGCTGGGAGATTCTCGGCATGGAGGGCGTCATCGATTCCGAGGACACTCCGGGCGGAAGCTGGACGCCGTCTGGTGCCGTTGCTGTTCACGGATTGCCGGTGCTGACTCCAGGCGAAGAGGTGGAGTTCGAGTGGCAGCCACAGGAAGAACCTCGGTACGGGTACAGCTTCTTCACAGTTCGCGCCTGGCCGCTGGGCACCGAACCGGTTCCACAGTCGAGTCGTCCGACATTCGGTGCTTGGGATATTGCCCCTGACGGCACCGTCACCGAAGTCATCGATCTGGATCGAGACGAACCGATTCGGGCTGGAACGTGGTCAGTCGGAGTGGTGTCCGTGTGGAACGGCGAAGAGAGTTGGGGCGTCATCGATTCCGAGGACACTCCGGGTGGATGCTGGTCATTCTTCAGCGCGCTGCATCCCGATGAGGTCATCGACTCTCGATCGGGAACAGGGTTCGACATCGGTGGAGGTGTCTCCGAGCTCGCAGTAGGCGAGCAGGTCGACTTCGAGTGGGAGCCTGCTGTCGATCAGGACGGTTATCGGTTTCGCGCGATCAGGGTCCGACCGCGTCGCGAGACTCCGCCCTGGCGGGTCCGGCGATTCGATGGCTGACGCATTCGAATCGAAATCCACGATGCTCTGACCTCCCGGCGGCCTCCGACGGTTATCGAGCCGCCGCTCGCTGGCCGTCGACGCGGATCGTGGGATGCAGTGGATCAGGGTGTGAACACTTTGCCCGGGTTCAGGATTCCGCGCGGATCCAGTGCCTTCTTCACAGCTCGGTGCATCTCCAACACCACCGGATCGAGTTCCTGCACCAGGCCGTCCATCTTGAGCAGTCCGACTCCGTGTTCGCCGGTCACGGTGCCGCCGAGTTCCAGTGCAGCGTCGATGATCTCGGCGAAGGCGGCCTGAGCGCGTTCGCGAGCCGGAAGGTCGTCGTGCGGAGTGATGAGCAGCGGGTGCAGGTTTCCGTCACCGGCGTGTGCGATGTTGGCGATGGTCGTCTCGTAGCGAAGGCCGATCTGCTCGATGCGCGAAAGCATCTCGGGTACATGCTTCTTCGGCACACACACGTCCTCGGTCAACACCGGACCCAGACGCTCCATCGCGGGATACGCCAACCGTCGGGCCGCGAACAGGGCGTCGGCCTCTTCCTGATCGGTCGAGACCGCAGACCAGGTCGCTCCGGCCTCGTCGAAGCACGAGAGCATCTTCTCGGCTTCCTGGTCTCCGATGAGACCCGGATCGTCGATACGTCCGAGCAACACCACATTCGCCTCGACCGACAGGCCCATGTTCTTCCACGCGTCGACGGCGATGAGGCACTGCCTGTCGATCAACTCCAGTGCGGACGGCGTCAAGCCGGCGGCGGCCACCGCGGCGACGGCACGCCCGGCGTCGACGATCGAATCGAAGTAGCCGGCGACGGTCCGCTGCGGATCCTGCAGCGGGCGTAGTTTCAGGGTCACCTCGGTGATGATGCCGAGGGTGCCCTCCGATCCGACCATCAAGCCTGCAAGGTCGTAGCCGGCAACGCCTTTGGCGGTCTTGCGGCCGAGTCGAACCAGTTCTCCGGTTCCGGTGACGACCTGCATGCCCATCACGTAGTCACGTGTGACGCCGTACTTGACGCAGCACAATCCGCCGGCATTGGTGGCGACGTTGCCGCCGATGGTCGACCACGGCGCACTGGCCGGATCCGGGGGATACCACAGACCCTGCTCGGCAACGGTTGCGCGCAGGTGATCGTTGACGACTCCAGGCTCGACGACGGCGTAGCGCTCGAGTGGGTCGATCTCCTTGATCGTGTCCATGCCGTCGAGCGCGAGAACGACGCATCCCTCGGTGGCGTTCGCGCCGCCGGACAGTCCGGTGCCCGCCCCACGGGTGACGATGGGTGCGCCATGGGCCAGGCATGCACGAACGACAGCTTGGACTTCTTCGGCGCTGCGGGGTCGCACGACGGCGACCGGCGTCGAATACGGTGCCCATTCGGCCTCGTCGTGCTGGTAGGAGGCGACGACGTCCGGGTCAACCACGATCCGATCCGCGGGCAGGACCTCGGACAACTGTTCCACGAGCGACATGTGTTCGACTTTAGCTGTGACGCGGGTCTCGGCCAATGTAGGTTTTCTCCATGTCGCCCGCGAAGTCATGGATGGAAATGCTGCTAGACGACGCGTCCGTCGATGAATTGGAAGCCCACCGACTAGATCTTCCCGGTGCCGAGGCGCATGCGGCACTCCGGCTGCGCACTCTGCTCGATCAACGCAAACAACGCAGCACCGAGCTGTCGGCGCTCAACGACATCGCGGTGCGCCTGACGACTGTGCGTGACAATCGCATTCTGCTGCAGGAAGTGGTGGACCAGGCGCGCAGGCTGCTCGGCGTGGACCTGGCCTACATGGGTTCGGTGTACGGCGACGAGTTCGTCATCGAGGTCACCAGTGGTGCCCTTACCCCGCAACTGGTGGGCATCAGGCTCACACTGGACGAGGGGCTCGTCGGGCTGATCGTGCGCGGTGCCTCGCCGTCGTGGACACCCGACTATCAGAGCGAACCTGCATTTCGGCACATCACGGGAGCCGACAGTGCTGCGCGGTCGGAGAACATGCGCGGTCTGCTGGGCGTACCGCTTCGGGTCGGCGACCGCGTGATCGGCGCACTGTTCGCGTGCAAGCGGCAGGAGCGGGATTTCGCAGACAGTGAGATTGCTCTGCTGTCCGCACTGGCCGCGCACGCGGCCATCGCCATCGAGAACGTGCGAGCGATCGACACGCTCGAAACCCTCAACGCCGAATTGTCGCTCCGCACCACGGAATTGGAGCAGACTCTGCAATGGGACCGCACGTTGACACAGGTCGTGCTCCGAGGAGGCGGTGTGCGGAGTCTGGTTCGGGAGGTGGCGTCGGCCACCGAACGTCCGGCGTATTTCGTGGGCGATGCCGCGTCCGTACCGGTTGCCCTGGAGGACAGAGCGGTCCAGGTCGAAGCCCTGGTCGAACGTTGCAGGGCGGGTGCCGATACTGCCGTCGGCGACGAGATCACTGCGCGCCGGGTGGTGGCTGCCGGTCGCTTCTTGGGGGTGTTGATCTCCGTCGGATCGGACGACGACCAGACCCGCCTACTTCTCGATCGAGCTGTGCCGGCCATCGCGCTGTCGCTGGCCGAGGAGCGCGCGGCCGCGGAATCCGCCCGCCGGGCGCAGGACGCATTCCTGCTCGATCTACTCCTCCATCCGACGTCGACGCCCGAGGACGAACGCAGGCAGTTCCACCGTGCCGGACTGACTCCGGACGTGACGTATTGTGTGGCGGTCGCGCAGGGCAACGCGTCGAGAGCCGAGTTGGAAGCTCTCGCACTGCCCCCGGGATCGGTTGTAGCGGAGCAGGGTTCGAGAATCCTGTTGGTCGTTCCCGCTCGCGAGTCCGCTGCCGTTCGTCGCATGATCGTCACCCGGGCCACCGTGGGAATCTCCGAACCCGCGCGAGGAGCCGACGCGCTGGCGACGGCGTTCCGAGAAGCGCAACAGACTGCTGACGTGCTGACGACTCTCGGCAGAGACGGAGAAGTGTCCTCGGCGCGCGGCCTGGGAATCTATCGAATCCTGCTGAGCCACATGGCCCGTGAGCACCTGGACGAGCTCACCGAGGACAAGCTCGGGCCGTTGCTCGCCGAGCAGGACAAGCGCGGGGTCCCGCTGATGGAGACCTTGTCGACGTATCTGGCTCACGGTCGCCACCATTCGGCCACCGCGTCGAGCTTGGGAGTGCACGTCAACACGCTCTACCAACGGCTCGAAGCCATCGACCGGCTGATCGGTACGCAGTGGCGTGACCCCGACGATGCTCTCGACCTTCAGGTGTTGATGCGCCTGCGCAGATCGGCCGATCTACTCGGTCTGTGAGCCACCGGCCGAGGGTTCGGTCTCGATCCCCGTCGCCTCGACCACGCTCGCCCACAGTGCATCTCGCACGCGAGGTGAATCTCCGCGCCAGGAAGGGTAATGAGTCGGACGCGGGGCCCGGTCGTGCCAGAACGTGCCGGTGCTGGTCAAGGCCTGGTCGGACCCGACGAGCCAGACGATGGTGTCGGCCCCGTCGTGTGCGTTGCGCAGAATCGGCTTCATCACCGAACCGAACATCGGCATCGATCCGGTGACGCCGGGAGTGGCCGCCCAGCCCGGGTGCATGCTGTGCACCACCGGGTCGTCTTCGAGCGAAAAGCGTTCGGCCAGTTGCTCGGCCACCACCACCTGCATTCGCTTCGTGCGAGCGTAGGCGGTCATGCCGGAGTACTTGCCGTTCTCGTACTCGAAGTCCGAGTTCTGCAGCGGCACCGCATACATGCCGCCGCTCGAGACGAACACGACCCGCGATCCGGCGTCGAACAGCTCTCGCAGTCCCACGGTCAATGCGACCGGCCCGAGAACGTGGGTGGCGAAAGCGGATTCGTGCCCCTGCGCCGAGAGTTGCCGCTCGTCCGGCATGACCCCGGCGCAGTGCACCAATGCGTGCACCGATGTGAGCTCGGATGCGAGAGCCGCGCTCAAGGCCGCCACGGAATCGAGATCGCTGATGTCACACTCGCGGACCACGAGGGAGGCGTCGGGCACCTCGGCTCGAATGGCCGCGGCCGCGGACTCCAGCCGATCGGCCGACCTGCCGACCAGGTGCACCCGTGCCCCCAACCTGGCCAGTTCCTTCGCGGTGGCTGCGCCCAATCCGGACGACGCGCCGGTCACCACCATGTCGATGGGGGCGGGGAACGGCGTCGGATCCGCGGCCCAGAATCGTCGACGCACCGTGGCACCGATGCGGGAGTATCCGGGAACGACTGCTCTGTCGAGGAACGTGTCCAATGTGCGGGTCAGCAATGACATGGCGCTGTGATACCCCGCGGTAACCGGATGTATGCGCGTCCCCACGCCGGGGTCGATGCCAGAATGAGCCCATGGTTCACCCCGCCGTCTCCGACGTCACCCGAGAGATCCTCGCCGAGCTTCCCGCCCACCGACGTGAGACCTTCGAGTTGCGTCTCGAGCAGTGGTTTCCCGATCTGCACGACGCGGTCACGGCCGTCTATCCCGATCCCGACGCGGTGGCGGCCACCCTGGTGGAGATCGCTGCCAGCGCCTACGCGTCCCGCCCCGAGGATCTGCACCGGCTCGATCAGCGTCGGCTGCTCGAACCGGATTGGTTCCAGCAGCCGGACATGTTCGGCTACGCCTGCTACGTCGACCGGTACGGACAGACGCTGCGCGGGGTGGGCGAGCGACTGGACCATCTGACCGATCTCGGTGTCACCTACCTGCATCTGATGCCGCTGCTGCAGCCGCGTCCCGGCGACAACGACGGCGGATACGCGGTGATGGACTACCGCGCGGTGCGAGAAGACCTCGGCACCAACGAGGACCTGCGGGCGCTCGCGGAAACGCTGCGCGGACGCGGCATCAGTCTCGTTGTCGATCTGGTGCTCAATCACGTTGCCCGCGAGCATGAATGGGCCGAGAGGGCGCGCTCGGGCGATCCGAAGTATCGAGACTACTTTCTGATCTATCCCGATCGCACCACCCCGGACTCGTACGAGCGCACACTCCCCGAGGTGTTCCCGGACTTCGCGCCGGGCAGCTTCACCTTCGACGACACACTCGGCGAGTGGGTGTGGACGACGTTCAACGAATGGCAGTGGGATCTGAACTGGGCCAATCCCGCTGTGCTGCAGGAGTTCGCAAGCATCGTGCTGCACCTGGCCAATCTCGGGGTCGAAGTGCTGCGCCTCGACGCGATCGCATTTCTGTGGAAGCGACTCGGCACCAACTGCCAGAACCAGCCCGAGGTGCATGCGGTCACTCAGGCCCTGCGAGCCACCGCCCGACTGGCGGCTCCGGCCACGCTGTTCAAGGCCGAGGCCATTGTCGGGCCCCGCGATCTGCTGCCGTACCTGGGTCAGGGCCGGCACACCGGACGGGTCTCGGACATCGCGTACCACAACTCGCTGATGGTCCAGGTGTGGTCGATGTTGGCAACGGGCAGTACATCATTGGCGCGGCATGCCCTTGCATCGTTGCCGCCCACGCCACCCAGCGGCACCTGGGTGACGTACGTTCGCTGCCACGACGACATCGGTTGGGCCGTCGACGACGGCGACGCGGCGTCCCTGGGACTCTCGGGCGCAGGGCATCGCCAGTTTCTGGCCGACTGGTACTCGGGCGAATTCGACGGCTCCTGGGCCGAAGGCCTGGTGTTCCAGTACAACCCGGACACCGGTGACCGTCGGATCAGCGGCACCGCAGCCGCGCTGACCGGACTGGGGGAGTCCCGCCTGGATCCCGACGGCGCGTTCGGTCGAATCTTTCTCGCACACGCCATCATTGCCGGATGGGGCGGAATCCCGGTCGTGTGGAGCGGCGACGAGCTCGGCTCCCCGGGAGATCCGAACTGGGCCGACGAACCGGCCCATGCCGAGGACAACAGGTGGGTGCATCGGCCGCGCGTGACCGATGCCGATCGGGCCGGCCGATTCGATCGGGGGAGTGACGCACAACGGGTGTTCGACGGAATCGCTCGCATCGCGAAGGTGCGCGCCGGCCTGCCGATGTTGCACGCCGAAGCGCCGGTGGACGTGCAGAGCGAGTCGGACGACGGTCTGCTCGTGGTGCGCAGGCGGCATCCGAGCGGCACCCTCGTCGCCCTCTACAACGTCACCGCCGAACACCGCTCGTTTCCGCACGCGCAGCTGATCGAACTCGGGATTCCGGCCCCGGTCGAGGTTCTCTCGCAGCACGATCTGCAGGTCGACGACACCGGCTCGGTGTGGTTGCCGCCCTATGCGGCGTGGTGGATCGTCGACAACCCGCTGCGTTAGAGGAGGCGGTGCCGTGACCGGCCTGTTACCCTGCCCCGGGACGGTCGGTAGATACGAACAAGGGGACAATGTCGATGCTGCATGCTCGGATACGAAGTCTGGTGCTCGCTGTGGTGGCCGTGTTGGTGGCCACGATGGCAACGGTGCTGATGGGGACCGGTGTGGCGAAGGCCGATTCCGAGCTCGTCTACGTCTATTCGCCGTCGATGGACAAGAACATTCCGATCAAGGTGCTCAAAGCCGCCGGTGGGGGACCCGCGCCGACGCTCTATCTGCTCGACGGGCTGCGCGCACCCGAGGACAACAGCGGCTGGCTCATCGAGACCGACGTCGAGAGCTTCTTCGCCGACAAGCACGTCAATGTGGTCATCCCGTTCGGCGGCGGCGGCACCTTCTACTCCGACTGGCAGCGCGACGATCCCAAGCTCGGGCGGGTGAAGTGGGAAACCTTCCTCACCCAGGAGCTGCCGCCGTTCATGGCGGATCGGTTCGGTAGCGACAACGTGAACAACGCCGTGGCCGGACTGTCGATGAGCGGAACCTCGGCGCTGAACCTGGCCGCGCACCACCCCGACTTCTACAAGGCGGTCGCGTCGTTCAGCGGCTACCCGACCGCCAGCAGTCCCGGATTCGCCCAGGGCATCGCCGTCGCCGTCGGCGAGATGGGCGGCAACGCGCGCAACATGTGGGGCACCTGGCCGTCCGCGGAGTGGATCCGCAACGACCCGTCCCTCAACGTCGGTGCTCTGCGCAACACGGCGGTCTTCGTCTCCTCGGGTAGTGGTTCGCCGGCCACGGACCCGGTCTTCAACCCGGCCAGCAGCAGCTTCGACCCCGTCAGGTTCGCGCAGATGGTGCCGCTCGAGACGGCTGCAGGGATGAGCAGCCGGGCATTCGTTCCGTTGTTGCAGGCCGCGGGCGGGCGACCCAACGTCAAGATCACCGGTACCGGTGTGCACTGGTGGAACCACTGGGAGCAGCATCTGCACGAGGCGTGGTTCGAGACGATCGCCCCTGCCGTCGGCGGCTGAGCGTTAGTCTGTTCGCCATGACACCACCGAGGATCACCGTCGACTACACGGTGCTCGACTGCCCGGACCCGGCTGCGCTCGGCCGGTTCTACAGCACCATCCTCGGCTGGGAACAGTCTCGCGACGACGGCGATTGGGTGGTGATCGACGGTCCGGGTGATCTGCGGTTGGCATTTCAGAAGGCACCGGACTTCGTCCCCATCGACTGGCCCAGCGAGGGCATCAAGATTCACCTCGATCTGGTGGTGGACGACATGGAGCAGGCCAGGGACTTCGTCGTCGACGCCGGGGCCGAACTCATCGACCACGCGCAACCCTCGTTCTGGGTGTTCCGCGATCCGGCCGGGCACATCTTCTGCCTGTGCAAGAGGGACTGACCCGCAATGACCGGTGAAGCCGTACCCGTCCTGGTCGAACGCTCCGCCGTGGTTCGGGCCGACGCCGCAACCGTGCACGCACTGATCGACGACTTTCATCAGTGGGTGAAATGGTCGCCCTACGAGGGAGTCGATCCGGACCTGAAGCGCACCTACAGCGGTCCCGACGCCGGAGTGGGTGCTTCGTACTCGTGGTCGGGTAACCGCAAGGCCGGCGCGGGGACGATGACCATCACCGAGTCGATTCCCGAAGAACGAATCGTGCTCGACCTCGCGTTCACCAAGCCGTTCAAAAATCGGAACGTCACGGCATTCCTGCTCGAGCCCGTCGCCGACGGGACCCGAGTGACCTGGCGAATGTCAGGGAAGCAGAGCAAGCTGTTCGCTCTGATCGGAAAAGTGTTCTCGATGGACAAGCTCGTCGGGCCGGACTTCGAGAAGGGTCTCAGGCAGCTCGCTGCTGTGGCAGAGAAGTCCTGAGCAGCTCCTCGCGCCGATCCGCTTGCCCGCCCAACCAGCGCGCGAGAACCTGACATCCTGTCGAGTCGCCCTCGTACGGCTCGCGTGCGTACGCAATGTGTCGCCCGCCGCCGGGATTGGCCCATTCGAATCGGTGCCAGCGCAACGACTGCGGTAGATAACCGGACACCTCGACGGCCGCGGTGCGGAGGCGTCGAACATCCTTCGCCCACTGCGAGGGTCGAAGGCGGGTTCGGGTCGCGTTCTGAAAGCTGTTGCTGCGCAACAGACTCCACAGCTCGCGAAGCCAGATTTTCGGGGTCCGGAACGACATCCATCGGGTGAGGTCCGCTATGTCACGGATCAGGCTGTCGTCGCTGGCGTTGCAGATCATGTCGGACCTCAGACCGATCCACTCGACCGGAATCGACTCGGGCAGAGCCGGACCCGCACCGGCGACGCCACGTCCGGTGCATCCGTCGACGGCACCTACCGGCTGCTGAGGATCCGATATCAGACCAGCGGCAACGATGCGGCTGCCGTCGATCGTTCCGGCGTGCACCAGACCGAGCACCTCGCGTACGACGGTCGCGCCCTGGGAGTACCCGATCAGGGCGATCGGTCCGCTGGTGCCCTCGATGGCGCGGCGCAGGCGTCTGACGCCGATGTCTGCGCTGTGTCGAAAACACAGTCCGCCGAATGCGACCGGACCGTACGACGCCGGATAGCCGACCCACCGGCCGACGAACCGGTCGTCGAGCTCACCGACGACGCAGGCCAGCAGGCCCGTCACCCGCGTTCGGTGGTCGGACGGATGTGATTCTCCGGTACCTCCGACGGCGAGTACGGTGACCTTCTGCTGGCTCATGACTGTCAGTCTGGTGGGAGAACCTGAGCTCGACGCCCGACAAATGCTGAGAACTGTCTGGCAGTTCGGTCCCGGTCAGGCCAGAGCCGTGCGTACGTCCGCGAGAGCGTCGCGAAGGAGTGCCTCGTAGAGATCCGGGTCGGGTACGGCCGCGCTGTTGGAGGTGATGCCGACGGTGACGGTATCGCCGATGCCGTGCACTCCGTGGGTCAGGCTCATGGCCGGGGACAGGGCCGGGAAACCGGCGGTGAATCGGACGGAGCCGCCGCCGAACGTGAGGTCTGCGGCACCGCGCGAGACGCTGGAGACGACGGTGTTCCCGGTGACGGACGGAGGGACTGCGGTCGGATCGAACTGCGCGACGCCCCATTCGGCAAGAAATGCAGGCACGTGTGCTTCGACGGCGTCCTGTGACGCGCGGGCGGCCTCCGACAATGGATGGTTCGCGCGAGCCCGACGCGCGGCCAGATCGGCCGATACGAGTCGACTGCGAGTGCGGATGTCGGGCTCGTCGGTGAACAGTCCGACACCGACGTTGCCGAAATTGTTTCGCGCGTCGGCTCGTGTGTCCCTCGCCAGCGTGACCTCGGCGGCCAGGTCCGGACCATCGCCGAGAAGCCGTTGCAGTGCAACCGACACTGCGGTCAGTACGAAAGTGGTGACGGTGGTGACGGTGGTGCCGGCGGACTGCAGGTCGGATTTCGGAAGCACGATGGTGCGCACCGCCGTCCGGCCGGCGGGCGGCACGTCCAAGGCGGTCGGAGCGCGCGAGTGTGCGGGCGGAGGGATCTCACCGGAGTCGGTGCCTCGTCCGAGGCTCAGCGCGTCGCGTCGGGCACGGACGCCGCCGTGAACCATCTGTGCCAGTCGAAGCGGGACGGTCGCAGCGGCAACGATGGTGGATGCCTGCACGAACACCGCGGGAGGCTCCGCCCGCGCGGAGGCCGGTGGAAGTGGGTGCGTACCGAACAGGTCGCGGGCAGTGCGAGCGGCCAGTGTTCCGTCGGCTGCCGCGTGCGAAAGCTGGAGCACGGCAACGACGGCCGCGCCGCCGGGAGCGTCGGCGATGTTCGGATACAGGTGCAGGTGCCACACGGACACTCGGGGATCGACCTGACGGGCGAACGATGCCGCGATCGCGTCGAGGCACTCCGGCCAGGTGCGCGGCGTTCGGTGGACAGAGATCGTGTCGGGGCGCGGGCACGCCTCGGTCCAGCGGGGATAGTCGAGACCGAATGCGACGTCGGTGATGCGTCGACGCAGAACCTCGATGCGCTCGCTGCGCTCGTGCAGTCGTGGCACTTCGGCGTCGAGGCCCTCGGATCCGCTGTCGAAGCAGTACAGCAGAAACTGGTCGCTCGGAATTTTCGACGCCATCCAGTACGCGCGCGCATCGGCCGGATGCAGGCGCGTCGATCGGGGGCGGCGGTTGTCGGCTCGAGCGCGGGGCACACGATGAGCCTATGCGGCACACTGCGAACCGAGATTTTACGTACTGATCGGTCCCGTTCTGTGATCTGTCACCAGGACGGGCCGAGGACTTCTTCGGTTGCCTGGAGGTCTACCGGTGCCATCGGCGCTAGCCTGGTCCAATGCATCGACCAGCACTGTGGCCGCGACGCCGTGGCACCCCATGGCGGGTGTCGTGACGCCCAGAGTTGCTTCGGGTTATCGGGCAGGACTGCGTTCCTCGACCAACGCCGCCGCATCGGCCGACTTCGTCACCGACATCTCCTACACCGAGTACGGCTCTGCGGCCTGCACCCTGGGGGTGGCGGCGGACAACACAGTCTTCGTCGCGCCCGCATTCACCGTCGACGGTGTCGGTGTACTGCGCTCGTCTGACTTCGGAAAGTCCTGGCGCGCATCGGTTCCCGACGGGGTGCAGCAGAGTCGGAACCGACCCTATCTGTACTTCGACGACGTCGACGAGCGGCTGTTTCTGCACGCCGGCCGTTTCGACGCGGTGCCGCCCCACCCGCTGCGAACGGGCTTCACCCTCGGAGTCAGCGACGACCGGGGCGAAACCTGGCGCACCCGGAAAGTGGCATCGAAAGCGAGGATGGACGCCAAAGTATTTGCCGGACCGAGTAATTCACGGTCGGGGAGAGTTACGTATCTCTCCGCGCCCACGCCGTTCGCAGTACGGGTGCGGCCACTGATCAACGTCACCCGGCAGGTCATCTGGCGGTCCTTCGACGGCGGGGTGAAGTGGGAGGTGGCCGGTGGTTTCGACATCGATTCGAAGAACATCCCCGGGTTGCCGAGTCGGGAGTACGTCGCGTTCGGCAAGGGCGTCGTCGCCCCGGACGGCACGGTCTACATCGGTGGCCGTTACGGACGACGGTTCGCGGTGGCGGTCAGTCGCGACGAGGGCCTGACGTGGGACGTTCGGATGGTCCCCGGTTCGGCGCTGGCGAAGTACCACAATGCAGTGCATTTTCTGCTGCTCGGATCGCGTTATCTGCTGCCGGAGTCGATGGCCGTCGACGACGACGGGAACGTGTACGCGGTGTGGCCGGACCGCGACGGGTTGCTGCATGCGGCCTGGTCCTCGGACGGTGCGGTGACGTGGTCGAGGCCGGTGGTGGTGTCGGCACCAGGGGTGCGCGACGCTCGCTTCGGCGCGATCACCGCCACCGGGTCCGGGCGAGTGGGCATCGCCTACTACGGACGTGAGAGGGGTCGTGCGTTCCACGGCTTCATCGCGCAGTGCCGTGACTTCCGTACCAGCGGCCCGGTGTTCGTCGGTGGAAAGTACAACGAACCCGACGCGCCACTCTTTCCCTACGGGTTCTGCAGTGTCGTACCGGGTTTCGGGTCGAGGCGCTCACTCAACGAGATCGTTCGTGTGCATTTCGCCCCCAACGGTGACCTCGTGACCGGGGCGGCGATGCAGATGCGGGGAAGGAACAGACAACGGCCGTGGGCGGCGCGATCGGAACACACCGAGATGCAGGCCGTCCTGGGCCGGCTGGGCCGAATCGTCAGCGCGTAGCAGTCGAAAGGCCCTGCAGCAGTGCGCTGCAGGGCCTTTCGTGATCGTGCGGAACCTCTAGGCGACGTTGATCATGCCGACGGTGGGGAAGAAGAAGCAGCTCTTGTCCGAACCGTCGAGGGCCTTGTGGTTCACGGTGCCGAACACCGCGGCGAGAACGGTTCCCGATCCGGTTTCGACGGGTACGGCGCGGGCACCGGCGGCAGGCAGCGAGTCGATCGCGCCGATGACGAACGGCCGAACGATGTCCTTCGCGGCGTCGGGCACGCCGGAGTTGGCGAGGATCGAGTCGGCGAGAGTGGTTGCCAAGCCGCCGAAGTCGGCGAATCCGCCCTTCAGGGTGTTGACGTTGAACCAGGCGACCTGCATCCCGGTCTTGTCTGCGGAATCGTTCACGATTCCGGCCGGAACGAACGCGAACATCGTCTCGCCCTTGTCGACGGCATTGAGCTCGGGAATCTCGATGGACGGCAGGAACGGCAAGGTGGGGATGGCCGGCGCGGTCAGCTGAGGCCACGGTCCGGCCGCTCCGCCTGCGACACCCGGAACGATGCCGAGGGGCGAGCCCGCCGTAGCGGCGCAGTTGATCGCTGCCGTGGGGTAGAAGAACGGCGTGATGCCGAAGTCGGTGAGGGCATTGTTGGCCGCGTTCAGTGCGGCGAACGGATCGACGCTCGCGTCCTCGGCGACCGGGGTACGTGAGTCGGCGATCGCGGTCGCGGCGTCGAGTGAGGCACCACCCTGTCCCTGCAGTGCGGCGATCGCCTGCGCCAGCGGATCGGCCGGTGCCGGATCCGCTGCAGCAGTGGCGGGGACAGCGAGCAATGCCGCGCAGGAGAGCGCGAGCGCGCCGGCCAGACGGCTGAGGCGACGAGACATGTGTGACTCCTGTGACTGATGAGGCTTATGTTGCGTGTGCGCTGATACCACCACACATCATCTGGACGTCACAAGCTCAGCCGGAATCCGTTGTTCAATCGAGACGGTCCGAGCGACACTGTGCGCGGACAGCTAGCCCACGTCGATGCCGAAGTCGCGCACGATCCCCTCGAGGCCCGAGGCGTAGCCCTGGCCGATGGCACGGAACTTCCATTCGGCGCCGCGGCGGTACAGCTCGCCGAACACCATTGCCGTCTCGGTCGAGGCGTCTTCGGTGAGGTCGAAGCGGGCGAGTTCGCGCCCGTCGGACTTGTCCACCACGCGGATGAACGCGTTGACGACCTGGCCGAAGTTCTGGCCAAGGGCATCGGCATTGTGAATGGACACCGGGAAGACGATGGAGTCGACGTCCGGGGTCAGGGCCGCCAGGTCGACATCGATGCTCTCGTCGTCGCCCTCACCTTCGCCGGTCCGGTTGTCTCCGGTGTGCTCGATGGCACCGTCGGGGGAGCGGAGGTTGTTGTAGAAGACGAAGTAGCTGTCGCTCAGCGCCTTCTTCGTCGTGCCGAGTCCGATAGCACTGGCGTCGAGGTCGAAGTCGCCGCCGGTGGTGGCACGGACATCCCAGCCGAGACCCACGCTGACGGCGGTCAGGTTCGGTGCTTCTTTGGTCAGCGAGACATTTCCACCCTTGGCAAGCGTTACGCCCATGTCCATCCACTCCTCAGCGCGTTCGTCCGTGCATCGTCCACTCCACCATATTCATGTTCGAGATCTCGGTGCTCGAGGTGCACGTGTGAAGCCGGAGGGGAACGTGGTGGGTGTGAGCAGTGGGGCTGGCGGTACCGATGGGATTGTGGTGGGATACGACAAACGGTAAAAGATAGCAGTGGTTGTGCGATTTCTCGGGTAGGCGCGCCGCAGCGATCGAACGACGATGGGAATTTCTGTGCAGGTTTCGCGACGTGAGTTGTTCAAGTACGCCGCCGCGGGGTCCGCGGCCGCCGTCGGATTGGTTGCGTTGGGAACGGCGACCGCGCACGCCGACGCCGGGCTCGGCACCCTCGTCGACTACTCGGGTGGGGTGCCGTCGGCAGCGGCCATCAAGGCGGCCGGTCACCTCGGGGCCGTTCGGTACGTCTCCGATCGGCGACCGGATGCGAACTGGATGATCGGTAAGCCGATGCGCAAGTCCGAGGCCGACTCGCTGACGTCCGCAGGGCTGGAAGTGGTCTCGAACTATCAGTTCGGCAAGGGGGCCACGTCCGATTGGCGTGGCGGGTATGCGGCGGGTGTCAAGCATGCAGAGCGGGGACTCGAACTCCACCTCGCCGCCGGTGGTCCGACGGACCGCCCGATCTACGCGTCGATCGACGACAACCCCACCGCCGTGGAGTTCGCAACTCTGATCGCGCCGTACATCCTGGGCTGGCAATCGGTGATCGGAGCCGAGAACACGGGGATCTACGCCAACTCACCGACCATCGAATTGGCCTCGGTCGCCGGACTCGGCCAGTGGTATTGGCAGCACAATTGGGGAACACCCAAGGGCTTCGTTCACCCCGACGCACACATTCATCAGATTCGAATCGACAAGGATTTCGTGGGCGGCGTCAAGGTCGACATCAACAACATTCTGAAAGCCGACTACGGGCAGTGGTCGAAATCCGAGGCGAACATTCTTTGAAAGAACATCGATGTAATTCACTGCGACCATTCTCGAATGCAACGCATCGTTGTTTTCGGAATTCGCCTGAATCGACAATTTCGCCCCCGGCTTCCGATGAAGCCGGGGGCGAAATTGTCGGTGGAGCAGATACGAGCTACGGAACGTAGACCGTACCGATGGTGGGCAGGAAGGTGCAGCTGCGCGGAGCTGCGGCCGGATCTTCCTTCGACTGCGTGGTGATCGAACCGGAGATCACCGAGAGGACGCGTCCGGGGCCGGTGTCGGCGATCGCGGACAGCGTTGCCGGACCGTCGGTGTTGATCATGGCCGCGCCGGTCAGGTCCTGCGTTCCCGAGCGACGGTTGTCGATGTTGAGCCACGTCACCGTCAGCGGAGCTGCCTGCTGCGCAGCGACGGGCGCAGTGCCGAGGGCGGTGAAGACGAAGCCGGCCTGTCCTGCACCGGGTCCGGGAGGCGGCAGGGTGGCCGGTCCCGGTACGGCGAGGGCGGTTCCGACGGAATCGGCGGTGTCGGAAATGCATCCCTTGCCGAGCGTCGGGTAGAGGAACTGGGCGATGACGGGTCCGTCCGACGGCAGTTCGGGTCCGCCGCCGCCGGAGCCGTCCAGGAAGGTGATGACCCGTTCGAGCAGTGCCTTGACCTGGTCCGGGAGCTGTGCGGTTTCCAGCAGGGTGCGGGCCTGACCGAGCAGGTCCGCCGCCGGAGCAGCTCCCACGTCGGCAGGTCCGGCTGCGGCACCGAGAATGGCCGGTGCGAACGAGGCGAGTGCTTCGACGTCGGCCAGGTTCGGCATCGGCTCACCGGGGGCGGGGAGGAACTGAGCGATCAGAGCAGCGGGATCGGCCGGTGCTGCGGGCAGATCTGCCGGTGCCATCGGCACCAACGGCTGTGCGGATGCGCTGGTCGGCACGACGAGTGCGGCGGCTGCGGCTACGGCCAAGGCTGTAACTACGCGACGCGTTCCGCGGGTACGAAGCACGGTGATATTCCCCATTCTGATCATGACGCGGGCCCACGGCGACAGCCGGTGCTCGAGGGGTCACTCTATGTAGCGCAATCCCCGATGTACAGCTGTTGTCGGTGGAGCCCTCCCCCGTCGCATCTTTGCCAGGGCAGTCTATTGGTCACACGCTGCGAATTCTCCGCAGACGCACACGATAACCTGTTACTGAAGTTATCAGTGTGAAAGGTGATGCAAATGTTACTCCGGTGCGCAGGCGGTTGGGGCGCATGAGCGGAGCCCTATAAGCTCGACGACCGATACACCGCATCGATACCGAACGGAACCGCACGCACAGTGAACCGACTTGTTCGGCTGGCCCCCGTTCTGCTCGCGGTCTCGGTGCTGAGCCGCTTCGTCTGGGCCTTCGCGACGCCCAACGGAATGAACCTCGTGGACCTGCACGTCTACGTCGACGGCTCCGCGGCACTGCTCGGCGGCAATCTGTACGACTACACGTATTCGGTACAGACCCCGGACTTCCCGCTCCCGTTCACGTACCCGCCGTTCGCCGCGCTGGTGTTCTTCCCGCTGCACTATCTGCCGTTCACGGTGATCGGCGTCCTGTGGCAAGCCGCGACCATGATCGCGCTGTTCGCCGTGGCGAGGCTGACGCTGTCGATGGTCCTCGGCGACGAGCGCGCCGCCGAGGCGCGCTGGGTGCGTATCGCCATGCTGTGGACCGCGCTGGGGCTGTGGTCCGAACCCGTACGGACGACACTCGACTACGGCCAGGTCAACGTATTCCTGGTGCTGCTGGCGATTCTCGCGGTACGCAGCAGCAGGTGGTGGGTGGCAGGCGGACTGGTCGGCTTCGCAGCCGGAATCAAGCTGACCCCGGCAATCACCGGTCTGTACTTCCTGGCCACCCGGCGATGGAAGGCCGCAGCGTTCTCGGCTGTGGCCTTCGCCCTTTCCGTCGCGGTCAGTTACGCGGCACTCGGACATCAGGCGGCCACGTACTTCACCACGCTTCTCGGCGATGCCGACCGCATCGGCCCCGTCGGCTCGGTCTGGAATCAGTCTCTGCGTGGTGCGCTCAGTCGGATCGCGGGGGAGGACGTCGGGCAGGGACCACTGTGGATCGTTGCCGCCGTCGTCGCGACGGGGCTCGCGATCGCGGCATGGCGTGCGATCGGACGCGAAGACCATCTGGGCACGCTGGTGATCGTGCAACTGTTCGGCCTGCTGATCTCACCGATCTCGTGGTCGCATCACTGGATATGGGTGATCCCGATGGTCATCTGGTTGGTGCACGGCCCCCTGCGTGACGTCGCCGGGGCGAAGATCGTCGCGGGCTACTGGTTGGTGACGGTGACCGTTGGGGTGCCGTGGCTGCTCAGCTTCTTCCAGGAATCGATCTGGACCATCCCTCGTCCCGCACTGGAGGCGTGGGCAGGCGCCGTGGACGTCGTCGGAGCAGCGCTGTTCCTCGGCTGGGTGGTCTACGCCGGGCGAGTCAGGAAGGCGCGGTCAGTGCATCGATCCGACGCGCCAGATCCACATCCTTCTGTGTGAGCCCGCCGGCACTGTGCGTCGAGAGGGTGAACGTGAGCGTCCGCCATCTGATGTCGATGTCGGGGTGATGGTCCGCTTCCTCCGCGGCCTCGGCCACGCGGTTCACCGCCTCGATGGCAGCCGGAAACGACGCCAGTTCGACGGTGCGCGTCAGGGATTTCCCGACCACGGTCCATTCGTCGAGCCGGGCGTCCTCGATGTCGCGATCGGTCAGCAGTTCGGTCATAGAAGGATGGTGGCATGTCCGGTACCCCCACCGCTGTGGTTGTCGCAGCCGCGTTGACGCACGACGGCAGGCTGCTGCTCGCGCAACGAACCCGTCCGCCCGAGCTGGCGGGTCTGTGGGAGCTGCCCGGCGGCAAGGTCGAGTCCGGCGAGTCCGAGGACGCGGCCCTGGTGCGCGAGTTGCGGGAGGAACTGGGAGTCGAGTGCTCGGTCGGAGCGGCGCTGAGCGGCGACGTCGATCTTGCGGGCGGGCTGGTGCTGCGCGCCTACCGGGCCTCGCTCGTCTCGGGAATGCCTGCAGCGCTGGAACACTCGGCCCTGCGGTGGGTGGATGCGCAGACGCTGCCGACCATGGATCTCGTCGATGCGGACCGGCTCTGGCTGCCCGAACTGCTGGAGATCCTGCTCACTTCGCCCGGGCGGTCTTGAGGCCCTTCTTCAGGTCCTTCTTGGTTGCCCCCGCCGATTCGAGTTTCTTCATTCGCATGATGACCACGGGGCATTTGATGCACCGAACCTTCTTGCGACAGCATTTTTTCTTGGGCTTCATCCCCGAGACATCTGCTGCCTTTATCTTGCCCATGAGCACCAAGACTAATGGGTGGCGCAGGTCACAGACCTGAGGGTGGCGCGGGGTACCGTCGGACTACGGGTAAACTCGATCAGTCGCGAGAACCTCGCGGTGCAGCGCGCTTCTCTAGCGACATAAGCCCGCTAGCGAACAAGAGCCCGCATTCGACTCCAGGAGAATTTTTCGCGTGAGCGCCCCAAGCAGTGCAGACAACATCGACAGCACCACCACTTTTCGCAACGTAGCCATCGTTGCACACGTCGACCACGGCAAGACCACCCTGGTCGACGCCATGCTCCGGCAGTCAGGCGCGTTCGAGGAACGTGCCGAAGCGATCGACCGCGTCATGGACTCGGGTGACCTCGAAAAAGAAAAAGGCATCACGATCCTGGCCAAGAACACGGCCGTTCACAAGCGCAACGCCGACGGCACGATCACCGTCATCAACGTGATCGACACCCCCGGCCACGCCGACTTCGGCGGCGAGGTCGAACGAGGCCTGTCCATGGTCGACGGCGTCGTCCTTCTCGTCGACGCTTCCGAGGGCCCGCTCCCGCAGACCCGCTTCGTCCTGCGCAAGGCGCTCGCCGCCTCGCTCCCGGTGATCCTGGTCGTGAACAAGACCGACCGTCCCGACGCGCGCATCGAAGAGGTCGTCTCGGAGAGCCACGATCTGCTCCTCGACCTCGCGTCCGACCTCGACGACGAAGCGTCCGAGGCCGCCGAGCTCGCACTCGATCTCCCCGTTCTGTACGCCTCCGGCCGTGAGGGCAAGGCGTCGCGTGTTCAGCCCGAGAACGGCCACGCGCCCGACGCCGAGAACCTCGACGAGCTGTTCGAGGTACTCCTCAACTACGTCCCCGCGCCCAAGGGCAACGTCGACGCACCGCTGCAGGCCCACGTCACCAACCTCGACGCGTCGGCCTTCCTCGGCCGCCTCGCCCTGGTGCGTATCCACAACGGCCAGCTCTCCAAGGGCCAGACCGTGAGCTGGATGCGCGAGGTCGACGGCGAACCCGTCGTCCAGAAGGCCAAGATCACCGAGCTGCTCAACACCATCGGCGTCGAGCGCGTCCCCGGTGAGCGCGGCGTCGCAGGCGACATCGTCGCCGTCGCGGGCTTCCCGGACATCATGATCGGCGACACCCTCGCAGATCTGGAGGATCCGGTCGCGCTGCCTCGCATCACCGTCGACCAGCCGGCCATCTCCGTCACCATCGGCACCAACACGAGCCCGCTCGTCGGTCGCGTCAGCGGCCACAAGCTCACCTCGCGCATGGTCAAGAGCCGTCTGGACCAGGAGCTCATCGGTAACGTCTCGCTCAAGGTTCTCGACATCGGTCGCCCCGATGCCTGGGAGGTCCAGGGTCGTGGCGAGCTGGCGCTGGCCATCCTCGTCGAGCAGATGCGTCGCGAAGGCTTCGAGCTCACCGTCGGCAAGCCCCAGGTGGTCACCAAGCAGGTCGACGGCAAGCTGCACGAGCCCTTCGAAGAGCTCACCGTCGACACACCGGAGGAGTACCTCGGCGCGGTCACTCAGTTGCTCGCAGCTCGCAAGGGCAAGATGGTGCAGATGACGAACCACGGCGCAGGCTGGGTTCGCATGGAGTTCATCGTTCCCTCGCGCGGCCTGATCGGTTTCCGCACCGATTTCCTCACCGAGACGCGCGGCACCGGTATCGCCAACGCCGTCTTCCACGGATACGCACCGTGGGCAGGCGAGATCCGCGCCCGCCACACCGGCTCGCTCGTCTCGGACCGTAACGGCACCGTCACCCCGTTCGCGATGATCCAGCTGGCCGACCGCGGCACGTTCTTCGTCGAGCCGGGTGCGGACACCTACGAGGGCATGGTCGTCGGCATCAATCCGCGTCAGGAAGACCTCGACATCAACGTCACCCGCGAGAAGAAGCTGACCAACATGCGTCAGTCCTCCGCAGACGTCATGGAAACCCTGGCCAAGCCCAAGAAGCTCGACCTGGAAATGGCGATGGAGTTCTGTGCAGGCGACGAGTGCGTCGAGGTGACCCCCGAGGTCGTCCGCGTCCGCAAGGTGCACCTCGATTCCAACGAGCGCGCCCGCGAGCGTTCACGTAGCAAGACTCGCGACAAGGCTGCTCTGTAAGACTCACTTCGTGCGGCAGAAGCGACGTGTCACCCTCGTGGGGCGCGTCGCTTCTGTCGCAGAAGTAGCCGACTACCAAGGAGATCCTCGTTGCGCAAGGTGCTGATGCCGACGGTTCTGGTTTCTGCCATCGCTCTGGCTCTCACCGCGTGCACTGCGGATCCGCCGCCCCCCATCGAGAGTGTCGAGACTCCGGTCAGCACGACGATGGTTCCGGCCGAGACCGGTGATCCGGTCGTCGTCGCCATCGACGACGTCGGTATCGGGTTCAATCCACACCTTCTGGCGGATCAGTCGCCCGCGACGGCCGCGGTGAGTTCACTGGTTCTGCCCAGCCCGTTCCGCCCGGTCAGGAACCCCGACACCGGGGTGACCACCTGGGAGCCGGACCTGTCCTTGCTGCTCTCGGCCGAGGTGACGTCGCAATCGCCGTTCACCATCCGCTACCAGCTGCGCAACGAGGCCCAGTGGTCAGACAGCGCGCCGATCGCCGCCGAGGATTTCCGCTATCTGTGGCAGCAGATGATCACCCAGCCCGGTGTCGTCGATCCGGCGGGGTACGCCCTGATCAGCGACGTTGCGTCCTCGGGCGGTGGCAAAACGGTCGACGTGACGCTCTCGTCGCCGTATCCGGCCTGGCAGCGACTGTTCGCCGATCTGGTGCCCTCGCACCTGCTCAAGGACTCACCGGGCGGTTTCCAGGGGGGCCTGACGGACAACGTGCCGGTCTCGGGTTCGCGGTTCAACATCAAGACCGTCGACCGGGGGCGCGACGAGATCCTGCTCGAACGCAACGATCGATTCTGGGACCGACCCGCATCGCCGGACCAGATCCTCATCCGCCGCGGAGGAACCTCTGCGCAACTGGCCGATTCGCTGCGGTCCAGTGACGCTCAGATCGCTCAGGTTCGCGGGGGCTCGGCTCTGCGGGCTCAGCTCTCCGCAATTCCCGGAGTGCGAACCGACACCGTCAGGCAGTCACGTGTGCTGTCGATGACGATCAACGGTCGAGCTCCGAACATGTCCGATTCTGCTGTGCGGCAAGGGATATTCGGTCTGCTCGATCCGAACCTGCTGGCCACGGTCGGAGCAGGCGGCGGCGCGACCGATCGCCGGGCGGCTGCGCAGCTGTCCGCGCCATCCGACCCCGGCTACTCCGCGACCGCGCCCGCCCCCATCGGCAAGACCGCTGCCCTCGATCTACTCGGTCGGGCCGGGTTCGTGCCGACACCCGATGCCGTGGTGACCTCGACACCGAATCCGAGCGCACCGACCACCGCAGCTCCGACGACGAGTCCCGCCCCGAGTGCGACGGGCGCTCCTCGGTCGCCCGTCACCCGCCTTGCCGACGCGACCGGCACCGCGTTGCGGTTCGTGATCGGTGCGGTCGAGAACGACGACATCGCGCTCGCGGTCGCCGGCACCGCCGCCGACGAACTCGTCGGCGCGGGCATCGACGCCACCGTCACCCCACTGCCTGCCGACGAGTTGTATTCGACGGCGTTGACCGACGGAACCGTCGACGCGGTCGTGGGATGGACCAGCGCCGGGGTCGACCCCGCCACGGCCCTCGCCTCACGATTCGGCTGCGTCGACGCAGCGGCCGACGGCAGTGGCGACGGCGTCGAGGTGCTACGCAACCTGTCCGGCCTGTGCGTTCCGGAACTGCAACCGACGATCGACAGGGCACTGGTGAGCGGTCTCGACCCCACCGTGGCCAGGAACGAGGTCGAGCCCGAACTGTGGTCGCTGGCGTCGACCCTGCCGATCATGCAGGACTCGTCCGTGGTGGCCGCCGTTCCCGGCATCACCGGCGTCTCGTTGACCGGCCCGGTGGAGGTCGGGATCTTCGCCGATGCGTCGCAGTGGATACGGACACCCCGATGACCGAACCCGGCGAGACCGACGACAACGACACAGCGAGCGACACAGCGATGACGAACGATTCGACGAGCGAGCAGACGATGCCGGAGCCTTCCATACCGGAGCCTTCCATACCGGAGCCTTCAATGACGGAGCCGCAGCGGTTGCTCCTGGTGCATGCACACCCGGACGACGAGACGATCACCACCGGCGGCACCATCGCTCACTACGTCCGTGCCGGAGCGGACGTCACGGTGCTCACCTGCTCGCTCGGCGAGGAGGGGGAAGTGATCGGCGAGACGTGGGCAGATCTGGTCGTCGACCGTGCGGATCAGCTCGGCGGCTACCGAATTCTGGAACTGCACCGCGCTCTCGCGGCGCTGGGGTGCAACCCACCTCGATTTCTCGGCGGTGCCGGACGGTGGCGAGATTCGGGAATGGCCGGGACGTCGGCGGCCCGCAAACCGCGCGCGTTCGTCAACGCCGATCGCACCGAGGCTCTCGGAGCGCTCGTCGCGGTGATGCGCGAGCTCCGACCGCAGGTGGTCGTCGGGTACGACCCCGAGGGCGGATACGGCCACCCCGACCATCAGCAGGTGCACTCGCTGGTGACCGAGGCCGTCGAGGTCTGCGGTACGGAGTCGTTCCCCGGCGTCGGATCGCCCTGGGAGGTGGCGAAGTTCTACTGGACGGTCACCGGACACGATCAGTTGCAGGCGGGACTGGCCGCCATCGAGGAGATTCCCGCGCACTGGCGAATGCCGGAGGTCGGCGAGCTGCCGAGTGTTCCCGAGAGCGTCATCACCACGAGTGTCGACATTCGCGGCGTGCTCGATGCCAAGAGGAATGCGCTCCGGGCCCACGCGACTCAGGTGACCGTCGCACCGTCCGGCAGCGAGTACGCACTGTCCAACGACATCGCCCAACCGATTCTGCTCGACGAGCAGTACGTGCTCGTCCGCGGTGAACTCGACCCCGATGAGACGGGCAGGGAGAACGACCTGTTCGCCGGCGTACTAGGCTGTGGCTCGAATCACTGATCTCGATACAGCAGGGGCGGAACACACATGTACAACTGGGTAGTGCAGGACGCGATCGTCGCGTTCGTCGATTCTCTCAAGCCGCAGTTCGGCGCGCAGGCAGATCTGTACCAGTACGTATTGGGACAGATCGCCATGGGTGCGAGCAACTTGCTGACCTCACTGGGATACCCGCCGGTTTCCTGAGTGCCGGTGCACTGAATCGACCCGGGTCAAGGCAGTATTGGGCGCATGATCTCGAAGGCCGCATCCAATACTGTCGCCCTGGTGTCCTGGGCGACTGTCGCAGTACTGGTGTTCGACGGCTTCCTGTCCGGAATTCTGTCGGTCTTCTTCCTACCGACCTACCTCGGTTCGGTGCAGTTCCCCATCAGCGCTGTGCTCGGCGGGATCGCGAACGTCGCGCTGATTCTGGCCGCACGCAAAGTCGCAGATCGACCGATCTGGGTGGCGTCGCCCCTGTTCGGTTGGTTTGCCGCGGTGGTGCTGTGCATGCTCGGCGGTCCGGGAGGCGACGTTCTCCTACTTGCCGATTGGCGCACCATGCTGCTCATCGTGGCCGGTGCGGGCCCCGCCGGAGTGCTGCTGTTCATGTTCCGGATGAAGGCGATCACAGCAAGCGTGCATGCCGACCCGCATTCCGCAGCACGTCCTCGATCATCGTCGGAGTCAACAGTCCGGTGAAGGTGTTTCGCTGGCTCACGTGATAGCTGGCGAACACGGTGATCGAGCCCAGGTCGATCCGAGCTCCATGGCCGAATTTCGGTGCGGGCCTCGGCACATCCCACCCGTTCGCGGCCAGTGTCGGCAGCAGAGACTGCCAGCCGAACGCTCCGAGAACGAGGACGGACCTCAGGGTCGGACGCAGCAACCGCAATTCGTCGTCGAGCCAGGGTCTGCACCGGTCACGTTCGGCGGGAGTCGGTTTGTTCTGCGGCGGAGCGCAGTGCACCGGAGCAGCGATGCGAACCCCGTTGAGCGTCAATCCGTCTCCGATATGGGTGGCGGTGGGTTGGCTGGCCAGGCCGACCGCATGCATCGCTCGATAGAGAACGTCACCGCTTCGATCGCCGGTGAACATCCGACCGGTGCGGTTCGCGCCGTGTGCCGCGGGTGCCAGACCCACGATCAGCATCGATGCATCGGCCGGGCCGAAACTGGGAACGGCTTTGCCCCAATACGTTTCGTTCGCGAACGCGGCCCGCTTCTCGGTAGCGACCTGCTCACGCCACTGCACCAAGCGTGGACAGGCGCGGCATTCGGCCACCGCGAAGTCGAGCTCGTCGATGCTCTGCGGCCGCGTCATGTCAGGTCCGGTGCAGCCAGACGTCCCCGGCTCCAGGGGTGACGGCGTCGATCATCGCCCACGCATTCTCGATGGGGATGTCGACCACCTCGTAGTGTCCGACGCCTGCGGGAGTTGCGGCGACGACGGTCGCGACCCCGGTGCGACGCTGAAAGAACGTCTGCCGCACGGTCCAACCGATGATGCCTGCAGCTTCGAGGCTGTGTCGAGTCCTGTCGAGCGAACCGTGCTGGGTGATGAGCCAACCGGGCAGCACCGTGTGGCCGAGGCCGCGGAAGCGATCGTGAGCGAGTCCGAATGCAGCAACGAACAACACCCCGACCGCGATCCACGCCAGCACCGGGATCGGTGCGCCGACGTACTGTGCGATGCCCAGAGCTGCACCGAGAACCAGCACGGGCAGCACAGCGCGGGTGTAGCGGCGTCGACGCGCTGCGGGTCCGTGCTGCAGCAGAGGCCGGTCCGGACTTCCGTGCAGACCGGCCTCGCCGAGCACCGTGGTCATCATCCGCAGCGCCTCGGCCCGTGGGGCCTGGGGTAGCAGCAGAGACGATTCCTTCTTCTCGGCGCTGACGCCCGTCATGATGGCGTCCAGCCTTGCTCCGCCGGCCGCACGAAGCAGCAGCGGTTCGGACAACGAGGTGCCACGAAGTCGCTTGCGATCGAGCGTCGACTGACGGGTGCGCAGCAGTCCGTGGCTGACGTGCATGGTGCGTCCCTGGTCGGTCACGGTCAGGTTGGCGTAGGCCAGCAGATAGCGGACGCATGCGAAGATGCTCGACACGACGAGCAGCGCCATCAGCGCCACGACGACGAACACCGCGATGCCCAATCGCTCGGCGGAGTCGATGCTGTTGGAGACCACCGACGATTCGGCCAGTGTCTGTCCGAGCCCGTATTGGAACAACACGCCGACGGCCGCAGCGATGGTGACGATGCCGGTGATGGAGAACGGCGCGAACCGCACCCACGAGAACTGCCAGTGCGCAATATCCACACCGGAATCCTCTGCTGCGGTGGGTGTTCCGTCGGTCGCCGGGACCTGCCCCGAGACTCGCTGCAACAGATCTCCGCGGAGTGCCGGTACCAGCGAGGTGTCGAGGGCGTTGAGCTCGAAGGCCTCACCCTTGCCTGCCTGTTGCCCGGTGCCGATGCGCAGGATGGACAGGCCGAGTACGCGGTGCAGCACGTTCGCTTCCACGTCGACCGACCGAATCCTGTTGCGCGGGATGGACAGGACCTTCTTCTGCAACACTCCGGTGCGCAGTTGCACGTGTACCGGACCGATTCGGTAGCTGGTGGTGAACCACCGCAGAATTGCGAACACCACCACGACGGCGAGAATGCCGAGACTCCAATAGTGGTTACCGCTCTGACTGCCGACGAAGAACGAGATCAACAGCACCGGCAGGATCTTGATGCCCTCGTTCACCGGATGTACCAACAGCATTCGCTTGTCCAGGCGCAGCCAGGGCTGTTCCTCCTCGACGGCGAGGAGTTCCGCCTGATCCTGCGGGCTGCCGGCGGTCACGTGGCATCTCCGACGGTACGGCCGGCGATGTCGGTCAGGCGCGCGACCGTCTTGTCCGCGACGTCCTGATCGAGCGCTGTGATCTTCACCGCGCCCGCGGACGACGCCGTCGTGACGGTGACGGTGGCCAACCCCAACAGACGGTCGAGCGGTCCGCGCTCGGTGTCGACGGTCTGTACTCGCGAGATCGGTGCGATCCGCCGCTCCTGGCTCAACCAGCCGGTGCGGGTGTAGACCGCGGTGTCGCTGATCTCCCAACGATGCACGCGGTATCGCCACTGTGGCACGACCGCGACGTGCAGGGCCGCGAGGACGATCGAGGCGACGAGGACGGTGACGTGTGGCCAGGTGGTCCAGTTCGAGTCGACGACGGTCCAGACGATCTGGGCGACGAAGATCGGTACCCACAGCAGACCGGCACTCAGCGCCCAGAGCAGACGCGCACGCGGAGAGGGTTGCCACTGCGGATCGGTCATCGTTGTCACGGCTACAAACCTAGGGGTGTCGTTCGGTAACCACCACCCCCGGAGCCTGCGGAACGACCCGAATGGGGGAGGGGTGGGTGGCACGTGCGTACCAGGAAGCGCATGATCGACTGGTGACTTCGCTGCCTGATACCGCTCCAGCCGCTTCTGCCATGCGCCGCGTTCTGCGTCGCGCCCGGGACGGAGTCTCGTTGAACGTCGACGAGGCGACGGTTCTGCTGCATGCGCGCGGGGACGATCTGGTGGATCTGATGGCGTCGGCCGCGCGAGTTCGTGATGCGGGTCTGGAGTCGGCCGGGCGTCCGAAGACGGTCTCGTATTCGCGAAAGGTCTTCGTACCCATCACGCGGTTGTGCCGCGACAAGTGCCATTACTGCACGTTCGTCACGGTGCCCGGCAAGCTCAATGCGGCCGGGCACGGGATGTTCATGGATCCCGACGAGATCATCGACGTCGCTCGCAAGGGTGCCGCGCTCGGGTGCAAGGAAGCGCTGTTCACCCTCGGTGACCGACCGGAGGAGCGGTGGCCCGAGGCCAAGGCGTGGCTCGATTCCCGCGGCTACGATTCGACGCTGGATTACGTGCGCGCCATGTCGATCCGGGTGCTCGAGGAGACCGGCCTGCTGCCGCACCTCAATCCGGGAGTGATGTCGTGGCAGGAGCTGTCGCGACTCAAGCCGGTCGCCCCGTCGATGGGGATGATGCTCGAGACCACCTCGCGTCGGTTGTTCGAGGAGAAGGGGCAGGCGCACTACGGCAGCCCCGACAAGGATCCCGAGGTTCGGCTGCGGACGTTGACCGACGCGGGTCGCCTGAACATCCCGTTCACGACCGGCATTCTGGTGGGAATCGGCGAGACACTGCGCGATCGCGCCGAGTCGATCATGGCAATTCGTAAGGTGCACAAGTCTTTCGGGCATGTTCAGGAAATCATCGTGCAGAACTTCCTGGCCAAGTCCGACACCGCGATGCGGTCCGTTCCCGATGCGGGGCTCGAAGAATTCCTGGCGACCATCGCGGTGACGCGCATCGTGGTCGGCCCGTCGATGCGGATTCAGGCTCCGCCGAATCTGGTCGAGCCGGAGGAGACCGCAGCGCTGCTCGGTGCAGGCGTCGACGATTGGGGCGGGGTCTCGCCGCTGACTCCCGATCACGTCAACCCGGAGCGGCCGTGGCCGAACCTCGACACCCTCGCCGAGTTGTCCGACAAGGCGGGCTACCGCTTGGTGGAACGTGTTGCAGCGCAACCGCAGTACGTTCTGGCCGGCGCTCCGTGGATCGATCCGCGGATCTCGGCGCACGTGCGGGCGCTCGCCGATCCCGAGACCGGCATGGCGCGTGAGAACGTCAACCCGACGGGTCTGCCGTGGCAGGAGCCGGACGAGGAGTGGGAGTCCTCGGGACGCGTCGACCTGAACACCGAGATCGACACTCAGGGACGCAATACCGAGACGCGCTCGGATCTGGCGAATGCGTTCGGCGACTGGGACTCCATTCGCGAGCAGGTGCGCGATCTCGCCGGGCTCGAGCGGGTCGACCGCGACTTGGTGTCGGCATTGACGGCGGCGGAGAAGGATCCGGCCGGGCTGACCGACGAGCAGTACCTCGCACTCGCCACGGCCGAGGGTCCGGGCATGGACGCCGTCGCGGCCCTGGCGGACGATCTGCGCAAGCAGGTCAACGGAGACACCGTCACCTACGTGGTGAACCGGAACATCAACTTCACCAACATCTGCTACACCGGGTGCCGCTTCTGTGCGTTCGCGCAGCGCAAGGGTGACGCCGATGCGTTCACCCTGTCCACCGCCGAGGTCGCCGATCGTGCGTGGGAAGCGCACGTCGTCGGTGCCACCGAGGTCTGCATGCAGGGTGGAATCGACCCCGAACTACCGGTGACGGGCTACGCCGACCTGGTGCGTGCGGTCAAGGCTCGGGTTCCGTCCATGCACGTGCACGCGTTCTCACCGATGGAGATCGTCAACGGGGCCTCCCGCGGCGGTCAGTCGATTCGCGAGTGGCTCACCGAACTCCGGGCCGCCGGGCTGGACTCGATACCGGGTACGGCCGCGGAGATCCTCGACGACGAGGTCCGCTGGGTGCTCACCAAGGGCAAGCTGCCCGCTGCCGAGTGGATCGAAGTGATCACCACCGCGCACGAGGTGGGCCTGCGGTCGAGCTCGACGATGATGTACGGGCACGTCGACAATCCGTCGCACTGGGTCGGTCACCTGAACGTGCTCAAGAAGATCCAGGACGAGACCGGTGGGTTCACCGAATTCGTGCCGCTGCCGTTCGTGCACCAGTCCTCGCCGCTGTATCTGGCCGGAGCGTCCCGACCCGGGCCGACCAACCGCGACAACCGTGCGGTGCACGCCCTGGCTCGCATCATGCTGCACGGCCGAATCGACAACATCCAGACATCGTGGGTGAAATTGGGAATCACGGGTACACAGGCGATGCTGAACGGAGGCGCGAACGATCTGGGAGGGACCCTGATGGAGGAGACGATCTCGCGTATGGCGGGTTCGCAGAACGGTTCGGAGAAGACCGTCGCGGAACTGCACGAGATCGCCGACGGCATCGGACGACCGGTTCGTCAGCGCACCACCACGTACGGCCCGGCTCCGGCGGTATCGGTTGCCGGCTTGATCTGACCCTCGGGTCCCCTTTTTCGAAATGGAGCTTGTCTGACATGGACGACCGTCGAGTCGCCGCGGTTCTGAGCAGTGCCGTCGCCATCATTCATCCCGTGCTCGACATCCTGGCGACACGGGATCCGATCGGGCTCAAGGGGCGCACGTTCCGTGAGTCCTCCGCGGATGACTCGACGCTCGACAACGTGATCGATTTTCTCGCGAAGGCCTTCGACACCACCGACTTCCCCGGTACCGCGGGCTGGGAGAAGCTCGACAGCGACGCTCGTTCGCAGTGGTGGGTCAATCGGATCGGCGCACTCAACACCGTGGCCGTGGCGTTCCCCGGTGTGTTCGGCATTCTGGTCAACCGCCTGCCGATCCAGGATCTGCTCGGGTTCGCCAACCAGGCGATGGTGCTCGTGGCCGTGGCGCGCGAGTCGGGGGTCACCGACCGCGAGACGCACGTCGCGCTGCTCGGATCGGTGCTGTGCAAGCGCGATCTGACGTCCCTGGCCGACAGTGCTCCGGCGCAGAAGGAACAGTCACCCAAGTCGGGTCCGTTCGCACTGCTGCGCGGAATGTGGCAGATCGCGAACGTACTGCGGGACGTGGCAGGCGAACTGGAGAAGCGTCCGCACCCCCGCGGGTTCTACCGCGTGCTCGGCGCCATCCCCCTCGTCGGTGGCGTCGCCGGATATCTCGGTGAGCGCGGCGCTCTCTCGCGTGCCGCCAAGCAGGGGCGCAAGTGGCTCGCGGCCCACAAGAAGGCATCGGCCCTCGGTGCCGACTCGCCCGCGAAGCAGTTGCGTCGATAGCCGAGCGGGGCAGGTGAGGCGACCCTGAGTCGGTCGCCCTCGAGTTCGGACGGCGATACTAGGATGCTCAGGGCGCGCGAGCGCCCACGATCGATACAGGAGGGGAGAGCAGCAGTGACCTACTCGATTGCAGAACCGTGCGTAGATGTACTGGACAAAGCGTGCATCGAAGAGTGCCCGGTGGATTGCATCTACGAGGGTAACCGAATGCTGTACATCCACCCCGACGAATGCGTCGACTGCGGAGCCTGCGAGCCCGTGTGCCCCGTCGAGGCCATTTTCTACGAGGACGACGTGCCCGAGCAGTGGAGCGCATACGTCGGTGCCAACGTCGACTTCTTCGACGACCTGGGATCTCCCGGTGGCGCAGCCAAGCTCGGCAAGACGGACTACGATCCGCCGTTCATCAAGGCTCTGCCTCCCATGGGCGAGAACTGACGCCTTGGCACGCAGAGCGGTGGCAGCGACGCTGCCCGATTTCCCATGGGACTCGTTGACCGCTGCCAAGGAGAAGGCGTCGGCGCACCCGGACGGCATCGTCAATCTGTCGGTCGGGACACCGGTGGATCCGGTTGCCGAGGTCATCCGCACCGCACTGAATTCGGTTGCGGACGAACCCGGATACCCGACGACCGTCGGTACCGTTGCGCTGCGGGAGGCCGCGGTCGCCGCGCTCGAGCGCCGCTACTCGATCACCGGCATCGGGGTCGACGCGGTGCTGCCTGCCATCGGCACCAAGGAAATGATCGCGTGGTTGCCGATGTTGCTGGGCCTCGGAGCCGAGGACCTGGTCGTCATCCCCGAATTGGCCTATCCCACTTACGAAGTGGGTGCTCTGCTTGCCGGCGCTCGTATTCTGCGGGCAGATGGTCTCGCGCGGCTCGGACCGGAGCGGGCGTCATTGATATTCGTCAATTCGCCGTCCAACCCGACGGGCAAGGTGCTCGGTGTCGACCACCTGCGCAAGGTCGTCGACTGGGCCCGCGAACGTGACGCGATCGTCGTCTCCGACGAGTGCTACCTGGGTCTGACCTGGGATGCCGAAGCGGTCTCCGTGTTGGATCCGCGCGTGTGCGACGGCGATCACACCAATCTGCTTGCGGTGCACTCGCTTTCGAAGACCTCGAATCTGGCCAGCTACCGCGCCGGCTTCGTCACCGGCGACGCATCCCTGGTTGCCGAGTTGCTCGAGGTACGCAAGCACGCGGGCATGATGGTGCCGTTGCCGATCCAGGCCGCCATGACCGCCGCACTGGCCGACGACGAACACGAGAGCATTCAGCGCGAGCGGTACCGATCACGCAGGACTGTATTGAAGGAAGCGGTCGAAGCAGCCGGATTCACCGTCGACCACTCCGAGGCCGGGCTGTACCTGTGGGCGACGCGGGGCGAAGCGTGCCGCGACACCGTCGACTGGCTCGCCGAACGCGGCATCCTCGCTGCACCGGGAGAGTTCTACGGTCCCGACGGTGCCCACCACGTGCGGATCGCGTTGACGGCCACGGACGAACGCATCGAGGCTGCGGCGACTCGCCTGCGCGGATAGTGCGTGGTGCACTGACTGTCCACAATTCGGCCCGGCGAACGGAATTCCGTTTCTCGATGCGAATTGTGGGCAGAAAAGTCGGTTGGCTTCGGCTCGGCCCGGGTGTTCTCATGTACCCATGACTCTCAGCCTGCTGCTCAGCTTCGCCGGTGTGTGCTTTCTGCTGGCGATTCTGCCCGGGCCCGATTCGTTTCTGGTGCTGCGTTACAGCATCGGCGGTCTCAAGCCCGGGATCGCGGCGGCGATGGGCGTCGCGATCGGTGGACTGTTCTGGGCGGTGCTGGTAGCCGTCGGGCTGGCGGCGATCGTCGAGCAATCCGCGACCGCGTATCGCGTCGTCAAGATTCTCGGCGGACTGTATCTGCTGTACCTGGGCGTGAAGGCTTTCCGCGCCCGACGGAAGAACAAGGTGGCCGGTGAGCCGCTGGTGCCTGTCGCCGCGTCCGCGTGGTCGGCGTTCGGTGCCGGAGTTCTCTCGTGCGCGCTCAATCCCAAGGTCGGACTGTTCTATCTCGCGGTGGTGCCGCAGTTCCTCACCGTGGTCACGTTCGCCGGTGCCATGACGCTCGGGCTGGTCGAGGTGGTGGTCGCGGCGCTGGTGATGGGGGTGTTCTCCGTTCTCGCCTCACGTGCGGTCGCGCTGCTGCGCAGGCCTGCGGTCACCGACTGGATCGACCGCATCAGCGCCGGAATCCTGGTCGCGCTCGGCGTCGGCACCGTCGCATCCTCGGCCTGAGTCAGGGAATCGGCAGCATCACGTTTCACGACTGACGGGCACTGGTGCGCGGCCTAGGTCTCGCACGCGCGCGCGCACTTGCCATAGGCGCGCAGATTCGTGACGCGAAACCACTCGCGTTCAGCGAACGCGCGCGCGTGTGCGAGGACCAGAGGGGCCCAGTCGATCACGGCTCGAGGTCCGGCTCGCCCACATCCCAGCCGCCGCGTCGGATGCGCAGGATGTAGACCAGTTCGTTGCTGCCGAACGCTTCGACGGTGGTGAACCGTTTCGGCTCGGTGTTGACCTCGGGATTGCGTGCGTGAGCTTCCTCGTAGAGTTGAGTGGCTCGTAGATCGGCCAATTCGACGCGAGTCCAGAAGTCGTCGGACTGCACCGAGTAGACCAGCCTCGGCGCGCCGTCGGTGACGTGTGCGACGTCGATGTCGTCATCGTCGGAATCGGAGTCCTCGAGGTCCAGATCGAGGTCGTCCTCGGAATCGGTGTCCTGCTCTGCGTCGGTTCCGATCAGATAGACACCCGCCTGCAGGTCACCAGCGGCGACCGTCATGTACTCGGCGTAGTCGCCGGTGTCGATTCCGTCCACGTCCATGTATGTACGGTAGCCATGTGCTGCTTCGTTCACTGAACCCACTCGCCGTTGCGCGGGGAGACGATATTCCCGACGCCATCACGATCGACGGAGTCTCCCTCTCTCGTGCCGATATCCTGGGCGCGGCGACGTCCGTGGCCGAGCGCATCTCACGAGCCGACCGCCTCGCGATCTACGCGACGCCGTCGGTGAAGACGGTGCTCGCCGTCGTGGGTGCACTGATCGCCGGTGTCACCGTGGTACCCGTTCCGCCCGATGCCGGGGTGGCCGAACGTGAGCACATCCTCCGCGACTCGGGCGCGCAGGCGTGGCTCGGTGAAGCACCGCCCGATACCTCCGGCCTCGATGTTCTGCCGGTGCGTCAGCATGCACGGTCGTGGCACAGCTACCCCGAACCTCTGCCGTCCTCGGTTGCGTTCGTGCTCTACACCTCCGGTACCACCGGCCCGCCGAAAGGCGTCCTGATCTCTCGCAGCGCCATCGCGGCCGGGCTCGACGCGTTGGCGCAGGCCTGGGCATGGACGTCGAAAGACACTGTGGTGCAGGGGCTTCCGTTGTTCCACGTGCACGGCCTCATTCTCGGTGTCCTCGGCCCGCTTCGGGTGGGCAGCCCGCTGATCCACACCGGTAAGCCGACGCCGGAGCTGTACGCGGCCGCACGCGGATCCCTGTACTTCGGGGTGCCGACCGTATGGTCGCGCATCGCCGCGGACGAGGACTCGGCCCGCGCTCTTGCCGGTGCCCGTCTGCTGGTTTCCGGCAGTGCCCCGCTTCCGGTCCCGGTGTTCGAGAAGCTGCGTGAACTCACCGGCCAGGCTCCGATCGAGCGATACGGCATGAGCGAAACCCTCATCACCATCAGCACCCGCGCCGACGGGGAGCGTCGCGCAGGCTCGGTCGGACTGCCGGTCGCGGGCGTCGAGACACGGTTGCGCGGTGAGAAGGGCGAAATCCTGCCGCACGACGGCGAATCCATCGGAGCGTTGCAGATTCGCTGCCCGATGCTGTTCGACGGCTACCTGAACAACCCCGAGGCGACGGCGAAGACCTTCACCGAGGACGGGTGGTTCGACACCGGGGACGTCGCTCTCATCGAGCCCGACGGCTTCCACCGAATCGTGGGACGAGCCTCGACCGATCTGATCAAGTCCGGCGGATATCGCGTCGGCGCAGGGGAGATCGAGACGGTGTTGCTGGGGCATCCGAGCGTCGACGAGGTGGCCGTGGTCGGTGTGCCCGACGACGATCTGGGTCAGCGCATCGTCGCGTTCGTCGTCGGAACCGATGTGGAGGATCGGGTGCTGATCGATCTGGTGGCCACCGAGCTGTCGATTCACAAGCGGCCCCGTGAGATTCGCGTCGTCGACTCCCTCCCACGCAACGCGATGGGCAAGGTCCAGAAGAAGTTGCTCGGCTGACGCTGTTGACGTTATAGGTTAGGCATGCCTATTGTTCTGGGCCATGACCGCACCTGCGCCCGCAATCGCCATCGGGGCAACCCAGCTCGAGACCGGCACGATCGAGGCCGCGACGCGTCGTGAGTTCCTCATCGGCAGCGTCGCGATCGCGGCCCTGCTCGCCGGATGCGGTACCGGTGAGGAGCAGGCCCCGGGCGACGGGACGGCGGCGGACGGCTATCCGCGCACGATCGTCGACGATGCCGGTGAGTCCGTCGTGATCGACCGTCGGCCACAGCGGGTGGCGTGTGTGGCCAACCTGTGGGATCTGGACACGGTGCTCGCGCTCGGTGTCGTCCCCGTGCAGTTCGGGGTGCGTGAGGGCTTCGCCGAGATGACCGGCGCACCGAACCGGTCGTGGGAATGGCACGAGAACGCTCTCACCGAACTCGGCGGGTCGAGTGAGCGGATCTCCCTCGGCGAGTCGATCGACACCGAGCGCATCGCCGCGGCGGAACCGGACCTCATCATCGGAGACGACGGGGTGGCCGAGTCTCGTTCCCAGCTCGAATCGCTCGCCCCGGTGCTTCAGATCGCGTACTTCGATTGGCGACGCAACCTGCAGATCATCGGAGACGCACTCGATCGGCGAGATCGCGCGGACGAGCTCATCTCGGACACCGAGGCGAGAATGTCCGCCGCGCTCGAAGGCCTCGACGTCGCGGGTGCGACGGTCGGTCTGATTGCCGCCTACGACACGGCGACGTTCTACGGACTCGGTCACGAGTCGATCCCTGCCGTGGATCTGTTCCGGCGGGCCGGGTTCACGACGGTCGCCGCCCTGTCCGACGGAGCGACCGCCGACGCCCCGCGCCCCGAGTTCTCCGCAGAGAACGCCGACATCCTCGCCGATGCCGACGTGCTCGTCGTGTTCGACTTCGGCTCGACCGGGATCGTCGATACCGGACTGTTCACCTCGTTGCCGAGCGTCGCAGCGGGCCGGGTGGTGGTGCTCGAACAAGGTGAAGTGGCTCAGGGCTTCTCGACGTTGAGCCCGCTCAATCTCGACATCTGCATCGATGTGGTCCGCCGCGCAGCCGAACTGCTCTGATGAACGCCGTCGTCAGCGAGAGTGCGAGGCGGCGGTTAAATTCGAGAGATGACCACTATCGATGGTGCGCGCATTCTCGTATTCGGTGCCAGTGGCGGTCTCGGCGGTCCGATCGTCGAGCAGCTCGCGAAGGCCGGTGCTCGGCTGACCGTGAGCGGCCGGAGCATCGAGTCTGACCACCACACGGTGAATGCCGATCTGACGCTGCCTGATTCGGCTCGCTCGGTGGTCGCGGAGGCCGTCGAACACCACGGCGGACTGGACGGGATCGTCATCGCCGCAGGTGTCGTGGCGTTCGGGCCGGTCACCGACGTGGACGACGACACCGTCGACGAACTGTTGCTGCTCAACTATCTCGCACCACTGCGGGTACTTCGAGAAGCGCTGACCACCCTGGATCAGGGCGGGTTCGTGCTCAACATCAGTGCCGTCGTGGCCGACAAGCCGATGCCGAACATGGGTGCCTACTCGGCGAGCAAGGCCGCGGTGACGGCACTGCTGAAAAGCGTTCGTACAGAGGCACGTAAGTCGAAGATCAGGATCGTGGACGTGCGTCCGCCGCACACCGAGACGGGTCTTGCGACGCGGCCGATCGCCGGGCAGGCACCGAAACTGCCCCAGGGTCTGACGCCGGAGGCGGTGGCGGAACGTATCGTCGCGGCGATCACCGACGACGAAACCGACGTCGGCGCAGACCAGTTCTCTTAGGCTATTGTCGGCACCGTGACCGAGACACATGTGACCGACGCGGGCAGAAGGCTCGTGCGTCGTCGCACCATCGATCTGTGCCTGGTCTGCACTTCTTCCTGTTCGTAACTGTCGATCGAACCCAGCCCCGACGAGCTCTACGTGCTCCTCGGGTTCTTCCGGCAACCTTTTTCGACGAACAGGATCACTCATGACCACATCTGTGTCCCACCTCGGCGGCATCATCGCCGCCACCGACGAGGCCGTGCAGGCCGACGCCAAGAACGCCCAGGCGGTCTTCCGGGCCTCGGTCACCGCGCACGATGCCGTCGCCAGCACCGTCACCCTGGGCAAGTACAGCGTCGAGGTCGACGAGCCGCCCGCCCTCGGTGGTGAGAACAAGGCGGCCAACCCGGTCGAGTACTACCTGGCGTCACTGCTGTCCTGCCAAGTGGTCACGTACCGCGTCTGGGCGGAGAAGCTCGGTATCGTCGTCGACGACATCAAGGCCAAGGCCGAGGGTGACCTCGACGTTCGCGGATTCTTCGGTTTCGACGACGACGTTCGTCCCGGTTTCGGTGAGGTGCGGGTCGTGGTGACCGTCACCGGTCCCGAGTCGCGGGAGCGGTACGAGGAGCTGCAGCAGGCCGTCGACGATCACTGCCCCGTGCTGGATCTCACGCGCAATCCCACCCCGATCCACACCGTTCTCGAAACGGCCTGACGTCATGAGCGAACGGACATTCGGTCTGCGTACCAGAGCAATTCACGCCGGAGCGAGACCTGACCCTTCCACCGGTTCGCGTGCGGTGCCGATCTATCAGACGGCGAGCTACGTGTTCGAGAATTCGGCGGACGCGGGCGATCTGTTCGCTCTGCAGAAGTACGGCAACGTCTACAGCCGCATCGGGAATCCCACCGTCGCCGCCTTCGAGGAGCGCATCGCGAGCCTCGAAGGCGGTATCGGGGCGGTCGCGTTCGCCAGTGGGTTGTCGGCCGAGTTCGCGGTGTTCGCTGCGCTTGCCGGTAGCGGAGACCACATCGTTGCCGCGGCCGGGCTCTACGGCGGCACGGTGACCCAGCTCGATGTGACCCTGCGCCGCTTCGGCGTCGAGACCACCTTCGTTCCCGGCACCGATCCGGCGGATTACGCAGCGGCGGTGACGGATTCGACCAAACTGATCTACGCCGAGATCATCGGCAACCCGTCGGGCGAGATCGCCGACCTCGAGGGTCTCGCCGCTGTCGCGCACGATCACGGAATTCCGTTGGTGATCGACGCGACGATGGCGACTCCCTGGCTCAGTCGGCCCATCGAATTCGGTGCCGACATCGTGATCCACTCGGCCACCAAGTTCCTCGGCGGACATGGTTCCACCCTCGGGGGAGTGGTGATCGAATCCGGTCGATTCGATTGGGGCTCGGGAAAATTCCCGCAGATGACCGAACCGGTTGCGTCGTACGGCGGGCTGTCGTGGTGGGGGAACTTCGGCGAGTACGGCTTTCTGACGAAGCTGCGCAGCGAGCAGTTGCGCGACATCGGGGGCGCATTGGCACCGCAATCGGCATTCACGTTGATCCAGGGAGTGGAAACGCTGCCGCAACGGATGGATGCGCACGTCGGTAATGCCCGAGTGGTCGCCGAGTGGCTCGAGGCAGATCCCCGGATCGAGTACGTGAGATGGGCCGGGCTGCACAGTCACCCACACCACGACCGAGCAGCGAAGTACCTCCCCACCGGTCCCGGTGCGGTGTTCGCTTTCGGAATCGACGGTGGCCGCGAGGCCGGGCAGGCGTTCGTCGAGAGCGTCCAGGTCGCCAGCCACGTCGCCAACATCGGTGACGTGCGCACGCTGGTTATCCACCCGGGCAGCACCACGCACCGACAACTGACCGACGAGCAACTGCGCGGAGCAGGTGTCGGTCCCGAGCTGATTCGTATCAGCGTCGGCCTCGAAGACGCCGAGGACATTCTGTGGGACCTGGATCAGGCCCTGACGCTGGCAACAGGAAAGGCTCGGTCATGAGCGAACGCACCTGGCAGAGCCCGTCCGCGCCGCAGCGGCAACGCATCCTGCGAGAGACGAAGACCGTCGCGATCGTCGGTGCGTCGAAGAACCCCTCGCGGGCAAGCTACTTCGTCAACCGATACCTCTCGTCGACGAGCAACTACGAGATCTTTCTGGTGAACCCGACGGTCACCGACATCGAAGGAACGACGGTATACCCCACACTCGCCGAACTACCGAAGCCGCCGGATCTGGTCGACGTGTTCCGCAAGTACGACGACCTTCCTGAAGTGCTTTCGGAAACCATTGCAGCGCAGGCGAAGACGATCTGGCTTCAGCTGGGGCTGTGGCACGAGCAGGTGGCCAACGACGGCGAGGCAGCGGGATTGAACGTCGTCATGGATCGGTGCCTCAAGATCGAACACGCCCGATTCCACGGGGGATTGCACCTGGCCGGATTCGATACGGGAGTGATCGATTCGCGTCGGACACGGGGGTAGGCGCGCGTACGCCTCACCACGTGAGGACGGTGTTGTCCTCGAAAACCAGTCCGGTGGGTCCGTCGGCGTCGAGGGTGGCGAGTCGAATCGCCACGGCCGCACCCTCGTCCGGCGATCGCGTTCCGCGGAATCCATTGAAGTCGGTGGCGACGTGCCCAGGAGCTGCTCCGTTGACCTTGATCGGGGTATCGGCAAGGTCTCGGGCGTAGTGGACGGTGAGGGCGTTCAGAGCGGTCTTCGAGCTCGAATACGCCATCGATGGCGTGCCCACCCATGCGCCGTCCTCGCCGATGGAACCGCGCTTGCTGGTGACGTTGACGATCCGACCGGCCGGGGACTCTCTCAGTAGCGGCAGGAATGCGTTGGTCACATCGACGACGGCGAAGACGTTGACGTCGTACACCTTTCGCAGATCCGACGAATTCTCCTCGATAGGGCGGTGATAGCCGACGTTGATGCCTGCGTTGTTGATCAGAGCGTCGAGGTGGCCCACTTCGGTGTCGATGTGTCGGACGGCCTCGTCGATGTCGTCGGCCGAGGTGACATCGAGCCGAATCGGGCGTACGTCTCCGTCGATCCCGGTGGCCGCGGTGACGCCCCCGGCGAGATCTCGCGAGCCCAGATAGACGACAAACCCCTGGGCGGCGAGGCCGCGGACGATGGCAAGGCCGATGCCTCGGTTGGCACCCGTGACCAAAGCAGTGTGTGTTGTCATATCAACACCATGCACCCGGTTGTGTTGTCATGTCAACAGGTCGGTGGATAGGGTGGCGCAATGACGCTGTTGAACGAATCCGAGATGGCCCTGTGGCACGCGTGGAAGCGGGCGCAGGACGCCGTATGGACTCGCGTCACCGCGGAGATCGCGGACAGAACTGGCTTGTCGGATCAGGACTTCGCGGTTCTGACCCGAGTGCACGAAATAGGGCATGGGGTGCTGCGGCAGAGCGCATTGGCGGCGTTGCTCGAGTGGCATCGCAGTCGGCTGTCGCATCATCTGACCCGAATGGCCGACCGCGGACTGATCACTCGTCGTCCGGTCGACGGGGGAGTGGAGGTAGTTCTCACCGAGGTGGGGCGCGACGCCGTCGTGCGCGCGCGGCCCGTTCACGCGGAGGCGGTCAGACGGTATCTGCTCGACGCGATTCCGGCTTCCGAGCGAGTGGTGTTCGAGCGCATCCTTGCCGGCCTCATGCTTTCAGCAGGCGACCACTGATCACGGTGGCCAGTGCACGTGGAGCAAAACGGACACTGCCGGCGCTGATCTTGTTGGACAGGCCGGACACGATGCTGGCGGGGGTGCGGCGAGAGTCCAACGCGCGCAGAGCCGTCGCGACCACTTGCTCGGAGGTCTGGAAGTTGCCCACCGCGGCGTCCTCGGATCCGACGACGTCGAAGAACTCGGTGCGGGTAGGGCCGGGGGAGAGCGCGAGAATCTTCAGCGGCGAGCTGCGGTGCTCGAAGGCCAAGGCCTCGGTGAAGTTGAGGACGAAGGCCTTCGTGGCACCGTAGACAGCCATGTTGGGGGTGGGTTGGTACGCAGCGGTACTCGCGATGTTGATCAGCGCGCAGGTGAGGTTGGGCAGAAACGCATGCGTCAGGTCGACCAGCGCGCTCACGTTCAGCGCGATCTCTGCGGCGATGCGCTCGGGATCCTCGTCGGCGAATTTCCCGTGAGTTCCGAAACCTGCGTTGTTGACGAGTGTGGTGGGGATGATTCCTTTGTCGGCCAATGTGGTTCGGAGGGTCTCGCCGACGCCGGGAACTCCCAGATCCATCGCGACAACGGTTGCGGTGACGCCGTGGTCGGCTTCGATACGTCGTGCCAGGGTGTCCAGTCGGTCGGCACGCCGTGCCACCAGGACGACGTTCTCGCCCCGTGCCGCGAATCGAGTGGCGAACTCCTCGCCGAGGCCCGAACTTGCTCCGGTGATCAGTGCTGTGGAAGTCATGTCCGCCAATGTAGGCAGTGTCAGCATTGTTGTCAACGCCAACATCGCCTAGGGTGGAACCCATGGCAACGCAGCGGTACCACCACGGTGACCTGCGCGCGGTACTGCTCGACGAGGCCGAACGGAGCATCGCGCACCGCGGAGTCGACGCGTTGTCACTTCGACAGCTGGCCAGAGATGTCGGGGTCAGTCACGGTGCTCCCGCGCGCCACTTCCGCGACAAGCAAGCGCTGTTGGATGCGCTGGCCCTGCACGGTTTCGAGGAGCTGAACCGCCGGATGGTCGCCGCGGCAACTGGACCCGGTGAGCTGATGGCTCGGTTTCGTGCAGTCGCTCGCGCCTACCTCGGATTCGCCGTCGAACATCCGGAGTTGCTGGACGTCATGTACAGCACCAAGCATCATCCCGACGCCAGCGAGAAGCTGAAAACTGTTGCGCACGAGAGCATGACCGCCACCGAGGCATTGCTCGGCGAAGCCATCGCCGCGGGTGTGATCACCGATGCCCCGCCCGCGATCCTCGCGCGGGTTGCTTTCGCGAGCGTGCACGGACTTGCGATGCTGGCCACCGGGGACCTGCTCGACGGCGTCGCGATCGAGGATCTTCTCGACGCGACCGTCGACACGCTGCTGCGTGGGTTCACCTAGGTTGAACGGCATGACCGAATACGACCTGCAACGCTTCGTCGATGCCCAGGACCCCGTCTGGACCGCGGTGACGAAGGAACTGAAGGCGGGATGCAAGCAGACACACTGGATGTGGTTCGTGTTCCCGCAGTTGGCGGGACTGGGGCGTAGCGCGACCGCTCAACACTTCGGCATCGCCGATCTGACCGAGGCGGAGTTCTATCTCTCGCACGAAGTGCTGGGCCCTCGCCTGAAGAAGGCGGCAAGGCTTGTTGCAGCTGTCGAGGGGCGGACGGTCGACGATATCTTCGGTTATCCCGACAACCTGAAGTTGCATTCGTCCATGACGCTTTTCGCCGAAGCTACCAAGGGCCCGTCCGTATTCGGCGAAGTGTTGCAGAAGTATTTCGCCGGTGAATTCGATAGCCCGACACTCGACTTGCTCGACGAGCGATACCGCTAGCATCGCATCCATGACGACTCCACTCGCCGGATCCATTGCCTTCGTCCACGCCAGCTGGCACTTGGACATCGTCGATCGTGCGCGAGTGGGATTCGCTGCCGAGCTGAAGAATCTCGGAGAAACCGAGACGACTGTCGACGTGTTCGAGGTACCCGGGGCCTTCGAGATCCCACTGCACGCACAGCGGCTCGCCAAGACGGGCAAGTACTCCGCGATCGTCGCCGCTGCACTGGTGGTGGACGGCGGAATCTACCGACACGACTTCGTCGAAACGGCGGTCATCGACGGCCTGATGCGAGTGCAGCTGGACACCGACGTGCCGGTGTTCTCCGTGGTGCTGACGCCACACCACTTCCACGAACACGCCGACCACAACGCCTTCTTCACCGCTCACCTCGAAACCAAAGGCGCAGAAGCCGCACGGGCTGTGGTGAAAACCCTGGCGTCACTGGGGACCATCGGCTGACGCTCGGCGGGCAATCCTGTGTTCGACGAGTATGCGGTGCTCGAGGAGCTCGAACGACGAGAGCCGATTTTCCATCGCCGTGAGTTCGGCATCACGCGTGAGGATTTCGATCGCTTGACGGACGTGGGTTTCTGGGAGGTCGGTGCGTCGGGCAGGCGATACGACCGCGAGCACGTCTGGGCCGTTCTCGAAAAGCGATACGCATCCGACCCCACCGGGCAACTCGATGTCGACTGGACAGCCAGTGAATTCGAGCTCCGAGAAATTGCCTCGAATACGTATTTGCTGACCTACATTCTCGAGCAGGGCGGCCGATCCACCCGCAGGATGACGTTGTGGCAACGCCGCGCGGGTGATTGGAAAATCCTTTATCACCAAGGCACGCACGTATCCGATACCACACCCCACCGACAGGTTTGGAAGCGCGAATAGTCAAGCAGCACAATAGTTTCCGATTGAACTAAGGTTGCCAGTCGAACGCGCGTTCGATACACTTGCTTCTATGACCACGGAGATTTGGCAACTGAGCGAGAGCGAACTCCTCGCCGACGCCGCCGCGGTCTCCCACCAGATCCAGCTGCTCGAAGCCCGGCGGATCGCTCTCGTCGCCGAGATCGACACCCGCGTCTCCCGGGAGAAACTCGGCTTCCCCGGACCCGCAGGCTGGCTCACCTCCACCACCCTGCTCACCCCCAGCAAAGCCAACAAGATCGTCGCCCTCGCCCGCGGACTGAAGAACTTCCCCGACATCGCCGACGCCGTGAACACCGGAGTCATGTCCGTCGACCACGCCGCCCTGATCCTCACCTTCGCCGAAACCCCACCCAAGAACCTCCCGCAGAAAGGGCAAGACATCGCCCGGAAGGCGATGATCACCGCCGCGACCGGGCCCGGAGCCCGCACCGGCCGCATCCGCGAAGCGATCACCAAACTCCACGACACCTACGGCGGCAAGACACCACCCGCCGACGACACCGACCGCAACGAACTCTTCGCCTCCAAGACCCTCAACGGCCGGCTCGTACTCAAAGGAGACTTCGATGCGATCACCGGCGAGAAACTCCTCACCGCACTCTCACCGCTGACCGAACCCCGCCCCGACCCCGACGGCACCGAGACACCCAAAACCGGAGACGATCGCAGCCCCGCCAAGCGACGAGCCGACGCCTTCGGACACATCCTCGACCGATACCTCGCCTCGAGTGATCGACCCATCGAAGGCGGTGAACGCCCGCACCTGAACCTGCACATCACCCTGCGTGACCTCACCGACCTCCGTGACAACGCCGACAGTGCCGACGCAGACGACATCGCCGACGACGAAACCACCCGCGCGGCAGCAGAATCCGACACAGACCGAGTCGATCCGGTCGACATCGACACCGGACACCCCATCCACCCCGATGCGGAAGACGGAACGAATCCACCTTGTGGCGCAGATCGTGGCGCGTACCGGGACCTGTTCGGCGACGGCACTTCGGTCGGGTGGCTACCCTGGATGGGACCACTCTCCCGCAACACCTCCCGCCAACTCGCCTGCGACTGCCTGCTCACCGCCATCGTCATGGACGAGAACGGCTCACCGATCAACCTCGCCCGCACCGCCCGCACCGTCACCGCCAAACAACGCAAAGCCCTCATCGCGAGAGACCACACCTGCGCTTTCCCCGGCTGCGGCAAACCCGCCGCCTGGACAGAGGCGCATCACATCTGGCACTGGGCCGACGGTGGCCCCACCGACATGAACAACCTCGTCCTCCTGTGCGGATTCCACCACCGACTCCTGCACCACAGTGATTGGGAAGTATTCATCGGCGTCGACAACCACCCGTGGTTCGTGCCACCGGCCACCGTCGACCCGTACCGACAACCCCGACCATCCCACGCCCGAGCAGGCCCCCACATCGCCTGAACCCGCCCAAAGACCACTCCAGCCCCGCACCGAGAACACGGTGCGGGGCTGGAAGAGGTTGGCAGTAAGCCTGATTCGGGAATTCAGCTCTCAGTCGTTGGCGTGCAGTGCCGCGTTCAGTTCGACGCCGGTGCCCTTCCACGGCACCACCTCGACAGCGCCCGACAGCGAGTTGCGACGGAACAGCAGGTTGGACTTGCCGGACAGTGTCGCCGCCTTCACCACTGTTCCATCCGGGCCACTCACCTTGGTTCCTGCGGTGATGTAGAGCCCGGCCTCGACGACGCAGTCGTCACCGAGTGAAATGCCGAGCCCGGAGTTCGCGCCCAGCAGGCAGCTCTTTCCGACGGAAATGACATTCTTGCCGCCGCCGGAGAGCGTGCCCATGATCGACGCGCCGCCGCCCACATCGGAACCGTCGCCCACGACGACGCCCGCGGAGATGCGACCCTCGACCATCGAGTTGCCGAGCGTGCCGGCGTTGAAGTTGACGAAGCCCTCGTGCATGACCGTCGTTCCGCTGGCCAGGTGCGCGCCGAGACGAACGCGGTCGGCGTCGGCGATCCGAACACCGGTGGGAACGACGTAGTCGACCAGGCGTGGGAACTTGTCGACTCCGAACACGGTCACCGGACCGCGGGCACGAAGTTTCGCGCGCACCGTCTCGAAACCGTCCACCGCTGCGGGCCCGAAGTTGGTCCACACCACATTGGACAGCAGACCGAACACGCCGTCGAGGTTCTGCCCGTGCGGCTGGATCAACCGGTGCGAAAGCAGGTGCAGTCGCAGATACGCGTCGTGGGCGTCGATCGGAGCGTCCTCGAGAGAGGCGATGCTGGTGCGCACTGCGACTACCTCGACGCCGCGCGCCTCGTCCGGTCCGACGAGAGCGGCCAGCTCCTCGGGGACGTCCGAACCCTCGAGCCGGACGGTGCCGGTCTCGAAGCCCGACCCGAGCTCCGGGTTCGGAAACCAGGTGTCGAGAACGACGCCCGACGTCGTGATGTTGGCAATACCTACTGCTGATGCTCCCTGTGCGCTCACGGCTCGAAGAATACGCGGTGGACCCGGAGGGCGGGTTGGCCCGTCATTGCGGGAACGTCGACTGTTCCTGGACGCCGTTCCCGACGCGGCGTCGGTTCGTTATCGGTTCGACCGTGGAGCGTGATCGCATCGGAATACCGGCGGACGCATCGACGGCGGGGAAGCTGTCAGAGTTTCCCGGTGACCACACGTCCCGACTCCCGCATCCGTGGAGTGACCTCGGTGATGGCGGACGGTGTGTCCTTCACCGGGTTGGTGACGACCCTGGCGACGACGATCGTGCTCGGGGTCGCCCTGGGTTTGCATGTCGCAGGCGCGTGGTAGACATCGTCATCGGCTGACAGGGGGTCGCCGAGGTTGGGAGTGTCATGGGTTCGAGCAAGTCCGCGCGTGTGCGTTCGGTCGTCACGGCGATCGCTGCTGCGACGGTGGTGGTGGCCGGGAGCGTCGTCGTCGGGTCCGGCACTGCAGTCGCCGATCCCTCCTGCGCCGGCGCAGGAGGTCCGTCGGCAGTGGTCGCACGGATCCCGGGTGCAGCTCTGGAAGGCCTGGCGGTCGACGCGTCGGGCCGGGCCTACGTCACCGACATCGTCTCCGGCCGGGTGTTTCGCATCGACGCGCCGGGGCAGGCCGCCTACCCCATCGCGACGGTTCCCAGCGGCGGCGGTGGTGCCCTGGCCTGGATGCCCGACGGCACCCTGCTGGTCGGCTACGGGGCCGACCCTCGCGTCTTCGTCGGAGACATCGTCAAGGCCGCCGGGATCGTGCGGCTCGACGTGAACACCCTGACCGTGACCCCGTTCGCAACCGGTCTGAGCGCAGCCAACGGACTCGCCGTCGCTGCTGACGGAACGGTGTACGCCACCAACGACTTCGGCTCGCTCATCGGCCGGATCGGCCCCGATGGTTCGGTCGACCCGGCGTGGGCGAGCTTCCCCAGTGCCAACGGCGCAGTGCTCGACGCCGCCGATCGGTACCTCTACGTCTCGCGCACCTTCGTGAACCCGGGCGTCAGCCGTATTCCGCTCGCCGACCCCTCGGCACCGGAAAGCGTGCTCGACCTGACGGGACTCGACTCGTTCGCAGCTCCGGACGGGCTCACCCTCGACGACGCCGGACGTCCGGTGGTACCGCTGAATGCAGGCGGCTCCGTCGTCCGCATCGATGCGCCGGGGACGACGTGCGTCATCGGCACCGGAACTCGGTTGACCAGCGTCGTCGCCTACGGTCGTTCCGACCAGGGGTTCTCGAACGGAAGATTGTTCGGGGCAGGCTTCGACGGCGTGGTCCGCGAGATTCCGGGATCCACGGCCTAGAGTTTTCACCCGTGACGCTCGAACTGAATGCAGACCCGATCGACCTCACCGCGGCGCTGGTGGACATCCCCAGTGTCAGTGAGGACGAATCGCGCATTGCGGACGAGGTGGAACAGGCGCTCCGCGACCAGACCACCGGCTTCGAGATCATCCGCAGTGGCAACGCCGTGCTGGCCCGGACCAACCGCGGGCTCGGGTCGCGCGTGATGCTGGCCGGGCACCTCGACACGGTTCCCATCGCAGACAACGTGCCGTCGAGGCGGGAACACGACAGCGCCGAAGGTGACATCCTGCACGGCTGCGGAACCGTCGACATGAAGTCGGGCGACGCAGTGTTCCTGCATCTCGCCGCGACGATCGACAATCCTGCGCACGATCTCACTCTGGTGTTCTACGACTGCGAGGAGATCGCGGCTGCCCGCAACGGGCTGGGCCGCATCGAACGCGAACTTCCCGAATGGCTGGTCGCCGACGTCGCGATCCTCGGCGAACCGTCCGGCGGGTTCATCGAGGCCGGTTGCCAAGGAACACTCCGTGTTCGGTTGACGGCGTCGGGAACACGGGCTCACAGTGCCCGGTCCTGGTTGGGCGACAATGCAATTCACAAATTCGGCGCGGTTCTGAACCGGCTCGCGGCGTATCGGGCACGCACCGTCGACATCGACGGCTGCGTGTATCGGGAAGGGCTGCAAGCGGTCCGGATCTCCGGTGGGGTCGCGGGCAACGTCGTTCCCGACGCGGCCGAGCTCGATGTCAACTTTCGCTTCGCACCCGATCGCAGCGTCGACGACGCCGTCGAACACGTTCGTGAGGTGGTCGAGGGACTGGATCTCGGCTTCGAGGTCACCGACTCGTCGCCGGGTGCCCTTCCCGGACTGAACCAGCCTGCGGCGGCTGCGCTCATCGAAGCCGCGGGCGGACAGTTCCGCGCCAAGTACGGCTGGACGGACGTCTCCCGGTTCTCGGCGCTCGGTATTCCGGCGGTCAACTACGGACCCGGCGACCCCAACCTCGCCCACAAGCGCGACGAACGCGTCCCCGTCGAGCAGATCACCCACGTCACGCAGGTTCTCCGGAGCTACCTCACTGCCGGATAGCCTGAACGCCATGAACAGCGACCAGGACCCAGGTAGTTCCGAGGAACACGGCAGTTCCGAAGAACACAGCAGTTTCGAGTGGCACAGCAGCGAGAAGCCGGCCAAGCACAAGGGTTCCGTCGTACTTAGGCGTGGCCGGAACACCGAGACCTCCACCTCGGATCAGCGCCTGCTCGACGAGCGAGGACCGGGGAACTGGATTCACTCCGACACCTGGCGAGTCTTGCGAATCCAGAGCGAATTCGTCGAGGGATTCGGTGCACTCGCCGAGGTCCCCAAGGCCGTGACGGTGTTCGGTTCGGCGCGCACCCCCGTCGACCATCCCGAGTACGCCCGAGCCCGACAGCTCGGAGCCGCTCTCGCGAAGGAGGGCTTCGCCGTCATCACCGGTGGTGGGCCGGGCGCGATGGAGGGGGCGAACCGAGGTGCGAGCGAGGCCGACGGGTACTCGATCGGGCTCGGGATCGAGCTGCCGTTCGAGCAGGGCCTCAACGAATGGGTCGATCTGGGCGTCAATTTTCGCTACTTCTTCGTTCGCAAGACCATGTTCGTGAAGTACTCGCAGGCGTTCGTGTGCCTTCCCGGCGGCTTCGGTACTCTCGACGAACTCTTCGAGGCGCTGACCCTGGTGCAGACGGCCAAGGTCACCAGGTTCCCGATCGTGTTGCTGGGCAAGGACTTCTGGTCGGGACTGCTCGATTGGATCAAGACGACTCTCGTGAAAGAAGGCAAGGTGTCCGAGAAGGACCTCGAACTGATCCACTGCACCGACAGCGTCGACGAGGCTGTCCGGATCGTCCGCGAGGCCCAGCAGTGAGCGATCGTGGCACGACCGAACGCGCGATCAGTGTCTGCGTCTACTGCGCGTCCGGTCCCGTCGACTCCTCCTTCATCGACCTCGCCGCCGAGGTCGGCACCGAGATCGGCCGACGAGGCTGGCAGCTCGTCTCGGGCGGCGGCAACGTGTCGATGATGGGCGCCGTTGCTGCGGCGACGCGAGCTGCGGGCGGCAACACGGTCGGCGTGATCCCCAAAGCACTCGTGCATCGCGAGCTCGCCGATGTCGATGCCGACGAGTTGATCGTCACCGACACCATGCGCGAGCGGAAGAAGATCATGGAGGACCGCGCCGACGCGTTCATCACCTTGCCGGGTGGCATCGGGACGTTGGAGGAGCTGTTCGAGACGTGGACCGCGGGCTATCTCGGGATGCACAGCAAGCCGATGGTGATGCTCGACCCATTCGGACATTTCGACGGCATGATGCAGTGGATCGACGGGCTGCTGGCCACGGGCTTCGTCCAGCAGCGCGCTGTGGATGCCCTGATCAGAACCGCGTCGGTCGAGGCTGCCCTGGACGCCTGTGCAACGTTGTGACAGGTCACCAACCGTGGCCGACGAGTGCGCTCCTCAAAGTTGTTACTCTCAAGTAGGGTAAGAAATCTCACATCGTCTTCAAAGGGGAGTACATGGCTGTCGATGCCCGTCAGAAAATTGGAGTGACCGACCTCGCGGTCGCGTTGCCGAAAATGGTGACGGAGGTGCCCAGTCTCCTCAAGGGCCTGGCAGGATTCACCCGCAAACCCGACCACAAGGCGTCGATCGGTCAGGTCTTCCAGGATGCTGCCGCGAAGAACAGCGACCGTCCGTTCGTGCGGTTCGAGGGTGAGTCGATCACCTACCGGGACGCGAACGAGCTCGTCAACCAGTACGCCGCGGTGTTCGCAGACCACGGAGTGACGCGCGGCGACGTCGTCGGCATCCTCAGCAAGAACCGTCCGGAGGCGCTGTTCGCCGCACTTGCCGCCGTCAAACTCGGCGCCACCGCGGGAATGCTGAACTACAACCAGCGCGGCGATGTACTCGAACACAGCCTGGGCATTCTCGAGGCGAAGGTCCTCGTACTGGACGAGAACGCGCAGGAGGCGCTCGATTCGCTCGACGGGGAGCCGAAGGTCGGTGCCGTACTGCCGCTGAAGAAACTCGCCGAACTCGCCGCGACGGCGTCGACAGCCAACCCGAAGGTGACCGCCGAGATCCAGGCCAAGGAGAAGGCGTTCTACATCTTCACCTCGGGCACCACCGGCATGCCGAAGGCGAGCCTGATGAGCCACTTCCGCTGGCTCAAGTCCATGTCCGGTCTCGGCAACATGGGTGTCCGGCTGCGCAGCAACGACGTCATCTACTGCTGCCTGCCGCTCTACCACAACAACGCGCTGACGGTGACGCTGTCCTCGGTGCTCGCGGGCGGCGCGACGATGGCCATCGGCAAGCAGTTCTCGGTGAGCAATTTCTGGGACGACATCCGGGTCAACAAGGCCACCGCGTTCACCTACATCGGCGAGCTGTGCCGCTACCTGCTGACACAGCCGAAGAAGAGCTCCGACCGCGACAACTCGGTGAAACTGATCGTCGGCAACGGACTGCGCCCGGAGATCTGGGAGGAGTTCACCGAACGATTCGGCATCTCCCGCGTCGCCGAGTTCTACGGTGCAAGCGAGTGCAACATCGCGTTCATCAACGCCCTCAACATGAAGAAGACCGCCGGGATCTGCCCGCTCCCGTACGCCGTCGTCCAGTACGACGAGGAGTCCGGCAAGGCCAAGCGCGGTCAGGACGGCAAGCTCCGCAAGGTCGGAAACGGCGAGGTCGGACTGCTGTTGTCCAAGGTGACCGACCGGGCACCGTTCGACGGCTACTCCGACGACAAGGCCACCGAGAAGAAGTTGGTGCGCGACGGCTTCAAGGACGGCGACGCGTGGTTCGACACCGGCGATCTGGTTCGTAAGCAGGGCTGGATGCACGTCGCATTCGTCGACCGTCTCGGCGACACCTTCCGTTGGAAGGGTGAGAACGTAGCCACCACTCAGGTCGAAGGTGCGCTCGGTGGGCATCCGTCGATCGACGGTGCCGTCGTGTACGGCGTCGACATCGAGGGAACCGACGGCAAGGCAGGCATGGCTGCGGTGACGCTGCGCGAGGGCGAGACCTTCGACGGCAAGTCCACGGCCGCGCACCTCTACGACAAGCTCCCCACGTACGCGGTGCCCCTCTTCGTCAGGGTCGTCGACAGCCTCGAGCAGACGTCGACGTTCAAGAGTCAGAAGGTGGCCCTGCGCAAGCTCGGCTACGAGGAAGACGGCGACAGCGACCTGTACGTGCTGCGCGGCAAGTCCGGTGGCTACGAGAAGGCGTACGACGGCTACGTCGCCGAGGTCGCCGCAGGCAAGGCTCCCAAGGGCTGAGCACCCGAAAGATGCGCTCGTGCCACTATTGATTTCATGAGCACCCTCTGCGGCAAACCGGTCGCCGACGATCGCGCATTGGTCATGGCCATCGTCAATCGCACCCCCGATTCGTTCTACGACGGGGGTGCGAATTTCAGCGACGACGCTGCGATGGCGTCGGTGCACCGGGCTGTCGCGGAGGGTGCCGACATGATCGACATCGGTGGTGTGAAAGCAGGTCCCGGCGACATCGTCGACGCCGAGGAGGAGATCCGCCGTGTCGTTCCGTTCGTCGAGGCCATCCGGGACGCGTATCCGGAGCTGCTGATCAGTGTGGACACCTGGCGCAGCGAGGTAGCTCGACTGGCCTGCGGTGTCGGAGCGGATCTGATCAACGACACGTGGGCCGGGGCCGACCCCGAGCTGGTGCGCGTCGCTGCCGCCGAAGGAGTCGGCATCGTCTGCTCGCACACCGGCGGTGCGGTGCCCCGTACTCGCCCGCATCGGGTTCGGTACGCCGATGTGGTGGCCGACGTGATCACCGAAGTCACCGCCGCCGCGGAGAACGCCGTTGCGGAGGGGGTGAAAAAAGATTCGATTCTGATCGATCCGACGCACGATTTCGGGAAAAACACCTATCACGGGCTCGAGTTGTTGCGTCGCGTGGACGATCTTGTAAACACCGGGTGGCCTGTGCTCATGGCGCTGAGCAACAAGGACTTCGTAGGCGAGACTCTAGGGGTAGAGCTCGCCGACCGGTTGGAGGGAACATTGGCAGCGACAGCATTGGCCGCAGCAGGCGGAGCCCGAATGTTCCGGGTGCACGAAGTTGCGTCGACCAGAAGAGTCGTCGACATGGTGGCAGCGATCCAGGGACTGAGAACCCCGGCGCGGACGGTCAGGGGTCTGGCATGACGCTTGCAGATCGAACGGACGTCACCAGGGCGTGGTCCGAGACCAACAGCTGGGACACCCCGGAGTGGACCATTGCCGAGCTCGAGGCCGCCAAAGCGGGCCGAACGGTGTCGGTGGTACTGCCGGCACTGAACGAGGAACAGACGGTCGCCGCTGTCATCGACACGATCCACCCGTTGCTCGGTGGCCTCGTCGACGAGCTGATCGTGTTGGATTCCGGTTCCACCGACGAGACGGCCGTGCGCGCGACAGCGGCCGGCGCACGCGTCATCAGCCGAGAAGAAGCGGTACCCGGCGTGGACCCGGTACCGGGCAAGGGCGAGGTGCTGTGGCGATCGGTCGCCGCGTCGACCGGTGATCTCATCGCGTTCGTCGACTCCGACCTGATCAACCCCGATCCGGCGTTCGTGCCCAAGTTGCTCGGCCCCCTGCTGATGGGCGACGGCATCCACCTCGTCAAGGGCTACTACCGCCGTCCGTTACGGACCAGTGGAACCGAGGACGCCAACGGCGGTGGACGCGTCACCGAGCTCGTGGCAAGGCCGCTGCTCGCTGCCCTTCGGCCCGAGCTGACCGGGGTCATTCAGCCCCTCGGCGGTGAGTATGCCGGTACGCGTGAGCTTCTGTCCGCGGTGCCGTTCGCACCCGGCTACGGAGTGGAGATCGGGCTGCTGCTCGATACCTACGACAGGCTCGGACTGCGGGCGATCGGCCAGGTGAATCTGGGTGTGCGCAAGCACCGCAACCGCCCGCTGGTCGAACTCGGGGCCATGAGCAGACAGATCGTCGGGACGATGCTCAATCGGTGCGGGATGGTCGATTCCGGTGCCGGTCTGATGCAGTTCCGAGTCGACGGCGACTCGTTCGAGCCGTTCTCCACCGAGGTGTCGTTGCTGGACCGACCGGCGATGAACTCGCTGAAGTAGCGTGTCGGGCGGTCGTGACAAGATCGTGGCATGTTGACGCTGCTGATCTACGTCGTCGTCATTGCCGTCGTCGCCGCTGCATTGTTCTTCGTGGCGTCAGCGGTGTTCGGTCGCGGTGAGGAACTGGGCCCGCTGCCCGAGGGAACCACCGCGACCGTTCTGCCGGCGGAAGGCGTCACCGGTGCCGACGTGCACGCGCTGAAATTTCAGCAGAGCCTGCGCGGCTACAAGCCCAGCGAGGTCGACTGGGCGTTGGAGCGACTGGGCGGCGAGATCGACATGCTCCGTTCGCGACTGTCGGCTGCGCAGCAGGCACAGGAGACGGTCGCCCCGTCCCCGGATGAGCCGGACGAGCGATGAGCGCTGTCGCCGGACCGGACGGCCGACTGCGCTGTCCCTGGGGTGCCACCGACGACGACCTGTACCGGAACTACCACGATCTCGAATGGGGACAGCCGCTCCACGGCCGCAACGAGCTCTACGAGCGGCTCTGTCTCGAAGCGTTCCAATCGGGCCTGTCGTGGATCACGATCCTGCGCAAACGCGACAGCTTCCGCACGGCATTCGCCGGATTCGATCCGGAGCTGGTGGCCCGGTTCGGCGACGCCGATGTCGAACGGTTGATGAACGACGCGTCCATCGTGCGCAACAGGCTCAAGATCGACGCTGCGGTGAGCAACGCGCGCGCCATCGTCGATTTCGACGACACCGACCTCGACACCCTGCTCTGGTCGTTCGCTCCGAAACCCAGGCCGGCGCGCCTGACCGAGTTCTCCGATGTGCCCGCCTCGACTCCGGAGTCCACCGCTCTGGCCAAGGAGCTCAAGCGGCGGGGCCTACGGTTCGTCGGTCCGACAACTGCCTACGCCTTGATGCAGGCCACCGGAATGGTCGACGATCACCTGTCGGGGTGTTGGGTGCAGGTCGTCAATACCGACTCCGGTTCCCGGTATCGACGACGATAGGGAAGAATAGGGGACAACACCCGTCGCCCCGCGACGAAATTGTCTTTTTGGCCTAGGCGCCGAGCTGGTGGGCGCAGATCTGGAGGGAGCAGAGGATGGCGGCGATGAAGCCCCGGACCGGGGACGGTCCCCTCGAAGCAACCAAAGAGGGACGAGGAATCGTCATGCGCGTCCCGCTCGAGGGGGGCGGCCGATTGGTCGTCGAATTGACCCCCGACGAGGCCGCGGCGCTCGGTGACGAATTGAAGGGTGTCACCGGCTGACCGTTCTGTCGATCGATCATCGCTCAGCCCCGCTCGCCGTGACGGCAAGCGGGGCTTTGTGTTGTGTTCACGACTGTGCCGTCCGGCAGAGTCGTGACGGAGGAGGTGTCCGATGCTGACCGACGTCGTGGACGTGCTGCTGTGTCCGCATTGCCGAGCACGCGAGGTCGACTCCGGGCTCGGTGTCGGCGACACGGATCGGGCGCTGTGGTGCGATCGAGGGCACTCGTTCGATGTCGCTCGGCAGGGGTACGTCAGTCTGCTGACCGGTGACGGCGGCAAGTTCACCGGCGATTCGGCCGAGATGATCGCCGCGCGCGATGCGTTCCTGGGGGAGGGGCACTTCGACCCGATCGCCCGAGCAGTGTCTGCGGGGGTCCCGGTGGACAGCGAGGTGGTGCTCGACGTCGGGGTGGGAACCGGTCACTATCTCGCGGCTGTTCTCGACGACCACCCCGAGGCTCGGGGGATGGGCGTCGACGTGTCGAAGTTCGCGGCCAGGCGCGCTGCCCGGTCCCATCCCCGCCTGGGGTCCGTGGTCGCCGACATCTGGAGCGGACTTCCGGTGCGGTCGGGTGCCCTGTCCGCGGTGACGTGCGTCTTCGCTCCGCGCAACGCCGGAGAACTGAATCGGGTACTCGTCGACGACGGCGTGTTGGTGGTCGTCACGCCCACGACGCGGCATCAGCGCGAGCTGCGGGGGCCGCTGGGACTCATCGGTGTCGACGAGGACAAGCCCCGCCGCCTGAGCGAATCGTTGTCCGGTCTGTTCGAACCGGTCACGGAATCTCCGCTGGAGTATCCGATGATGCTCTCGCACAACGACATCGAGGCTTTGATCGGCATGGGCCCGTCGGCGCGTCACGGTGACCCCGAGGCGCGGGCTGCGGCGCTGACGCAGCTACCGGACACCACCGAGGTCACCGCGTCGGTGACGGTGTCGACCTATCGCAAGACGAATCGCTGAGTCGTCCTGATCAGCGGCGGCGCGCCAGAGCGTCGTTGTAGACGGCGAGAGTCTGCTTCGCGATCGACGCCCAGGAGAACTCGGCGACGGCCCGCTCTCGACCCGCCTTGCCCATCGCTGCCGCGAGCGCGGGATCGAGGGCGACCTCGTTGACGGTCTCGGCCAGGTTCCGCTCGAAGGCATCGGGTTCGTAGGAGTTGTAGTGCACCAGGCGTCCGGTGCGGCCCTCGTCGACGACCTCGGGAATGCCGCCGACATCCGATGCCACCACAGCAGTTTCGCAGGCCATCGCCTCGAGGTTGACGATGCCCAGTGGCTCGTACACCGAGGGGCAGACGAAGACGGCTGCTGCAGTGAGGATCTCGCGAATCTTGTCGGTGGGCAGCATGTCCTTGACCCAGAACACACCGCCGCGCTGCTCGGCGAGCAGGGCCACGGCCCGCTCGGTTTCCGCGGCGATCTCCGGAGTGTCGGGGGCACCAGCGCACAGGACGAGCTGGATCGACGGGTCGAAGTGGTGGGCGGCAGCGATCAGGTGGCCCACACCCTTCTGCCTGGTGATGCGGCCGACGAACGCGACGATCGGCTTGCTTCGATCGACGCCGATCTCGTCCAGAGTTGCGGTGCCCTGGTCGGCGAACCACCGCTGCGTGTCGATTCCGTTGCGCACCACATGAACCCGGCTCGGATCGAGCCGCGGGTACGCGTCGAGCACGTCTTTGGCCATGCCCTCGCTGACGGCGATGACCGCGTCTGCGTATTCCACGGCATTGCGCTCGGACCACGACGAGATGCGGTAGCCGCCGCCGAGCTGCTCGGCCTTCCACGGCCGCCGTGGTTCGAGTGAGTGTGCGGTGAGGATGTGCGGAACGTCGTACAACTCGGCGGCGAGATGGCCCGCGAGGCCGGTGTACCAGGTGTGTGAGTGCACCACGTCGGCGTCGGCGGCGGCGTTGGCCATCCGCAGCTCGGCCGACAGCGTCGTCAACGCGGCGTTCGCTCCGGCGAGTGCGGGATCGGGGTCGTGTACCTGCGCGGTGTCGCGCGGCGCGCCCATGCAGTGGATGTCCACGTCGCACAGCGATTTCAGCTGCGCGGTCAACTCCGTGACATGGACTCCTGCGCCACCGTAGATCTCCGGGGGATATTCCTTGGTCATCATTGCTACGCGCACGTGAACGAACCTACATTCCCCAGCAGTTGTGCGTGTACTGCTAGCAAGGTTCTCTCGGTGCGGATAGGTTGAGTGGGTGAGGACACAACCGCACGTACTAGGGATTGTGCTTGCCGGCGGTGAGGGTAAGCGCCTTTACCCGATGACCGCGGACCGAGCCAAGCCAGCCGTGCCCTTCGGGGGCGCCTACCGACTCATCGACTTCGTACTGAGCAATCTCGTCAACGCCGGCTACCTCCGGCTCTGCGTGCTCACCCAGTACAAGTCCCATTCACTGGACCGCCACATCTCGCAGACATGGCGACTGTCCGGTTTCGCCGGGGAGTACATCACTCCGGTCCCGGCACAGCAGCGTCTCGGGCCCCGGTGGTACACCGGCAGCGCCGACGCCATCTTCCAGTCGCTGAACCTGGTGTACGACGAGGACCCGGAGTACATCGTGGTCTTCGGAGCCGACCACGTGTACCGGATGGACCCGGAGCAGATGGTGCAGCAGCACATCGACTCCGGTGCCGGCGTCACCGTCGCGGGCATCCGGGTTCCGCGTAGCGAGGCATTCGCGTTCGGATGCATCGACTCGGACGAGAACGGCAAGATCACCCAGTTCCTCGAGAAGCCGGCGCAGCCGCCCGGGACCCCCGACGATCCCGACGTCACCTACGCCTCGATGGGCAACTACGTGTTCACCACCAAGGTGCTCGTCGACGCCATCAAGGCCGACTCCGAGAACGTCGACTCCGACCACGACATGGGTGGCGACATCATTCCGGCACTCGTCGAAGCGGGCGTCGCCTCGGTCTACGACTTCAACGACAACGTCGTTCCCGGTGCCACCGAACGCGACCGCGGATACTGGCGAGACGTCGGCACCATCGACGCGTTCTACGACGCCCACATGGACCTCGTGTCGGTGCATCCCATCTTCAACCTCTACAACCGTCGCTGGCCCATCCGCGGATCGGCCGAGAACCTGCCGCCCGCCAAGTTCGTCCAGGGCGGCTTGGCTCAGGAGTCGGTCGTCGGTGCCGGCTGCATCCTGTCCGCGGCCACCGTCCGCAACTCGGTGCTCAGCTCCAACGTGATGATCGACAGTGGTGCGACCGTCGAGGGCAGCGTCCTGATGCCCGGCGTCCGAATCGGCAAGGGTGCGGTGGTGCGGCACGCGATCCTGGACAAGAACGTCGTCGTCGGTGACGGCGAGATCATCGGTGTCGATCACGAACGCGACCGCGAACGCTTCAACGTCAGCGCCGGGGGAGTCGTCTCCGTCGGCAAGGGCGTCTGGATCTAGAGCCTGCGGCATGTGAGTGGTTCTTCGTAGTCTGCTACGAAGAACCACTCACATGCTTACGCTCGCGACGCGCAGATCAACCCGTCGCCCAGAGGCAGCAGCACCGTCGTCAGACGCTCGTCCTCGGCGATGGCCCGGGCGGCGGATCGAACGGCAACCGCGGTGGCGTCGCGCTGAGTCGGGTCGGCGACTCGCCCACCCAATAACGCGTTGTGCAGCACCAGAACTCCACCGGGTCGCAGGAGTCGAACACTCTCGGCGACGAAGTGCGGATGGTCGGCCGGACTGGCATCGATGAAGACCAGATCGTAGGTGTCGTCGGCCAACCGGGGGAGCACATCGAGCGCCCAGCCGTTGATCAGCCGGGTGCGCGAGGGCGCAATTCCGCCCGCGCGGAACGCTTCTCGGGCTGCACGCTGGTGCTCCGGCTCGGTGTCGATGGTGGTGAGCACACCGTCCACGCGCATCCCGTCGAGCAACCACAGACCGCTGATTCCAGCGCCGGTACCGATTTCGACGACAGTCTTCGCACCGAGCATCTGGGTGAAGATGGACAGAATCGCTCCGACCGACGGCGGTACCGGTGCGGCACCCAGGTCGACGGCTCGCTCTCTGGCTGCGATCAGAACCTCGTCCTCCTGAGCGGAGTCTTCGGCGTAGGCGAGCATCTTCTCGGCGTTGGTCGGCACGCCCCGAGGCTATCGTGCCAAGGGCACATTCTCACGCACACATTCTCAGGTGCGCCTCAGCTGTTTCATACCGGACCCACACGCGGGTCCGTCAGGCTGTGCAGGAGTCGAAGGTCCATCTCGATTGCGAAGTGTGAGCTGGAACATCCGAGGGTAGTCGTCGGTTGAATCAGAAGGACGTACGCAGTCCTGAGCAGGAGGATCCAACTATTTACAAGATCAACGGCGATCGCGACAGCGCGCGTCTACCCGAGTCCGTACCCGCACCCGACGATCTCAGCGGCACCGCAGTGTTCGATGCGACCGGCGAGAACTCCACCATGCCGTCCTGGGACGAACTGGTTCGCGAACACGGCGACCGTGTCTACCGACTGGCCTACCGCCTGTCCGGCAACGCCCAGGACGCCGAGGACCTGACGCAGGACACCTTCATTCGCGTGTTCCGCTCCCTGTCGAATTACCAGCCGGGCACCTTCGAGGGGTGGCTGCACCGCATCACCACCAACCTGTTCCTGGACATGGTTCGTCGTCGCAGCCGCATCCGTATGGAGGCGCTCCCCGAGGACTACGACCGCGTTCCCTCGGACCGACCCAACCCCGAGCAGATCTACCACGACGCACGCCTGGACCCCGATCTGCAGTCCGCGCTCGACTCGCTGGCACCGGAGTTCCGTGCCGCAATCGTGCTGTGCGACATCGAAGGACTGTCGTACGAGGAGATCGGTGCGACACTGGGCGTCAAGCTCGGAACTGTTCGCAGTCGCATTCACCGTGGACGCCAGGCGCTACGCGAGTACCTTCGAGTGCACGGGAAGGTCGACTCCGGTCACGCAAGTGTCCACTAGCTACGAGGAGGGTTGGATGACGCAGGCGCGCAAGCCGAAGCGATTCAGCTCCACCGAACATCTGGCCAGTGAGGCCATCGCGGCGTACGTCGATGGCGAATTGCGAATGCCCGCATATCTCCGCGCAGCAGACCACCTGTCCGAATGCCCCGAGTGCGCCGCCGAGGTCGAGGCCCAGCAGCAGGCGCGCAAGGCACTGCGTGGAGCAGGGGAGATGTCGATGCCACACTCCTTGCTCGGCCTGCTCAGTCAGATACCGTCCTGCGCGGGCGAGGATCGGCCGACCCACACCAAGAGAACGTTCATGTCCGCTGTCGCCGACGTCCGCCGTCGCCGACGCTGATCGCATCGACATCTGCCCCACGACTTCTCACCTGCATCGAGCCGCGCCGACCGCTCGAGTGATACTGAACTCTCACACCGACGTATGCGAGGGGTAACCGGACGCGTGACATCGAATTCGACCAGCACCGAGGCCGCAGGCACCGACCCATCGGAGATCGAGCCCGACGGCATCGGCTCGGCGGGACCGGAAGGTCCGCGGTTGCCACCTCGTCCGGTGTATCGACCTTCCGTCGATCCGGTGTCTGCTTCGGTGTTCGGACGTCCCGACGACGTGGACGGTTCGTTCTCTCCTCGTAGGCCCGGTGAGGAACTTCCCTCACGTGTGTCGGTGCGTCCACCCGATCCCATCCTCGCCGAGGCGTTCGGACGCCCGGACGATGCCACAGAATCGCTGCAGCGCGACCCGAACGCCGAGGACGACAACGACGCCGCTCCGTCGGCTCCGGCAGATCCGTGGCGCGACCCCACCGCTCGGGTGTCCCTCGGCAGCGCGGCGCTCGACACCCCGCCCCCTCCTGTGCTGCCGCCGGGAACCAAACTCGGTGTGCGCGACGTGCTGTTCGGGCGGTCGGTATCGGCCCGAGCTCTGGTGGTGCTCGGTGTTCTGGCACTCGTCATCGGATTGGTCGGCGGGTTGTTCGGTCGCCTCACCGCCGAGGTGACCGGCGCGTTGACCAGCCAGAAAGTGACTCTGACCCAATCCAGCGGCGACGACATCCCGCGCGGACAGATCAGCAAGGTCGCCGACGCGGTCCTGCCCTCCGTGGTGTCGATCCAGGTGACGCTCGGCGACACCGGCGGTACCGGCTCGGGCGTCGTCATCGCAGGTGAGGGCTACATCGTGACGAACAATCACGTGATCTCACTGGCCGCATCCGACCCGGAGAACTCGACCCTCGAAGTGACCTTCTCCGACGGCACCAAGGTGCCCGCGGACATCGTCGGACGAGACATCAAGACCGACCTCGCCGTCCTCAAGACCGACGTCGGCAACCTCACCGTGGCCGAGCTCGGTCGTTCCGCCGACGTTCGCGTCGGGCAGGACGTGATCGCCGTCGGCTCACCGCTGGGATTGAACAAGACCGTCACCTCCGGCATCGTCAGCGCGCTCGACCGACCCGTCGCCCTGTCGGGTGAAGGCACCGACACCAATGCCGTCATCGATGCCGTGCAGACCGACGCCGCCATCAACCCCGGCAACTCCGGTGGCCCGCTCATCGACTTCGAAGGCCGCGTGATCGGCATCAACTCCGCCATCCGCAGCGAGAGCGGCGGATCGGTCGGCCTCGGCTTCGCGATTCCGGTCGACGAGGTGTTCGAGGTGACACAGGCGCTGATCCGGGACGGCGTGATGCGGCACCCCGACATCGGAATCAATGCCCGCTCGGTCATCAACGACACCTCGGCCGGCGCGGAAGTGGCGAACGTCCGCTCGGGCGGTCCTGCCCAGCAGGCCGGAATCGTCGAAGGAGATGTCATCACCAAGGTCGGTGACCGAGCAGTGGGCGACGCCGACGAACTGGTCGTCGCCGTGCAGGCCACGACGATCGGGGAGCCCGTTCCCGTGCAACTCGTTCGGTCCGGGCGGCTGGTGGACCTGTCCGTCACGCCGGTTTCGGACTGACGACGTAGGCTGGCAGACGTGTTCGGCAACATCGGTTGGGGAGAGCTCGTCATTCTCCTCGTAGCAGCTCTCGTCATCCTCGGCCCCGATCGCCTCCCCGGCGCGATCAGCTGGGTGTCCAAGTCGATCCGCCAGGTCAAGGACTACGCCAACGGCGCGAGCCAGCAGCTCAAGGACGAACTCGGCACCGACTTCGAGGACCTCCGCAAGCCGCTGGCGGATCTCAACCAACTTCGCGGCATGACCCCTCGGGCAGTGATCACCAAACATCTGCTCGACGGAGACGACTCGGTCTTCAAGAACCCACTCGAGGACACCTTCAAGGGCAAGCCCTTCGACGCCAAGCCGAAAAGCTCGGGCGGCCCGACGCCCCAGATCAACACATCACAGGGTGGGGTGTCGATGAGCAAGAACGAGCCGAAGCTGTCCGCAGGCGACACCCCACCCATCGACGCCGACGCCACCTGACGCTGCTTCGCGTATGCCGACCCCGCTGCTGCGTGAATGGACCATTGCACACGTCTGAGCGCGGGAATGGTCCATTCATGCCGACCCCGCTGCTGCGTGAATGGACCATTGCACACGTCTGAGCGCGGCAGTGGTCCATTGACGCAACCGGGGAGCGGGGCTAGAGGACCTTGTTCAGGAAGTCTTGGGTGCGAGGGTTCTGCGGGTTACCGAACAATTCGTCGGGGGTTCCCTCCTCGACGATGACGCCCTCGGCCATGAAGATCACGCGATCCGCGACCTCGCGTGCGAATCCCATTTCGTGGGTCACGACCACCATCGTCATGCCGCCCTGCGCGAGGTCTCGCAACACCTGCAGGACTTCGCCGACCATTTCTGGGTCGAGAGCACTGGTGGCCTCGTCGAACAGCATGATCGACGGGCTCATGGCCAACGCTCGGGCGATGGCGACGCGCTGCTTCTGCCCGCCGGAGAGGTTGGCGGGTTTGTAGTCCGCACGCTCGGACAGGCCCACCTGTTCGAGCAGCTTCCGGGCCGCGTCCTTGGCCTGCGACTTCGACATCTTCTTCGTCTCGACGGGCGCGAGCATGACGTTCTCGAGCGCGGTCATGTGGGGGAAGAGGTTGAAGTGCTGGAACACCATGCCGATGTTCTGGCGCACCTTGTCCAGGTCGACGTTCTTCGCGGTCAGGTCGGTGCCGTCGACGACGACCGATCCGGCAGTGATGTCTTCGAGCTTGTTGAGGCAACGCAGGAACGTGCTCTTGCCCGAGCCGGATGGCCCGATCACGCACACCACTTCACCGTTGGCGATCTCGGCGTCGATGCCCTTGAGGACCGTGTTGTCGCCGAACGCCTTCTGCAGACCCTTGATGGAGATCTTGGTTCCGGAACCGCTGTCGACCGGCAGGTCTTTGGTCAGGTCGGTGCTCATTTGTTGATCCTCTTCTCGAGCCGGTTCGACAGCTTGGTGAGAGCCATGATGATGATGAAGTACAGAACGCCGACGATGAGCCACATGTTGAACGACTCGAAGTTGCGGGCGATGATCAGACGACCGGTCTGTGTCAGTTCGGCGAGGCCGATGACCGAGAGCAGTGACGTGTCCTTGAGCGTGATGACGAACTGATTGATGTACGACGGGATCATCGTGCGAATTGCCTGTGGCATCACCACTTTTCGCATCGACTTGAGGTAACTGATGCCGAGGCTCCGGGACGCTTCCATCTGGCCCTTGTCGACGGCGAGAATGCCACCGCGGACGATCTCGGCCATGTAGGCACCGGCGTTGAGCGAGAGCGTGATGATGCCCGCGGTGAACGCCGACATCTGGAAGTTCAGCGCCGCGGGGACACCGAAGTAGATGAAGAATGCCTGCACCAGAAGCGGTGTGCCACGGAAGATGTCGACGTAGGTGGTGCCGATGCCGCGGAGCACGATGTTGGTCGAGACGCGGAACAGGCCGAAGATCGCGCCGAGTACCAGCGCGATGGCGATGGAGATGACGGTCAGCACGATGGTCAGCCACAGGCCCTTGAGCAGCAACTGCCAGCTGCTGGCGATCAGACCGGGGATGGACGTGTCGGCGGTGGAGGCATCGGCGTTGAGGTAGGTGTCGAGAATCTGGTCGTACTGGCCGTTGGCGCGCAGGTTCTCGAGGCCGGTGTTGAACTGTTCGAGCAACTGGGCGTTGGTGCCCTTGGCGACGGCGAATCCGTAACTGGCACCGGCTTCTTTCTCGGTGACGGTCTTGAATCCGTTGCCCTGGGTGATGCCGTAGGCGAGCACCGGGTAGTCCTCGAAGGCGGCCGCGGAGTTACCGGTGCGCACTTCCTCGAACATCGTTGCCGAGTCGTCGAAGCTCCGGATGGTGAAGCCGTACTGATCTGCGATCGACGCTGCGAAGGTCGCGCCCTCGGTGCCGTTCTTGACTGCGACGGACTTGCCGCGCAGATCCTCGTAGCCCTTGATCTCGTCGTTGGAATCCAGAATCGCCATCTGGACACCGGAATCGAAGTACGGCTCGGAGAAGTCGAAAGTGGCCTTGCGTTCGTCGGTGATCGACATGCCGGCGATCATTCCGTTGAACTGGCCGCTGGTGACGCCCTGGAGTGCGGTATCGAAACCGACCTGCTCGACGGTGTAGTCGAAGCCCTGATCCACCGAGATCGCGGCGAGTAGGTCCATGTCGATTCCGACGAGTTTGCCGCTCTCGTCCTGGAATTCGAACGGTGCGAACGTGGTGTCGGTCGCGATCGAATAGTTCTGTGCAGGCGGGGCGGGTTGTGCGGATGCCATAGCGGGACCGAGCAGCGATCCCAGCAGGGTGATCAGCAGTGCGATCAGAACCGGAACGACGACCGGCCTGACCCGATGCGGCTTCTTCATGAAGGCCACTCTCTATCGACAATAGGATTGAAGGCAAATCCTAAGGCCCCAACCCTGTTTCCCGCGTCGTTTGTCGGGTATAAGCGCGACTTACAGTTTGCGCGCCGAATCGATGCCGAGTGACATTCCCACCAGACCGCGCTCGCGTACGGCGAGTTTCGCTGCGACGGCCTCGAGTGCCTGTGCCGCAGGCGATTCCGGGTTACTCAGCACGATCGGCGTGCCTGCGTCACCGCCCTCTCGGACGGCGGTGTCGAGCGGAATCTGGCCGAGAAGTGGAACGCTGGCACCCACTGCCTTGGTGAGTCTGTCCGATACGTCCTGTCCGCCACCGGATCCGAAGATGTCCATCCGGGTGCCGTCGGGGAGCTCGAGCCACGACATGTTCTCCACGACGCCTGCCACGCGCTGCCGAGTCTGTAGTGCAATTGCACCCGCGCGCTCGGCGACCTCGGCCGCGGCCTGCTGCGGGGTGGTGACCACGAGGATTTCCGCGCTCGGGATGAGCTGAGCGACAGAGATTGCCACGTCTCCGGTACCGGGAGGAAGGTCGAGCAGCAGTACGTCCAGGTCGCCCCAGAAGACGTCGGCGAGGAACTGCTGCAGCGCACGGTGCAGCATCGGTCCGCGCCAGACGACCGGGGTGTTGCCCTGGGTGAATTGCGCGATCGAGATGAACTTCACGCCGTGCGCCTGCGGCGGCATGATCATCTTCTCGACCTGGGTCGGTCGTGCGTCGTTCCCGAGCATCCGGGGCACGGAGTGGCCGTAGATGTCGGCGTCGAGCACACCCACCGACAGCCCACGAGCGGTCAGCGATGCAGCGAGGTTGACCGTCACACTGGATTTGCCGACGCCACCCTTGCCCGACGCCACCGCGTACACGCGCGTCAGGGATCCGGGTTGCGCGAAGGGAATGATCGGCTCTGCGGAATCGCCGCGCAGTGACTTGCGGAGTTCGGTGCGCTGCTCGTCGTTCATCACGTCGAGTTCGACCGAGACGGTGCCGACGCCTGCGACGTCGGCGACTGCGTTCTTGACGCGGTCGCTGATCTCGGTCTTCATCGGGCACCCGGAGGTGGTGAGGTAGATGCCGACGCCGACGGCTCCGTCGTCGGAGATGTCGATGCTCTTGACCATCCCCAGATCGGTGATGGGTTTGCGGATCTCGGGGTCGATCACCTTCGAGAGCGCGGTCCGAACGTCGGATTCGGTCAGTACAGCCATTGCCTCATGCTAGGCGGTGGGCTGTGCGCCGATGGACAGCAGGGCAGGCGCGGACGGCCGATCAGTGGATGCGCGGGAGCTGGTCCGAGGTCGGGACGATGCCGGTGGCGTATCCGGCCGACCACGCGAGCACGTTCGCCACGTAGGCCATCGAGTTGTTGTAACGCAGGATCGCTTTGGTGGTCGATCCCAGGTCACGCATGTTGGTGCCGTCGTCGCACAGGTACATGCCGGTGGCCAGGGCCGCGTCGAACAGATTCTGTGGGTCGGAGACTCCGTCGCCGTTGCCGTCGGCGTGATAGAGGTTCCACGTCGAGGGTAGGAACTGCATGGGTCCGACGGCACGGTCGTATTCGGTGTCGCCGTCGAGCGCGCCGCCGTCGGTGTCACGAATCACCTGATTGCCCGCGAGGGTGCCGTTCAGTCGTGGCCCGAGGATGGGCTCGTGCAGCTCGCCCGAGTCGTCGACCTTGCCGTTGTTGGCATGGGTGGATTCGACACGGCCGATGCCGGCGATCACGGTCCAGCTGATGCCGCAGCCGGGTTGCTGCTGGGCGAGGATGCGCTCGGCATTCTTGTACGCCGAGACGTTGACGACCGGAATCGCGATGGGACTGACCGCGAGGTTGGTGGGCAGCTCCGGTGTGGGCGGGATCTCGGGAACCGGCGCGGGTGCGGGGACCGCAGCGGGCACGGGAAGCTCGGCCTGGGCGACCGGCTGCGCCTGTCCGTCCTGGGCGATCGGCTGCGGAGTTTCGACGACGGAGTTCGATTCCTGCGCGGCAGGGGACGTCTTCGCGCTGACGAACGGGATGTATTCCGTGGCTCCGGCGCTGGTGGCGGCGGTGACGAGTCCTGCGGGGACGAGACCTGCCAGAGCAATCACCGAATTCCGTCTGACCTTGGAATTCGATGCTTTTCTGTGACGACCCACGCGTGCTGTACCTCCTGATTTCCCCGGATGACAACCGGGGCCCGACCTGATGACCGGGATCGAGGGTACCTGATTCGAGACTGTTCCGTTATCGGGCTGTTACAGAGCGGACCTAGTGCGTATCGGGGTCCGACGCGTCCGGCATGCCCATGTCGTCGTGCACCCGCGCGGCCGCCTTCTTTCGTGCCTTCTTGGGAGAGACCGTGGGTTGACCCGTCGCCTGCTCGAGGAGTGCCTTGATCTCGTCCAGTTCGCGGCGCAGGTAGTCGCGGGTGGCGACCTCGCCGACGGCGATGCGCAGCGCGGCGAGTTCACGAGCGAGGAACTCGGTGTCGGCCTTGGTCTGTTGGGCGCGAGAACGGTCCTCCTCGAGGGAGACGCGGTCGCGGTCGTCCTGCCGATTCTGGGCCAGAAGAATCAACGGAGCTGCGTACGCGGCCTGGGTCGAGAACGCGAGGTTGAGCAGGATGAAGGGGTAGGGGTCCCACTGGAGGTTGACCGCCACGACGTTGAGGAAGATCCAGACGATCACGATTCCCGTCTGGATGGCCAGGTAGCGGCCGGTGCCGAGGAATCGTGCGGCCTTCTCGCCCGACTTGCCGAGGTCGAAGTCGAGGTTCACATTGAACATCCGCGACCCGCGCGGCGTGTCCATTCTCTGGCGTGCTGTTTCTTTCACTGTCCCGCCACTTCCTGATCTCGCCAGTCCTCGGGCAGCAGGTGATCGAGGACGTCGTCCACGGTCACGGCCCCGACCAGGTGGTCCTCGTCGTCGACCACCGGGCCGCAGACGAGGTTGTACGTCGCGAAGTACCGCGTCACGGCGGTGAGACTGTCCTCGGGGGACAATCTCGGCAGAGCGCTGTCCACAACTCCGCCGACCAGGCTCGCCGGGGGTTCTCGAAGCAATTGCTGCAGATGCACGCAGCCGAGATACGGGCCGGTCGGTGTCGCGGTCGGGGGCCGCACGACGAACACCAGGGAGGCCAGCGCAGGCGTCAGATCGGGATTACGTACCCGGGCGAGCGCCTCGGCCACCGTCGTCGACGCGGTGAGAACCACCGGCTCGGGGGTCATCAGACCACCGGCGGTATCGGGGGAGTGTTCGAGCAGACGACGGACAGGCGCGGAGTCCTCCGGATCCATCAGGCGCAGAAGCGATTCCGCCTCGGTCTCGGGCAGCTCGCCCAGCAGGTCGGCGGCGTCGTCCGGGTCCATGGCCTCGAGCACGTCGGCGCCACGGTCGACACCGAGGTAGTGCATCAACTCCACCTGATCGTCGTCGGGCAGTTCCTGGACGACGTCCGCGAGCCGCTCGTCGTCGAGAGCGCGCGCCACCTCCATCCGGCGCTTGACGGGCAGCTCGCGCATCGCGTTCGCCACGTCGGCCGCGCGAAGATCCTCGAACTGCATCAGCAGCTGCGCCACACCCTGATCGGGCATGGACAGCTCGTTCTGTGTCAGCCCCTGCACGTGCTGCCAATCGACGACGTGGATGGCACCACGCCGCGCGAGCCGTTGCCGTTGCTTGCGGACCGCCACCCGCGCGACCACCCAGTCGCGAGTTCGGGTGAGTTCGATGCCGAGGTCGACGACGATGGAATCGACGTCGTGCAGCTCGTCGAGCTCGGGGTCGTCGACGCGCACCTTGGAGTCGAGGATCTGCGCGAAGACCAGGATCTCGTTGGCGCGCTGGGTGAATCGACGAAGACTGACGTTTCCGGTCGTGAGTTGAACGGAATTGGGCTCGATGCTCGTCACTCGTAGCATCGGCACGAAAATTCTTCGGCGAGTTGCCAATTCGACCACAAGGCCGAGGACTCTCGGCTGCGCTCTGCCGACACGCATCGAGACGACCACGTCACGAACCCGGCCGATCGATTCGCCGTCGGGGCCCAGGACACCCAGGCCGGCGAGCCTGGCCGCGAATACCTTGCTCAGTGCTGCCATGATGGCAAGGTTAGAGGCTCGGCAGTACAGAGGGTGAATCAGACAGGGGTTGTGCTTTCGTGAGAGCTTCGGGCACGCGGCGGTCGGTACTGGCCGTTCCGGGCAGTTCGGACAAGATGATCGACAAGGCCAAGGGACTGCCCGCCGACGCGGTCTTTCTCGATCTCGAGGACGCCGTCGCGCCGCTGGCGAAAGTGGCGGCCCGAGCGCGCATCGTCGACGCACTCAACTCCGACGGTTGGGGCGATCAGATCAAGGTCGTGCGCGTCAACGACTGGACGACGCAGTGGACGTACGGCGACGTCATCGACGTCGTGTCGGGTGCCGGACGCAATCTCGACGCCATCCTGCTGCCGAAGGTGGAATGCGCCGCGCACGTGCAGGCGCTGGATCTGCTGCTCACTCAGCTCGAGAAGGAGCACGGTCTCGAGGTCGGTGCCATCGGGATCGAGCCGCAGATCGAGAGCGCACGCAGTCTGCGCAACATCGACGAGATCGCGACGGCGAGCCCGCGCGTGCAGACCCTGGTGTTCGGCCCTGCGGATCTGATGGCGAGCGTCAACATGCGCACTCTGGTCGTCGGCGAGCAACCGGTCGGATACGACACGGGCGACGCCTATCACCACATTCTGATGACCATTCTGCTCGCTGCCCGGACCCACGGTCTGCAGGCGATCGATGGCCCCTACCTGCAGATTCGAGATCTCGACGCCTTTCGTCGGGCGGCCGGCCGCACGGCTGGCCTCGGTTTCGACGGCAAGTGGGTGCTGCATCCGACGCAGATCGAGGCCGCCAACGAGATCTTCGCGCCGCGTCAGGCCGATTACGACAAGGCCGAGATGATTCTCGACGCCTACGAGTTCCACACGTCCGCGGCGGGTGGCGGTCGCGGTGCGGTGATGTTGGGCGACGAGATGATCGACGAGGCGAGCCGCAAGATGGCGCTCGTCGTCTCGGCGAAGGGCCGCGCCGCAGGAATGACGCGCACGACCGCTTTCGTGCCGCCCACAACCTGACCGACCACGTCCTGACCGACCGTCAACCTGCTGTGAACCGCTACAACGGGTGTGCCGGGTGTCCGTTTCGGGGCACAATGGAGTCATGACTAATCCCCTCTCGCAGTCGGGCCGCCCAGGGCAGGGACTGCCGACGCCGCCTTCCGGTTGGCCGATCGGTTCCTACCCCACCTACGCCGAGGCGCAGCGCGCCGTCGACTACCTGTCCGACGAGGAGTTCTCGGTACAGGACGTGACGATCGTCGGCGTCGACCTGATGCAGGTCGAGCGCGTCCTGGGCCGGCTCACGTGGCCCAAAGTGATTGGTGGAGGCATTGTTTCGGGTGCATGGCTTGGCGTTTTCCTCGGCTTGGTCCTCGGTATCTTCAGCGAGAACATCCTCGGAGCTCTGCTCATCGGCGTCGGCGGCGGCATCATCTTCGGCCTGATCTCGGCGTCCATTCCGTACGCGGCCACCAAGGGGCAGCGAGATTTCGCGTCGAGCATGCAATTGGTCGCCGGTCGTTACGACGTCCTCTGCGAACCCCGTACCGCGGAGAAAGCGCGCGACCTGCTCGCGAAACTGTCGATCTGATCACACCTGGTGGACGACCAGGCAACCGACAGGTAACGGAATAGCCCCAATCTCCCCTCAATGCCAGTGAGTTCGGTTACGTTTCTTTCGTGCACGGCAGTCCCACACAGTGTGCTGCGCGAGTAACTGAACGTACGGAGGCGGAAAGTGCCGAGACATCGTGGTCGTAGGCGTGGAAAAGCAACGAGGATAGGGGTGTTGGCGGCAGCGGCTCTGGTGACGAGTCCGTTGCTCGCAGCGTGTGGTTCGTCCGACAGTTCGGTTCCGGTTCTGAGTTTCTACACTGCCGCAGACGGCGCAGAGCAGTACGCCGCTGCGGCACAGGTGTGTTCGGACGCCTCGAACGGTCGCTACCGCGTGGAGCAGCGAACGCTGCCCAAGAGCGCAAATGATCAGCGTCTCCAGCTCGCGCGGCGCCTCGCGGGCAACGACCGGACGCTCGATCTGATGACACTCGACGTGGTGTGGACGGCCGAATTCGCCGAAGCCGGATGGGCATTGCCCGTGCCCGACGACCTGTCCGAAAAGCTGCGCGACGGCTCCACCCTCGAAGGTCCGCTCGCCACGGCCGAATGGCAGGACCAGCTCTACGCGGTTCCGCTCAACTCCAACACCCAGTTGCTCTGGTACCGGCCCGACGAGGTGCCGGACGGGGTGCCGCCGCAGACGTGGGATCAGCTGATCGACGTGGCCGAGGCCAATGCGGCCGCCGGTAGGCCCTCGGAGATCGGCGTCCAGGCCAAGCAGTACGAGGGCTTCATGGTCTGGTTCAACTCGCTGCTCGAGAGCGCAGGAGGATCGGTCGTCGGCGAAGACGGAACGACGGTGACACTGAACGACACTCCCGAGCACCGCGCCGCCACCGAGAAGGCCCTCGAGATCATCAAGCGGGTCGCCACCGCCGATGGCCGCGACCCGTCGGTCTCGCAGAGCGACGAGGGAACCTCCCGGCTCGGGATGGAAGCAGGACGGATGGCCTTCCAGGTCAACTACCCGTTCGTGCTGCCCGGTCTGAAGGAGAACGCCGTCGCCGGTGCCGTCTCGTTCCTCGACCTGTCGAACGTGCCTGCCGACCAGCAGGACGCGCGGATCGCCGAGGTCTTCCGCAGCGCCCCGTATCCGGAGGTCGATGCGGGCGAGCCCGCCAAGGTCACCATCGGTGGGTTCAACATCGGCGTCGCCAAGACCACCCAGCACGAGGACCTCGCGTGGGAGGCCGTCGAGTGCCTCACCAACGAGGAGAACCAGCGCAACAACGCCGTCAACGGTGGTGTGCCGCCGGTGCTTGCACGCCTGTACGACGATCCGGAGTTCCAGGCCGTCTATCCCGCGTGGGAAGGGGTGCTCGGTTCCATCGAGTCGGCGGCCGTCCGGCCCGTTTCGCCTGCGTACCAGAGCATCTCGATTCTGTTGACCGATGCGCTCAACCCGCCGCAGAACATCGATCCGGTGGCCGACGTGGACAAGCTCGCTGATCTGGTCACCAAGGCCGTCAATTCCGAAGGGTTGATTCCATGAGCGCCACCACCGAGTCACAGCCCGCATCGCAGCCTGTCGACAAGCAGGCGGCTCTGAAGAACGTCTCCGACGGCAAGAAGGCCGAACGACGGTTGGGTCTGCTGCTCATCGCACCCGCAGCCCTGCTGATGATCGCGGTCACCGGGTACCCGATCATCTACGCGTTCTGGCTCAGCCTGCAGAAGTACAACCTCGCATTCCCCGAGGATCGTGAATTCGTCGGCATCTCCAACTACGTGACCGTGCTCTCCGACGGCTACTGGTGGACGGCGTTCGGCGTGACAGCGGGCATCACGATCATCTCGGTGATCATCGAGTTCATCCTCGGCCTGGCGGTGGCTCTGGTCATGCACCGCACCATCTTCGGCCGTGGACTGGTGCGCACCGTGGTGCTCATTCCCTACGGCATCGTGACCGTCGCCGCCGCGTACAGCTGGTACTACGCGTGGACCCCGGGCACGGGCTACCTCGCCAATCTGCTGCCCGACGGCAGTGCCCCGCTCACCGAGCAGTTCCCGTCACTGGCGATCGTCGTGTTGGCCGAAGTGTGGAAGACGACGCCGTTCATGGCGCTGCTGCTGCTCGCAGGCCTGGCGCTGGTGCCCGACGACCTGCTCAAGGCCGCCGAGGTCGACGGGGCGGGTGGCTGGACCAGGCTGATGCGGATCACCATCCCGTTGATGAAGCCGGCGATCCTCGTCGCGGTGCTCTTCCGCACCCTCGACGCGTTCCGCATCTTCGACAACATCTACGTCCTGACCCGAGGCAGCAACGAAACCGGATCGGTCTCGATTCTGGGTTACAACAACCTCTTCGGTGCGTTCAACCTCGGACTCGGGTCGGCGATCAGCATCCTGATCTTCTTCTGCGTCGCGATCATCGCGTTCGTGTTCATCAAGTTGTTCGGTGCATCGGCACCGGGATCCGACGACGGAGGCCGCAAGTAATGACCACTGTTACGCCTCGCAAGAAGGTCGGTTGGACGGTCGTCAACGTCCTCGTCCTGCTCTACGCACTCGTTCCGCTGCTGTGGATCATCAGCCTGTCGTTCAAGTCGACGGCGACCATCGCGGACGGCAGGTTCATTCCGCAGTCGTTCACCCTGGAGAACTACAAGGGCATCTTCCAGACGAACCAGTTCACCTCGGCGTTGGTGAACTCGATCGGCATCGGATTGATCACCACGGTGATCGCCGTGGTGATCGGCACGATGGCCGCGTATGCCGTTGCTCGCCTGGACTTTCCGGGCAAGAAGGCGCTCGTGGGTGCGGCGCTGCTGATCGCGATGTTCCCCCAGATCTCGCTGGTGACACCGCTGTTCGACATCTCCCGCTCGCTGGGACTGTTCGACACCTGGCCGGGACTGATCATCCCGTACATCACCTTCGCGTTGCCGTTGGCGATCTACACCCTGTCGGCGTTCTTCCGCGAGATTCCGTGGGAGCTCGAAAAGGCAGCGAAGATGGACGGCGCGACGCCCGCACAGGCATTCCGCAAGGTCATCGCTCCGCTGGCCGCCCCCGGCATCGTCACCGCCGCAATTCTGGTGTTCATCTTCGCCTGGAACGACCTTCTGCTCGCCATCTCGTTGACGGCGACGGAACGTTCGGTCACCGTCCCGGCGGCCATCTCGCAGTTCACCGGTAGCTCTCAGTTCGAGGAGCCCACGGGTTCGATCGCGGCGGCAGCAGTCGTTATCACGATCCCGATCATCATTTTCGTGCTCTTCTTCCAACGACGTATCGTGGCGGGCTTGACGTCCGGCGCAGTGAAGGGATAACCGTCATGGCCGAAATCGTTCTCGACAAAGTCACCAAGCTCTACCCCGACGGCGCCGCCGCGGTCAGCGACGTCGACATCACCATCGCCGACGGCGAATTCATCATTCTCGTCGGGCCGTCCGGGTGCGGAAAGTCCACGACGCTCAACATGATCGCCGGTCTCGAGGACATCTCGTCCGGCGAACTGCGCATCGCGGGGGAGCGCGTCAACGAGAAGGCACCGAAGGATCGCGACATCGCGATGGTGTTCCAGTCCTACGCGCTGTACCCGCACATGACGGTGCGTCAGAACATCGCCTTCCCGCTGACGCTCGCGAAGCTCTCGAAGTCGGAGATCAACACCAAGGTCGAGGAGGCAGCCAAGATCCTCGACCTCAGTCAGCACCTCGACCGCAAGCCGGCGAACCTCTCCGGTGGTCAGCGTCAGCGAGTTGCCATGGGCCGCGCCATCGTTCGTACCCCCAAGGCCTTCCTGATGGACGAGCCGCTGTCCAACCTCGACGCGAAGTTGCGCGTGCAGACTCGCGCCGAGATCTCGCGCCTGCAGAAGCGGCTCGGCACCACCACGGTGTACGTCACGCACGACCAGACCGAGGCCATGACCCTCGGCGATCGCGTCGTGGTGCTGCGCGGCGGGTTGGTGCAGCAGATCGGTTCTCCGCAGGAGCTCTACGACAAGCCGCGAAACCTGTTCGTGGGCGGCTTCATCGGATCGCCCTCGATGAACTTCGTTCCCGGACAGCTCACCTCGAACGGAGTGTCCACCGCGCTCGGTGAGATCGACATCCCACTCGAGCGGATGGATGCGATCAAGGCCAAGAACCCGGGCCGCGAGGTGGTCGTCGGCATCCGTCCCGAGCACTTCGAGGACGCAGCCCTGATCGACGGCTACCAGAAGATGAGCGGCGCGACGTTCACCGCCACCGTCGACGTGCTCGAGTCCATGGGCAGCGACAAGTACGTCTACTTCACGCTCAAGGGTGCCAAGGTCGAGTCCAGCGAGCTGCAGGAGCTCGCAGCCGATGCCGGCATCGCCGATCTCGGTGGCGCACAGGTGGTTGCGCGTCTGGCCGCCGAATCCAAGGCCGCCGAGGGTGGTCAGGTGGAACTGTGGTTCGACCCGGCGAAGATCTCGGTGTTCGACCAGGCATCGGGTGCCAACCTGACGCTGTAGAGCGCTGCGCGCATGTGCACGGAACTTCGTAGTGGGCTACGAAGTTCCGCGCACATGGGTCAGAAGGCAGAGCCCGTGCTCGGCAGCTGGTAGCCCTGGAAGAAGTCGAACGGCACCACATTCGGTGCCGGGTTCTGCAGCTGCGGTGCCGGTGCCTGTGGGAACAGTTCGGGCAGGCGGAACTGATCGGGCTGCTGGTTCTGCTGATACTGCGGCGCGCTGTGGTCACGATCGTCGCTGCCGGACCACAGCGGATCGGCCGACGCGGTGCCGGTGACCGCCACCAGAGGGATGGCCACCAATGCTCCGGTGACTGCTGCGCGGGTGAGGATCTTTCGGGTGTTCATGTGTTCCCTTTCGTCGTGGTTCGTACCTCCACGACAGTAGGTATTCGTGAGTACGCCCGAAAGGCAGATTCGTTGACTCCCAGTAGATTACGAGTTTCCTGCCAGGGGCCCCGACCAGCGGATGGACGGTCTTCGTCCTGGTCGGACGAGGGTGTCGGCTGTCAGGTCGCTGTGTAGCGGTCGGCAGGGCGTCACGCCGCCATGTTCGACGTGCTGGTCGGTTCGGACCCCGCCACTCGCACCGATTCCCGCGCGGCGGGGGTACTCCTGATGGCCAGGGCCGCGAGTACGACGACGAGGCAGGCCACCGCACCTGCGACGAACGCTGCGGTGTACACGCTCTCGCGGGCGACGGCTGTCCCGTCGATGGTGAACATGGCGAGGACGGTGGACAGCGTGGCACTGGCGATCGAGGTGCCGACTGTCCGGACGATCGAATTGACGCTGTTCGCCACCCCGGTGTCCGCTGCGCTGACCTCGGCCATGAGCAGGTTCGGCAGGGCAGCGAACGCAAGACTGACGAACATGTTGATGACGATGCCTGCGGTGATCAGCTGCCAGGTGTGATCGTGGGCGAGTGCGACGAAGACGAATCCGACCATCCCGATCACGGCTCCTGCGATCAGTACTCGGCGCGGCCCGAACGACCGGATGAGGCGGCCACTGACGACGGCCGCGACCACTCCGACCGCTGCGCCGGGCAGCAGATAGACGACACTCGCCTCGAGAACGTTCGCGGTGAAACCGTAGCCGGCCACAGCTCGTGGTGTCTGCACGAAGTACGAGCAGGCGAGGAAATAGACGAACATCCCGATACCGACGAAGAGGGTGGCGACGTTGGTGGCGAGCAACGGTCCGTGGGTGAGCATTCGGGGTGCGACCAATGGCTCGTCGGCGCGCTTCTCGAAGGTCCACCAGATGGCCCCCGCGACCACACCGCCGACCGCGCAGCCGATGGTGGCAAGCGAACCCCACCCCCAGGTGCGGCCCTGGGTCAGGGCGAGGAACAGCAGCAGCAGAGTCACCGCGAGCAGTGCAGCTCCCCACCAGTCGACGGTGCCGCGGCTGGATCTCGGGCGCGCCGGTACGCCGAACCAGGCGATTGCGAGCGCGAGCACCACGAACGCAACAGTGAGCCAGAACACGCGGTGGTAGTCGGCACCGTTGGCCGTCAGTAGCCCGGTCAACACCAGTCCGAAGCCGCCGCCCACGCCGAGTGTGCCGGACAGGACGGCCATCGAGCCGACGAGCTTACGAGGAGGCATCTCGTCACGGAGGACGGCAAGGGCGATGGGGAACAGTGCGTAGGACACTCCCTGCAGGACGCGGCCGACGATCAGCCACAGCAACGAGTGGGTCAGGGCAGCGAGGAGAGATCCGGCGAGGACGACGGTGAGCACACCGATCAGCACCGGACGCTTGCCGTGCAGGTCGGCGAGCCTACCGATGACCGGGGTGGCGATCACCGCCGCGAGGAGGTTGGCCGTCAGTACCCATCCGGCGGCGGTGGTGCCGACCCCGAGTTGGGTGCCGATGGTCAAGACGATGGGGACCACCATCGTTTGCAGAACGGCGAGAGTCATGACGATGAAACAGAGTCCGGGCAGCAGTATGCGGCGGGAGGACATGAAGGAACTACCTCGTTACGTATCGACCAAGCGATGGAACCGAAAAAATTAGAATGATGAACGCATCTAAGTAACTATCAGAGATCGGTGCACCAGGGAAGTGAGCCGGGGCCGTTACCACGGCCGAGCATCGACGCAGGCCTACTGATGCTTCCCCAGAGCTTTCTGACGCAGTTCGCTGACGATCTCGTCGTTCCAGACGTGTTCGCGCACCAGGCGGTAGCGCTCCCGGCTCATCCAGAGGTACGCCTCGGCGTCGGTGCGGTCCTCGAGGATCTCCGCTGCGCGCACCATGCGCACCACCGGTAGGTACTCCTCACCGAACCAACGCCGCGCGACGGTACCGCGGTCGACGAATTCACCGACCTCCTGCATCAACCGGAATCCCCACGCTTCCACCGATTCGCTCAGCTGCGCGTAGTCGAAGGGATCGGTGACCTGGACGGCCTCGCGGGCCCGGCCCACCAACGGAACTCGACTGAGGAAGATGCGTCGGTGATCCTTGATCAGCAGGTCGCCGCGTCGGGTGATGCCCTCGGGGGAGATGCGCGTGATGATCTCGGTGACCACGGCGTCGATCGTCGTTCGGTGCATGGCGAAGGCGATCGACACTCGATGATGGCCGTCGACGACGAAGTGCATGCCACCGATGCGGTACACCTGGATCGGGGGCATCGCCTCGCCGCGGCGTTGGGCGGCTGCAAGTCGCTGCCAGCGTTCGCGGATGCGCGCCGACGTCGGGCGGAAGAAGCGGTCGAAATCGCGAGTGCGGTCGACGCTTCCGACGATGGTCTCGACGCGGATGACCTGCAGACCCAGGTGTCGCTCGCCCACCTTGCCGAGGGCGGCGACCACCTCGTCGAACGGCAGGATGGTGTTGACGTCGTCGGGTTGGCGACGCAGCCACCCGACCAGACGTGCGACGTCGGCGCGTCGGCGCTGGCGGGTGAAGTCGTTCTCCGCGTCGGCGGCCGGGAATCCGGTGTCACGTGCCATGTCTGCGCCTCACGATCTTCGGTGTCTCGAAATCCGTTCTCTCGCTGCCCGGTTCGATCTCGAGAAGGGTGAATCCGACGGTGTTGATCACCGTCGCGCCGTGCAGGGTCAGGTCATCCGGGGTGTGACCGTGTGGATGAATATGCCCGTGCAACAACAACTGTGGCGACAGTCGACGCGTCACCTCGTCCAGGCAGTCGAAGCCGATGTGCGCGGGGTCGGTGTCGTCACCGACGCCGAGCGGGGGACTGTGGGTGAGCAGAATGTCGACGGGGCGAGGATCCTTGCGCACGTTGCGATGCCACGCGAACGTTCGAGTCAGGGTGCGCGATCGCCGTCGTTGCTGCCGTTGGGTCCACTGATTGGGGCCACCGTTGTAGCGGATGGACCCACCGAGGCCGGCTATCCGTAGGCCTGCGGCGGAGACTATTCGACGGTCGACGTTGACGGCACCGACCGGTCCGGGCCAGGTGGCGGGCAACCCGGCGCGCATCCACCCTGCGCGTCCGGCCGAGTATCCGGTGAGGTCCGCGTCGTGATTGCCTGGAACGAACACACACGGAGCGTTCAACGCGTCGGTGAGGTACTCGAGGTAGTCGAACGGGAGGTCGCCCGCGCCGAGAATCAGGTCGACTCCGAGCGACTTCACCTGCGGACTCCACAGGGATTCGATCGTTTCGTCGGCAACTGCGAGAACGGAGACCACGGGTACGACGGTACCCACCTCCGGTGCGGTGATACCTCCGAACGGACTTCTCGGGCATCGGTGGTGTTGGATGGGTCAGGTGAGCGACAGTGTCATTGCAGCGGTACGCGCACATCTGGTGACCGAGATCGGCGACGAGAATCCGTCGTCGGCGTCGGTGACGTTCCTCGGCCTCGAGTCGCTGGACGTGCTGAGATTCGGCGCGGACTCCGACGTGGTCCGGTACGTCAGTCTCGGCTGTTCTCGTCACCCCATGGCCGATCCCAACGAACTCGTCGCCGATCCCTCGCGCGGCCCCCGAGCAGAACTGGTGCTGACTCTTCGCGGTGGGGCAGGCGTGGCGTCGGGCGTGCACAAGTCACTGGCCGTGCTCGCTGCCTCGCCCGCGGTGGAGGGGGTCGTGCTCGTCGAGGACGCGCTGCTCGATCTGGGCGAGCCGCTCTGGACCAACGCGCCGTTCACCGCGGTGCTGCTCGGCGACAGCGACATCGCCGATCTGACGCTGCCCGAGCCCTACGATCCGGTTCGCTTTCTCGCTGCCGTGCCGTTGACCGGTACCGAGGCCGCCTGGGTGCGTCTGCGCGGTGCCGCGGCCCTGCGTGAGGCCTGGGCCGAGGCCGGGATCGACGTGCGCGATCCGAATCGGTCCGCGGCCAGTCTCTGACCCGGAGTCACCGAGCGTAGGACGCCAATTCCGGTTCTGCGGTGACGGAGTCGTCGATCAGGTGCCGAGGTACCTGGGCCAGGTACTTCAGGCCGGTGATCGCGGCATGCGCGTCGTAGCGCAGGTTCGGCATGCTGGTGGTGAAACACAGATGGTCCGGAATCCGCTCGCGGACAGCAGGTCCGTCGTGTTCGAGTGCATCGAGGACGATACGGAAGGCGACGTTGTCGCCGATGATGTTGAAGTGTTCGACGGGCCGCAGCGGGCAGACGTCCTGAACGGCGATGTTCGCGGCTCCGGCAAGAGTGCTGGCGTGCGGTTGCGGATAGATCAGCTCGTCGAAATTGGTGTAGATCGAGGTGTAACCGGGTCCCTCCGGCAACGGACGCGCCGCCAGCGCGGTGAGGAACTTCGATCCGGTGGCGATCTGCCAGTTCGCAGGCGGGCACTCCTGCGAGTCGTCGCATCCCGAACGCGCCGAGTCGGTGCCGTTGTACGGGGTGGCGAGCGAGATGAGATCCGACACCAGAGCAGGCAGATCCGGCCAGAACGTCAACGCCCACAGCTCGTCGAGCGGGCCGTGCTGGTGGCCCATCATGACGACCTGGCGACCGCTGTCGGCGGCCATCGTCCGAACCGCGTGCACCACGTACTGGGCGGCGATCTGCAGGTCGCCGTACCCCTCGTCCGGCAGGGAGAGGCTGCACACCGGTATTCCGGCGGCGGGCAGCGACTGCAGATAGTTCCACCCGAACGACTGCTGGTCGGTGGCGAAAGCCGGGGTGAGCAGGACCGGATCGCGGGTGGCGTCGTGCAGATCGGGCGTGCACGTCAGAGCGTGGTCGAGGGCGGCCGGATCGACGGTCAGTGCGGGACCCGGATCGAGGTTCGACCCTGCCGTTGCGGTTCCCGGTACCACCGTGGACAGCAACGCGACGGTCGACGCCAGTACGAGTGAGCGGATTCTCATCGATCCCTTCCGGACGACAATGCAGGGCTTCTGCAGTCTCATCCGGCCCGAACCGGTGGGCTCGTCACCGGTCGGCAGTCGGGGCAATCACCAACGATCGGACGATTCGGTTGGGCATCGTCCAATCGAATCGTCGGCCCCTAGAGCCAGTTGTTCTTGTGGAACGTCCTCCACAGTCCGATGCACACGCACAACACCACTGCGACCATCAGGTGGTAGCCGTACGTCCAGTGCAACTCGGGCATGTTGTCGAAATTCATCCCGTAGATCCCCGCGACCATCGTCGGCACGGCGGCGATCGCCACCCACGACGAGATCTTGCGCATGTCCAGGTTCTGCTGCATCGTCACTCGCGCCAGCGCAGCGTCGACGAGTGAGCTGAGCACCTCGTCGTACTCGGAGATGCGTTCGGCGACCGTCGTGTGATGGTCCTGCACGTCGCGCAGGTAGCGTCGCACCGCTTTGGGGACGCTCGGCTCCTGCACCAGACGCGCCAACGGCGTCGACAGTGGTGTCACCGACCGCCGAAGTTCGACGACCTCCCGCTTGAGGAGATAGATGTTCTCGATGGGTACGTGGTGGTGCGGCGAGAACACTTCCTCCTCCATACCGTCGACGTCCCGCTCGATCGAGTCGGTCACCGCGAGATACTCGTCGACCACGTGGTCGGCCACCGCATGGAGAACTGCCGACGGGCCGAGCGCGAGCTGTTCGGGGTTGCCCTCGAGGCGTTGACGCACGCCGGCCAGTCCCGAATGCTCCCCGTGCCGGACGGTGATGACGAAGTCACGGCCGACCATCACCATGATCTCGCCGCTCTCGACGATCTCGTTGGCGGTCGTCACCGACTCGTGCTCGACGTACTTCACCGTGCGCAGTACCAGGAACGCGACGTCGTCGTAGCGCTCGAGTTTGGGTCTCTGGTGGGCGTGCACGGTGTCCTCGACCATCAGCTCGTGCAGGCCGTAACACTGGGCGATGGCGTTCATCTGTTGGTCGTCGGGTGCGTGCAGACCCACCCACACGAATCCTTCGCCGCGTGCACGCACCTCCGCGATGGCCGAGGTGTGAGTGAATCTGCCGGGCAGTCGAGCGCCCTCGACGTAGACCGCGCAGTCGACGATTGCGCGAGCCGTGGGCACCGGAATTCGCGGTGCGTGCACGGGACCGGCCTTGGCCGATCGTCGGTGCAGGGACGGCAGCGACGGGCGTGGTGGAAGGGACGGCATGGCGGGCAATCGTACGCCAGCAAAACGACGAGAGAGTGGGCCTGGAACACTGTGCAGGTGCTCATCGACCTCCACACCCACTCGACGGCGTCCGACGGCACCGACAGCCCGGCCGAGCTGGTCCGGGCCGCAGCCGAGGCGGGACTGTCGGTGGTGGCTCTGACCGACCACGACACCACCTCGGGATGGGACGAGGCGGCCTCCGCACTGCCGTCCGGTCTCACGCTCGTGCGCGGCATGGAACTTTCCTGCACCGGGCGAGGCGAGGACGGCCGGCCGGTTCCCGTGCACCTACTGGCGTACCTGTTCGACCCCGCGAACGAGGTATTCGCAACCGAGCGCGCGCGGTTGCGCAGCGAGCGGGTCACGAGATTGCGTGCCATCGCCGAGAAGATGGCGGCGGACGGTCTGCCCATCGACCCCGACGCGGTGCTGGCCTCGGCCGGTGCGGCGGCCGGGCGACCCCATCTGGGTCGCGCCCTGATCGACGCCGGGTACGTCCCGGACATGAACGCCGCGTTCGCCGGTCCGTTGGCGACCGACGGCAAGTACTACGTCGAGAAGGTCGACACTCCCCTCGAAGTAGCGGTGGACATGATCGCTGCGGCAGGCGGTGTCAGTGTGCTCGCGCACGCCAGAGCTCGTACCCGCGGCCGCATCCTCGACCTCGATCACATTCGCGAACTCGCAGCGCGCGGTCTCGGTGGTGTGGAGGTTGATCACATGGATCACTCGCCGGCGGACACCGCGGTGATGGCCGACCTCGCCGCGGAACTGGACCTGATCGTCACGGGATCCTCGGATTACCACGGCACCAACAAGACGGTGAAGCTGGGCGAATACTCCACTGCCCCAGAGCAGTACGACCGTCTGGTTGCGGCGGCGCGGCCATGACATTCGATGTGACGCTCTACTTGACGGTGTTGATCACCCTGTTCGTCATCATGGACCCGCCGGGCGCGATCCCGGTGTTCCTGTCTCTGGTCGGGCGCAAGAGCAAAGAAGCCCGCAACAAGGCCGCATGGCAGGCCCCCGCGGTTTCGCTGACCGTCATCTCGGTGTTCGCGATCGGCGGCCAGGCGATCCTGAGTTACCTGCACATCGGCATTCCGGCATTGCAGGGTGCGGGCGGGTTGCTGTTGCTGCTCATCGCGTTGTCGCTGCTCACCGGAAAGGGTGCGGGCGGGGACACCGCCGCGGAGGACGTCAACGTGGCACTCGTGCCGCTCGGGACTCCGCTTATGGCGGGCCCCGGTGCCATTGCCGCGGTGATCGTCTACGTCAGCCAGGCCGACGGTGACGCCGGTTCGTTCTTGGCAATTGCGTTGGGCATCATCACCATTCACATTCTGTTCTTCCTGGTGCTTCGATTCTCGACCGCGCTGATCCGGCTCCTCGGGGAGGGTGGTATCTCGCTGTTGGCACGCATCGCCGGTCTGTTGCTGGCCGCTATCGCGGTGCAGTTGATCGCGGACTCGGTACGCGGATTCGTGGCAGGCGGATGACCGGGGCAGGTGCCGGGCTCCGATTCCTGCGCGGGCTCAGCGGTATCGTCACCGGGGGACTGGTGGTGCTGGCCCTCGGCGTCGCCGTCACGCAGTATCTGGGCCACTCCCGCGGCTTTCCCGGTCCTGGCGCTCTCTCGGTTGCCGCCCATATCGTCGCCGCGATCGTTGCCGTGATCGCGCAGCGCATCGCCGATCACCGTCGCGGATTCTCGGCCGTTCTCGGCGCTCTCGTGGTCTTCGTCGCCGCAGGCCTCGTCCTGTGGACACAATGGTGGCAGTGAGAACCGGTCCCGGTGGTTCCTGACGCTGTGGTCAGGTGGGGCGGCGATGTGGCACACTGGGGCACCGACAGGGCTACAGCCCATCGCTGATCGTGCAGGCGTACCCGCCTCACATGCGAGACACGCTCTCGGCAGTTTGCAGCCAGCACTGGCGCACTCCGACGGGCCCTCATTTCCACCACTCACTTCGTTGACACTTCGTCGCCTTGCTGGTCGAGGTCGACAGTGCGAGGAGCTTTCACCGTGACGGCAGTCGAAGACACCGCAGCAACACACACCGCACCGGCAGGACCGGCGGCGATCACCGACGAGGAGATCTTCGCCGGGCATCTCGGCGGCAAGCTGTCGGTCGAGTTGGCAGCGCCGCTCGACACGCAGCGCGATCTCTCGATCGCCTACACCCCCGGAGTGGCGCAGGTCAGCCGCGCCATCGCCGCCGACGCCTCGCTGGCCAAGCGATACACCTGGACCGATCGCCTCGTGGCCGTCATCTCCGACGGTTCCGCAGTGCTCGGCTTGGGCGACATCGGTCCGCGCGCGTCGTTGCCGGTGATGGAGGGCAAGGCCGCGCTGTTCAAGAAGTTCGCAGGCCTCGACTCCATTCCGATCGTGCTCGACACCAACGACGTTGACGAGATCGTCGAGACCATCGTGCGGATGCGGCACAGCTTCGGTGCCGTCAACCTCGAAGACATCTCGGCACCGCGCTGTTTCGAGATCGAGAAGCGCGTCATCGAGGCGCTCGAATGCCCCGTCATGCACGACGACCAACACGGCACCGCCATCGTCGTACTCGCTGCTCTCAACGGGGCTGCGAAGGTTCAGGGCCGCAGTACGTCCGAGCTGAAGGTCGTCGTCTCCGGAGCCGGGGCAGCGGGAGTCGCGTGCGCGAACATGCTCCTCCTGGCCGGCATCGGGGACGTGGTGGTGCTGGACTCGAAGGGCATCGTGTCCGCCGACCGCTCGGACCTCAACGGCGTCAAGACCGATCTCGCCGCGCGTACCAACCCCCGTGCACTGTCGGGCGGTGCGGTCGACGCCCTCGCCGGAGCCGACGTGTTCCTCGGTCTGTCCGCAGGCAAGGTCGACGAGAGCTACATCGCGTCGATGGCCCCGGACTCCATCGTGTTCGCACTGTCCAACCCGGATCCGGAGATCCATCCGGAGGTGGCGAGGAAGTACGCCGCCATCGTCGCGACCGGACGAAGCGACTTCCCGAACCAGATCAACAACGTTCTCGCCTTTCCCGGTGTGTTCAAGGGCGCACTCGACGCCGGTGCCCGCCGTATCACCGAAGGCATGAAGCTCGCCGCTGCCGAGGCAATCCTCTCGGTTCTCGGCGACGAGTTGGCTGCGGACAAGATCGTGCCCAGCCCACTCGATCCTCGTGTCGCCCCGGCCGTTGCGGACGCAGTTGCGGCAGCAGCGCGAGCCGAGGGCGTCGCGTAGGAAAACGGAAGAAACACCGGCGAACCCGGCCCTACCCGGGCCTGCGGTTCGCCGGTGTCTTTCGTCTGTGTCTTTCGTGGTGGGACGAGTCAGACTTTCGCGAGTCCGGTCGGCATCCGCCGCAGGCGACCGGTTCCCGGAACGGACGTCCACACCGCGAGGGCGAGAAGGCCGTCGACGATCAAGGTCAGCACAGCCACCAGGATCGCACCGACGAGAACGCGGCCGTAGTCGTAGAGCGCGAGCCCGTCGAAGATGTAGCGGCCGAGCCCACCCAGGTTGACGTAGGCCGCGATGGTCGCGGTGGCGATGATCTGCAGTGTGGTGTTGCGCAATCCACCGAGGATCAGCGGCAGCGCGTTGGGAATCTCGACCCGAAACAGCACTTGCGTTTCGGTCATCCCCATCGCGCGGGCGGCGTCGACGACGTTGGCGTCCACGTTGGCGATGCCGGAGTACGTGCCCGCCAACAGCGGAGGAATACCGAGCAGCACCAACGCGATGATCGGCGGAACCAGTCCGAGTCCGATCACCAGAACCAGAAACACGAGAATGCCGAGGGTCGGCAGCGACCGCAGCGCGTTGACGAGGCCGACGACGACGGCCTCACCGCGGCGCAGGTGACCGATGAGCAGACCGACCGGAACCGCGACGGCGGCCGAGAGCAACACTGCCAGCAGGCTGTACCACATGTGCTCGATCAGTCGTGCGCCGATTCCCGTCGGCCCGGCCCAGTTTCCGCCGTCGAGAATGTACGAGAACGCCTCGGAGAAGAGATTCATGCGCGTGCCTTCTTCTTCGACGAGCCCGTGTTCAGTCGCGTCCACGGAGTGAGTCGACGCCCCAGCAGGAACAGGGCCGCGTCGAAGATCAACGCCAGGAACACGATCGAGATGATGCCTGCGAAGATCTGATCGGGATAGTCACGCTGGTAGCCCTGGGTGAAGAGCTGGCCGAGACCGCCGATGCCGATCACCGAGCCCACCGAGACCAGTGAGATGTTGGTGACCGCAACGACTCTGATGTTCGCGATCAGCACCGGAAGCGCCAGGGGCAGTTCGACGGTCACCGCTCGCCGCAGCGACGAGTAGCCCATCGCCTCGGCAGAATCGACCACGGCGAACGGCACCGAGTCGAGGGCCTCGGGCACCGCGCGCACCAGCAGTGCGGTCGAGTACACCGACAGGGCGATCACCACGTTCAGTGGATCGAGTACCGGTAGGCCGACCACCGCGGGGATGGTGACGAACAGGGCGAGCGAGGGCAGGGTGAACGCGATACTGGCCACCGTCAACGTGATTCGACGAACCCAGCGAGTGTTGCGAATGACGGTGCCCACCGGGATGGCGATGAGCAACCCGACGAACAGCGGGACGAGCGAGAGGTACAGGTGCGTCTTCGTGTAACCGAGGACCACACCGAAGTTGTCCAGCAGCCAGGTCACTGTTCGGCGTCCCCGCTGGCGAGGAAGTGATGCCGGTTGCGTTCCGAGTCCTCCGACTTACGTTGCGCAGCAAGGTGTTCGAGGATCTCCGCACCGTCGACGCTGCCCACGGCAGCCCCGGCACCATCGACCGCGACGCCGATTCCCGACGGCGAGGAGATCGCGGCGTCGAGTGCCTGACGCAGATCGCCGCCCTCGAGGAACAGCGAGCCGCCCGCTGCCGTGCTCTCGTCGATGCTGCGGCCGCCCCGCACCTTCTCGACTCCGGTCGCGTCGATCCACCCCAACGGTCGGCGCTGTTCGTCGACGACGAGCACCCACTGCCCCTGGTCCAGTCGGAGGCCGTCGATCTCGTCCTGCGTCGCCGTGTGGATCGGGTGCATGGTCACAGCCTGCGCCGACCTGAACGACAGCCCGCGGTAGCCGCGATCGCGGCCTACGAACGACGCCACGAAAGACGTTGCCGGTGCAGCGAGTACGGTGTCGGGCTTGTCGTACTGCTGCAGTCGGCCCTGCGGTCCGAAGACCGCGATGCGATCGCCGAGCCGGACGGCCTCGTCGATGTCGTGGGTGACGAAGACGATCGTCTTCTTCAGGTCGGCCTGCAGGCGCAGCATCTCGATCTGCAGTTCTTCACGAACCACGGGATCCACCGCGCTGAAGGGCTCGTCCATCAGCAGGATCGGTGGGTCGGCGGCCAGCGCCCGGGCCACGCCCACCCGCTGTTGCTGCCCGCCGGACAGTTGCGCCGGGTAGCGCGAGGCGAACGCCGGGTCCAGGCCGACGCGCTCGAGGACGTCGAGTGCAGCCTTGCGTGCGGCGCGACGCGATTCGCCGTTCAGTACCGGCACCGTGGCGACGTTGTCGACGACGGTACGGTGCGGCAACAAGCCGGCACTCTGAATCACGTAACCGATGCCGCGGCGCAGCTTCACCGCGTCGATGTCGGCGATGTTGCGACCGTCGACCGTGATCACACCCGAGGTGGGAGTGATCATGCGATTGATCATTCGCATCGAGGTGGTCTTGCCGCAGCCGGACGGCCCCACGAACACGGTGAACGAGTGTGGCTCGATCACCAGGTCCAAGGAGTCGACCGCTGTGGTGCCATCCGGATAGGTCTTGTTGACGTGCTCGAAGGTGATCATCAGCTGACCGGCTGGTCCAGGCCCTTGTCCTTGACCCACGCCGCTGCTGCTGCCGCCGGCTCGACCTTCTCGTCACCCGAGACCGAGGTGTTCAGTGCGATCAGCTCTTCGGTGGTGATCTGCGCCGACACGGCGTCGAGCACCTGAGTGAGCTTGTCGGACTGCTTGGCCGTACGCAGCACCGGAATGATGTTCTGGGCCGCGAAATTGTTCTCCGGGTCTTCGAGGACCACGAGATCGTTCTGTGCGATCGAGGGCGCGGTGGTGAAGATGTCCGCCGCGACGACCTGCCCGGAGACGAGTGCCTCGACCGTGGCCGGGCCGCCGCCGTCGGAGATCGGGATGTAGTTGCCGGGCGAGATGTCCAGGCCGTACTTGTCTCGCAGACCGGGCAGGCCGCCGACGCGCTCCTGGAACTCCGGGGTACCGGCGAAGGTCACCTCGGAGGAGAACGGTGCGAGGTCGCCGATGGTGGTGAGGTTGCGTTCGGTGGCGGTCTGGCGAGTGACGACGACGGCGTCCTTGTCCTCGCCCGGTGCCTGCGCCGTCACGGTGAGATCGTCGCCCAGGGCGGCAGGAAGTGCGGCCAGGACGTCCTCGGACGAGGTGGCGGTCGCGGATTCGTCCAAGTACTGCAGCAGGTTTCCGGTGTAGTCCGGGATCAGGTCGATCGACCCGTCTCGCACTGCGGGAATGTAGGCCTCACGGCTGCCGATGTTGAGCTTGGTGCTCACCTCGAAACCATTGGCGCGCAACGCCTCGGCGTAGATGTTCGCCACGGTCTCGGACTCGGGGAAGTTGGCGGAGCCGATGATGATGGAGTTCGTGTCGCTGTTGGTCTCGCCGCCACCGCTCGAGAGTGGATCCGAATTGCCGCCGCAGGCGGTCAGGGCGGTGACCGAGAGAGCGAGTGCGGCAACAGCTGCCACTGCCCTCGGAGCGGAGAACGCACGCGTGATGCGGGAGGTGGTCATGGTGTCCTTCCATCGGTTCGGGCACAGTCCTACCCATTTCCGCCGATCTGCCCCCCGGGGGGGCAACGGAAGAACCAGGACTCGGGCTGCTCGGGATGGTAGTCGAATTCGGCGTGCCCATAAGGTTGGTTCGACTACCGTCTCGTTCGCACTAGTGCCCCGCGGTCGGGATCGGTAAACCACATGGGCAGTGAACAGGAGAAAATGACAGTGCGATCGTCGGTTCTGGCAGCAGCCCTGGTGATGTCGATCGCCGGTCTGGTCGGCGGTTGCAGTGCGAGTGCATCGACCGACCCTGCTGCGGTGCCCGTCGTCGTCGGAGCGGGCAATTCGGATCTGTCGCGTCTGCTCGCGCAGATCTACGCCGGGGGACTGCGGTCGACAGGAGCGGAGGTCGAGGTGAAGGAGGACCTGGGCGATCGGGCCGACTACCTCGCGGCGCTGGACCGCGGTGAGGTGACTATGGTTCCCGACCTCACGGGCGAGCTGCTGCGGACCTTCGACGGTCTTTCCGAGGCAACCGAGGCCGAGGACGTGTACACGGAACTGAACCGATCACTGCCGGCCGGATTGTCGGTGGGGGATTACGCCACCGCCGAGGATCGACTGGCCATCGCGGTGGCGTCGGGCAGTGAATCGGGCGACGAGACGGTGACGGATTTCGTGGGTCGTGAGGAAAGAACGGTGGGAATCGTCGACGGCCAGGTCGATCCGATGGACGTCCTTGCGCAGGGTACGAGGAGTCCCACGTTCACGGGGGCGTCGTTCACCGATGTCACCCCGTATGCCGATGCGCAGTCCGCCGTCGACGGCTTGAACGCCGGAGAGGTCGACGTGCTGGCGATTCGCACCGCGTCGTTCGGCCCGCTGGCGAAAGACCTGACAACGCTGCCCGACGACGACCACGTGTATCCGGCGCAGAACGTGGTGCCGCTCTATTCCGACGGAGTGCTCGACGAGAGTGCTGTGAGGTCGTTCTCGGTGGTGGCGGGTGAGCTGACGACTGCGGACCTCGCCGAGATGATCGGCGAGGTCCGCAACGGAGTTCCGTCAGGCGATGTCGCCGGCCGTTGGCTCGGCGAGCGCAACCTCTGACGGTCCGGTCGGCTGCGCGGCTCGGAGCTTGCGGCCGAGGTACGAGCCCATGTGCTGGACGGCCTGGGCCGCCTCACGCAGAATCGACGCCTGCAGATGGGCCACGTGCCAGAGCTTCTTGTACTCCACGTGTTCGAGCTCGACACCCGACAGGCGCAGCTTGTCCGCGAACGCAGTGATCTGCGCGTACAGCACCTCGTCGGTTCCGACGTGCATGACGATCGGCGGCAAACCGTCCAGGTTGCCCAGCAGTGGGGCGAAACCCTGGTCCAGCGGATCGCCCGCACCCAGATACGCATCGGCCGAGCTGTAGGACCACCCGGTGTTGACCACCATGTCGCGGTCCTTGGCGGCGTCGCGCGCTCCGGGATCGACCCAGGGCGAGATCAGGCCGAGGGCAGCCGGGCTGGTGCCGTCGTCCACCAGACGCCGGGCAGCGGCGACCGAGAGACCGCCACCGGCCGAATCGCCGGCAATCGCGATGCGGTCCGCGGTGAATCCGTGGACACGAACCAGCTCGCGGAACGCCGCCACGGCGTCGTCCAGACCTGCCGGGTACGGGTTCTCCGGTGCCAACCGGTAATCGAGCACGTAGACAGCACTGGCCGATTCCCGGGCCAGATGTGCGGCCAGTGACCGGTGCGTATTGATGGATCCGATCGTGTACGCGCCGCCGTGCAGGTACAGGATCGCGGTGTCGCGTTCGGTTGCCCCGACGGTGACGCGCTCGGCTCGACGGCCCGCGAGTGTCATCTTCTGCGAGACCGTTCCGTGCGGAAGCGTTTGCACGGGAGCTGCGGCCTCGAGGATCAGCCGCTGCGTCCGAAACGAGAATCGCGCATTCAGCGCGAGGCGATAGAACGGCTTCAGCGCAGCCGCGACGATCGGCAGGGGAACGTAGAAGGACTTCACGACGCGACCCGCCTACTTCTTCGTGCGCGGCAGCGCGCGCTTGGACACTGCGGCGATCAGGCCCTGGTAACGCGATCCGGTGATGCGCTGGAGCAGGTCGAGTGCAATGGCGTCGGAACCGATGAGGACGCGTCCCTTGCCCTTCTCGACACCCTTCAGGATGGTCTTGGCCGCGTCGATCGGGGTGGTCTTGGCGAGCTTGGTGTCGAAGAACTCCGCGAAGTCGGCCTGGTCGTAGTTCTCGGCCACGGTGGCGTTGCGAGCGATGGCGGTCTTGATGCCACCGGGGTGAACCACGGTCACCTTCACCGGAGCCTTCGAGATCAACATCTCGATGCGGAGCGATTCGCTGAACCCGCGTACGGCGAACTTGGCCGCGTTGTACGCGGACTGCGACGGAATCGCCAACAGTCCGAAGAGGCTGGAGATGTTGATGATGTGGCCGTCACCGGAGGCCTGGATGTGCGGCAGAAAAGCCTTGGTGCCGTTGACGACTCCCCAGAAATCAACGTCGACGATGCGCTCGATGTCCTTGAACGAGGACTTGTCGACGTCACCGTGGTAGGCGATGCCTGCGTTGTTGTAGATCTGGTTGACCTTGCCGAAATGCGCGACGACGGCCTCGGCGTAATCCAGGACGGTCTCGCGCTGGGAGACGTCGAGGAAATCCGACTTCACCTCCGCGCCGAGTGCTTCGACTCGTCGGACCGTCTCGTCGAGTCCGGCGGTGTCGACGTCGGACAACGCCAGTTTCGCTCCACGGCCGGCCAGCTCGAGGGCCAGTGCGCGGCCGATTCCCGAACCCGCGCCGGTGACGACGGCCACCTTGCCTGTGAATGTGCTCATCGTGCGGACACCTTGTCTGTGTTGTTGCCGGCGGAGTTGTTCGCCGACGATCCGGAGGGCAGGTCTGCGGTAGCGACGCTACGGTACGCATCGAGATCGAACTGCTTGGTGATTCTGCGGAACTCGAACGTGAAGCCCGGCCACAGCGTGGTGTTGTTGCCGTGCTTGTCGAGGTACCAGCTGGCGCATCCGCCGTTCATCCACACGCTCTTGGCGAGCTGATCCTGCAACGTCACGTTGTACTCGTCCTGCACGTCCTTGCGCACCTCGATGGTGCCGATGTCGTGCTTGTCGATGGTGTCCAACGCGTCGACGAGGTAGTTGATCTGCGATTCGATCATGAAGACCATCGAGGTGTGGCCGAGGCCCGTATTCGGTCCCACCAGGAAGAACATGTTGGGGAAGTTCGCGACCGCTGCCCCCTTGTAGCCCTGCTGGCCGCCGTCGTCGAAGGTTTCGGCCAACGTGCGGCCGTCCTTGCCGATGATGCCCTGGTAGGCGGGGGAGTCGGTGACGTGGAAGCCGGTGGCGACGACGAGCGCATCGATCGGGCGCTCGGTGCCGTCCTTGGTGACGATCGATCCTTTGCGGATCTCGGCGATGCCGTCGGTCACGAGGTCGACGTTGCTCTGCGCGAGAGCCGGATAGTACGCGTTGGAGATCAACATGCGCTTGCAGCCGATGCGGAAGTTCGGCGTCACCTTGGCGCGCAGTGCCTTGTCCTTGATCTGGGTGCGCAGGTGGTTCTCCGACGCCCACTGCAGCGGCTTCATGAAGGCCGGAGCCTTGGCCAGACCGACGACCTGGGTCTCGCGCATCGCGTAGATACCGGCCCGCGACAGGCGCTGGAACCCGGGAACGTGCTTGAAGGCGAAGCGCTCGAGCTTGGTGTACGGGCGATCGGCGCGGGGAAGGATCCACGGCGCGGTGCGCTGGTACACGTCCAGATGTTCCACCTGGCCTGCGATGGCGGGCACGATCTGGATGGCGGAGGCACCGGTGCCGATGACGGCGACGCGCTTGCCCGCCAACGAGACGTCGTGGTTCCACTGAGCGGAGTGGAAGACGTCGCCCTCGAAGTCGTGAATGCCCTTGATGTCGGGCAGATTAGGCTCACACAGTGCGCCGACGGCCGAGACGACGATCTTCGCGGTGTAGTTGCCGGAGGTGGTCTGAACATCCCAGCGGTTGGTCTCGGCGTTCCAGCGGGCCGAGGTCACATCCGTGCCGAACACGTGCTTGTCCATGACGCCGTACTTGCGCGCCACCCCGGCGATGTACTTCTGGATCTCCGGCTGTGTGGAGAACGACCGAGTCCAGTTCGGGTTCAGGGCGAACGAGTACGAGTACAGGTGCGACGGCACGTCGCAGGCAGCACCGGGGTAGGTGTTGTCGCGCCAGGTGCCGCCGACGTCGTGGCCACGTTCGATGACGACGAAGTCCTTCTTGCCTGCCTTCGTCAGCTTGATCGCGGCACCGAGGCCGGCGAACCCGCTGCCGATGATCAGCGTATCGACGTGACGCGGCGTCGTTGCACGGTCCGAAGTATCTGTTACGGGAAGACTCATGTAGGGGAGCGTAGAAGCTTATTGAGTGTGAGTCAATAGTTATTGACTAACATTCAGTAGGGTGGTTGCATGGCGTTCGTGAACAGTCCCGGCGCACCGACCACGAAGAGGACGAGACTCAGTCCGCAACAACGACGAGCCCAATTGATCGAGCTCGGCACCGAAATGCTCGCCGACCGCCCCCTCGAGCAGATCTCCGTCGAGGACATCGCCGATCAAGCCGGCGTCTCCCGAGGTCTGCTGTTCCACTACTTCGCCTCCAAGCAGGACTTCCACCTCGAAATCGTGCGTGAATCCTCGCGCGTCATGCTCGAGCGCACCGCACCCGATCCTTCGCTGCCACCGTACGAGATTCTGCGCGACTCCATCGCCAACTACGTCGATTACGTCACCGACAAGCGACAGATGTACGTCTCACTCCTGCGCGGCACCCCCAGTGGCGATCCGCAGATGCGCGCGGTGTTCGAGGAGACTCGCTCCGCCATGGCCGAGCGAACCCTCGCGCAACTCGGGGGACTCGACATCGAGGTGACCCCCACCATCGTGCTGGCCGTTCGCGGCTGGATCGCATTCGTCGAGGAAACGACCATCAACTGGCTCACCGCACCGGAGCTCGGCCGAGACGAACTGATCGACCTCAACGTCAATGCTCTGCCTGCCGTCGCGCTGGCACCGGACATGATCTCCGCACTCCTGGGTGCCGACCGAGACGCCGCCGCAGACGCCTGATCCCGCCGCGCCGCCCGCCCCCGCACGCGTCAATGGACCCTTGCACTCCTCAGACGTATGCAGGGGTCCATTCACTCGTGTCCGGGGGTCGCGTGAATGGACCGTCGTACTGCGCAGACGTATGTAGTGGTCCATTGACGCCGAACGGGGGAGCCCAGAAACGACGACAGCGGCCCACCCCCGAAGGAGTGGGCCGCTGTCGCGAGTGTTTCTAGTCTTCGCCGACTGCCTTGAAGGCCTCGTCGATGATTTCGAGTTGCTCGACGGCGTGCACCTTGCTCGATCCCGACGACGGAGCGGACATGGCGCGACGGGAGATGCGCTTGATGCCGACCAGCTTCTCGGGCATGAGCTCGGGCAGTGCGAGACCGAAGAAAGGCCACGCACCCTGGTTCGCAGGCTCTTCCTGAACCCAACGGAATTCCGTTGCATTCGGGTAGCTTTCGAGAGCTTCCCTGATGCGGCGAACCGGCACGGGGTAGAGCTGCTCGACGCGAACGATCGCGACGTCGTCGCGGTTGTCCTTCTGCTTACGGGCGAGGAGCTCGTAGTAGAGCTTGCCGCTGACCATCAGCACTCGCTTGACCGCGCTGCGGTCGCCGGTGCCGGTGTCGTAGGTGGGCTCATCGAACACCGAGTGGAACTTGCCGTCGGTGAAGTCCTCGATGTTGCTCACCGCTGCCTTGTTGCGCAGCATCGACTTCGGGGTGAAGACGATCAGCGGGCGACGAATGCCGTCCCGCGCGTGCCTGCGCAGCAGATGGAAGTAGTTCGCGGGGGTCGAGGGGAGTGCGACGGTCATCGAGCCCTCGGCGCACAGTGTCAGGAAGCGCTCGATGCGTCCGGACGTGTGGTCGGGTCCCTGACCTTCGTGGCCGTGCGGCAGCAGCAGCACGACGTCGGAGAGCTGACCCCACTTTGCTTCACCGGACGAGATGAACTCGTCGATGATGGACTGTGCGCCGTTGACGAAGTCGCCGAACTGCGCTTCCCACATCACCAGTGCGTCCGGGTTGCCCACGGAGTAGCCGTACTCGAAGCCTACGGCTGCGAACTCGCTCAAAGCGGAGTCGTAGACCATGAACTTGCCAGGGTTGTCGCTGCCGATGTTCTGCAGCGGCGTGTACTCGGCACCGGTCTTGCGGTCGATGATCACCGAGTGGCGCTGGGTGAACGTGCCGCGGCGGGTGTCCTGGCCGGAGAAGCGGATGTTGCGTCCCTCGTCCACCAGCGATCCGAGTGCCAGCAGCTCGCCGAAGGCCCAGTCGACCTTGCCCTCGTACGCCATTTCCCGGCGCTTCTCGAGAACCGGCTTGACGCGCGGGTGCACGTTGAAGCCGTCGGGAACGGCGAGGTGCGCGTCACCGATACGGTGCAGCACGGCCTTGTCGACCGCGGTGGTCAGCTTGGCGGGCAGCTGCTGATCGAGCTCGACCGACTCACTGGGCTCAGGGGTGTACTTCTCGAGTTCGCGTACCTCGTTGAAGACGCGTTCGAGCTGGCCCTGGTAGTCGCGGAGTGCGTCCTCGGCTTCCTTGAGCGAGATGTCTCCACGACCGATGAGCGATTCGGTGTAGCTCTTGCGGACGCTGCGCTTGGTGTCGATCACGTCGTACATCGCCGGCTGCGTCATCGAGGGGTCGTCGCCCTCGTTGTGACCGCGACGGCGGTAGCAGATCATGTCGATGACGACGTCCTTGTGGAACTTCTGACGGAAGTCCACTGCCAGCTGAGCGACCCAGGCACAGGCCTCGGGATCGTCGCCGTTGACGTGGAAGATCGGCGCGGCGATCATCTTCGCCACATCGGTGCAGTACTCGGACGAACGCGAGAACTCCGGCGAGGTGGTGAAGCCGACCTGGTTGTTGACGACGATGTGCACGGTGCCGCCGGTGCGGTAGCCCCGCAGATCGGACAGGTTCAACGTCTCGGCGACGACGCCCTGGCCTGCGAATGCCGCGTCTCCGTGCAGCATCAGCGGCAGAACGGAGTAACCGCCCTGGCCGGTGCCCTTGTCCAGCAGGTCCTGCTTGGCGCGAACGAGGCCTTCGAGAACCGGGTCGACGGCTTCGAGGTGCGACGGGTTCGCGGTGAGCGAGACCTTGATGTCGTTGTCACCGAACATCTGGATGTACGTGCCCTCGGCACCGAGGTGGTACTTCACGTCGCCGGAGCCGTGCGCAGCGGCCGGGTTCATGTTGCCCTCGAACTCGGTGAAGATCTTCGAGTAGGGCTTGCCGACGATGTTGGCGAGCACGTTCAGGCGGCCGCGGTGCGGCATACCGATGACGACCTCGTCGAGGGCGTACTCGGCGCTCTGGTCGATGACGGAGTCCATCATCGGGATGACCGACTCGGCACCTTCGAGCGAGAACCGCTTCTGCCCGACGTACTTGGTCTGCAGGAACGTCTCGAACGCCTCGGCGGCGTTGAGCTTGCTCAGGATGTACTTCTGTTGCGCCACAGTCGGTTTGACGTGCTTGGCCTCGACGCGTTCCTGCAGCCAGGAGACCTGCTCGGTCTCGAGGATGTGGGTGTACTCGACGCCGACGTGGCGGCAGTACGAGTCGCGCAGAACGCTGAGCACGTCCCGCAGCTTCATCTTGTCCTTGCCGTGGAATCCGCCGACCTTGAACTCGCGGTCGAGGTCCCACAGCGTGAGGTCGTGGCTGATCACGTCGAGGTCCGGGTGCATCCGGAACTTGTCCTTGGTGAACTGCAACGGATCGGTGTCGGCCATCAGGTGACCGCGGTTGCGGTACGCAGCGATGAGCTCGAGCACGCGGGTGTTCTTGTCGACCGTGCCCTCGGGCAGATCCTTGCGCCAGCGAATGGGCTCGTAGGGGATCTTCAGCGAGTGGAACAGCTCGTCGTAGAACTCGTCGCTGATCAGCAGGTTGTGGATCGTCTTGAGGAAATCGCCCGACTCCGCACCCTGAATGATGCGGTGGTCGTACGTCGAGGTCAGCGTCATGAGCTTGCCGACGCCGAACTCGGCGAGACGCTCGTCGCTGGCTCCCTGGAACTCTGCCGGGTACTCCATCGCACCTGCGCCGATGATCGCTCCCTGGCCGTTCATCAGACGCGGCACCGAGTGCACGGTTCCGATTCCGCCGGGGTTGGTCAGCGAGATGGTGACGCCTTGGAAGTCCTCACCGGTGAGCTTGCCGTCGCGCGCACGACGCACGATGTCCTCGTACGCGTTGTAGAACTGCGTGAACGTGAAGTCCTGCGTGTTCTTGATGGCGGCGACGACGAGGGAACGGTTGCCGTCCTTGCCGGGCAGGTCGATCGCGAGACCGAGGTTGATCGCTGCCGGAGTCACTGCGTTCGGCTTGCCGTCGACCTCGGCGAAGTGGCGGTTCATGTTCGGGAACGCCTTGACGGCCTGCACGATGGCGTAGCCGAGCAGGTGCGTGAACGAGATCTTGCCGCCGCGGGTGCGAGCGAGATGGTTGTTGATCACGAGACGGTTGTCGACCATGAGCTTGGCCGGGATCGCACGGACGCTGGTCGCGGTCGGAATCTGCAACGAGGCGGACATGTTCTTCGCCACCGCTGCAGCAGCGCCGCGCAGAACCTTGCTCGACTCCTCGCCGAACTCGGCTGCGGCGGGCTTTGCGGGAGCGGACTTCGCCGGTGCTGCCTTCTTCTCGGCAGGCTTGGCGGCGGCAGGCTTCGAGGCTTCGGCCTTGGGAGCGGCGGTTTTCGGAGCTGCCTTGGGTGCTGCGGCCTTCGGCGCGTCGGTCTTGTCGGAAGCAGAAGCGGCCGTCTGGGCTGGTGGCGCGGGCGCTGCGGGAGGCGCGGACTTGGTCGAGCTGCCGTTCGAGGATGCGCCGTTACCGGCAGCACCGTTGGATCCGGCGGTCTCGTCGGTCGCTGCATCGGGGTCGTAACCGGTCAGAAACTCGTGCCAGCTCGCGTCGACGGATGAAGGGTCCTTCTTGAATCGCTGGTACATCTCGTCGACCAGCCATTGATTTTGTCCGAATTGGGTAGTAGAGCTGCTGCTCACGGCAGTAGTTCGCCTCGTTTCTGTCTTCGTTCCCGTTCAGCGCGCGTACGTGTCCAGGCTAGACCTTTGGTCCAGCTCACGTGCGTCCGGGACGTAGCTGTGATATGTACTCACCGGTAACCATCGGCCTCGTTGTCGATGACACCTTGGACTATCGAATTATTCCCTCGGTTCGTTTCGGCTGCAGTCCACAACTGCGCGTAGAACCCGCCCTGCGTGCGCAGCTCCGAATGTCGACCCACTTCCACGATACGGCCGCCGTCGACGACCACGATCAGATCCGCTCGTGCGGCGGTCGCCAAGCGGTGCGCGACGACCACCGCGGTGCGGGTGCGTGCGACGGCACTGCTGGCTGCGAGCACGGTGCGCTCGGTCGCGGGATCGAGCGTGGCGGTGGCCTCGTCGAGCAGGAGAAGGTCGGGGTCGACCAGCTCGGCCCTGGCCAGTGCGATCAGCTGTCGTTGACCCGCGGACAGCCCTTGACCGCGCTCGCCGACAGGTTGGTGCATACCGCCGCGAAGTGCGGCGATGGTGCTCAGAGCTCCCACGGATCGGGCCGCGTTCTCGATGTCGGCACGGGTGGCGTCGGGCCTGCCGTAGGCGATGTTCGACGCGACGGTCCCGGTGAACAGGTGCGCTTCCTGCGGTACTACGCCGAGTCGGTGCCGGTAGTCCGAGAGGCGATAGTCGCGTAGATCGTGGCCGCCGACGCGCACCGATCCGGAGGTGGGATCGTAGAAGCGGGCCAGCAGTTTCACGACCGTGGATTTGCCCGCGCCGGTGCGCCCGACCAACGCGACGGTGGTGCCGGCGGGGATGGTGAGATTTACCTCACTCAGGGCGTCGGACTGTGCTCCGGCATACCGAAAACCGACGTCGACGAGTTGTATGTCGGCGTGCAGGCGTCCGCCGGGGAGTGCGGTGGTGTCTGATTTGGTGGACGTTTCAATCGAACTCGTGGTGCGGAGGAGATCACCGATGCGGCCGACACCGACACGTGCTTGCTGGTAACCGTCGAACACCTGCGATAGCTGCTGGATCGGACCGAAGAGCAGCCCGAGATATAGCACGAACGCCACGAGAGTGCCCGCAGTGGTGGTGCCGGTGGCGATCTGATGCGCGCCGACGAAAACGACGACGGCGAGGGCGATGTCGGAGAGCAACGTGATGAGGGGGAAGAACACCGAGATCGCGGTCTGCGACCGCATCCGACTCACCCGGTAGCGGTCGGAGCGTTCGGCGAACCGGGATGCGGCGTACTCCTCGCGTCGGTACGCCTGCGCGGCGCGCAGTCCCGTGACGTTCTCCTGGAAGTCGGCGTTGACGATCGAGATGCGCTCGCGAGATGTCGAGTACGCCGCCGACGAGATGCGCCGGAAGATCACGGTGGCCACGGCGAGGGGCGGCACCACCGCCAGCGCCACCAGTCCCAGTGCCGGGTCGGTGACGAGCAGTGCGGCGGCGATGCCGACGACGGTCAGCACGCTGACCACTGCGGTTGAGGCTCCGGTCTGGATGAAGGAAGACAGCGCATCGACGTCGGTGGTCATTCGCGTCATGATGCGACCCGACAGTTCGCGTTCGTAGTAGTCCAGGCCGAGCCGTTGGATGTGCGCGTAGCTGCGCACCCGGAGTCCGAAGAGCACTCGCTCGCCTGCTCGCGCCGTGATGACCGTCGTCCAGCAGACGACGAACCAACTCGCCGCAGCCAACACGACACCGATCGAGGTGGCGATCCACAGGGTGTTCGAGTCTCCGCCGGCCACTCCGCTGTCCACCGCGTAGCGAACGAGCGAAGGGAACGCGATCGAGGCCAGTGAGTCCAGCGCGAGGAGCACCACCACCGCTGCCAGCAACAACCGCACCGGGCTCAGCAGTCTCGACAGCCGGAACTCCGGGTCGGGTCGACGAAGTTCGACTCCCGATGCAGCCGGATCCTCCGTCGCGGGCGGCAGCGCCGCGACCGCCCGGGAGATCGCCGGAGTCGGCGCGAGTGAGCCGAAGGCCCCCGCCATCGCAGTTCCGTGACCACCTCCGCCTCCGGGCGCGGGCGTTGACACCGCGCCGGGCTCGACGGTCGCTTCCGGTGCGGACTCGGGCCAGAGCGTGTCGGCGGACGGTTCCGCTGTCGGTTCCCGGTCGGTGTCGTCGTTCGCGTCGCCGTCCCCGCCTGCGAGGAGGGCCCGGAACAACGGACAGCGCCGATCCAGTTCGTCGACCGTTCCGGTGTCGATGATGCGGCCGTTGTCGAGGACGGCGACGCGATCGGCCAGCGTCAGGGTCGAACGGCGATGTGCGAGAACGAGAGTCGCGCGAGTACGGACGCCGCGCAACGCGTCGAAGATGGCGGCCTCGGTCTCGGCGTCCACGGCGGAGGTGGCGTCGTCGAGGATCAGAATTCGCGGTTCGACCAGAAGAGCGCGGGCCAGTGCGATGCGTTGGCGCTGACCGCCCGAGAGAGTGAGGCCGCGTTCGCCGACGAGGCTGTCGTATCCCTCGGGGAGCGCCTCGACGAACGTCGAGGCCTGCGCGAGCCGCGCCGCATGCCTGATCGCCTCCGCGGTGGCGTCGGGCCTGCCGAGGGCGATGTTGGCGGCGATGGTGTCGGAGAAGAGGAACGGCTCGTCGAACACCAGCGAGACCGCCTCGCGGAGCGACGTCGAGTCGAGGTCGTCGATGTCGATCGACGTTCCGTCGGACGTCAGCGCAATCTGCCCCCGAGTCGGGCGGTAGAAGCGGGGGAGCAGGAGTGCGAGTGCGGTCTTTCCCGAGCCCGCGTGACCGACGACGGCCACCGTCTCACCGGGCGAGATGGTCAGGTCCAGGCCGGTGAGCACGTCGCGTTCGGGTTCGAATCCGAAGGTCACCTCGGAGATATGGACTCCGAGCGGGCCGTCGGGCAACGCGACGGGTTCGGCCGGTTCCGGGTCGGACGGCTCGGTGTCGACCACCTCGTAGACGCGCTCGACGGCCGCGCGGGAGAGTTGGGCCATGATCACCACCGACGAGACGGTGCGGGTCACGGCGGACAGAGTCGCGACATAGGTGGCGAAGGCCAGGAAGGTGCCGATCGTGATGTGGCCTTCCAGGGCCAGATAGCCGCCGAGGGCGATGACTCCGACCAGTCCGAGTTGAGGAATGGTGGCCATCGACGGTGCGAACCGTGAGTTGATCTTCGCCGACCGCATGCGCTCGGCGAACAACCTGCGACCCAGTGTCTCGATGCGATCGACCGCGCGGGCTTCCTGCCCGAAGCCCTTGACCACCCGAACGCCGGTGACCGTCTCCTCGACGTGCTGTGCCAGATCGGCGGCGCGTTGCTGCGCCGACCAGGTGGCCGCGAAGAGAGTGGGCCGAATTCGGTAGACCACGATGCCGACCGCAGGAACGATGAGTACCGCGACAACGGTGAGCAGCGGCGACAGATACGCCATCACAGCCAGCGCCAGCACGAACTGCAGGACGGCTCCCGCCGACAACGGCACCATGGCCAGCAGCCCCTGCACCAGTTGGAGGTCGGTGATCGATCTCGAGACGACCTGCCCGGTACGGATCTCGTCCTGCTTGCGCCCGTCGAGCCGCTGCAGTGACGCGAGCAGGTCGAGGCGTAGATCGTGCTGGACGTCGATCGAGAGCCGGCCGGCGAGCATGCGTCGACCGAATTGGCACGCGAAACGCACCAGGCCCAACAGTGCGATGGCGGCGGCGACGGCGGCGATCTTCTCGCCTCTGCCGGCCGTCGCGTCGTCGATGGCGACCCTGGTGAGGAGCGGGAACGAGATGTCGATGACCGCGGCGATCATCGTCACGCCCAGTGCTCCGAGTGCGGTGCGTCGATGCAGCATGCACTGCGCGATCAGACGTCTGATCCACCCACGCCGGGGCCTCGACGCGGGTTCTGCGCTGTCGAGTGTCGACGAGCTGCGTCCGGGTGCCGCTGCACGGTCTTTCACCGCATTACTGTGTGCCATCGCCTCACCACGGTAGACCCGAGTACCGACAGGGTCGGCCCGCGAACGAAGCGACGTCAGTCGATGTCGCGGGTGCGGGCCAGGAACCAGCCGACGCCGGTGAGGACCGCGGCCCACAGCGCGAGTCCGAGCGGTGCCCACGGCCACGACGCCAGGTCGCCGGCGTCGTCGAGTTGAGTCGCCGCCATGGTCGGCAGAGTCAGGTTCGACGGCAGCGCTACGGCGACCGATCCGAGCCCGAGTCCGAACAGGATCAGCGAGAGCAGACCCTCGCCGAACGGCAGCCAGGCGACGAGCACGATCGCGGCCCACGTCGGAGATTTGAGCAGCAGACCCAGGCCGGCACCGATCATCGACCACAGCACGACTGCGAGGAGGCACGACAACACCACGCCGACGAACGCGCCGTCCAGCAGCACGGTCCGCTCGTTGAATATCAGCAGGCAGATCAAGCTGGCCAGCAGCACCACCAGGCCGTATCCGAGGCCGAACAGCGCAGTGACGACGAGTTTGGCGGCAATCACCCCGTCGCGGCCGCGAGCGGTCAGGAAGCTGGTGGTGATGGTCTTGTGGCGAAATTCGGTTCCGGCGTTGACGGCACCGAATATCCCGGCGAACAGAATCGCGGCACCGGCGGCGACGTACAGGCCGATCGAGGCGACGCCACCCGAGATGTCCAGGTCCTCCTCGAATTCACCCAGCTGATTCGCGATCACCGACGTGATGACGGACGCGAACACTCCGACGACGATCGGGGCGATCGCCAGCGCCCACCAGAATTTCAGTGTGGTGACCTTACGGATCTCCGACGTCAGCAGTGCGTTCATCGCTGACCCCCGTTCCAGTTCTGTGGCGGACCGTAGTTCTGCGGCGGAGCGCCGTACCCCGGCGGTGGGCCGTAACCCTGCGCAGGACCCGGCGGGCCGTAACCGTGGGGACTCTGCTGAACGGGTGCGGCGTTGTACTGACCCGTGGTCATCGACAGGAACACCTGCTCGAGGTCGACGTGTTCGCCGGTGGTCCCGAAGATCGTCACCTGGGCGGCGGCCGCGATGCGGGCGATCGTCGCCGCGTCGGGACCGGCGACACCGATGCGTCCGTCGGGAAGCAGTTGGCTGTCGTTGAACCCATTCGAGGCCAACGCCAAGGCCAAAGCTGCGGGGTCCGATGCGGCCACCAGTACGCGGCTCGGACGTGTCGATCGCAAATGCGCGATGGAACCCTGGTACACGAGTGCGCCGGCGCTGACGATCACCAGATTGTCGACGGTCTGCTCGATCTCGCGCAGGATGTGGCTCGATACGAGCACGGTGCGACCCGACGCGGCGAATGCCTTGAGGAAGTCGCGCAGCCAGGCGATTCCTTCGGGGTCGAGACCGTTCGCGGGTTCGTCGAGCACGAGGATTTCCGGATCCCCCAGCAGGGCTGTCGCCAACGTCAGGCGCTGACGCATGCCGAGCGAGAAACCGCCTGCGGCGCGGTCGGCGACGTCACCGAGCCCCACGAGGTGCAGGACGTCGAGCGCGCGGCTGTCGGGTATGCCGATCGCAGCGGTGTAGATCTTCAGGTGGTGTGCGGCGCTGCGCTTGGGGTGCAGGCTCAGCGAGTCGAGGACGGCACCCACCGTGCGGGCGGGGTGGGCCGCCGCGCGGAACGGCATGCCGTTGACGAGGCCGACACCCGAGGTGGGAGCGACGAGTCCGAGGAGCATGCGCAGCGTCGTCGTCTTGCCCGATCCGTTGGGGCCGAGGAATCCGGTGACCGTTCCGCGCGGAACGACGAAGCTCAGGTCCGAGACCGCGCGAACTGTGCCGAATTGCTTGGTCAGTGCTTGCGCTTCGAGCGCCGCTCCCGGATAGCTGGACATCTGTGCGCAATCCCCCTGGCCGTAGGTCACCTCGAGTACCGGCTGCGCGCGGCAACCGGTACTCGAGGCTACGGGGTGCGACCGACATCCGGTGCGGCCCCACGTGCGCGAGCCGTCCCGCTTCAGTGATGCAGCGCGGCGGCGATCTCTCGGTAGGTCTCGAGCGGATCGGCCATGTCGGGCAGCGAGTGCAGTGTCACGTGCGAAGCACCTGCATCGATGTGCTCGTTCAACCGTGCTGCGATCGCGTCGGCGGTACCGTGCGCCACCAACGCGTCGATCAGTCGGTCGCTGCCGCCGTCGCCGATCTCATCGTCGGAGTAGCCGAGTCGGTTCAGATTGTTGGTGTAGTTGCGCAGGTGCAGGTAAGGGTTGTTGACCGGTGGTCGGCCGATCGAGCGTGCCTGCTCCGGATCCGACTCGAGGACCACCTTGTGTTCGGGTGCCAGAATCTTGTTCGGTCCGAGCGCCTGGCGTGCTTCACGGGTGTGCTCGGGGGTGGTCAGGTACGGATGCGCACCTGCGGTGCGGTCGGCCGCAAGCGCGAGCACCTTCGGTCCGAGCGCAGCGAGAACGCGTCGCTCCACCGGGACTCCGGCCTCGTCGAGAGCGTCGAGGTAGGCGACAAGAGCGTCGTACGGCTTGGTGTATTCCTGCGTCGCCTCCGGATGGCCTGCGCCGATTCCGAGGACGAATCGGCCCGGGTGCTTGCTCTCCAACCGGTGATACGACGCGGCGACGTCGGCCGCTGCGTCCGACCAGATGTTGACGATGCCGGTGGCGACGACGACCGTCTCGGTGGCGTCGAGGATCTCCTCGCTGGTGGTCAGGTCCGCGGGCGGCGAGCCGCCGAGCCAGATCGTCCCGTAGCCGAAGGATTCGATCGCCCGGGACAGTTCGGGTGTGAACGCCGAGTGCAGTCGCCAGACGCCGTACTTGCCGAGTTCAGGTGTGGAAGTCATGTTCGAAGTCAACGCGGCAGAGTCACGAAGATTCCGCTGCCGGTCACTCGTCCGGTTCGATGATCCTATTCTCCGGGAACCGAGCAGGCGGCGGGCCGAAGGCATCGCGGGCATTCTTGATGACACCTTTGCCGACTGCGCGGTTGCCTGCGCCGCCGATCGCCGCACCGATGCCTGCGGGAAGCATCTTGCCGACCAGAAGCGCGCTGCGCTTGGCCAGGTATTTGGTGATGAACTTCTTCACCAGCGACTTGTTCATGCTGGTCATCGAGCCGCCCGGGATGCGGGAGGTGATCAGCGGCCCCCAGTTCTTCGCCGTCTTGCCGACCGTCCGTTGCACGATCTGCATACCCGACTCGCCCAGCGCAACCGAGAGCACCAGGGCGCGTCGTTGCTGGTGGTTCTCGACGGGGATGCCGTGTACGGCGGCCACCGACAGTGTCAGCAGTGCGGAGGACTCGATGAAGAAGGCAGTTTCGGCACCCACCGCTGCGAGCGAGGCGACGGTCCCGACGCCGGGGATCGCCGCGGCACCGCCCACCGCGGAACCGCTGCCGGTGACCGCGAGCAGAAACCGCTTCTCCAGCCGTTCGATGATCTGCGCGGGGGTGTCGTACGGGTGTGCTCGACGCACGTGCGCGACGTACTTGTCGACGGCGGGTCCCTGGAGGCGGCTGGCGTTGTCGAGGATGTTGACCAGCGCGCGTTCGAGCTTGCCTCCACCCCCGACCTCGACCTGTGCGTCGTCCTTCTTACCTGCCATGGGTCCTCTTCTCGCCGTCCGCGGTGGTGCCCACCCGGAGACCACTGTAGATATCGACTTCTGTTACCCCGCTTCGCGCTGTTCTACGCTGAGCCGTATGACGGTGGGCGCAGTCTCCGAGGGTTTGCGCTGGTTGCCTTCTGCGCGGCTGCGTTCGTCGGTGCGTCCGTACGACGGGTATTGCCTGCGGGGACACGCCCCCGGGGAGCACGTCGGGATGCCCAGTCCGTATCTGACTCTGATCGTGGCAATCGAGCCCGAGGTGGTAGTTCGCGGTGTGCCGCATCGCGGTGACGGCTCGTTCGAAACCCTCGTCGGTGGGATCTCCTCGACGCCGGTGACGATCGTGCACGACGGCAATCAGTACGGGATTCAGCTTTCGCTCACCCCGCAGGGATCTCGGACGTTGCTCGGTGTTCCGTCCGCCGACTTGGGTGACTGGATCGTACGGCTGGACGACCTGCTGGGGTCCGACGCTGTCGAGATGCGTGAGCGGGTCTGCGCCGCGGCGACGTGGTCCGCACGCTTCGATGTCGTCGATGAGATCCTGGTGCGTAGGTTGATCGGCCAAGAGATCGATCCGCGGTTGGGCTGGGCGTGGGATACGCTCACGGGCGAACCCGCCTCGCGGGTTGCCGACGTCGCACGCGAAATCGGCTGGAGCACAAGACACTTGATCTCGAAATTCACTGCGGAGTATGGCGTGTCGCCGAAAGTGGCCGCCAGAATCGCCAGGTTTCATCGCTCCCATCAGCTACTACGCCGGCCGATCGTGCAGAGTATGGCCATCGTCGCCGCCGACTGCGGGTACTACGACCAATCGCACATGAACCGCGACTGGCGCGCGATGGCAGGTATGGCACCTTCGGTGTGGCGCGAGAGAGAAGTGTTCGCATTCGTACAAGACCACGTCATCGAGCGCGGGCACGATGACAGTCATGACTGAAACGCGAACTACCGTGTGGCCGTGCCTGCGTTACGACGATGCTCGTACCGCCATTCGCTTCCTCGTCGATGTTGTCGGGTTCACCGAAGCCGCCGTCCACGGCGAAGGTGACCGTGTCGATCATGCAGAACTGCGCTGGCCGGAAGGCGGGGGCGTCATGCTCGGCAGTGTCCGTGCCGACGGTGCGCTCACCGGTCTGCCGGCCGGCGTCGGTTGTGCCTACGTCGTCACCGATCGCCCCGACGAGATCCATGCACGTGTCGTGGCGGCCGGCGTCACGATTACGCAGCCCTTGCGGGACGAGGACTACGGGAGTCGCGGCTTCACGTGTCGCGACGCCGAAGGCGTCCACTGGTCGTTCGGAACCTACGCGGGGACCCAGTGATCGGCCGGAACGAGCTCGTCAGGCTTGGGCGGCGGGGGAGCGGTTCCGTCGCCGAACGGTGATCCTCCCAGGGATTCGCGGCCGTGGGGTTCGAGCCACCCTGCCAGGTCCGGGCCCTTGGGCACGATCCCCGTCGGGTTGATGTCGGTGTGCACCTCGTAGTAGTGCCGCTTGATGTGGTCGAAGTCGACCGTGTCGCCGAATCCGGGCGTCTGGAACAGATCGCGTGCGTAGTTCCACAGCACCGGCATTTCGCTGAGCTTGCTGCGATTGCACTTGAAGTGGCCGTGGTAGACGGGATCGAAGCGTACGAGGGTGGTGAACAGGCGCACGTCGGCTTCGGTGATGTGCTCGCCGACGAGGTAGCGCTGGGTGGACAGGCGTTCGACGAGCCAGTCGAGGCGCGTGAACAAGCGGTCGTAGGCCTTTTCGTACGCCTCCTGCGAGCCGGCGAATCCACAGCGGTAGACGCCGTTGTTGACGTCTCGGAACACCAGATCGGCGACCTCGTCGATCTCGGCGCGCAGCGCTTCCGGGTACAGATCGGGGGCACCGTCGCGGTGGTACTGCGTCCATTCGGTCGACAGGTCCAGGGTGATCTGCGGGTAGTCGTTGGTGACGACCTCGCCGGTGGGAACGTCGACGATGGCGGGGACGGTGATGCCGCGCTCGTAGTCCGGGAAGCGAGCGAAGTAGGCGTCCTGCAACCTCGGGATCTGCAGAACGGAGTCGACGCCGCCTGGCTCTTCCTGGAAGTTCCAGCTGCGCGGGTCGTGGGTCGGCCCCGGAATGCCAAGGGACAGCACGTCTTCCAGCCCGAGGAGGCGACGCACGATGATGGACCGATGCGCCCACGGGCAGGCGCGTGCGGCGATCAGTCGATACCGACCGGGTTCCACCGGATAGCCGTCTCGGCCGTCCGCGGTGATTCGCGTCGGAATGTAATTGGTGTCGCGCGTGAATTCCTTGCCCGGTTCCACGTAGGCGGCATCGTCTGCCATTGTGTTCACTCCTCGCATCGATCGGTCCCCGACGACGCTACCCAGTCCGGAGGTACCTCAACCGTGATCGCCGCGAAGCACCGCGGTGTGACGGACGCCGATCTCCACGTAGCCCAGCCGCGCGGCGAGGCGTCGAGCACTGGCGTTCTCCGGTCGCGATCGCCATTGCGGAATCAGGCCGTCGTCGATGGCGTCGTTGGTCGCCAGCCTGCCGACCACCTGGGCGTGGCCTCGTCGGCGATGGTTCGCGTCCGTCAGGACACGCATGTCGGCCAGGATCAGCTGCTGCTCCGAGTAGCCGGCCGACGCGAGGGAGTGCGCCGAGTCCGCAGGCCTGTCGTCGCCGAGCAGAGTGAACCAGTGCCGTGAGACCGGCTCGTCGAACGCCTCGGCGACGTCGGCTTCACTGCAGTGCGCAGCCAGGTTGCGCGCATGCTCCGCTTCGTGGGAGATCAGCGGGTCGTGTACGTCGATGGTGTGGCCGATGTCCGACCCGTAGGCCACGGTGTGTGTGCCGATGTCATAGCGCTCGGATCGGTCACCCAACAGCGCCGAGATCCAGGTGCGGTCGGTACCGGCATGGCCGGTGAGTGTGCGCGAGGCGTCCACCGCCCAGGACGGACCGGAGATCAGGGTGGTCTCGGCCAGTCGCAGGACGGTGATGTCCTCGGTGGCACCGACATGTTCGACGCGGTCGGAGTCGGTGTCGAGGGCTCGATCGTCCATCTGCAGCTGTCGACACCACGCCAACCGGACGATGTCGAGTCGGTGGCGATCGAACGGACCCGCGTCGGGCAGAGGGGAATTCACGCTCGAAACATTAGCCACAGGGCCGCAGGGCTCCATTTCGGTTTCACCGTCCCAAAGCAATCTTTCGAACTTTTTCGCCCCCGGTGTTTCGCTCAGCGCCGATAGATGGCAGACTCGGATTTGAGATTAGAGCTTCGACGTGAAGATCTAGCTCGCTTACAGAAGGTTTACAGAATGACGCAGGGCAGTGTGAAGTGGTTCAACGGCGAAAAGGGCTTCGGCTTCATCGAGCAGGATGGTGGCGGACCGGACGTTTTCGTTCATTACTCGGAGATTCAGGGTAGCGGCTTCAAGTCGCTCGACGAGGGCCAGCGCGTGGAGTTCGAGGTGGGCCAGGGTCAGAAGGGCCCCCAGGCTACCGGCGTCCGCGCCATCTGATTCAAGCTTCGTAACCCGACTTCTCCTGGTGGAGTGAGCTTCTCGAAGTAAATCCCACCAGAAATTCGGTGAAAAGGCCGGATACACGGAAGAGATTCCGAGTATCCGGCCTTCGTCTGTCGAAAGGGACATCGACCTCGGTCGATGTCCCTTCTGCATTTCCAGGACATCATGTGCCGTATGTCCGATTGATCCCCAGGTCGGAGCATTGTCCTGGTTGCAGTCGGCCTTCCCGCGAGCTTATATTCCAGTTGGAATAATTCGACTGGGGTATCGGGAGGGAGTGCGATGCGAGGGGCGGCAGTGAACCCGCTGGGCGTATCGGTCCTGGCACTGCTCTCGGAAGGTGCCATGCATCCCTACGAGATGTACCAACTGCTGCTGGAGCGTAAGGAAGATCGAATCGTCAAGGTTCGACCGGGGTCGCTGTACCACGCCGTTGCGCGACTCCACGGGCAGGAACTGGTCGCCGAGGTCGGAACGGACCGCGGCGGCAACCGACCCGAGCGCACCACCTACGAGATCACGCCCGCCGGCCGACGCGTTCTCCTGGACAGGCTCACCGAGATCCTCCGCACCCCGGTGCGTGAGTATCCGCAGTTCACCCTCGGTCTGTCCGAGATGCACAACCTACCGGCGTCCCAGGCGATCGCCCTGCTCCGTGCACGAATCGAAGACCTGTCGCTCGAGATCGAGGAACTGTCCGGTTACCAGCGCCTGGCAGCAGAACGCAAGGTGTCCGAAATCTACTGGGCCGGAATCGATTACACGTACCACATGTTGTCCGCCGAAGTGAATTGGTTGACGAGCTACATCGATCGCGTCGACAGCGGCGCGTTGCCGTGGCCGCACGAGATTTCCGCACACCACACGACCCTGACGGATCGGGACTAGGAGAACAGTATGAACGCCGTCGAGACCGCTCCGCCGCAGAAGGCGATCGAACCCTGGCCCGCCCTGTGGGCACTGTGCCTCGGCTTCTTCATGATTCTGGTCGACACCACCATCGTGGCAGTCGCTCAGCCGGCCATCCTCGCGGGCCTGAACACCGACATCAACAACGTCATCTGGGTCACCAGCGCGTATCTGCTGGCCTACGCCGTGCCGTTGCTCGTCACCGGACGACTCGGTGACAAGTTCGGTCCCAGAAACCTCTACATCGCCGGTCTGGTCGTGTTCACCCTCGCGTCGGCGTGGTGCGGGCTGTCCGGATCCATCGAGATGCTCATCGCTGCGCGTGCCGTGCAGGGTCTCGGCGCTGCGATGATCACCCCGCAGACGATGGCCGTGATCACCCGGGTGTTCCCCGCCGAGAAGCGCGGAACGGCCATGGGAGCGTGGGGTGCCGTCGCGGGGGTGGCGACACTCGTCGGTCCGATCCTCGGCGGCGTCCTGGTCGACTCACTCGGCTGGGAGTGGATCTTCTTCATCAATCTGCCGGTCGGTGTAGTTGCAATTGCGTTGGCGCTCAAGTTCGTTCCGGTGTTGCCCACCAACGACCACAAGTTCGATCTGCTCGGTGTCGCACTCAGTGCCGTCGGACTGTTCTGCATCGTCTTCGGTATTCAGGAAGGGCAGAAGTACGACTGGGGGACAGGTATCTGGATCCTGATCGGTGTCGGATTACTCGTCTTCGCCGGGTTCGTCTACTGGCAGTCGGTGAACAAGAGCGAACCGCTGGTCCCGTTGGCGCTCTTCCGTGATCGTAACTTCTCGCTCTCCAATATCGGCATCGCCGCAATGGGTTTCGCGATGTCCGGCATGATGTTGCCGATCATGTTCTACGCACAGAGCGTCACCGGGCTCACCCCGACCCGATCGGCACTACTGTTCGTGCCGATGGCACTGCTGACCGGCATTCTGGCACCCAACGTCGGCAAGCTCGTCGACAGGACACATCCGCGCTACATCGCCGGTTCGGGATTGTTCATCCTGGCCGCATCACTGCTGTGGTTCGCGTACGAGATGACACCCACCACGGCGATCTGGAAGCTGCTGCTCCCCGTCGCCGCAATGGGCGTGGCCAACGCGTTGATCTGGTCTCCGCTGGCGGCCACGGCAACTCGTAATCTTCCGATGAGTCAGGCCGGCGCAGGCTCGGGCATCTACAACACCACCCGCATGATCGGCTCCGTGCTCGGTAGTGCGGGCATCGGCGCGCTCATCCAGTCTCGCCTGGCCGCCGAACTGCCCACCGGTGGATCTGCCTCGGGGGCAAACGAATTCGCCGGCCGAGTGCCCGAGATGCTGCGTGACGGTTTCACGACCGCCATGGCCCAGTCTCTGATCCTGCCCGCCGCGGTGTTGATCGTCGGCATGATCGCGGTCTGCTTCTACGCTCGGCCGGCGTTCAAGTAAGTGCTTGCGGCAGTGGTGCGTTTGGGTCCCCCATGCGGCACTTATCCGCACCGCTGCGCGAAGCGCACTACAGGCCCAGATCGCGGCCGATCAGTTCCTTCATGATTTCGTTCGATCCGGCCCAGATCTTCGTCACGCGAGCGTCTTTCCATGCGCGGGCGGCGCGGTACTCGTTCATGAAGCCGTAGCCACCGTGCAACTGGACGCAGTGGTCGAGAATCTCGTTCTGTACCTGCGAGCTCCACCACTTCGCCTTGGCGGCGTCGATCGCCGTCAGCTCACCGATGCCGTGCGCGGCGATGCAGTTGTCGATATAGGCCTGTGCCACATCCAGTTTGGTGACGAGCTCGGCGAGCAGGAACTTGTTCCACTGGAGCGAACCTATCTGCTGGCCGAAGGCCTTGCGGTCCTTGGCGTACTGCAGCGTCTCCTCGAGGATCGGGCGCACGTGTCCGAGGTTGGCGACCGAGCAGCTGATGCGTTCCTGGGGGAGCAGCTGCATCATGTGGATGAAGCCGCCGTCGAACTCGCCGATCATGTTCGAGCTCGGGACCCGAACGTTCTCGAAGAACAGCTCGGCCGTATCGGACTCGGGCTGACCGACCTTGTCGAGCTTGCGGCCACGGGAGAATCCTTCGGTGCCGTTCTCGACGGCGAAGAGCGTGATGCCCTTGGCCTTCTTCTCCGGCGTGGTGCGGGTGGCGACGATGACGAGGTCCGCGGAGTTGCCGTTGGTGATGAAGGTCTTCGAACCGTTGATGATGAAGTCGTCGCCGTCCTTGACGGCGGTGGTCTTGAGCGCAGCGAGATCCGAGCCGCCGGACGGCTCGGTCATCGCGATCGCGGTGAGGATCTCGCCGCTGCAGAAGCCGGGCAGCCAGCGCTTCTTCTGCTCCTCGGTGGTGAGCTTGACCAGGTAGGGAGCGACGATGTCCACGTGAATTCCGAAGCACGACGCCACCGCGGCACTCGAGCGGGCGAGTTCCTCGGCGAGGACGGCGTTGAATCGGTAGTCCTCGGCTCCGCTGCCGCCGTATTCCTCGGGCACTTCGAGGCCCAGGAATCCGTTGCGACCTGCTTCGAGCCAGATCTCGCGGTCGATGTATCGCTGTTCGACGAGCTTTTCCTCGACCGGTGTGATGGTGCGGGTGACGAACTCGCGCACCGACGCACGGAAGTCCTCGTGATCGGCCTCGAACAGGCTGCGCTTCATCTATCTGTTCCTCTCGGTAACGGTGAGTTACCTGCGCACAATACTCGTTGGTAACAACCGTCCGAGACCGGTGTGGCACTATGCGAACCATGGCTGACGCACCCACTTCGCTCGTTCGATCCACCACCGCGGCAGGCGCCGAGGTCGCCGTCCTCACCTTCGACCACGGCCCGCTCAATCTGTTCGATCAGGCCATGTTCGACGCGGTGGCAGCGAACGTTGCCGACCTCGTCGCGCGGCCCCCTCGTGCGGTGCTGCTTCGCGCCGAGGGCAAGGTCAACTCCGCAGGTGTCGACGTCCATGTGTTCGAGGGCCTGTCCGCCGCACAGGGTGCCGATCTGTGGCGGGGTCTGTTCGCACAGATTGCTCATCCGCTCGAGGCGCTGCCCTGCCCGGTGATCTACGCCGCGCACGGTTTGACGCTCACCGCCGCGTTCGAGATCTCGCTGGCCTGCGACATCATTCTCGCCGGTCCCAAGGCCAAGTTCGGTCTGGTCGAGACCGTCGTCGGGTTGACGCCGTCGATGGGTGGCCCGCAGCGCCTCGCCGAGCGGGCCGGTTCGGGTCGGGCTCGTGAGCTCGTCATGACCGGTGACCTGTACGACGCGCAGACGCTGAAGGAGTGGGGCGTGGTCAATCAGGTTCACGACGACGTCGATGCCGCGGCGCTCGCGCTGACGCATCGACTGGCGGACGGCCCCACGGTCGCCCATGCGGCGACGAAACAGATTGTGGCAGCGTGGCGTTCGGGCGGTGTGGCCCATGCGGACGAGGTCACCTCGGAGGTCTCCGGTGCCCTGTTCGAAACAGAGGATCTGCGGGGTGCGGTGAAGAGCTTCCTCGAGGTCGGTCCGGGTAAGGCGACGTACACGGGCAAGTAGCATCGGGTGAGTGAGTACTGATCAGCTGGCCGAACTGCACCTGCACATCGAGGGGTCACTCGAACCTCCGTTGATATTCGAGCTGGCGGAGCGTAACGGATTGTCGTTGCCGTACAGCGACATCGACGAACTGCGGGCGAAGTACGAGTTCACCGACCTGCAGTCGTTCCTGGATCTGTACTACGCCAACATGGCCGTGTTGCGCACTGCCGAGGATTTTGCCGATCTGGCTCGGGCCTACTTTCGCCGCACGGCGCAGGCCGGGGTGACACACGCGGAGATCTTCTTCGATCCGCAGGCGCACACCGAGCGCGGCGTCCCCCTCGAGGCCGTCGTCGACGGATTGGCGGACGCGTGCGCCTCCAGCGAGCGCGAGTTCGGCGTCACCAGTGGGCTGATTGCGTCGATCCTGCGGGACAAGCCGGTGCTGCACGCCAACCAGCTACTCGACGATCTGTTGGCGATGCAGGCCCCCATCATCGGGCTCGGTCTCGATTCCGCCGAGGTGGGCTATCCGCCGTCACTGTTCGTCGACGTGTTCGCCAAGGCGCGCGCCGAGGGACTGCACGTCGTCGCGCATGCGGGCGAAGAAGGGCCGCCGGATTACATCTGGCAGGCACTGGATCTGCTGAAGGTCGAGCGCATCGACCACGGAGTGCGATGCCTCGAAGACGAAGCACTGGTCGATCGTCTTGTCGAGGAACAGATTCCGCTCACCGTCTGCCCGCTCTCCAACGTTCGGCTCAAGGTGATCGACACCGTCGACCAGCTGCCGTTGCGGCAGATGCTCGAGCGCGGCCTGTCGGTGTCGATCAACTCCGACGACCCCGCCTACTTCGGCGGCTACGTCGACGACAACTTCGCAGCCCTCGAAGCGGGAATGGGTCTCACCACGGCCGAGCGAAAGCAGCTGGCCGAGAACTCGATTCGCGCGAGCTTCGCGACTGTCTAGATCAGCGCGACTGTCCGGATCAGGTCGCCGTCACCGAGATCCGCGGGTAGCCGGTGGCACCATCGGGAACGGTGTCGGCGGTCTGGTTGGTCTGCAGCTCGCCCGCGGAGTTGGTGGCGCGGGCTCGGATCGCGTGTTGGCCCGAGGGCAGGTCCAGCTCGACGGTCCATTGCCGCCAGGTGTCCTTGGAGTACTCCTCGGACAACGTGGCCGGCACCCAGTTGCCCTCGTCCACTTGCACTTCGACGGCGTCGATACCGGTGTGCTGATCCCAGGCGACGCCGGCGATGACCGTCTTCCCCGTGGGCACGGAACTGCCCGATCGCGGGGTGTCGATCCGGGAGGCGGTCTTGATCGGCCCGAGCGCGCCCCAACCGCGGTCGGTCCAGTATGCCGTCGCGCGGTCGAAGCGGGTGATCTCGATGTCGGTGACCCACTTGGTCGCCGAGACGTAGCCGTACAGACCGGGTACGACGAGCCTCGCCGGGTAGCCGTGTTCGACGGGCAGCGGTGCGCCGTTCATTCCGACGGCCAGCAGCGCGTCGCGGCCGTCGAGCAGCACTTCGAGGGGAGTGCCCGCGGTGAAGGCGTCACTGCTCGACGACAGTGCCATGTCGGCGTCGGGGGAGATGCCTGCTTCTTCGAGAATGTCCTTGAGCGGGTAGCCGATCCACGTCGCGTTGCCCACGAGGTCGCCGCCGACGATGTTGGAGACACAGGTCAGGGTGACCGTCTTCTCCACGGCCTGACGCTGCGCCAGGTCGGCGAACGTCAGCTCGATCTCGCGGTCCACCATGCCGTGGATCCGCAACGACCACGTATCCGACGCCACCCGCGGCACGACCAGCGCGGTGTCGATGCGGTAGAAGTCGTCGTTCGGGGTGATGTACGACGCGAGGCCGTCGATCTTCAGGTCCGCCCCGGCCGGGATCGGTGGTTGCGGAGTGGGCGTGGGCAGCATGAAGCCGAGTCGATCCGCGGTGACGGCGCGGGCGGAGGTCAGCATCCGGCCGGCTGTCCCGGCAACGACGCCGAGTACCGCGGCACCGGCGGCGAGGGTCAGGAAACTACGTCGGTTCATGCCTTCGGTCGCAGGGGCGGCGGCACCGATGAGGGCGTGCAGCACGACGATGCCCACGATGACGCCGCCGATGGTCGGGACTGCGTAGAGCGCGGTGGCGTCGGGTCGAGTCACTGCCGCGAGTACGCCCACAACGCCCAGTGCGGCGAACACCACGGCACCGATCGGCTTGCGGGCGATTCCCGCCGCCGCGGCGATCGCGCCGATCACCACGGCCATGCCGACGAACAGGGCGAGCTTGTCGGAGGTGCCGAACGTGTCGATGGCCCATTCACGGATCGCGGCCGGACTGTTGTCGACGGCCGAGGACCCGACGGCGGTCAGTGGTGACGAGTTGGGTCCGATGGGCACGGCGATCAATTCGCCGACACCGAGGACGACTCCGGCGGCGACGATGCCGGACAGCGCGCGTTTTCCTGTACTCACTCGCTCCAATGTAAGCGAATTCGTGGTGAGCGGTACTTCGTAGCCTGCTACGAATTACCGCTCACGACAGCAGACGCTCGAGGTACTCGCTGCCGAACAACTTCTTCGGGTCCATCGAGTCCCGAACACGCAGGAAGTCGTCGAAGTGTTCGTAGGTATCGCGCAGCTCGTCGCCGCCGAGGGAGTGCAGTTTGCCCCAGTGCGGCCTGCCACCGACGCTGCGGCAGATTGCCTCGACGGCGTCGAAGTACTCGCGGTGATCGCGGCGGTGGTACTGGTGGACGGCGATGTAGGCCGTCGGGCGTCCGGATGCGGTGGAGAGCCAGATGTCGTCGCCCGCGGCGAAGCGCACTTCGACCGGGAACGCGATGGACATCGACGACCGTTCGAGCCATCGATCCACCTCGCGCAGCACCCAACCGATCTCGGATGCGGGTACCGCATATTCCATCTCGACGAACTTGACGGTCCGCGACGACGCGAACACCCGGTACGAGCGGTCGATGTACTCGCGAGCCGACAGTGCCCGAGCCGAGACCGCATTGACCCGAGGAATCAGTGCCGGTACGCGGGTCACCACCCGGTTGAGGCCCTCGAAGACCGTGTTGGACAGCAATTCGTCGTCGATGTAGGAGCGCACCTTTCCCAACGGCTTCAGCACCACGTCGCCGGGCAGGCGGGTGTTGCGTTTGGTCAGCACGCGGTCGGTGTGCGGAAACCAGTAGAACTCGAAGTGGTCGACGGCGGCGACGGTCGCGTCGAGTTCGGCGAGCGTTGCCCGCAACGTCGACGGCTCCTCGACGGCCCGCAGGGCGAAGGCCGGAACGCACTCGAGCGTGACTCGGGTGATGACGCCGAGCGCACCGAGCCCGACGCGGGCCGCGTCGAACAGTTCCGCGTTCTCCTCACGAGAGCACTGCACGAGTTCGCCGTCCGCGGTCATCAGTTCCACCGCGCACACCTGGGTGGCGATGCCGCCGAAGCGTCCTCCCGTTCCGTGGGTACCCGTGGAGATGGCGCCCGCGATGGATTGTTCGTCGATGTCGCCGAGGTTGGTCATGGCCAGCCCGAGATCCCACAACCGCGCGGTCAGCTCGCGCAGCCGGGTGCCTGCGAGCACTGTCACCCGGGCCGACCCGTCGTCGTCGTGCACCACGGATTCGATGCCGCGCAGCGAATCGAGGCCGATCTGGACGCCGTCGGTCACCGCGATCGGAGTGAAGGAATGGCCGGCCCCGACGCATCGCACCGTGCGAGATCGTTCGACGGCACCGGCCAGCACGATGCGCAACTCGTCCACCGACGTGGGCTCGGCGCGGTCCGACGGGAACGCGTGTTGATTGCCTGCCCAGTTCTGCCACGACCCCGCGTTCATTCGATCACTATTGCATTGCTCGTACCGCGCGGAGGCGCGCCTGGATCAATCCGAGGCACAGAACTCGGCCGCGCCCTAGGATCGGGTCATGCAATCGAGGCTGCCCGCTGATGTGCGACGCGCGCAACTGGTGCAGTCTGCGATCGAGGTCGCCGAGCGCGTGGGAATCGAGTCCCTGACCGTACGTGCTCTGTCGGAGCATGCCGAGGTCACCAAGGGCATCGTGCAGTACCACTTCGAGACCAAGCAGGATCTGGTGATCGCGATGGGCGAGCACCTCATCGTCGACGTCACCGAGATTCTGCACGCCGCGTTGGACAGTGCCGTGGGTACGCGCGAACTCCCGGGCGTCCGCGGTCTGCGAGAGCTGGTGCACGGCGGTCTGAGCGCGGTGTGGTTGCTGATCGAGAAGTCCCCGGATCGGCAGTTGCTCGCCTACGAGATCAAGACCTATCTGTTGCGTCATCGCGCGCTCGGGTCCGCAACGGCCGCCGAGATCGCCACTGGGCAGTACCGAATCCGAGACTCCGAGGCCCGGTTGTTCTTCGAGAAGTGTTCCGCTCACACCGGTACGCGATGGCTCGAGCCGGTGGCGTCGATCGCGCGTTTCGGAATGGCCACCCTCGACGGGCTGGTGCTGCGGTGGTTGGTCGACGGCGACGATCTCGAGGTGCTGGCGCAGATCGACGACCTGTCGGGGCTGATCGCGGGCAAGGCCGTGGACTGCTGAGACTCGGCGTGGTCGATGCTCGCTGGGACTTCTGGGCTGCGGAGTGTTTGACTGTGTAGGCCTGGCAACGACGACGAAGGAATACGCCGCATGAGCTCGATCGCCGGTGTCGCAACCACCGACACGACACCACTGTCCCGTATCGCCGCTGCCACCGAGGGGATCGAATCACCTTTGGCTGCAGTCGATTCGGCTGCCCTCGATGCCAATGCTGCGGCCCTGCGAGCGCGGGCGAATTCGGTGCCGATCAGGATCGCGAGCAAGTCGGTCAGGTGCCGGGCGGTACTGGATCGGGTGCTCGCGGCCGACGGTGTGAACGGGGTCATGGCCTACTCCCTGCGTGAGGCGATCTGGTTGGCACGCCACGGCGTGGAGGACATCCTGATGGGGTACCCGTCGGTCGATCGCACCGCCCTCGCCGAGGTCGTCAACGATCGTGTGCTGTCGGGACGCATCACGCTGATGGTCGACGACGTCGCACAGCTCGACATCGTGCGCGACGCCACCGACAGCGATCTTCTCAAGCCGCGGATCTGTATCGACGTCGATGCCTCGCTGCGCATCGGGCCGCTGCACATCGGTGTCCGACGTTCGCCGCTGCGCGAACCCGAGCAGGTCGCCGCCTTCGCGCGGGCGGCGCAGGCGCGTGGGTTCCGGGTGGTCGGTCTGATGTTCTACGAGGCGCAGATCGCCGGTGTGCCCGATGCCAATCGTGCGGTGGAATGGATGAAGTCGCTCTCGTCCCGTGAGATCTCCACGCGCAGAACGGCGGTCGTCGAGGCCGTGACTGCGGCAGTCGGTCGGATCGAGATCGTCAACAGTGGCGGTACCGGGTCGATCGACTTCTCGGCGGCCGATCCGGTCGTCACCGAGGTGACCGCCGGGTCGGGCTTGTTCGCGCCGACGCTCTTCGATCGGTATCGCGCGTTCTCGGCCGAGCCCTCGCTGTTCTTCGCACTGCCCGCGGTGCGCAAGCCGACTCCGCAGATCGCGACGCTGTTCGGTGGTGGCTACATCGCGTCGGGTCCGGCGTCGGCGTCGAGGTCGCCGCGGCCGGTCGCGTGGTCGAGAAGGGCGAGAGGAGTGGTGACGTCCGGTCTGAGGTTGCTGCGCAACGAGGGTGCCGGCGAGGTGCAGACTCCCGTGAGCGGAGCAGGGGAGATCCGGATCGGTGATCGCGTCTGGTTCCGCCATGCCAAGGCGGGCGAGCTGTGCGAGCGGTTCGACACCCTGCATCTGGTGCACGCCGACGGGTCCGTCGAGGTAGTCCCCACTTATCGTGGTGAGGGTATGGCGTTCGGCTGAATCCCGTTCTCGCACAGGCCCATGAACGTTCCGAGAGTGACCAGTCCGGCCGGGGTCGACGGCAGGTACCGGGTCAGTGCCCGCGATCGGATCAGTATCGCGGCCCATTGGCCCCGCGAGACCGCGACGTTGAGTCTGTTGCGCGACAACAGGAATCCCATGCCTCGCGGAACGTCCTCGATCGCCGACGCGGCCATCGAGATCAGCACCACCGGTGCCTGGCGTCCCTGGAACTTGTCGACGGTGCCCACCGCGACCTCGTCGAGTCCGGCGGCCGCGAGTCTCTCGATGATGACGGCTACCTGCGCGTTGTAGGCCGCGACGACCAGGAAGTCGCCCTGGTGCATGGGCCGCGCACCCTCGAAGGACTGCGGGTCGCGCCATTGCCGGCCGAGCAGAGTCTGCACACGGGTGACGATCTCGTCGGCTTCCTCCACCGAATCGGTGGAATTGCCGTGGTGGTCGAGGTACACGGTGTGCAGTCCAGGTTCCAGCCCTGACAGTGAACGAGCCTGTGTCACAGCACTGTTGGACTCCAGTTTGCCCTCGTAGGACAGCGCCGACACCGGGGCGCACAGATCGGGATGCATCCGCCATGTCGTGGCCAGGAAGTAACCGCGGTCGACGGGCAGCGTCGGGTGACCGCTGGTGATCCAACCCAGAGCCGACTCGTCGACGGGTTCGGGGTGGGTGCCCTGGCTGACCTGTGGCAGTTGCGCCGGGTCGCCGAGCAGCAGCAGATTACGTGCAGACACCGAGACGGCGATGGTGTTGGCCAGCGAGAACTGCCCGGCCTCGTCGATGACCAGGAGGTCGAGCGATTCGGGCGGGATGCGGCCGGGGTTGGAGAAGTCCCAGGCGGTACCGCCGATCACGCAGCCGTCCTCGGCGTCGGTGACGAATCGGGAGTACTCCGCCGGGTCGACGACGGTGTGGGCTGTCGGTGCCTTCTTGCCCACCCGGCCCGGGTCGACTCCGGCCGCCACGATGGTGTCCAGCACATTGTTGACCACGTGATGCGACTGGCCCACCACGCCGATGCGCCAGCGATGGACGTCGACCAATTCGGCGATCACCCGGGCAGCGGTGTACGTCTTCCCGGTCCCGGGTGGCCCCTGCACGGCAACGTAGGAGTGATCGAGATCGAGCAGGGCCGCCGTGACCGCCGTCACGTAATCCCCGGCGCGGACCTCGGGAAGGCCTGTGCCGGAGCGGGTTCGGGGTGGGGACAGGGTCAGCAGATCGGCGACGGCCGTGCGCGGAAGGTGCGGCAGTGCCGCACCGACCTCGGCGGCGGCGGCAACGATCGCCTGCTCCAGATACTTGGTCGCCGGAGGCGGCTCGGGTGCGGTGGCGATGGGGAAGTCGGGGTACTCGTCCACTCCCTTGCGGAGGTTCTCCTGCACCACCACCATGTCGAGGGTGCCCTCGTAGCCTGCCTGCACGATCTCGACCGTCGTGGTCGCGCGATGGGTCGGCTGCTGCTTCGGCAGCCCCTCCGGCGCCGGGTCGTCGTAGAGCAGCTTGACCTTCGAGCTCGACAGGACTCCGTTGCTCAGGTGCCCCAGTAGCTTGAGCTGCCGTCGCAGGACGCGTTGATTCGGTGCGGTTTTCATCCAGTCGTGCACCAGTTCGGCGCGCTCGACCTTCAGCACGTCGGCGGCGTCGGCCCACTCGTCCAACGGGTGCGTCAGGCGGTCGAAGTGCGCCCACCAGAACGGCTTTCGTTCGCGTCGGTGATACCCGATGGAACCGGCGAACAGTGCGACGGCCTGTTGCGTCGAGGTGCGCTCCCACGGCAGACCGGCGTACTCGGCGAGTTCGAGCTCGAGCGGGCTGGCGGTGTCCACGGCAGCGTCTTCGAGCTCGAGGTGTTGCGTCGTCCGCGGGTGCACCCCGGCATCCGACGCGCGCGCCAGCAACCAATCCCGCAGTCGCTGTGTCGATTCGCAGTCGGTGCGGTTGTACTCGGCGATCTCGGAGAGCAGTGCCGCGGCCTCGGCGTCCTTGCCCTGATCTCGCAGATCGCACCAGTTCGCGTATTCGACGATCGACGCGGCCGCGTCGGTGACGTCTCCGTCGCGGGCGGCGGGCATGTACAGGGGTTCGAGCTTCTTGATGCTGTAGGACCTGGCTCCGATGCGTACCGCAGATCGCACGATCGGATAGAGGTCGACCAGAACATCGTCCCGCAATAGGTCGTCGACCGCGTCCTCACCGACGCCGTAGCGTCCGGCGAGGCGCAGCAGCGCGGTCTTCTCGTACGGCGCGTAGTGGTAGACGTGCATGTTCGGGAAGGCCGCGCGACGGGTGGTCACGTAGTCGAGGAAGTCGATCAGGGCGCGTCGTTCCTGCGCGCGATCGTGCGCCCAGAACGGCAGGAAGTCGCCGTCGGCGGTGTGGACACCGAACAGGTACTCGAGTCCCCACTCGGAACTGCCTGCCTCTGCCCACAGGGGATCGCCCTCGAAGTCGAAGAAGATGTCGCCCGGATCGGGCTCGGGAATCACACCGAGGGCGTCGGCGTCGAAGATCTCGAACTCGGCGTCGCCGCTGTGCTCCTGGCGCACCTGGAGCTCGGCTTGAGCTCGCAGGTTGGTCAGTGTGCGCGACGACATGCCCTGCACGGTCCCGGTCGACGCAGCCAGCTCGTCCACCGTGGCGATTCCCGCGTCGAGCAGTCTCTCCCGGGTACTCGCGCGCATCCCGGCGACGAGAACCAGGTCGCGGTGCTCTTCCACCTCGATCGTGCAGGCCTCGCACTGCCCGCAGCCGGAGTAGCGCGGGTCGAACCAGTCGACGACGGTGCCCTCGGCGTGGTGCTCGTCGAGGATCTGTTGCAGGTGTTCCCTGGACTGCCGGTAGACCGGAAGGATCTCGGCGAGCGAGTGGACGGAGTCGCTGCCGTCGCCGAGCATCAGGTGCACCTCGTCGCTCGGAGTGATCCCGCCGGACCGCAGCGCGTCCGCGTAGGCCGCCAACTGCAGCAGTGCCGGAACCTTGGCGTGCCGCGAGAGCTTCGTGTCGTACACCGCGTACCGATCGCCCTCGGCCACCAGAAAGTCGCAGAAACCGAGGAATCGTCCGTCGAAGAAGGTCGCCTGGTACACCACCGGTGTGCGCGCAGTCAGAGCGGTGAAGGTTGCCCACGCGGCGTCGGCAAGTTCCTGATCGGTACGCCCCGGTCGATCCATCGTCAGGACGCCGCCGGGGAACCGCCGCTGGAATGTCTCGAGCTGTCGGCGCTCGTGCTCGAATCCCAGTGCGGAGGTGCGGTCGAGCATCGGATCGGGGGTGGCCGTTGCCCGCGGGATCAGTCCGCTCAGCCCGTCGAGTCGGCGCAGCAGTCCGAATTCGCACGACGCTGCCGCGGCGAGGTCGCTGGCGCTGTAGATGACGCGATCGCCGATGAGGAACACGCGCCCACCCTAGTCACCGCCGGGAGCGGCACCGGTCACGTTGCGCGCGGATGCCGTCGCGAGGAGGCAAAATGATCGAATGCCTTTTTTCGACGGAGCCACCGGTGCTGTCCATTACCGAAACTGGACTGTTCCCGATGCTCGTTTCGGTCTCGTTTTTCTGCACGGTCTCGGCCAGAACAGCGGCCACTATCACCGCTTCGCTCGGGTCCTCAACGGACGCGGGGTCGACGTGTGGGCGGTCGATCACGTGGGCCACGGCCTCACCGAAGGTGAGTTGACCGACGCCGCTCAGATTCCCGGCCTCGCGCAGAATGCGCTGCAGTTGCTCGACATCGCCGAAGCCGAGCACCCCGAGTTGTCGTTCGCCCTGATGGGTCATTCCCTCGGCGCGGCCACGGCCATCGCGGCCCTCGGAGCGCATCCCGAGGCGGTTCGGTGCGCGGTGCTGTGCGGCACCCCCAAGTCCGTGACCGGCTCGGCCAACGATCTCGCCGACAACGTGATTCCGATCCTCGCGGTACACGGAGTCGACGATCGCCTGGCTCCGATCGATGCGGTGCGCGAGTGGATCGGCAGTGTTCCCGACTCGTCACTGCGTGAATTCGAGGACGGGGGCCACGACCTGCTGCACGAGAAGATACATCTGCAGGTGACCTCGGTGGTGGCGGAGTTCCTCGACGATCACATGTCCTGATCCGACGACGAGGGCCCGGTGCGCATCGCACCGGGCCCTCGTCGTCGGATGGTCGATCTACGAGTAGATCGCCTCGATGTCGCTGCCGCGCTCGGCGTGGATGATGTTGCGCTTGAGCTTCATCGTGGGGGTGAGCTCACCGGTTTCGACGGTGAAATCGTTCTCGAGGATCGTGTACTTCTTGATCTGCTCGGGGTTGGAGACCTTCTTGTTGGCCTCGGCGACGGCCTTGTCGATCTCGGCGACGAGGTCGGCGTTCTTCGACAGCTCCGAGAACGGGATGTCGGCCGAGAGACCGTGTCGCTCGAGCCAGCCCGGCAATGCCTCGGGGTCGAGGGTGATGAGCGCACCGATGAACGGCTTCGCGTCGCCGACGACGAGGCACTGGCTGATGATCGCGTTCGCGCGGAGGGCGTCCTCGAGCACTGCGGGAGCGACGTTCTTGCCGCCCGCGGTCACGATGATCTCCTTCTTGCGGCCGGTGATCGAGACGTAGCCTTCCTGGTCGATGGTGCCGAGGTCGCCGGTGTGGAACCAGCCGTCGACGATGGCCTCTGCCGTCGCCTTCTCGTTGTGCCAGTAGCCGCTGAACACGACCGGTCCCTTGAGCAGCAGTTCGCCGTCCTCGGCGACCTTCACCGAGTGGCCGTCGATGGGCTTGCCGACGGTGCCGACGCGCTGGTCCTTGGTGGTGTTGACGGTGATGGCCGCGCTGGTCTCGGTCAGTCCGTAGCCCTCGTAGACCGGAACGCCTGCACCGCGGAAGAAGTGGCCGAGGCGGGCACCGAGAGGTCCGCCGCCGGACACCGCGCGAGTGCAGTTGCCGCCGAGTGCGGCGCGCAGCTTGGAGTACACGAGCTTGTCGAACACCGTGTGCTTGAGGTTCAGGACGAGCCCGGCTCCGCCCTTCTCCTGGGCCTCGCTCCACTCGATGGCCGTCGCGGCGGCCTTGTCGAAGATGGAACCCTTGCCGCCGTCGTGCGCCTTCTGCTTGGCGGAGTTGTAGACCTTCTCGAACACGCGCGGCACCGACAGGATGAAGTCCGGCTTGAACACCGCGAACTGATCCACCAGCGTCGTCACGTCCGAGGTGTGTCCGACGGTCACCTTGGACTCGAACGAGCCGAACGACACGGCGCGGGCGAACACGTGCGCCATCGGGAGGAACATCAGTGTGCGATTGCCCTCCTTCATCGAGTCGTGCAGCGCGATCTGGGTGGCCTGAACCTCGGCGTAGAAGTTGGCGTGTGTGAGCTGAACGCCCTTGGGGCGACCGGTGGTGCCCGAGGTGTAGATCAGGGTGGCGGGCGATGCCGCGCTGACCTGATGGCGTCGCGCGTGCAGATCCTCGTCGCTGACCCCGGCACCACGGGTGGTCAGTTCTTCGATGGCTCCGGCGTCGATCTGGAGAACCTCACGCAGATCCTTGGCGCCCTCGGTGACCTCTTTGAGGTTCGAGGCGTGCGCTGCGGTCTCGACGACGAGCAGCTTGGTGGCGGAGTCCTCGAGGATCCATTGCGCCTGATCGGCGGAGGATGTCTCGTAGATCGCGACGGTGCAGCCGCCTGCAGACCAGATGGCGTAGTCGAGGACGACCCACTCGTAACGCGTCGCGCTGAGGATGGCGACTCGGTCGCCGAGTTCGATTCCGGACGCGATCAGTCCCTTGGCCGCTGCGGCGACCTCTTTCGCGAACCGAGCTGCGGTGACGTCGGTCCAGTTGCCGTTCTCCAGTCGCTGGAAGGGTACGAAGTTCGGCGATTCCTTCTCGTATCTGTAGACGGTGTCGGCCATGGATGCGTCGTCAGGAATGGTGAACGACGCCGGCACAGAATATTCGCGCACTGCTGGACCCCTTACGGAAAAATAGCGTGGTAGTTGTGCATTTCATCACATTCGAGGCCGTGGCGCACCATCCGGGGTGTCCGGTTTGTCGACTTTGCCGCGAGTCCGAGGGAGTTGAGTGTGACTCGGGGTACAACTTAACTGTCTGCAGTCGGGTTCGGGCGTCGGGTTGCCGGTGTGAGGCCGCTCGCACCGCATGCCGTCGTGACCGGTTTCGTCACCTGATCAGCGTAGAAGGGGTCGCGGTGCCCGAGCAGGTACTAAACTCATGCAACATATGAGCACTTCAGAAACTGAACAGGATGCCGCCGTGACGTCGGACGAGACGAATTCGCCCCCTCAGGAGTCCGCCTCCGATCCGGTCCGCGCGAGCGAGTCGTCCTCGGCGACGGGTGACGACATCACTTTTGCCGATCTCGGCATAGACGAGCGGGTCCTGAAGGCCCTGCGTGACGTGGGATACGAGACGCCGTCGCCCATCCAGGCGGCCACCATTCCGCCGCTGATGGCCGGCAACGATGTCGTCGGCCTCGCGCAGACCGGAACCGGCAAGACCGCAGCGTTCGCAGTGCCGATCCTGTCGCGGCTCGACGTCTCGCGTCGAGTACCGCAGGCCCTGGTGCTGGCCCCGACCCGGGAGCTCGCGCTTCAGGTCGCCGAGGCGTTCGGCAAGTACGCCACGCACATTCCGGGTCTGCACATCCTGCCGATCTACGGCGGTCAGGCGTACGGCATACAGCTCTCGGGCCTGCGTAAGGGCGCGCAGATCATCGTCGGTACCCCCGGTCGCGTCATCGACCACCTCGAGAAGGGCACACTCGACCTGTCCGGCCTCGAGTACCTGGTGCTCGACGAGGCCGACGAGATGCTCAAGATGGGCTTCCAGGAGGACGTCGAGCGCATCCTCTCCGATACCCCGGAGTACAAGCAGGTCGCGTTGTTCTCGGCCACCATGCCTGCCGCGATTCGCAAGATCTCCAAGCAGTATCTGCACGACCCGGTGGAGATCACCGTCAAGACCAAGACGTCGACGGCACCGAACATCACCCAGCGCTACGTGCAGGTGGCGCATCAGCGCAAGCTCGAAGCGCTCACTCGAATCTTCGAGGTCGAAGAGTTCGAGGCCATGATCATGTTCGTCCGCACCAAGCAGGCCACCGAGGAGCTCGCCGAGAAGCTGCGGGCACGGGGCTTCTCGGCCGCCGCGATCAACGGCGACATCGTGCAGGCCCAGCGTGAGCGCACCATCGGCCAGCTCAAGAACGGTCAGATCGATATTCTGGTGGCCACCGACGTCGCGGCCCGTGGTCTCGACGTCGACCGCATCTCGCACGTCATCAACTACGACATCCCGCACGACACCGAGTCCTACGTGCACCGCATCGGTCGTACCGGACGCGCGGGCCGAGCCGGTCAGGCTCTGCTGTTCGTCGCCCCACGCGAGCGGCATCTGCTCAAGGCCATCGAGCGCGCGACGCGTCAGCCGATCACCGAGATGCAGCTCCCCAGCGTCGACGACGTCAATGCGCAGCGCGTGACGAAGTTCAAGGACTCCATCACCGACAGCCTCGGCAACGAGAATCTGGCCTTGTTCCGCCGGCTCATCGAGGACTACGAGCGCGAGCACGATGTGCCGTTGGTCGACATCGCCGCCGCGCTGGCGATCCAGTCGCGCGACGGCGAAGCGTTCCTGTTGAAGCCGGAGCCGCCTGCCCCGCCGCGGGCACCCCGTGAGCCGCGTGAGCCGCGGCCGCCGCGCACGTTCGACGAGGATGCCGCCGGCTCGCATCACCGCAAGACGGGCCAGGAGATGGCGACGTACCGCATCAGCGTCGGCAAGCGTCATCATGTCGCTCCCGGTGCCATCGTCGGTGCCATCGCCAACGAGGGCGGGCTGCGTCGAAGCGACTTCGGGCACATCAGTATTCGGCCCGACCACTCGTTGGTGGAGCTTCCGGCCGACCTCGCCGACGAGACGGTCGAGGCGTTGCGCCGCACCCGTATCAGTGGCGTGCTGATTCAGCTGCAACCCGATTCCGGCCCTCCCGGACGCAGCGGCGGTCCGCGCGGTGGCGGAAAGTTCAAGGGGAAGCGCTAGCGCGCACGCACGACCCCAGCGCCAGCGTTTGGTGGATCCGGCCTCGGGTATCCGCCCGTGCATGACCAACGTCACCCTCCGTGTCAACGGCATCGATCGCGAGATCGACTGCGACACCCGATCCACCCTGCTCGACGCTCTTCGGGAGAACCTCGATCTGATCGGTGCCAAGAAGGGGTGTGACCACGGGCAGTGCGGTGCCTGCACGGTGTTGGTCGACGGACGGCGGATCAACAGCTGCCTGACGTTCGCGGTTGCACAACAGAATCGCGACATCACCACGATCGAGGGATTGTCCGACGGCGACACGCTGCACCCCGTGCAGCAGGCGTTCGTCGATCGCGACGCGTTCCAGTGCGGGTACTGCACTTCCGGGCAGATCTGTTCGGCTGTCGCGGTGATCGAAGAGGCGAAGCAGGGTTGGCCGAGCGCGGTCACCGAGGACATCGAGGCCGCCGATATCGAACTCGACTCCGATGAAGTGCGAGAACGTATGAGCGGCAACCTCTGTCGTTGTGGTGCCTACTGCAATATCGTCTCGGCCGTACGGGACGCATCGTGAAGACCTTCGAGTACGACGCAGCCACCGCGGTCGACGACGCGGTGGCCCGCCTCGCCGAGAACGCGAACGCGATGGTGCTCGGCGGGGGAACCAACCTCGTCGACCTGATGAAGCTCGGTGTCGTGGGTCCGACGACGCTGATCGACGTCACGCGACTTCCGTTGCACGACATAGACGTATCCGACGACGGATCGCTTCGTGTCGGTTCGGGTGTGACCAACAGTGATCTCGCGGTGCATCCGGTGGTGCGTCAGCGCTATCCGGTGCTCTCACGGGCCGTGCTCTCCGGTGCGTCGGGCCAGTTGCGCAACATGGCGACCACGGGCGGAAACCTGTTCCAGCGCACCCGGTGTGTGTACTTCATGGATGCATCGAAGCCGTGCAACAAACGCGAACCCGGTTCGGGCTGCCCGGCCCGTAATGGTGAACACCGAAACCTGGCCATTCTCGGAGCTTCGCAGGCCTGCGTGGCGACGCATCCCTCCGACATGGCGGTCGCGCTGACCGCCCTCGACGCACGCATCGTCGTCCAGGGGGTCGACGGTGAGCGTGTGGTCGACATCGACGACTTCTACCGGTTGCCCGGTGACGCGCCCGAGCGCGACAACACCGTGGCCCGAGACGAAATCGTCACGGCCGTCGAGATTCCGGCACCGGCGGCCGGTACCGTCTCGACCTACCGCAAGGTGCGCGACCGGCAGTCCTATGCCTTCGCGATCGCCTCGGTCGCCGCCACTCTCGACGTCGAGGACGGGATCGTGCGCGGGGTGTCGATCGCGCTGGGCGGTGTCGCGCACAAACCGTGGCGGGCCCGCACGGCCGAGCACGCGCTGCTCGGCGCGGCCGCCGACGAGGCGTCGTTCCGGCGCGCGATCGCGCTGGAACTCGACGCAGCAGAGCCGTTGCGTGACAACGCATTCAAGGTCCCGCTCGTGACCAACCTGGTCGCTCGCACGTTGGTCGAACTCACGGAGTCGGGAGATCGGTCATGACCGCATCGATCGGACAACCGATCCAGCGCACCGAATCGATCGCGAAGGTCACCGGTCGAGCCCGTTATGCCGCCGAGCAGCCGCCGGCCGTCGGGCAGTTGTACGCCTGGTACGTGCCCGCGACTGTTCCTGCCGGCACGGTCGAACGTGTCGAACTGGACGCCGACGCTACGGTTCACGCAGTTCTGTGGCACGACAACGCCGAGCAACTGGGTGATGTCGAGGACGGCGAACTGCATGTGCTGCAGTCGAACACCGTTGCCTATCGAGGTCAGATCGTGGCCGTCGTCGTGGCCGACACCCTCCAGGATGCCCGCGCCGCCGCAGCCCGAGTGCTGGTGCGCTACGCCGAGGTGCGTTCTCCCGACAACACTCTGACCGCAGACCACGGTTCGCTGTATGCGCCGGAATCGGTCAACGCGGGGTTTCCCACCGACGTCACCGTCGGCGATCCCGATGCGGCGCTCGCATCGGCCGAGCATCTGATCGACAACTGGTACTCCACCGCGCCGATGCACAACAGTCCGATGGAGCCGCACGCCACCACGGCGCGCTGGTCCGACGGCGTGCTGACGGTCTGGGATTCGACGCAGGCACCGTCGGGTGTTCAGGGCGACCTCGCCACGGCCTTCGACCTCGAGCCCGAGAACGTTCGAGTGATCGCGGAGAACGTCGGCGGTGGTTTCGGAGCCAAGGGCAGTACGCGGCCCAACGTGATCCTCGCGGCGATGGCCGCGCGAGCCACCGGGCGCACCGTCAAGTTGGTGTTGCCGAGGCAAGCTCTTTTCGACGTCGTCGGCTATCGCACCCCGACGCTCAATCGCGTCCGGCTGGGCGCTGATTCGACAGGAACCCTGCAGGCCATCACGCACGACTCGTTTCAGCAGACCAGCACGATCTTCGAGTTCTGCGAGCAGACGTCGGAATCCACTCGCCACATCTACGCGTCCCCGAACCGTCGCACCACTCACCGACTCGCGCAGCTGGACGTCGGAACTCCGCGCTGGATGCGGGCTCCCGGTGAAGCGCCCGGCATGTTCGCCGTCGAGACGGCCATCGACGAACTGGCTGTGGCCACCGGCATCGATCCGATCGACCTGCGGATCCGCAACGAGCCGGACGTCGATCCCGCGAGCGGCAACCCGTTCAGCTCACGCAGCGTGGTCCAGTGCCTGCGCGAGGGTGCCGAGAAGTTCGGCTGGGACCGCCGCGAGTCCGCGCCCGGTCGCCGTCGAGAAGGCAACACCCTGATCGGCATGGGAGTCGCGACGGCCAGCTACCCGGTGTTGATCTCACCGAGTACCGCGTCGGCGCGCGTGGAGCAGGACGGCACGATCACGGTGTCCGTCGCTGCGTCGGACATCGGGACCGGAGCGCGCACCGTGCTGCGCCAGATCGCCGCCGATGCCCTCGAGGTGGACGCAGATGCCGTCGTACTCGAACTCGGCGACAGCGCTCTGCCGAAAGCTCCCGGAGCCGGTGGGTCCTCGGGTACGTCGTCCTGGGGGTGGGCCGTCACCAAGGTCTGCCACTCGCTGAAGGCACAGGGTTCGTACGAGCCGGGCAACTCTGCCGATGCCGACACCACCGACGACGTCGAGGGCCAGAAGGAGTTGGCGCGCATGGCGTTCGGCGCTCAGTTCGCGGAGGTCGCGGTCGACATCGACACCGGCGAGGTGCGGGTGCGACGGATGCTCGGGGTGTTCGGCATCGGCGCGGTGATGAATCCGCGGCTGGCCAGGTCTCAGCTCATCGGCGGCATGACGTTCGGACTCGGAATGGCACTGATGGAGAACGGCATCACCGATCACGAGTTCGGCGGGTTCGCCAATCACGATCTCGCCGAGTATCACATCCCGGCGTGTGCGGACGTCACCGACCTCGAGGCGGTGTGGATCGAGGAGGTCGATACCGAACTCGCGCCGATGGGCGGCAAGGGAATCGGCGAGATCGGCGCAGTCGGATCCTCGGCGGCCATCGGCAACGCGGTCTACAACGCCACCGGCGTTCGCGTCCGCGACCTGCCAATCACCCTGGACAAGGTGCTGACGCAGTGGAGTGGTCAAGTGCCCCAGGCGGCACTTGACCACTCCACTGGCCGCTAGGCCAATATCCGCTGCAGGAACTGGCGGGTGCGGGGCTCGGTGGGGTTCACCAGCACCTGCTCCGGGGTGCCGCGTTCGAGGACGACGCCGTTCTCGATGAACAGCACCTGATCGGCGACTTGCTGCGCGAAGCGAATCTCGTGGGTGACGATCACCATGGTCCAGCCCTGCGCGGCAAGGCCTTTGATGACGGCCAGAACCTCGCCGACGAGCTCGGGATCGAGGGCCGAGGTGGGCTCGTCGAACAGCATCAGCTTGGGTCGAAGGGCGAGAGCTCGCGCAATTCCGACGCGTTGTTGCTGGCCTCCGGAGAGCTGGAACGGGTACTGGTCGGACTTGGCGTCGAGACCGATCTGATCGAGGATGGCGTGCGCGTCGCGGATGGCGTCGTCCTTGGCGCGCTTCTGCACGATCACCGGTCCCTCGATGATGTTCTGCAGCACCGTCTTGTGCGGAAACAGGTTGTGGCTCTGGAACACCATGCCGCTCTGGGCGCGGAAATGTCGGAGCTGCGGCGCTCCGACGGGCTCGGAGAAATCCACCGACACGTCCCCGATACGAATGATGCCTGCGTCGGCCTGATCGAGTGCGTTCAGTGTGCGCAGCACCGTGGTCTTGCCGGATCCGGACGGTCCGATGATGACGGTGACGGTGCCGGACGGCACGCCGAACGAGATGTCCTTCAACACCTCGAGTGGCCCGAACGATTTCTTCAGTGCGGATACTTCCAGCAGGTCTGTCATTTGGCCACGTACCTGTCGAGTCGGACTTCGAGTTTGCCTTGGAAGAACGAGAGAACGATGCAGATCGCCCAGTAGTACAGCGCCGCAACGGAGTACAGGGTGAAGAAGTCGAAGGTCGGTGCCGCCGCGAGCTGCGCGACGCGCAGCAGCTCCGTCACCAGGATGGTCGAGGCGAGCGAGGTGTCCTTGACGAGCGAGATCAGCGTGTTCGACAACGGTGGCACCGCGGTACGCAGTGCCTGCGGAAGCACGATGCGCTGCAGCGTCGTTCGGTAGCCCATCCCGATGGTCTGCGCCGCCTCCCACTGGCCCTTGGGCACGCTCAGTATCGCGGCACGGATGACCTCGGCCGCGTAGCCACCGACATTCAACGAGAATGCGACCACCGCGGCCGGGAACGGCGAGATCACGATGCCGAACTGCGGCAGCCCGTAGAAGATGATGAACAGCTGCAGCAGCAGGGGAGTGCCGCGGATGATCGAGACGTAGAACCGGGCGACGGCGGCGAGCGGCTTGTTCGACGAGATGCGTGCCAGCGCCACGGCGAGGGCGATGACGAGTCCGACGACGAAGCTGATGGCGGTCAGCGGAATCGTCATGGTCACAGTGGCTTCGAGCATCGGCCACAGGTTGTCGAGCACCAACTGCATCTTCGACGGTGCAGTGGTTCCGGCGTCCTCGCTCTCCGGAACCACGGTGTCCGCGGTCGGTGCGGCGACGTCGCTGCCGAAGTACTTGTTCGAGATCTCGGCGATGGTGCCGTTCTCGCGCAGTGTGTCGATGGCCGTGTCGACCTCGTCCATCAGCCCACTGTCCTTGCGGGCCACGAACGATTGCAGGGTCGTGTCTCCGGTCTCGCCTGCGATCTTCACGCCGGTGTCGCCGGTCTGCTGCAGGTACTCGGCGATGGCGAGGGAGTCGTTGACGGTGGCGTCGACGCGGCCGTCCTTGACGAGCGTGACCGCCTGGACGAATCCCTCGACGGCCTCGACGTTCGCGCCTGCGTTCGCCGCGACCTCCGCCCAATTGCTCGTCGAGGATTGGGCGGTGGTCTTGCCGGCCAGGTCGGCGAGAGAGGTGATGGTGGAGTCGTCTGCGGCGGTGAGGATCTGGCCTTCCGACACCGTGTAGGGCGTGGACAGGTCGTAGGCCGACTGGCGCGCAGGAGTGATCGAGACCTGGTTGGCGATGAGGTCGAACCGTTGGGACTGCAGGCCGGCGAAAATCGAGTCGAACGGGGTCTGCACGAAGTCGACGCGTACGCCCAGTTCTGCACCGACCGCGTTGATGACGTCGATGTCGTAACCGGTGAGTTGTCCGTCGTCGCCCTGATAGCTGAAGGGACTGTAGGTTCCCTCGGTACCGACGACCAGTACGCCCTCGTCCTTCACCCGGTCCAGTAGCGACTGTGAGGACGAGCTGCAGCCGGACAACCCCAGGATGGCGATCAGAATCGCGACCAGAGCAAGAATCGATCTGCGCACCATCTGCGCCCGCTTTCGCCGTATGTACGAGTGGAGCAAACCTACCCGTCGATCTCCAGTTCCGCTGACACCACGACGGTGTTGTTCATCGGCAGTGCGGCCACCCCGAGTGCGGTGCGGGCATGGGCACCGATCTCGGGACCGAAGATGGCGAGAACCAGATCGGAGAAGCCGTTGACGACCGTGGTGGTCTGAGTGAAACCGTGGTCGGCGTTGACCGATCCGGTGACGGTCAGCCACGCGCTGATTCGATCGAGGTCGCCGATCGCACGGGCGAGGCTGCCCAGCACGGCGAGAGCCGCATCGCGCGCGGCGTCGGTGGCGGCGTCGAGACTCACCTGTGATGGCACTGCGCCGAACGGTCCTGCCAGGGCACCGTCCTGCTCCAGCGGCGAATGGCCCGACGCGAAGACTCGGTTGCCGCGCACGCGAACCCACTCGAACGAGTACTCGAAACCGGGTGGGGCGGTCGGTTCGCCGGGCAAGGTGAAGCCCAGTTCGGTGATGCGACGTTCGATCTCCATGAAGGAAAACTCTGTCAGACCGGGATGCCGTTGATGGTGCGAACGGTCCAGTGAGAACCGTCGTGTTCGAGGGTGGAGACGCCCGCGTTGAGGATGCGTGGGGAGTGGCGTCGCCGGATCGCGTCGAAGATCGCCCGGATGACGCCGCCGTGCGCCACGGCGATCACCGCGGAGTCCGGATAGCGCGAGGCGATCTCGTCCACGCCGCGCACGCCACGCACGATCAGGTTCGAGCGTGGCTCCAGGCCCGGATACCGGCCGTCCGGCCAGTGCGAGTACGCGTCCCAGTCGGTGAATCCTTCGGCGTCACCGAAATACCGTTCGGCCAGGTCGGGGAACTCGGCGGTGCGGGTAAGGCCCAGGTGCGCGCCGATGATGTCCGCGGTTTCCGCTGCTCTGATCAGCGGGGAGCTGACCAGGTGGTCCCACGTTCGGTACTCGAGTTCGTGGCCGGCCTCGCGGGCCTGGGCACGGCCGGTGTCGTTGAGAGGAATGTCCGATGAGCCCTGCAGACGCCCGTGCAGATTCCAGTTCGTTTCACCGTGCCGAACCAGTGCCAGAAGAGTCATAGTGAGCGGAGAATATCCCAGAGTTACCAGGGAGTACGGTCGATACGAAGATACGCGAACGAGCTTGGAGGATTGTCGATGAATCTTGCCCTCACAGAAGAAGAGGCCGCGTTCCGTGACGAGATGCGGACGTTCTTCACCACGAAGGTCCCGGCCGAGATTCGCGAGAAGAGCGCGACGGGTCAGGAGTTGAGCAAGGACGAGGTGGTCACGACCATGCGAATCCTCAACGAGAACGGCTTGGCCGTGCCGCATTGGCCGGCCGAGTTCGGTGGCCGCGACTGGACCGCTGTGCAGCGCCACATCTGGCTCGACGAGATGCAGTTGGCGTCGGTGCCCGAGCCGCTGGCGTTCAACGCCTCGATGGTCGGCCCGGTCATCGCGACGTTCGGCTCTCAGGAGCTCAAGGAGAAGTTCCTGCCCAAGACGGCGAACCTCGACATCTGGTGGTGCCAGGGCTTCTCCGAGCCCGAGGCCGGATCGGACCTGGCGTCGTTGCGCACCACCGCGATCCGCGACGGTGACGACTACATCGTCAACGGACAGAAGACGTGGACCACGCTCGGCCAGTACGCCGACTGGATCTTCGCGCTCGTGCGCACCAACCCGGACGCGCCGAAGAAGCAGGCAGGAATCTCGTTCCTGCTCATCGATCTGAACACTCCCGGCATCGAGATGCGCCCTATCAAGCTGATCGACGGCAGCGTCGAGGTCAACGAGGTCTTCTTCGACAACGTCCGCGTTCCGGCGGAGAATCTCGTCGGCGAGGAGAACCAGGGCTGGAGCTACGCCAAGTTCCTGCTCGGCAACGAGCGCACCGGCGTCGCCCGGGCCGGACACACCAAAGTGCATCTGGGACAGGCGAAGAAGCACGCAGCGCAGACGAAGGTCGGCAGCGGCACATTGCTCGACGACCCCTTGTTCGCGGCCAAGATGGCCGAGGTCGAGAACGAACTGCTCGCCCTGGAGCTGACTCAGCTGCGCCTGGTGTCGAGCTCGGACGACGGTAAGCCGAATCCGGCGTCGTCCATCCTCAAGCTGCGGGGATCGGAATTGCAGCAAGCGACGACCGAACTGCTGATGGACGTCGCCGGGCCGGACTCACTGCCCTACGAGGCGGGCGAGGACATCGAGAGCGAGGGCTGGGCGCAGCGCTCGGTACCGGGGTACCTCAACTACCGCAAGGTGTCCATCTACGGCGGCTCGAACGAGGTTCAGCGCACCATCATCGCCTCTGCGATTCTCGGACTGTAAGGGAGCATCTGAAAGACATGGATTTCGAACTCAACGAAGAGCAGAAGCTGCTGCGCGACACCACTCGTGAGGTGCTCACGCGGGCCTACGACACCGAGAAGCGCAACAAGATCGTTGCCGGTGAACTGGGCTGGAGCACCGACGTCTGGAAGCAGCTGGCCGAGGTCGGGCTGCTGGGTCTGACGTTCGGCGAGGAAGACGGCGGCATGGACGCCGGTCCCGTGGAGATCATGGCCGTGATGACCGAGGTCGGTCGACGCCTCGCGCCGGAGCCGATTCTCGACGCCGTCCTCGTCCCCGGCGGGTTGATCTCCGAGCTCGGCAGCGCCGAGCAGCGCGCGCGGCTCCTGCCGCCGGTGGCCGAGGGGTCGTCGATGTTGGCGTTCGCGCACAACGAGTCCGGCAGCCGCTGGCCCGACATCGAGGTCGCCACCACCGCCACCGAGGACGGTGGATCGTGGGCGATCAACGGCGTCAAGAACCCGGTTCCGCACGGCGGTAGCGCAGACGTCATCGTTGTCAGTGCCGCGCTGCCCACCGGTGGCACGGGACTGTTCGTCGTCGATGCCGATGCGACCGGCCTCACGCGCAAGTCCTACGCCACCCACGACGGTCAGCGCGCCGCGCAGATCGAATTCGTCGATGTCGCAGCAGAACCGCTCGGTACCGCCGAGAACGCGGCAGCAGCCATCACCGGCGCCGAGGTGCGGGCTCAGGCTGCGCTGTGCGCCGAGGCTATCGGTGCCATGGAGGAGGCGCTGCGTCTGACCACCGATTACTTGAAGGCGCGCAAGCAGTTCGGGGTTCCGCTGGCCAAGTTCCAGGCACTCACCTTCCGTGCGGCGGACATGTACGTGCTGCTCGAGCTCGCCCGCAGCATGAGTCTGTACGCCACGATGTCGTTGGCGGACGGCAACGTCGACCCGACCATCGCCTCGCGCGCCAAGCTGCAGATCTCCCGCTCCGGTCGCAAGATCGGCCAGGAGGCCATTCAGTTGCATGGCGGAATCGGCGTCACCGCCGAATATCCGGTCGGGCACTACACCAGTCGGCTCGTGGCCATCGAGCACACTCTCGGTGGTGCCGACGAGCACCTGCGCATCCTGGCGTCGAAGGTAGCCGATCACGATCTCATCGGGATCTGACTCTCGTCGTAAGACGCCTCGGGCCCGGCCACCTGTCGAAGGTGGCCGGGCCCGAGGTCGTTTCGGGAGGTGTCAGCTGCCCGCATCCGCCGCGGCGACGAGGTCGGCCACGGCCGTGGGGTTCGAGACCAGGATCGCGTGCGAACCCGGCACCTCGGTCACCTGAGCGCCCGCCCGCTGCGCCATGAACCGCTCGGCGGAGGTCGGGATGATCTGATCCTGCTGGGGGATCAGAGCCCACGACGGCGTGTGCGCCCAGGACGGTGGGCCGCTCGGCTCGAGCAGGGCGCCTGCGGCGATCGTCTTCTGGTGTGCGGCCATGCGAGCGGCCTGCTCCTCGCTGACATCCGGGGCGAAGAACGGACGGAACAGGGCGGGAGTGATGTACGAGTCGACGTTGCGGCCGATGATGTTCGACGCGTCGTCGACGACCGTCAGCCCGATCACCGGCGGTACCAGCGCGGTCACCGGAAATCGGATGGGATCGAGTTCGAGGGCGACGGGTTCGCCTTCGACGGGCATGAACGCGGCGACGTAGACCAGAGCCTCCACGTTGTCGGCGTGCACGTTGCTGATCACCGTGCCGCCGTACGAATGGCCCACCAGGATCACCGGCCCGTCGATGCTCTCGACCACGTCGGTGACCGAGGCCGCGTCGATCGCGGGCCCGCGCAGCGAGTTGTCCGCCGTCACCACGGGGTAGCCGCGGCCGCGTAGATCCTCGGCGACGCCGTCCCAGCTGGTGTTGTCTGCGAAGGCTCCGTGCACCAGCACCACGGTCGGCAGCTCCTGCGCGGCAGCGGGAGCGACGCCGATGCCGACCATCGCTCCCACCGTCAGTCCTGCAGTTGCCAGAAGAGTCGTCAGCGTCGGTTTCGTCATGCCCACAACCTGTCACACGCCGGAAGTTCGTGCGGTGTTCACCGCCGAGATCCGACCAGCTTCCTCTCAGCGAACGCTCGTATGCTTGGCTTGCAGCAGTGGCGTTCGTCCGACCCGGGCGATCGCAAAACCGTAGGTGATGATCGTGAGCGAGAGTTCGATGAAGTCTCGGATGGCCGAGTACCCACGTCCCCATCACTGCTTGTTGCACATCAGCGACACGCATCTCGTCGACGGTGGCGGTCGGTTGTACGGCGGCGTGGACAGTGAGTTGCGGCTCGAACAGGTGATGGCCGACGTACGCAACTCGGGTGTGCGCCCCGACGCGTTGGTGTTCACCGGAGACCTGACGGACAAGGGCGAGGCCGGTGCCTACGAGAAGCTGCGGGCGTTGGTCGAGCCCGTGGCCGAGGAACTCGGTGCGCAGATCGTCTGGGCGATGGGCAATCACGACGACCGTGCGATGTTCCGCCAGAAGCTTCTCGACGCCGAACCGACCGTGCAGTCCATCGATCGCGTCCACGACGTCGACGGTCTGCGTGTCGTCACGCTCGACACGACGGTTCCCGGTCGCCATCACGGCGAGCTCGGCGACGAGCAATTGGCTTGGCTGACAGATACTCTCGCCACGCCCGCCGAGTTCGGCACGATCCTGGCGATGCATCATCCGCCGGTGCCGACCGTGCTCGATCTCGCGGTTCTGGTCGAGCTGATCGATCAGCCGCGCCTGGCCGATGTGTTGCGCGGAACCGACGTGCGATCCATTCTCGCTGGGCACCTGCACTATTCGACGACGGCCACGTTCGCGGGTATTCCCGTCTCGGTGGCGTCGGCCACGTGTTACACCCAGGATCTGAACGTGCCCGCCGGTGGATTGCGCGGTCGCGACGGTGCTCAGGGCTACAACCTGGTCCACGTCTACGAGGACACCGTTGTGCATTCGGTGGTGCCGACGGGCTCGTACGACACTGTGGGAGAACCGGTCTCGGCTCAGGAGACCGCACGCAGGCTGAGCGCAGCGGGAGTCACCATCGCGGACAGTGCGAGGCGGAAGACGTTCAGCGACGCCTAGCGCTGCTCTCGTTCCCACGGCGCGACGATGGGGAAGTACTTGTCCAGGAACTGCGTCACCGTCCGGGTGCGCAGGTCGAGGTCGACCTCCGGGAAGCTGCCGTCGTTGAGGCAGAAGAAGTCCACCGACCGTTTGGGGAGCAACTTCTCCATGGCGTCGAGGCCCGCGACCGTCGTGGTATCGATGTACCGAACCTTGGCGTCCTTCTGGACCACGGCGCGTCCACTCATCAGCGCGTAGTAGTGGTACAGCGAGTTCGTCACCGAGATGTTGGTGCTGGCGCGGAACGCGCTCGCGGCGGTGGACGCGAACTCGTCCGGAAACTCGTTCTCCATTTCCTGCATCACACTGCGCCGCAACGGTGTTGCCGCGTGTTCGAGATGCCGGGTAGTGGTCATACCGAATCTGTCCTGCAGGATTCGACGGTTCACCCGTGCCGCATTCTCGAACCCGCTGCGGTCGGCGTCGCTGTAACCCAACCCGATTCGCGTCGTCGCCTCGATGAACATGCTGATCCCGCCGGGGGAGAAGAACATCGACGGGCTGACCGGTCGGCCGAAGAACATGTCGTCGTTCGAGTACAGGAAGTGCTCGGACAAGCCGGGTATGTGGTGCAGCTGGCTTTCGACGGCCTGCGAATTGTGGGTCGGCAGCACGGAGGTGTCGACGAAGAACGCCTCGCTCGGCACGAACGTCACCTTGGGATGATCGGCGAGCCACGCCGGCCTCGGGGAGTCGGTGGCCACGAAGATCCGCCTGATCCACGGCGCGTACATGTGCACCGACCGCAGGGCGTACTTCAATTCGTCGATCTGCCGGTAACGGGCCGCCGAGTCGTCGCCCTCACCGACGACGTAATTCGCCATCCGCCGCGCCCGCTGGGCCTGGAATTCGGCCGAGGAGCCGTCGACCCAGGAGAAGACGATGTCGATCTCGAAATTGATGTCCGACGCATGGTCGGCGAACATGTTCTCGATGGTCGGCCAGGTTCTGCCGAAGCGTTCGACGGTACCGCGGACGGCCTCGTCGGGCCGGATGTTGCGCCTGGTCAGCGAATTCTCGATCGGCAGCACGATCTCGGACGGGGAGAACGACCACAGTTCGATCTGCACGGCCGTCGACGCGCCGTAGTACAACCCACTGAACGGCTCGACGCGCGGCCGGTACAGGCGGACGATGCGTGCGTTCGCGGACGGTGACAGCGACCCGTCGGCCACCAGCACTGCTTTCCCGCGGGCATCGACGGTCTTGGAGTAGAACGGCTCGGCGCGGCAGGCGTGCACCAGTGCCGTGGTCAACGCTTCGCGTGCGGCCAGCTCGATGGCGATGACGGGCCGTTCGTCGTTGCCGCGAACGAGCAGGTACTTGATGTGTGCGGCGTCGAGTACGGCGCGCACGAACAGCAGATCTTCGACCATCGCCTGGTGCGGGGTGGTGGAGGTGATGGTCAGTGCGTAGCGGCCGTCGTGGCTGACGACGTCGGATCGTTCGCTCAGTCGCGCTGCGGATGCGGCAGATTCTCGGGTGACGGCATCGTTGGTCTCGTGCTCCGGTGGAACGAGGTAGATATCGTGCGGGGCAGAAGACGAGGTGATGACGTTCCTTCCGGAGTCGCGCGCTGGCCGAGGGACCCCGGTGCAGGGTCAGTCTAGTGCAGGTCCGGGGCGCGTTCGACGCGCTGCGGTAGAACCCGACTCGCTGCGAGCAGGCCCACAGCAACTCCGGCGGCGTCGGCAAGGGCGTCGGCGAGCGATCCGGAGCGTCCCAGAGGCAGGATCGCCTGCAGGACCTCCGAGATCGCCGCGAACGTCAGTACCCACAGTGCGGTTCGGATCCAGTCGATTCCGGCCAGGCGTGAGGTGTACGCCAGCGCAGCGAACAGCACGAAGTGGATGATCTTGTCGCTGTGCTGAAATCCCGAGGGAACCCCGGATGCGGGGGTGAAGAGCACGATCAGCGCGACGACGAAGGTGACGACCAGGGGAATTCGTAACGTCGACTGCGTGAACACCGCCCGAGCCTACCGACGTTGCAGGACCACGACCGTGTCGATTCGCTCGTCGCCGTCCGGCGTCGTGCGGGTGCGGTGTTCGGCGTGGATCACCTCGAACCCGTCGCCTGCCGCAGCGACGACCGGTTCCGGTGCGAAGAGTCTGTGCTTGGCCGGATGCTGCGAGGCGTGGCTGTCGCTGGGACTGTGGCCGACGATCAGCAGACGTCCCTTCGGCGAGACCGCTGCGGCGAACCTGCGGGTGGTCAATTCGAGCTCGTCCGGTGGCACCTGGAGGAAGTGCACCGACACGAGATCGAATGCCTCTGTCGGAGGAGTCCAGTCCAGGACGTCGTGCTGCTGCCAGTTCACCGCGAGTGTGTGCGGCTCGAGTGCCTGTTGTGGCGCGCGGGCGCGGCCGAGGGCGACATCTGAGATGTCGACGCCGGTCACGTGCCAGCCTTCACCGGCCAACCACAGGGAGTCGGCACCTTCCCCGCAGCCGATGTCCAGGGCGCGGCCCGGAGTCAGCTCGGACGCTTCCTGTACCAACACGGCATTGGGATGTCCGCTCCAGATGGTGGTGCGCTGGTTGTAGAGGTCGTCCCAGAATGCTTCGTCGAAGGCACCGTTCTCGAAGTCCGGCTCTGCGGGGGTCCGGTCGGCGGCATGAGTGTGAGCGTGCGTGTGGTCGGCCATGGTTCGAGAATGCCCGCTCACGACCGTGGACGCAAACAAATTTGCTCGATTGGCAAAACGCGGTCTGGGTAGAGTAATCGTTCATGACCGAACAGGAACGTGAAGTACTGACGTGGGCGACGTTCGGGGACGCCTCGCGTGAACTCACCGTGCAGATCGTCGACGACGGGTTCGTCCCGGACATCGTCATCGCGATCGCTCGCGGCGGTCTCATTCCTGCGGGTGCGATTGCCTACGCCATGGGCGTCAAGGCAGCGGGCACCCTCAACGTCGAGTTCTACTCCGACATCGAGGAGACCCTGCCCGATCCGGTTGTCCTCGAGCCCCTTCTGGACACCGACGCGATCGTCGGTAAGAAGTTGCTCGTCGTCGACGACGTCGCCGATTCCGGCCGCACGCTGGCGCTGGTGATCGACCTGTTGAAGGCGCGCACGCCCGAGGTGCGGTCGGCCGTGATCTACACCAAGCCGAGAACCATTGTGCAGCCGGACTATTCGTGGCGTGAAACCGACAAGTGGATCAATTTTCCATGGTCAACGTTGCCGGTCATCACCTGAATCAGTCGCTGGAGACGTCGATCAGCACCTTGCCGACGGTTCCGTTCTCGACGGCGTCGTGAGCCGCAGCGGTTTCGCTCAGCGGGAAGCGGTGCAGTGGTAGGCCGGTGGCTTCGCCCACCTCGAGAACACCGGCTGCCGCCGCCGCGCTGACGTCCGCCTCGGCGTTCCGCAAAGCCTCGTCGCCCACGGTGTAGAGGAGTACGAACTGGTAGCGGGTGTTGAGCACCATGTTCGGCCGGACGTCGAGGGTCACGGTGTCGCCGCCGTTGTTGGCGTAGACGGCAACCGATGCGCGGTTGGCTCCCACGGCAGCGTTGAGCGCGGCATTCTGGGCGGGAGCCACCTCGACGACGAGATCGATTCCGGCGGGGATCAATTCGCGGATCTCGGCGGCGGCGTCGCCGGTCTTGTAGTTCACCACGTGGTGCGCGCCCGCGGCGGTCGCCAGTGCGCCCTTCTCCGGTCCGCTGACCGTCGTCACCACGGTCGCGCCCGCCCAGCGGGCCAATTGGATAGCGGCATGGCCGACGGCACCGGCACCACCGGCGACGAGTACCGACTTACCGTCCAGTGCGCCCGGGTGCAGCCGGGTGGGTCCGTCCTCGGAGACGGTCAGTGCGCGGTGTGCCGTCATCGCAGGCACCCCGAGGCTCGCGCCCACGTCGAATCCGACGCCGTCGGGTAGAGGAACCACCCGGGAGGCGGGTAGGACTGCGAAAGACTGCGCTGTTCCGGTCGGACGCTGATGCTGGGCGAGGTAGACCCAGACGCGATCGCCGACGGCCACGCCGTCGACCTCGGGTCCGACGGCGTCGATCACTCCGGCACCGTCCTGGTTGGGAACCACCTCGTCGAACGCGAGTTCCTCGCCCGGTCCGGAGCCGGTTCGGTTCTTCCAGTCCGTCGGGTTGACGCCCGAGACCACGATGCGGACACGCACTTCGCCTGCGGCGGGCTCGGACACCTCGCGATCCTTCAGCTCGAGGACGGACGAATCGCCGGTGCGGGTGTACACAATTGCTGGAGCAGTCATATTCGGTCCAACGCGCTCGGACCGCACCGATGTTCCCTGCGAGCACATCGGGGTATGCACGAGTGGTCAGCAGTCCCGTCAGAGGAGAAACGAATTTTCATGAATCACAACGAAGTGCTCACCGACGCGTTCGGTCGAATCAAGGAGCTCGTCCACTCCGTCCTGGACGACATCCCCGCGGCTGCGTTGACGTATCGTCCGGACGCCGATGCCAACAGCATCGCCTGGTTGTTGTGGCACCTGACGCGGGTGCAGGACGACCACATTGCGGACGTGGCCGGGAGCGAACAGGTCTGGACGTCGGACTCGTGGTTCGAGCGTTTCGGGCTGCCGTTCGACAAGTCCGACATCGGGTACGGCCAGTCATCCGCCGACGTCGCTCAGGTCACCTCGAGCGCCGAGTTGCTGCGTGAATACCACGATGCCGTGCACTCGAAAACCGTTGCCTACGTAAGCAGCGTTTCGACCGACGATCTCGATCGGATCGTCGACGAGAACTGGGATCCGCCGGTCACCCTGGGTGCGCGGCTGGTGTCGGTGGTCTCCGACGACCTGCAGCATGCCGGGCAGGCCTCGTACGTTCTCGGCCTCTACACCCGGCAGGCATAGCAATCAGGCGTAGAGCTTCTGCAGGTTCTCCAGCGTCTTACGGATGTTGCGACGCTGGAACTGCGGGAACGTCTTGCCGCTGGTGACGATCTTGTCGAACACGAGGGCCAGCGCGTCGGGCCACTTCGTCCGGTCGTCGGTCCAGGTCTCGGTGACTTTCGTGCCGCCCTCGACCGGCTCGAAGTCGTAACGCCAGGTTGCGTTCGCGCCCTTGATCTTCGGAGCGCTCTTGCCGATGGCATGGACGCGGAACTCGAAGGTCTTCCCCGGGTCGGCCGCCGTGACGGTGCAGCGAGTGACCCATTTCGCTCGGCCGCGCTTGTTGGTTCCGTCGAACACCATTCCCACGTAGGCACTCTCGCGGGGTTCGTGGACGGTGGCACCGGTGTTCTCGGGGCTCCACCGACCCATCTCGGTGGGGTCGCTGATCGCGGCGTAGAGCGTATCGGCGTCGGCATTAACGACGATGCTGTCGGAAACGGTGAGTTCGCGCTTCACGACGATGCACCCTTCTTCAGGCCGGGATGGACACGAGTGAGCATCGGGACCAACAGTGTTCGCGGGGTGATCTGCGCGAATATCGATCCGATGCGGTTGGCGGGCCCGGGGATCGACACCATGCGTCCCTTGGTCATGTCGTCGACGGCAGTCCTGGCCACTGTCTCGGCAGAGACCCACATGATCGACGGAAGTGCCTTCTCTGCATCGTCTTTGGCGAAGCCTGCGGCTTCGCCGAACCCGGTCTGGACCGGTCCGGGGCACAGTGCGGTTGCGGTCACGCCGGTTCCGCGCAGTTCGCCGGTCAGAGACTGGGTGTAGGAGAGTACGAACGCCTTGCACGCACCGTATCCGGCCTGTCCGGGCAGAGGCTGGAACGCAGCGGTCGAGGCCACGTTGAGCAGCGCGCCGCGTCCTCGTTCGATCATGCCGGGGAGGAACCGGGTGCACAGGTCTGCGACAGCGACGACATCCACCTCGATCATGTGCATCTCGGCGTCGGGATCGGATTCTGCGACCGGTCCGAGTGTGGAAAGGCCGGCGTTGTTGATCAAGATGTCGGGGATCAGGCCGAGTTCGGTGATGCGGCCGATCAATTCGGCTCGCGCCGTGCGGTCGGAGAGGTCCGCTGCGAGCACTTCGGCTCGGACTCCCCGTGCCCGAATCTCCTGTGCCAACTCTTCGAGCTTGTCGGCGCGCCGGGCGACGAGGGTGACGCCATGGCCACGGGATGCGAGCACGCGGGCGATCGCGGCTCCGATTCCCGAGGACGCTCCGGTCACGACGGCTGTCCGATCAGGGGCGGGACGAGGAAGACTCATGGCTCCCACCGTAGCGAATATGCGCTGCGCAGCGCATTTGAATCCTGATTGAAGGTTAGCCTACTCTTACTTCAATGCTTCTTTGCTTGTCGAAAGGGTAACCATGTTTCTCTGCTTCGTCGGCCGGTCGTCGGACTGCCCGCCGTGTGTCCCTGCTGTCTGCACTCGCTGTGTCGGCCCTGGTGGTCGGTGCGTGCTCGTCTTCCGACACTGCCGGGCCCGAGCAGTCGGGAGGCGGTGATTTCGCGGCCGTCACCATCGATTCGGCACTGGGGCAGGCGGTCATCACCGAGAAGCCGGAGCGCATCGTGACTCTCGGTCAGGGTTCGGCGGAGACGGCGATCGCGCTGGGTACCGTCCCGGTCGGCGTCGAGGAGTATTCGTGGGGTGCCGACGACACCGGTTACCTGCCGTGGGTACACGACGCGGTCACCGAATTGGGGGCCGAGCTTCCCGAACAATTCACCGGCGGAACCGAACTGAACATCGAGGCCATTGCCGCCCTCGAGCCGGATCTCGTTCTGGCTCCGTGGTCCGGCATCACCCAGGACCAGTTCGACAAGCTCAGTGCCTTCGCTCCGGTGGTCGCCTACGAGGAGCAGCCGTGGACGATCACCTGGGAAGATCAGATCACCGTGATCGGCAAGGCCATGGGTGAGGAACAGAAGGCAGCCGAGGAGATCGACAAGATCAAGGCGCGCTTCGCCGACGCCGCCGCCCAGCACCCCGAGTACTCGGGCGTGAGCTTTTCGTACATCTACAACACAGGCCCCGGGACGCTCGGAGTGTTCCTCGCCGACGAGCAGCGCGTCGCGATGGTGCGCGGTCTCGGGTTGCAGGTCGACCCGGTGGTGAACACGCTCGACGAGACCGAGGGCACCGACTCGTCGGTCATCGGCTTGGAGAATGCGAATCTGCTGAACGACTCCGACCTGATCTTCACGTTCTACTCGGATCCGCAGAACCGTACCGACACCGAGAATCAGCCTGCGTACCAGCAGATTCCGGCCGTGTCCCGCGGGTCGGTCGTTGCGCCGACGGATCAGTCCTTCGTCACCGGGTCGTCCATCATCAATCCGTTGACGGTGCCGTGGGCACTCGAGCGCTATGTGCCGATGATCGACGAGGCTGTCGCGAAGCTCGACGCGAACTAGCCAGTAGACCGCGCGCTGTCGTTCCTGTTCCAACACCTGCTCGAGGTGATGTGACACGACCGCGGTGTCTGATCCATGATTCGACCGAATCAGCCTGTCGAGCAGTCTCTTCCAGCCCCGCGCCGTGTTCTCGGTGCGGGGCTGGATTGGTATGTGGAGGGGTGTGGGCAGGGTCAGGCGATGTGGGGGCCTGCTCGGGCGTGGGATGGTCTGGGTTGTCGGTAGGGGTCGACGGTTGCCGGTGGCACGAACCACGGGTGGTTGTCGACGCCGATGAACACTTCCCAATCGGAGTAGTGAAGGAGTCGGTGGTGGAATCCGCACAGGAGGACGAGGTTGTTCATGTCGGTGGGGCCACCGTCGGCCCAGTGCCGGATGTGGTGCGCTTCTGTCCAGGCGGCGGGTTTGCCGCAGCCGGGGAAGGCGCAGGTGTGGTCTCGGGCGATGAGCGCCTTCTTCTGTTTGGCGGTGACGGTGCGTGCGGTGCGGGCGAGGTTGATCGGTGAGCCGTTCTCGTCCATGACGATGGCGGTGAGCACGCAGTCGCAGGCGAGTTGGCGGGAGGTGTTGCGGGACAGTGGTCCCATCCAGGGGAGCCACCCGACGGTGGTGCCGTCGCCGAACAGGTCCCGGTACGCGCCGCGATCCGTGGCAGGGTGGCCGTCGTCATCGGATTCGTCTGCAGCGCGGGTGTTCTCGTCGTCGGCTATGTCATCGACGTCAGCACTGTCGCGGAGGTCGGTGAGATCGCGCAGGCTGATGTGCAGGTTCAGGTGCGGGCGTTCACCGCCTTCGATGGGGCGATCACTCGAGGCGAGGTATTGGTCGAGGATGTGTCCGAAGGCGTCGGCGCGACGCCGGGCGGGGCTGCGATCGTCTCCGGTTTTGGGTGTCTCGGCGCCGTCGGCGGCGGGGCGGGGTTCGGTCAACGGGGAGAGTGCGGTGAGCAGCTTCTCGCCGGTGATCGCATCGAAGTCTCCTTTGAGTACCAGCCGCCCGTTCAAGGTCTTGGAGGCGAAGAGTTCGTTGCGGTCGGTGTCCTCGGGAGGTGGCTTTTTGCCGCCGAATCTGTCGTTGAGGTTGGTGATGGCTTCGCGGATCCGGTCGGTGCGTGCTTCGGGTCCGGTGGCGGCGGTGATCATCGCCTTCCTGGCCATGTCCTGCCCGGCTGGGGGGAGGTTCTTGGGTGGGGTTTCGGCGAAGGTAAGGATCAAGGCGGCGTGGTCGACGGTGATGCTGCCGGTGTCGATGGCCTCGGCGATGTCGGGGAAGTTCTTCAGTCCGCGGGCGAGGGCGACGATCTTGTTTGCTTTACCCGCCGAGAGCAGGGTGGTGGAGGTGAGCCAGCCGGCGGGGCCGGGGAAGCCGAGTTTCTCCCGGCTCACGCGGGTGTCGATCTCGGCGACGAGAGCGATGCGCCGGGCTTCGAGCAGTTGGATCTGGTGGGAGACCGCAGCAGACTCGGCGAGGAGTTCTGCCTCGCTCAGTTGCCAGATCGCTGTGGTCATGCCATGAAGTGTATCGAACGTGCGTTCGACTGGCAACCATCATTGAATCGAAAACTGTTGCCCAGCATAAGGATTCGTTGTCCAAAACCTGTCGGTGCATCGTGGTAGACGTCCGGAGGCACTCGGCAATCGCATGAGACGGCCATGGTGCGGCGGTGTGCGTCCGCAGAGACGTGTGGGATCGACTTCCGTGCCGTGCGCGATGCGCGCGATATGCAGGTCAGTCTTTCGTCCATGGCCACGCCCATTTTGCGTGTCGTCGATCCTTCGATTCGTCTGCCCGATATGCGGATCCAGCGCGTCCTAAACGCGCGACGACCTGGGTGAGGGAACGGCTGCGACAGGAGCCTCGAACTGGGCCCGGCTCCCATGGCAGCGGCTCAGCAAAAGTGGTGCACGTTGCGCAGTCGATATCAACGGAGACCTCGACAGGGTCCAGCTGTGCACAACTTACCGAGGCGTGTCAGTACACCTCGCGCTGTCGTTCTTGTTCCAATACCTGCTCCAGGTCGCTCAGTCGGTTCATCGACGACACCTGTCGCGCGGTGCGGTGATTGAGTGCCAACATCTCGCGGTGCCGGTGCACGAAGGCCCAGTAGCCGGCGGTGAATGGGCACGCATCGTCGCCCAGTCGCTTCTTCGGGTTGAATTCGCAGGGCTTGCAGTAGTCGGTCATGCGGTTCAGGTATGCCCCGCCCGAGGCGTAGGGCTTGGTGGCGATCACGCCGCCGTCCGCGTGTTGACTCATGCCGATCACGTTCACCGGCATCACCCAGGCGAACCCGTCGACGAAAGCCGTTGCGAACCAGTCGGTCAACGCTCGCGGATCCCAAGCATGTTGCAGCGCAAAGTTTCCCAGGATCATCAGTCGGGGGATGTGGTGCACCCAGCCGCGGTCGCGCACGCCGTCCACCGTCGACGACAGGCATTTCGCGACCACAGCGTCGCCGTCCAACTCGAGCAGCCAATCCGGCAGTGGCTCATGCGCTTCGAGCTTGTTGCGCTCGAGGTACTCCGGCCCCAGATGCCAGTACAGGTGCCACACGTATTCGCGCCAGCCGAGGATCTGTCGAACGAAGCCCTCCACGCTCGCCAGTGGGGTGCCGTCGCGGTGGGCGTCCTCGGCGGCATGCGCCACGTCCAGCGGTTGCAGCAGGCCGAGGTTCAGTGGGACCGAGAGCAGTGAGTGCGACATCGTCCAGTCGTCGGCCATCACCGCGTCCTCGTACTTGCCGAAGTCGTCCAAGCGGTAGTTCACGAAGTGCGCCAACGCGTCCGACGCCTCGGCCGCGGTCACCGCGAACACACGAGGTCCGTCCACTCCGACGGTGTCGAGGTCCCACTCGTCGAGGTCGGCGCGCACCTGCTCGTCGATGGCGTCCTCGGTCGGCCACCACGGTTCCTCCACGCCCAGGGTCAGGCGTCCCTTCGGCGGTGGCGACTGATTCTCGGCGTCGAGGTTCCACTTGCCCGAGACCGGGTCGGCACCGTCCATCAGGACATCGAATCTTTTGCGCTGCTCCCGGTAGAACGTCTCCATCCGGAATGTCCCACGCTCGGCCGCCCAGTCGGCGAACTCTGCGCGGGGGAGCGCGAACATCGGTGTCGGGAGAATCTCCGAGACCAGGCCTTCCTCGTGCAACGCGGCGACGAACTTTTCCGCCGCGTGCGAGGTGGGCTCGAACACCACCACGGGCTTGCCGTACTCGGCCAACCCTTCGCGATACGTCTCGGTCTGTAGGTAGGTGACCCGGTCGCCCAACTCGTCGGCCAGATGACGCATACCCGACAACACGAGATGCAGCTTCTGCCGGTGGTATCGCCGACGCCGGAACACGCGCAGGGACTCGATCATCAGCACATCCCGATCGGCATGCTCGTCCACCGAGTGAAAGTGGGGGCCGAGCTGATCACCGAACAACCACAGAGCGTCCATGACCCCAGTGTTCTCCCACCGTCTGTGCGGCAAACCCGCGTCCGACACATGGCCGGAGGATGAACACTGTCGCCGACCCAGGCGCGCCTTACTTGACCACCGACCATCCATCGCATGGACTGACCCGATGCACGCTGAGTCTGCGCTTTCCAGAAGGACGTTTCTTCGCTCGTCGTCGGTGGCCGTCGCGGTGGCCGGAGTCGCCACGACACTGCCTGCGACCGCACACGCACAGGGCAGCGACCGCGGCTTCCTGCACGGGGTCGCATCGGGAGATCCGTTGCCCGACGCGATCGTCCTCTGGACCCGCGTCACTCCCACGCCCGACGCCACCCCTGGCTCCGGCGTCGGACCGCAGGTATCGGTGACGTGGCGGATCGCCCGCAGTGCGGACATGAGCGACGTCGTCTCATCTGGGACCGTCTCGACCGGCCCCGAGACCGACCACACCGTCAAGGTCGACGTCGACGGGCTCAGTGCAGACACCACGTACTTCTACGACTTCCGGACGAGCGACGCGGCATCGGCCGTCGGGACCACGCACACCGCTCCGGCCAACGACGCCGACATAGATGCAATGCGCTTCGGCGTCGTCTCGTGCTCCAACTGGGAGTCGGGCTACTTCGGTGCCTACCGGCATCTGGCCGCCAGGACGGACTTGGACGCCATCGTGCACCTCGGCGACTACATCTACGAGTACGAGACGGGCGGCTTCCCGGGGCGCGACGGTGTCGTTCGGCAGCATTCGCCCACCCACGAGATCGTCACGCTCGCCGATTACCGTCAGCGACACGGCCAGTACAAGTCCGATCCCGATCTGCAGGCCGCGCACGTCGACGTCCCGTGGATCTGCACGTGGGACGACCACGAGTCGGCCAACGACGCGTACGACGGCGGCGCCGAGAACCACACGCCGGCCACCGAGGGCGATTGGTACACGCGCAAGGCCAATTCGGAGCAGGCCTACTACGAGTGGATGCCGGTGCGCGCGGCAGGCACCGCGACCAACCGTCACCTGTACCGCAGGCTCCGGTTCGGCAACTTGCTCGAACTCTCGATGCTGGACCTGCGGACCTACCGTTCGCAGCAGGTGTTGCCGTTCAACGGTCCCGAGGTCGATTCGCCGAACCGGACCATCACCGGTGCCGAGCAGATGCAGTGGCTCACCGACGGGATCGTCTCGTCGCCGACGCAGTGGAAGATCGTCGGCAATCCGGTGATGATCACGCCCACCCTCATCCCGCCGCTCGATCGAGATGCGGCCAGGGCCGTCACCTCGCTTCTCGGAATCCCGGAGGGCGGCCTGCCGTACAACGCCGATCCGTGGGACGGGTACACCGCCGACCGGCGCAAGCTGCTCGGTGCCATCGTCGACGCAGGCGTCGACAACACCGTCTTCATCACCGGCGACATCCATTCGGCGTGGGCCTGCGAGGTGCCGCTCGATGCGGCGCGCTACGCAACGACGGAACCCGCTGCGACCGAACTCGTCGTCACCTCGGTGAGCTCGGCCAACATCGACGACCTGACGCGTACTCCGCCGCACACGCTGGGCCGGGTCGCCGAGGAAGCATTCAAGGCACTCAACCACCACGTGAAGTTCGTGGACCTCGACAGCCACGGGTTCGGCGTCTTCGAGGTCACCAAGACTGCGGCTCGGATGGACCACTGGTTCCTCACCGCCAAGGAGGATCCGCAGACCGGCGTGTACTGGGGGGCGGGCTTCACCGTGGACTCGGGCACCCAGCGCGTCCGGGCGGCGGCACCGCCTGCCTGACGACGCGCCATACTGGACGGCGTGGCTGTACCGAAAATCGTCCTGTTCTACGTCTTCACTCCGCTGCCCGATCCCGAGGCGATCCGGCTGTGGCAGCAGACGCTGGCCGCGTCCAACAACCTGACTGGACGCATCCTGATCTCAGAACACGGCATCAACGCGACGGTCGGCGGCGACGTCGACGACGTCAAACGGTACGTCCGTGGCACCCGCAGCTATCCGGCATTCAAGGCGGCCGACATCAAGTGGTCCGATGGGCTCGGAAATGATTTCCCGAGACTGAGCGTGCGGGTGCGGGACGAGATCGTCACCTTCGGAGCCCCCGGGGAACTGAAGGTCGACGCCGACGGCGTGGTCGGCGGCGGCACCCATCTGAGCCCTGAGCAGGTGCACGAGCTCGTCGATTCTCGCGGCGACGACGTCGTCTTCTTCGACGGCCGCAACGCCTTCGAAGCCGAGATCGGAAAGTTCAAGAACGCGGTGGTGCCCGACGTCGATACGACCCGGGATTTCGTCTCCCAGCTCGATTCCGGTGCCTACGACCATCTGAAGAAGTCCCCGGTGGTCACGTACTGCACGGGGGGAGTGCGGTGCGAGGTGCTCTCGTCGTTGATGGTCGCGCGCGGGTTCGAGGAGGTCTATCAGCTCGACGGCGGAATCGTCCGCTACGCAGAGACTTTCGGTGACGACGCGCTCTGGGAGGGTTCGCTGTTCGTCTTCGACAAGCGGATGGCGCAGAACTTCTCCGACCACACCGCCGTCATCGGTCGGTGCAGTGCCTGCGGCAATCCGACGTCCCGCTACCAGGATTTCGACGGCGACGCCGGCCGTGGTCTGCGGTTGATCTGTCTCGACTGCGCGTAGAGAGATGCTGCCCTTCCGGGACGGTCTCGCTCCGCTGAGACTGCTGTTGCCGCATGGTGATTCGGCTGTCACCATCGTGGAGTATCTCGAACGGGAGATGCCCGAGGACGACTGGCGACGGGCCATGCTCGACGCCGAAGTGGTGGACGAGAAGAGCAGGCCCATCTCCGTCGACACGCGGTACCGCGCAGGCAGTCAGGTGTACTTCTATCGCATTCCGGCGCAGGAGGTTCCGGTTCCGTTCGAGATCGGCATCCTGCACGAGGACGGCGATCTATTGGTTGTCGACAAACCTCACTTCCTCGCCACCATCCCGCGTGGCCGACACGTCACCGAAACGGCGACGGTACGACTGCGCAGGCAGTTCGACTGCCCCGACCTGACGCCTGCGCACCGACTCGATCGCGCCACCGCCGGGGTGTTGCTCTTCACCAAGACCAAGCATGCCCGACGGCCGTATCAAGAACTCTTCTCCTCCCGCAATGTCACCAAGGAATACGAGGCGGTTGCGGGATTCGATGCAGCGCTGGAGTTTCCACGCGTCGTCCGGAGTCGAATCCTCAAAGAACACGGGGTCATGACGGCATACGAGGAGTCGGGAGAGCCGAACAGTGAGACCCTGATCGACCTGGTCGACACGTTCGGTACAGCCGCCCGCTATCGACTCTTCCCGAAGACGGGTAAGACCCATCAGTTGCGAATCCACCTGTCGTCGTTGGGAATTCCCATCGTGAACGACCCGTACTATCCGGTGTTCTCTTCTATCCCGGCCGATGACTTCACCCGGCCGTTGCAACTTCTGGCCCGGGCTCTGAATTTCACGGACCCGCTCACCGGCGAGCCCAGGCGCTTCGTCAGTGCCCGAACCCTCGAGCCCTGACGGCCGGCCATCGTTCGTTCGGACGATTGTGACAATTGGGACGCGAGGTTAGCGTGTCGAGCGAAACATGTCCGACGAAATCGAAGAGGAGAACAGCGTGAAGCGTCGTCTTGCTGTTGTGCTGGGAGCCGCAGTCATCGCCATCGCGTCGCCGGCAGTCGCGGTGGCCGATACCGGAAGTGCGAGCACCGGTAGCGCGAGCGGAGTCTTGGGTGGTTTCGAGATGCTGTCGCGGCTCTGGGAGGCCTGCGCGGTAACCATCTTCACCGGACAGTGCACCGGTGTCGTCGCCACAGACGTGACCTACTGGTAACGCGTGCCCTGAGCCAAACCCTCCGCCGAACCCCCCCGAACCGACAAACGCGCGCGCATTCGCCAGACGCTCGCGGAACAGGTAACCGTTCCGCGAGCATCCAGCAAACGCGCGCGCGTTTGCGTGGAGCTCGAGCCCTACTTCGCCAACGACCGCGCCATTCCGCGTTCGATGGCGGCGACCAGCTGCGGGCGCAGTTCGGCGGCGGGGACGATGTGGTGCACCGATCCGACGTTCTGTGCACGCTGGATGTTGTGGATGGCCTCGAATTCGGCTGCCACTTCACCCAGTTTGGCGTTGCGGGCGTTCGCTCGCACGGTGGCCAACTCGACGCGCAGGGCCGAGCGGGTGGCGTCGTCCTCGGCGGTGTTCAGTCGTGTCTCGAGTTCCTTGACGGTCGGATCCGCTGCGGTGCGGGCGTTGACGTCGCGGGTGAACACCACTGCTGCGGCGGGGGCACCACCGAGCACGGAGGCGAAGGAGCCCTCCACCGCGAGGACCTCCATGTTGTCGTTGAGCGCTCCGGAGAACACCACGAACGCGCCGCCGTGGTAGCGCGAGACGACACAGAACACGACCGGTCCATCGAAGTTGACGATGGCGCGGCCGATCTCGGCACCGTATTCGAGCTGGATGTTGCGTAGCGATTCCGGTGATCCGTCGAAGCCGGAGAGGTTGGCCAGCACCACGATAGGCCGGCTTCCGCTGGCGGCGTTGATGGCGCGAGCGGTCTTCTTCGACGAGTTCGGGAACAAGGTACCCGAGGTCCACTGATCGGGGCCGTCGGATGGGAACCAGCCCTTGCGGGGGATGGCCCGCGATTCGATACCGATGACGGACACCGGGATTCCGGCGAGGTGGGCGTCGAACACCACGGAAGTGTCGGCGTCGGCCATGTCGGCCCAACGCTCGAGTACCGAGTGGTCCTGGTCCACCACGGCGCGCATCACGGTGCGAATGTCGAACGGCTTCTTGCGGTCGGGGTTGGTGACCGAGGAGAAGATGTCGCCGACGGTGGTGAAGTCGCTCGACGGGTGCACGTGCGGGTAGGTGCGCACGTCGCGCTCGGTCGGGTCCGCGGTGGCTGCCCGGCGCGGGAAGCGTTCTCCCGGAGCGGCGTACGCGTGATCGTAGTGCGCAAACAGGATGTCGCACGCGGCCCGCAGGTTCGGTGCCCAGTACTGCGCCTGGCCGTTGGGGCCCATGACGCGGTCGTAACCGCCGATACCGAAGTTGTCCTCGGCCGAGACGCCGCCGGAGTAGTCCAGGGACTGCTTTCCGGTGAGCACCATCGCACTGTCGGGGGTCATCACCAGGATGCCCTTGGTGTGGGTGAGCATGGTGGCTTCGGCGTTCCAGTACGGCTGCGCGCCGACGTTGATGCCTGCGACCACGATGTTGATCTCACCGCCGGCCTGGGTGAAGGTGATGATGCGACGCAGTCCGCGCGAGACCCAGTCCATGTTCTCGGTGCCCGATTCCATGGAAATCGTTGCACCGGAGGACAATGCGAACCATTCGACGGGCGCGCCGAGTTGTTCGGCGAGGTCGATGGCCGCGACGATTCGCGAGCACTCGGCCTCGGCAACGGTGCCCAGGGCCTTGGTCGGGTCACCGAACAGCGCGACGCGGGTGATGCCCTCGGGGTACTTGGCGGTCGGGGTGGTCGCGACACCGACGATGACGCCTGCGGAGTTGCGACCGTAGGGGCGATCGACGGGAGCGAGCACGCCGTCGGCGTCGAAGTCGTACTCGGTGAACGTGCCGCCGTTGCTGCTGAGCAACGGAATCAGCTCGTACGGGTACACGGTGCCGCGGGCCTGCGACCGCTGAACCTTCTGGGTGTACTCGTCGAGGGGACGCATCGGCTCGGTCGGCGGCGGAGTTATCTTCGCGACGATTCCCGCGCCGGAACGGTACGACAGGCGCAAGGCGACCTCGCGTGGCGTCGCTCCCGGTGTTTCGGCCAGACGAGCGATGAGGGTGATCTCCTCGAGGCCCGCGCCGATCGTCAGCGGCGCGATGTGCCTGGCGATGGTGGCGATGCGGTCGGCGGGAACGTTGAGTACCGGCCAGACGTAGAGCACGACGCGGTTGGCGTCGAGGCGCTTCTTGCCGCGTCCGGCCTGAGCGCGGCGGATGCCGTCGAGGCAGGCCGCCACGGTCCGCTCGATCTCAGGTACCGCGACGATGTTGCCTGCATCGTCCAACTGTGTTGTGACGCCGCGGATCTCGGCCAGGGCGACCAGTCGCTCGTCGGAGGGGTTGGCCTTCGACGTCAGGTGGAACAGGTAAGTTCCTGCGCTGGCGGGCAGGCGAACTCCGTCGAAGTTCTTCAGTCGCCACAGGTCCAGTCGCTGACCGGTCAGCGGGTGCATGTCCCGGATGATCGTGTCTTCCACGAGCGGCTCGGACCCCTCGGCCGCCGTTCGGCGGTAGGTCATCTTTCGAGCTGTGGAACCGAAGGCGGTCACCGTCACGCGGCGCCAGTGGCCGGTGCCGGGGTGCGCGGCCAGCACGGCTTGGAGCTGAGCCGAGAGCTCGTCACCGTCGGTCGGCGCGTCCGGCCACGACAGGTAGAGGTCAACGGCCAGGTTCTCCGGGGACGGTCCGGCGATATCGTCCACCGAGTCCAGAGTTGCTGCGAGCGAATCGAAATCGGTGGCCGTGGACACCAGGTGCAGCCGTTCGCCCGAGAGCTCGAAGTTGCCGGTGACGAAGTGCTTGCCGTCGCGGTCGAAGGCCTTGACGTCTTCGAGTGTGCGGATTTCGTAGTACTGGCGAGTGATCACTTCGAGCAGGGCACCGGGATCGGTGATCCGTTGTGCCAGAAGCTCGATCAGCGGTTCCGGGGTGGCGACGAGAGCTGCGATGCGGGCGGAGTAGTCGGCCGCGTCGGGGTTCTCGGCCAGGTACTGCAGGCTGCCACGGACGCCGTCGTAGATCTTCTCGCGTGCACTGCGGATCTGTGGCTCGTCGAACAGCCGGAAGCGCAGGTTGCGGGCGACGTCGCCGATGACGGGGTAGCGGGCCTGGGTGGCACCGATGAGGCGCTCGAGTACCTCGGCCATGGCCGGGGTGGCCTCGGGCTGCGTCGAGCAGTCGCTGAGCCAGTGGCCGAGCAGGGCCGCGATGACCGGAACCTGGTTCTCCATGCGCTGCAGGGCCAGGAAGACGCGGTAGACGGCCTCTTCGAGTTCGGGGGTGCGTCCCTCGTCGATGGCGGCGTCGTAGTGCGCGAGGGCGCGAGTGAGCTTGGCGCGGAACGAATCCGGAAGCCCCTGAACGTCCGCGTCCAGCGAGTGCAGGAACGAGTGGAAGTGCTCACGGGGGGAGTGGACGCGTTCGTCGGTGCTCTCCTCGTCCATCGTCGGCCGGTTACGGGAGAGCTCGCAGATATCGGCGAACGTGCCCAGCAGAGCCAGCTCGGCGGAGACCAGCCCTGCGTCGTTGCGCGGCACATCCGCACGCAGAGTCTCATAGGTGGACAACAGGTTTCGAGCGCGTGCTCCGCTGACGTCGAAGCCGGTGATGAGGGCGGCCAGTTCGTCGAGTCGGTCCAGAGCGCGACGCTGCGGCGAGCGCTGCTCGGCGTCGTCGACACCGCGGAACTGCACGCGCGGTGCCTGCTCGGAGACCTTCTGCTCACCGGCCTGATCCACGCGAAGCAGTGCCGCTCCGGCGTCGACCTGTCCGTTGACCGAGGCCAGTACCTCACGCACGGTGCCCGCGTAGGGAGACCGGACGGCGGTTTCCATTTTCATGGATTCGAGGACGACCAGGGTCTGTCCTGCTTCGACCTCGTCGCCGACGGCGACCGGGACGGCAACGACGACGGCGGGAGCCGGTGCGCGGACCAACCCGGCCTCGTCCTGAGAGATCTGGTGGCTGATGCCGTCGACCTCGACGAGGAAGTGTGCGGCTCCGGCGACGGTGACCACCTGGTAGCGGCGGTCGCCGATGACCAGACGGCTCTCGTACTTGCCGAGGCGTTCGACGTCGACCTGAAGCTCGCCGATGCCGTCACCGTCGATGCTGTAGCGGTGCGTCCCGGTCTGGCCTACCTCGAGCTTGTAGGCCTGCCCCTGGTAGTTCAATTCGACGGTGCGGCCGATGGCGTGGGTGGCGCGCGGGCGACCGCCACGTGCGGAGTTCAGGAACGCGGTGCGTTCGCGGCCTTCCTCGGCGTCGTAGGCGTCGATGGCGGCGGCGACGATGGCGATGTCGGCAACGGCCGTCGGGCCCACCTGGGAGCCGGCTTCGGTGCGGTCGAGCCAGCCGGTGTCGGCGGAGGCGGAGATGACTTCCTCGCGGTCGAGCAGGCTCAGCAGGAAGGACTTGGTGGTGGTGCCGCCGTCGATGACGACGGTGGTCTCACGCAGTGCATTGCGCAACCTCGCCAAGGCTTCGCTGCGGTCGCGGCCCCAGGCGATGACCTTGGCGACCATCGAGTCGTAGTCGGGCGGGATGACGTCGCCCTGGGCGATGCCGGTGTCGACGCGGATGCCGGTGCCGAGGGGGAACTTGAGCAGCTCGACCGTGCCGGGAGCCGGTGCGAAGCCGTTGTCGGCGTCCTCGGCGTTCAGGCGAGCCTCGACGGCGTGGCCGAATTCGGGCGGGCATTCGCCGGGCAGTGCCTGGCCGTCGGCGACGAGGATCTGCAGCTTCACCAGGTCGATGCCGGTGGTGTATTCGGTGATGGGGTGCTCGACCTGCAGGCGGGTGTTGACCTCGAGGAAGGTGAAGATCTTCTGCTCGGGCTGGTACAGGTATTCGACGGTGCCTGCGCCCTGGTAGCCGGCGGCCTTGACGAGCTCGGCCGAGGCGGTGCGCAGCTGGTCGGCCTGCTCCTTGGTGAGCAGCGGTGAGCTCGATTCCTCGATGACTTTCTGGTTGCGGCGCTGGATGGAGCAGTCGCGCACGCCCGGGGCCCAGACGTTGCCGTGGCTGTCGGCGATGACCTGAACCTCGACGTGCCGGGCGTCGGTGACGAGCCGTTCGAGGAAGACGACGGGGTCGCCGAACGAGCGCTCGGCCTCACCCTGGGTACGTTCGAGAGAGAGTTCGAGTTCGTCCTCGTGGAAGACCTTGCGGATACCGCGGCCACCGCCGCCCGAGCGGGCCTTGATGATCAGCGGGTAGCCGATCGCCGCTGCGTGACGCCTGGCGTCGGCGCGGGTCTCGACGGGGCCGCCGGACCACGGTGCGACGGGGACGCCGACCTTCTCGGCGAGGATCTTCGCCTCGACCTTGTCGCCGAGCAGACGCATCGCGTCGGCCGACGGGCCGATGAAGGTGATGTTCAGGCGGGCGACGAGGTCCGCGAACGTCGGGTCCTCGGCGACGAAGCCCCAGCCGACCCACACCGCGTCGGCACCGGACTCGACCAGCGCGGCCTCGAGGACGCCGTAGTCGAGGTACGCCGATCCTGTCGCGGGCTTGCGCAGCGTGACCGCTTCGTCGGCCTGGCGGACGAACATCGCGCGCTTCTCCGCCTCGGTGTGCAGCGCTACGGTGCGGATGCCGTAATCGTGTTCGGCGTTGAGCTCTCGGACGGCTCGGATCAGGCGTACTGCTGCCTCGCCTCGGTTGACTACTGCAATCCGCTTGAACAACGTATCTCTCTTCGCTCGGTGTGGGCGCACCGCGTCGGTGCACTCGATGGAACGTGGATTGGTGCCGGGCATGCCATTTTCTCGTTCGTCATGCGGCACTCCGATCGGCTCATTCTAACGGTAACGAGGCCTTGTGCACCGCCAACAGCGTTCGGCGTGAGTGTGATTGATCACCAACAAGTGAAACATATTCTGTGGCAACCACTTTGGTCACGAACTCGCTGTCGAGTTTTGTTCACCTCGCAAACGTACTCGCGAGTAGCGTTGGCGCGTGGCGTAATTCGCCATTCGATCACTCTCGTTGCTACCGGCGAGTACATTACCGGTGGGTACAACTCGAGCCGATCGGCTCGAGTTGGTTCGCACGTCGCCGAGTGCGGTCTCCCTCACCTGTCGCCCTCGCTCACCCGCGGCAGGCGCAGCGCGTTGACCCACAGCCTCGTGGCCGTTGCGAGCAGAGCCTCGGAGTCCTCGGGCGGACGGCCGTCGGCGGCGTCGACCACGAAGTGGTTGAAGGCCAGCCGACTGATCATCGAGGACAGTGCGCGGGAGGCCAGCAGAGGATCGAGTTCCGCGTCGGCCAGGCCGCGGCTCTGCAGACTCTCGATGCTTCGGGCGTTGCGCCTGACGAAGGCATCGGCGCGTTCGCGGCGGAGGCGGCGGAACTCGGGATCGATGTTCGATACCTGCTCGAGCAGCGCCATCAGCTTCGCGTTGCGCTGGTAGGCCTCGAAATAGGCGCGGTTGCTCGCAGCGATCACTGCCACCGGATCGTCGTGCGGATCCACTCGCTCGGTACCGGGATGCAACATGTCGTCCCGTGCCTGCTCGAGCACGGCGGCCAGGATCTCTTCCTTGCTGGTGAAGTAGGTGTAGAAGGTGCCGGCCGAGCACCGAGCGGCGCGGGTGATGTCGATGAGCCGGGAGTCCAGGTACCCACTGTCCTCGAAGACTCGGCGCGCAGCCGCCACGAGCGAGGATCGAGTTCGCAGCCCGCGCGGGGTGATCGGCAGCTCCCGATTCGGCAGCTCGCGGTCGGACTCCGGCGCGGCAGGCATTCAGTCTTTATACGTCATTCCTCGCGAGCTTCCGGTCGGATGAACCGGGTGAATCTCACTCCGCTGGAGAACTGGCGCGATTCGAGGTGCTCGAACCGCTGAGCGGCGAACGGATCGGCACCCGTCCCGGGCGAGAACAGGCCGATTCCCCGGCCGAGTACGACGGGATTGACCTTGAGGAACAGCTCGTCGATCTCGGGCAGCAGTTGACCGGCGAGGTTTCCCCCGCCGCAGATCCAGACGTCGAACTCCGACTCCTCGGCTTTGAGGCTCCTGACGAGTCCGATCGGATCGTCGTTCACCACGGTGAGGGTCGGGTCGTCCGACCGGGCGAGGGTGCGAGAGAGAACGTACTGGCGCAGGTGGGGATAGGGGCTGGCGATCCCGGCGTCCAGCGCCGGTTGCAGCGTCTCGCGGCCCATGACCAGGGTGTCGAACCGAGTGGGCGGACCGTCCAGGCCGAACAGGGCCCGCACGTGCACGGGTAACGTCTCGGGCAGCTCGGCCACGATGGCATCGAGGTGATCGCCTTCGGCCACGAAACTGTCGTAGCCGCCGTCCGGTGCGGCGATGAACCCATCGAGGGTGACCGCGATGTAGTAGACCAGCTTGCGCATTCGGCTCCTGTCGTGGTCGACGGGGTGAGAACCCGTGGTCAGGGCGGGCGGGTCGGTTCGCTGTGGGGGATCCAGCGACCGAAGTGGGTCTTTGTGACCCAGCACTAGAACATATTTTGTGTTCTCGGGACGCGATGAACAACTTGTTTTCAACGGCTAGTCTGGCCCGGGTGTGCAAACACCGTCCCTGAAACGGACGACCATTCGAATATTTGTGGGGAAACTGTGACGGCTGCAGCTGCTACCGGTCGTGAACACGACGACGAGCTCAAGAGCAGGGTGCAACGCCTGCTGCGCTTCCTTCGCGAAATCGTCGAGGCGCGCTCGAACCCGGTGCTGCGTTTCGACGACCACATGCAGATCGAGTGGGTTCACGCCGGGGACGTTCCCATGCAGCTCGACCCCCGAGCCAAGCAGGGTGGTGTGGTGCTCCGTGCACCTCGCATCGCGGTCGACGAGCCGCCCGAGCCGCCTGCGCTGCTGTCGGGCTGGCTCGATCCTCAGGTCGTCGCAGACAGCCGCTACCGCGAGCTCGAGCTGGCCGACGCATCCTCGGTGACGTCACGCCGTCGAGAGGAAGCGCAGGAGTCCGACGCCGACTTCGACATCCGCAAGGCCTACGAGATCAAGCAGGCCTTCGAGGAGTACTCCGAAGCGTGGAAGGAATGGGCGCAGGAGGATCGGGATCGGCGACCGCAGGCCGCTCTGTACCAGGCACTGCAGCTGATGATGCAGGAGCTAGCGTCGCGACCGGAGTCGATCGAGCTCGTGGTGGCATCCGGCCTGTTGACGTCGAGCAACACCGATCCGCAGCGCAGCGTGCGCACTCACCTGATCACACAATCGGCCAGCATAGAACGGGACGTACGCACCGGTGACCTGCTGGTTCGCCTCGCCGCGAGTACCACCCCGCGGCTCGAGGACGGCCAGCTGCTGACCGGTTCGGACGATTTCGACACCTCCGGCTCCGTCGCGCTGGCGCGAGAACTGCGCGACACCGTCAGCTCGCCCATCGGGGACGGTGTCGCACAGTTCTTGCGGAACTGGGCGACGCGGGTGCCACGCCACGAAATCGAGGTGCTCGATCGTCTCGGGCCGCCCGGGGCTCTCGCCTACATCGACGACGACCGCACGCTGACCGTCTCACCTGCCCTCGTTCTCCGCGTTCGAGACTCGTTCGCGCTGGTCGAGTACTACGAGCAGATGATCGCGGACCTCGAGTTCGCCGACTCGCCGGTACCGCTGGGGCTCGCGCAACTGGTCGATGCCATCGAGCCGGCAGATCGGCTGGCGTGGCTCGAACGCACGGGGGCGGGGGAGTCGGCGACACTGGCGGAGGACCCGCTGTTTCCGCTGCCGGCCAACGCCGAGCAGTCGCAGATCATCGAACGGCTGGGGCGCGACAGCGGCGTCGTGGTCGAGGGGCCGCCAGGAACGGGCAAGACCCACACGATCGCCAACCTCATGTCCGGGCTGTTGGCGCGCGGACAGCGGGTTCTGGTCACTAGTGAAAAGTCACAAGCTTTGCGTGTGCTGCGGGACAAGCTCCCGCCGGAGCTGCAGGAGCTCTGTGTGTCCATCACCGACCTCTCCCGCGGTGGTTCGGACGAGCTCAATCGCAGCGTCGCGAAGATCGCCGAGCGCAAGACCTCGTTCGACGAAGCCAGCGAGGTGCAGAAGATCGAGGCGCTGACGACGCAGCGCGCAGCGGCCCTGGCCCGCCGGGCCGAGCTGCTCGATCGGGTCAGCGCGCTCCGTGAATCCGAAACCGTTGTGCACGAGTATGTTTCCGATGGTTACGACGGCACCGTGTCGTCCATCGTGCGCAAGGTCAAAGCGGCCGAAGGTGCCCACGAGTGGCTACCCGGCCCGCTGCTGGCCGATCGGCCACCCCTCGACGGTGCCCAGGTCGATCAGCTTCGCAAACTCATTGCCGGCTCCGACGGCTCTCGCGAACTTCGCTCGCGACAGGTACTGCCGCGTCCGGAGACGATGCTGCCGAATTCGGCCGAACTCGCCTCGCTCTGCCAGCGTGCAGGTGCGCAGATCGACACTCTCTCGCCCCAGGCCGCGGATCTCGTGGCGTTGCTCGACGGCGTCGAACCCGCCGTGTCCGCGGAGATCAGGCAACTGTGCGAGGAGCTCGCCGCCCGAGTGCGAGCGGTCGTCGAACTCGACGGCTCCTACCCACGGTTGACCGATTCCGTTCTGTCCGGCGAGGCCGCTCACCTGTGGTCTCGGGTCAGCGGAATCGACGCGATGGTCGAGACGGCAGCTGCGTCCGATCGCTACGTCGGTGCCCACGATGTGCAGTGCTCGTCGAGCTCGCCTGCGGCACTGTCGGCGATGGATGCGTTCGCCAGCGCGCTGGAGTCCGGTATCGAGTGGAAGCCCCGGTTCCGTCGCAGCGAGGAGCAGAAGGCCGTCGAGGCTCTCGACATCGTCGCCACCGTCGACGGCCAACCCGCGACGACGGCCATGGCCGCGCGACTGGTTGCCGAACACATTCGTGCACTCGAGACCGTGCAGACCGCAGCGGTGCTGCTGGCCGACCTCGCGATCATCGTTCCGCTCGACGGCACACGTTCGATTCGCGTCAACAACGTGGCGCGGATCGCCGACCGGCTCGGCATGGTGTCTGCCGTCGTCGCTGCCCGTGACGCCCTGGTGCAACGGCTGTACACCATTTCGCCTGCGGCACCGTGGATTCGGAGCCTGGCCGAAGCTCAGGAAATCGCCGGGGCCGCCGACGCGATCGCCACGCGCATCGATATCGATGCCGCGCGCGCCGAGCTCGACGCCCTGCAGTTCGCGGTCGCGACGCGCATCGATGCCGGGCCCTCGCCCGAGGGGTCGAATCTGGTGAGCGCGTTGAGCACTGCGGACCCGTTGGAATTGGCTGCCGCCGTTGCGGCCTATTCGCAGGCGTGTTCCGAGCAGGAGGATCAGCTTCTGCTCGAATCGATGTCGGCGTCGTTGTCCGAGGTCGCACCCGCATTGTTCGACTTGGTCGAGGACACCGCGGGCGATGTCGAATGGGACGAGCTGAGCTGGCAGATGTCGAAGGCCTGGGCGTGGCGTCGGGCACGCGAGTGGGTCGGTGAGCAGCACCACGGTGGCCTCGAGCAGCAGCTGGAAGCGGAGCTCGCGGCCGCCGATACGGACATCGCCTATCTCACAACACGTCTCGCAGCTGCCAGTGCCTGGCGTAACAGCCTCCAGCGAATGACCGCCGTCGAGGTGCGTGCGCTGCAGACCTATCGAGAGCACATCTCCAGCATCGGCTCCGGAGCCGGTAAGTACGCCGAAACCTACCGCAGTGCAGCACGATCGGCGATGCGCGAGGCGCAGAGTGCGGTCCCCGCCTGGGTCATGCCGCTGTCCCAGGTGCTGGCCTCGATTCCGCCGGTGCCGGGCAGTTTCGACGTCGTCATCGTCGACGAGGCGTCTCAGGCCGACATCACCAGTCTCTTCCTGCTGTACCTCGCACCCCGTGTGATCGTGGTGGGCGACGACCGGCAGTGCGCGCCGGCGGACGTCCCGCAGGCCGGCACGCTCGAGGACGTGTTCGATCGCTTGGACGTCTATCTGCCCGATCTACCCGAACACGTGCGCGCGACGCTGACTCCGAGGTCGAGCCTGTTCTCCATGCTCCGTACCAGGTTCGGTCAGGTGGTGCGGTTGCGTGAGCACTTCCGCTCCATGCCCGAGATCATCAACTGGTCGAGTCAGCAGTTCTACGGAGACTCCCCGCTCGTTCCCGTGCGCCAGTTCGGTGCCGATCGGCTACCGCCGTTGCGGCACACGTACGTTCGCGGAGCTACGGTGACGGGAAAGAATGCCTCACTGGTCAACCGTACCGAGGCCATCGCGATCGCCGACCAGATCGCCGAGTGCCTCGAGGACTCCGCTTACGACAACTTGACCTTCGGAGTGGTTGTGCTGCAAGGCCAGTCGCAGGTCGACGAGATCCGCAACGAGTTGATCAAGCGGATCGGTATCGAACAGTGGGAGCAGCGTCGGCTTCGTGTCGGTACGCCGCCGGACTTTCAGGGCGACGAACGCAACGTCGTGTTCCTGTCGATGGTGGTGGCACCCGATCAGAATTTCGCCACCCTCACCGCCAATCAGTACAAGCGGCGGTTCAACGTGGCGGCGTCGCGGGCACAAGATCAGCTGTGGCTCTTCCATTCGGTGACCGTCGACCGTCTCAAGCGAGCGGACCTGCGCAACTCGTTGCTGAGTTACGTCACCTCCGTCTCGCCCGCTCCTGCCGATCCCATGCCGGTCGATGTTTCGCGCGAGGTCCGGAAGGCACCGTTCGAGACGCTGCTCGAGCAGCAGTTGTGGAACGACCTCGTCGAGCGAGGTTTTCACGTCAATCCTGGTGTCGAGGTCAACAACAGACGCCTGGCCCTGGTCGTGACCGGCGACTCCTCGCGTCTCGCCGTCGAATGCGACGGTGACACGTTCCTGTCCACCCCCGCGCAGCGGTTGGCAGATCTGCAGCGTGAACAGGAACTCAAGCGATGCGGTTGGACGTTCTGGCGGGTGCGTGAATCCGAGTACTATCTGGACCGCGACGCGGCGTTGGAAAGCCTCTGGACCACGCTGGCCCGATTGGGAATCAAGCCCAACAGCGTTGTGGTGGAAGGTCTGGAGAGCTCGGACGGAGCTTGGACTCCGGTCCCACTCGAGTCCTCGCAGTTCGACGATTCCGGTGTGTTCGAGACGTCCACATACGCCGACTCACCCGCACGCCACGAGTCGGTGCTGTCCTTGTGGACCATGCCCCGGATCGACATCCCCGCCGAGGACCCGGCCGCATCGGATGCGCGGCGAGCCGACCGCGAAGGATCCGCACCGACGACCACCAACGGTTCGGGAGCCGCCAACGAGGCGGGAGTCGAGAACGGCTCGGGCCCCACTAACGGGTCGGGATCGACCAACGGCTCGGGTATGACCAACGGCTCGGGTATGACCAACGGGCCGGGAACGACGAACGGCTCCGGTATGACCAACGGGTCGGGAACGACGAATGGGTCGGGAATGACGAACGGCGCGTCCGCCGCCAACGGTGGCGGTCGTTCCAACGGCTCCACTCGCTCGGCTCGGCCGATCGAGTCCTCGGCACCGAGTCGTTCGGCCATGACCAACGGATCCACACCCGCAAAGGATGCGGAGATCGATGCGTCCGCGCGGGTGCGCGATGCCGAGGTGAGCAGCGGCTCGACCACCGAGCCCGACGAAACCGCGAACAGCACGACAGCGGCAACGGACCGGATCGTGGAAGCCGACGAGGCGATCGCACAGGACGAGGCGGTCGCAGAGGACGAGGCCGTGGCGAGGGGCGAGGCTCCCGACCTCGACGGATCCGATCCTGCCGAGGCAGAGGTTGATTCAGCGGGAGCACCGGATGCCGACGGCGAGCCGAGCGGGGGCCTCGAGGCACCCGAGGACGAGGGCATCGCAGAACACGAGTTGCCGCTCAACGGACTTCGCGGATACACCACCCGTCGTCGGCCGTAGTTCGGCGTTCCTGCCGACAGGCTCAGCGCCCGCACCGAAGCCGTGAGGGCGACGTAGTCTTGGTCCTCGGGCTGCGCGCACGTACGAGTGAAAAGGGTTCGACGCCGATGACAGATCGACAGATGCAGCAACCGGAGCAGTCGGTGTCGCCGGATCGGTCGCCGCGCACTCGGCGGATCGTTGTGCCTACTGTCGTCTTCGTCGTCTGCGCTGCGCTTGTCGCGCTGCCGACCTGGACCGTCGTATTCGCCGGCGCGCAGTGGCCGCTGGCCGCGCAGTCGGCCGGCTCTGCGGTTGCACTTGCGGTATTCGTGGCGTTGCCTTCGGCGATGTACATGGGCCACCGGCCGAGCGCAGAAGGTTCCTCCAAGGACGCGTGGGCGCGTATCGGAGACGTGTTGTTGGGCTCGGTCTGGATCGCGTTCGTGTGGGCGGCACTCTCGCTGCTGCTGCGGCTCGCGCTGTGGACGGGTGGGGTCGACGACCCACTTCGCTCGCGGATCGTGTCGGTGACAACCGTGGTGGTCGTGGTCGCCCTCGCGCTGTGGGGTCATTACGAGGCGATGCGAACTCCCCGCGTGCGACACACGACCGTCAGGATCGATCGGCTCGGGGCGCGATTCCACGGTCTGCGAGTGGTTCTCGTGACCGACACTCATTTCGGCCCGCTCGATCGCACGACGTGGTCGCATCGATTGACCGACGCCGTCAATGCGCTCGAGCCGGACGTATTGGCCCACGTCGGCGATATCGCCGACGGCTCGGTCGATCGGCGTCGAACGCAGGCCGCGCCGTTGGAGTCGATGCTCGCGAGTGCGGCGCGCGTCTACGTCACCGGCAATCACGAGTACTTCGGTGAGGCGCAGGAGTGGCTCGATCACATGGAGGACCTCGGATGGAACTCGTTGCACAATCGCCATGTGGTGCTCCATCGCGGTGAAGACGCGCTGATCATCGCGGGCGTCGACGACGCCACCGCCGCAGGGTCGGGTGCGCCCGGCCACGGCGCCGATCTTGCTCGCGCACTTGCCGGAACCGATCCTTCGATGCCCGTGCTGTTGCTGGCTCACCAGCCGAAGCAGATCGGTGACGCAGTCGACGCCGGCGTCGACCTGCAGGTCTCCGGTCATACACACGGCGGTCAGATCTGGCCGTTCTCGGCGCTGGTTCGGCTCGACCAGCCGGTGGTGCACGGTCTGAGCAGACACGGTGCGCGAACTCAGCTCTACACCAGCCGCGGATCGGGATTCTGGGGTCCGCCTTTCCGGGTGTTCGCGCCCAGTGAGATCTCCGTTCTGACATTGGTCGCCGGCTGAGCGATCGACACCTGGCAGGATCGGTGGGGTGAAGAGAACCGAAGAGGTCGTCGTTGTCGCCACCGATCTCGACGGCACCCTGTTGCGTTCGGACCGGACCGTGTCTGCGCGAACGGCCGCTGCGATGGCTGCCGCAGACGCAGCCGGAATCAGGGTGGTGTGGGCCACGGCTCGGGCACGCCACTCCATCGACGAACTCGCGGCGTCCTGCGGATTTCGCGGGACCGCGATCGGTGCCAACGGTGCTGTCGTCCTCGACCTGGCCGACGGTTTCCCGGCCATCGTCGGCACCAGATCGGTACCGCCCGAGACAGTGTCCTCTGCCAAGTCGGTCGTGCGCTCGCTCGTTCCCGGCGTGGCCTTTGCGACCGTGGGTGCCACGCGATTCGTGGCCGAGGCTCGGTACGCCGAGCTGTGCGTGTTCGCCGATCACCACCGGCAGCCGCACGAGATGGAGCTGTCGGAGCACGGTTTGTCGGCCGACGTCGAGCCGACGGTCAAAATCGTTGCTCGGCACAGTGATACGACGAGCGAGGAGTTGTACGAGCTCGTCGCCGCTGCGGGAGTGGACGGGGTGGAGTTGACTCATTCCGGTGCTCCGTACATCGAGATGTCCGCAGCGGGAGTCTCGAAGGCCAGTGCGCTGCAGGAGTTGTGCGAGCGGTGGGGGATATCTTCGGGTTCGGTTGCGGCGGTGGGGGATGCGCGCAACGATCTGCCGATGCTGACCTGGGCGGGCACGGCGTTGTGCCCGTCGAATGCTGCTGAGCCCGTGCGATCCGTTGTCGATCGAGTCCTCGAATCCAACGACGACGACGCGGTTGCGCGCTATCTCGAGGAACTCACCGCACGCAGGGCGAAACTGTGACGCGCGGTCTGCTCCCTGGGTTGCCGTATGAGAAGCCGGCCCCCATCGTCGGCGGAAACACACCGGTGAGCTCTCCGGGTTCGGGTGACGTAGCGATTGCGGCGCAACCGAATTCGGCTTCGTTCACCGACGGAACAGTCGGCTCGACGTGGCCGGCGGACGGTTGGAGTCGCGCAGCGCTCAGCTCCCCGCCGGTCACTGCCTCTAGGATCTACGGACGAGCGGACCGGCGCGGGTAGCCTCTGGCGTGTCGGTGAATCGTCCACCACGAAAGGCCCTGCTGTGAACGACGCCCTGTCGACGGAATCCTCCGAGCCCACCACGATCGCCGAGTACCTGAACGCACATGCGTTGCGCGTCTCGCCGCTCGACGGTGCCGCGGCGGCCGAGATCGGCATCACCGTGCCGATTCCTGCGGGATGGCAGACGCTCGATCCCGCACAATTTCCCGGGGCGACTCAGGTGATCGTGGAACCGAACCTGGTGGAGAACGGATTCGCGCCCAACGCGGTGCTTCTGGTCGGTGCGTTGTCGCGCACGATCGACCCGGAAGCGTTGATGGCATTGGGTTTCGGCGACGGACGTGCAATGCCCGGCTGGGTGGAGCGCGAGGCGAGCGCGGCGTCGTGGCTCGGCTGGCCGTCGCGATTCATTCGGGGTACGTACGTCGCGCAGCAACTCGAAGCGGCCGTGACGACGCGATATGTGGTGGTGGGCGTCGAAACTCAGTACTTGGTGCAGTTGACGGTGACGACGTTGGCATCGCAGCTCGATGCGTTGGCGTTCGACGTCTCCGCGATCAACGATGGTTTGACCACTGGTACGTAGAAGAACGCGAGCCCCTGTGTCCGACGCGCGGGTCCGACTAGGGTCGATTCCATGTCGATGAGAACCGGTCGCGTCCGGCATCTGTCGGTGGTGCCGAACTTGTCCGACGCCGACGAACCGGCCGATGGCGAGGCGACAGAGGCCACGCGGCGGGGCCTGGTGAACTTGGTGCTTCGGGTGACCGTGGATCACACCCGTCCGCAGATCTGGCGCCGGGTGCGGGTGCGCTCGGACCTGCTGTTGTCCGAGCTGCACTCGGTGCTGCAGAGGGCTCTCGGTTGGGAGGACCGGCATCTGCATGCGTTCAGCGTCAGGACCGCCGGTGCCACGCGTCGCTTCGAGATGGAGGAGTCGCTCGACGACGAACCGGACGACGAGTCGTCGAGCGAGGAGCGAGTGCGGATCGACGACGTGCTCACTGCACCGGGTTCCACCATGACGTACGAGTACGACTTGGGTGACGGATGGACGCACACGATAGTTCTGGAGCAGATCGATTCCGATATCGACGACCTCCGATCCGTCTGCCTCGACGGGGCGCGTGCATGCCCACCCGAGGAATCAGGCGGGCCAGCGCGCTATGCACAGGCTTTGGAGATCGCCGCCGACCCGTCCGATCCCGAACACGCAGGCGTGCTGGCGCGGTGGGGCGCGGCCTTCGACCCGGCTCTGTTCGACGCCGATGCAGTCAACACTGTTCTGCACTCGTTCGACGTGGGGCGTTCGGTCCTTGCCGAAGCGGTGGCCGCGGCTCCGGCCATCGGAAAACTGTTCGATCGAGTGCGTCCTACGGAGGTGCCGTCACTGATGGCGTTGCTTCCGCGGTGCGAACTCACCATCGAGAGCTCGATCGATCTACCCGTCGCCGAAATTGCGATGGCCAAGTTGACGTGGTTTCTGGGCAGAATCGGCGACGCCGGAGCCGACCTGACCGGTGCCGGCTACCTCAAGCCTGCATTCGTCGTGGCGATTCGCGAGGAACTCGACTGGGGCTTGGGCTGGGTAGGGCCGAGCAATCGCGAGATCGATCATCATCAGGTGACCGATCTGCGCGAGGCGGCGCGACACCTCGGGTTGACCCGCACATCGAAGGGCAGGTTGCTGCGCACCAAGCTCGGTGCAGCGTTGGCTCACGACCCGGTAGGGATGTGGCGACACGCGGCGTCTCGACTTCCGCTGGGCAGGGAGACCTACGAGACCGACGCAGCGACTCTGTTCCTGATCTCCCTCGCCGCATCGGCATCTGCGACGCATCGAAACAAGATGCTGATCGAGACTGTTGCCGAATTAGGTTGGGCCAGTGAGGATTCCGGTGTCTTCGATGCCCAGTTCGCGGCGCAGGCCACGGTGAGCTTTCTCGATCTCATCGGTGCCCACGGTCCGCAGTTCTACTTCCGTCAAGGGGTGTCGGACTCACCGAGCTGGTCGCGCAGGTTCGCACGTGATGCACTGCTGAGCTGAGTCGACGAGAAGTGGTCCCGGTAATGCCGAAATGGGGCTCGAGTCGCGCGAGACTGCCGCTGAGCAGGCGATTTGCGTTGGTGTGGTTGGTGGCGTAACTTTTGTCGAGTCAGAGCGACGGACACCGACCCGGTCTTCACGGACTGGGTGAACGAGGTTGGACGTGTGGCTCGGCAGGTTGTGTCCCCCAAGAGTCGGGCCTTGTGTCCGAGACCAAGCTGGGATACGCTGGAACAGTTGCCCTCGAGGCCGACGGACTGTGTGTTCGTGGGGTGAGAGTGTGTGCGTGTTCTTTGAGAACTCAACAGTGTGTCGATGAATGTCAGTGCCGAAATTATTTTGGTGAATGCATTCGATGTATCAGCCATCCGCTTGTGGTGGTTGTTGTCGGGTGTTGTTTGAAATGCTAGTTGAGTTTTTTTTGCTAGTGATTTGACTCTTTATGTTTATGACTGATTTGCAGTTTCGGCTGTTGATCGAGAGTCTTTTACGGAGAGTTTGATCCTGGCTCAGGA
>NZ_NOZC01000032.1:0-1630 GCF_002258545.1 Rhodococcus sp. 05-2255-3B1 | reverse complement strand
ACGGCCTTCCGTGCGCCTGCGCCGCCGTTGAGCCAATAGCCGTTTGCGCGGCCACTGCGACCGAGGTAGTCCGAGGTCTGTCCCGACGAACCCGCGACCGAGCCGCCCACGAGGCGCGTCACGGAGTTGAAGAACCACGATGCATACAGGTTCACGGACGACTCGGAGATCGACTGCCGGAATGCCTTCGAAGTGTTCTGGAAGTACAGCGCGTCGCCGCCGACGCCGGAAACGTTGACAGGGATATTGGCGATCGGCGTGGTGCGCGTGTCGTACAGCTTGTTTCCGACCACTGCAACGTCGGTGCTGCTCGACGCGAAATCCGATTTCCATATGCCGAAGTTCTGCTGCGGATCGTTGGTGACCACGGCCGTGGTCCCGTCCGAGAGAAAGTCACTACCGGGGTCGATGATGGTGTTGTCGGTGATCGAGAGTCGTTTCGCGCCCCCGAATCGGATGCCGCCACGGCGGGGGCGGATGATCGTGACGTCGTTGATCTGGATGTCTTCCGCGAACTCGGTGTACGAGCCGGGTGTGACACCGTCGACCTGGCCGTCGATCCAGATGCCGACACCGGCCGCGTCGTCGGTCGGACCGTCGGATGGGCCTCGAAGTGCGTCGGCCAGGACCATGCTCGACACACGGCCCTGCTTCGGGGCCGCGGTGAGGTGCATCGAGTTGCGCCCAGTAGTGCGGACGACACCACCGGTGCACTGGAACAGCTTGGGTCCTGCGTGTGGGGAGAATCCGCCGATGTAGATGCCGTGGTACGCGGCACCGCGAATGTCCGCGTCGGAGACGATGACCGCGAGGTTGCCGCGGGACATCGACAGTCCGTTGTCGGCACTCTTTCGCGACGTCACCGACCGGGCGACGGCGGTCTCGTTGAAGATCCAGCCGGGGTCGAGACAGTTGTAGAACCGCGAGTGTGCGGCCTCCGCTTCGCCGCGAATTCCCTGGAAGAACACGGGTAGCGACGAGATGTTACGGAAGTCGCAGAATGCGGCCTTGATGTTGCGCACCTGGTACGTCGGGCCACCGGGCATGAGGTCGCCTACCAGTTTGATCGCACCCTGGTAGCCGTTACCAACCGTGGTGCGCGACCGTCTGGGCGAGTCGAGGGGGACGTCGTCTACGACGTTGCCCTCGAATCCCATCCCCATGAACAGGATGTCGCCGCATGCGCCGGTGGTCATGAAGGCGGAGTTGAGGTTTGCGGAGGACTTGAGGGCCATTGACTCCCCGCCCGGGCCTTCGATGGTGACACCGAACAATCCCGATAGGTCGACGGCCTGGTTGAAGGTGTAGGTCGACGAGGGGGCGATGATGCGCTTGCGTCCGGTGGCGATGGCCGTCTGGATCGCCCGGTTCCACGATTGCGCATCCGAGGCGTCAGCATTGAGCTTGAGCTTGTCGACCGAGACGTCTTTGTTGACGTACCCAAGGCTGAGGTCGATCTTCTCCTGCGCGGCCGGCGAGTCGAGGGTGACCTTCGTCCACAGAGCCTGCTCGGTGGCGTCGTAATTCGCGCGTGAGGTTCCGTTATCGATGCGGGAGATCGAGACACCGTTCGCGGTGACGACCTGCCCTGCGAGGTACGCAGTCGAGGGTGCCCAGAGGGGAACATAAC
>NZ_NOZC01000039.1:0-2389 GCF_002258545.1 Rhodococcus sp. 05-2255-3B1 | reverse complement strand
GTATCGGTGGACGACCTCACGTGTCGGTCTGTGTACGACCTGACGTGTCGGTGTCCGGCAGGTTCATGATGCCGGTGCCTCCACTGGTGTGACAAGCCCTTGCCGGTCTTTGAGCCGGTAGCTGGGGCCGTTGATGGCCAGGACGTCGCAGTGATGAAGGAGTCGGTCGAGGATCGCGGTGGCGAGGACGTCGTCGCCGAGGACGGTTCCCCATTCGGTGAAATGCTTGTTGCTTGTGATGATCGTGGAGCCCTTCTCGTATCTGCGGCTGATCAGCTGGAAGAACATGTTGGCTTCGTCGCGGTCGAGGGCGAGGTATCCGACCTCGTCTATGACCAGCAGAGATGGGCGCATGAGGTTCGCGAGTTGCCGGGGGAGCCGGTTTGCTGCGTCGGCGGCTTTGAGCTTTCGAACGAGGTCGTCGAGGGTGGTGAAGTAGATCGACTTTCCGGCTTGGCAGGCAGCGACCGCCAGCCCGATCGCGATATGCGTTTTCCCTACTCCCGGTGGTCCAAGTATCGCGATGTTCCCTGCGCCGGTGAGGAATTCGAGGGTGGCAAGGTCTCGGATGCGGCGCGGTTCGAGTCCGGGTTGGAAGGTGTAGTCGAAGTCGTCGAGGGTTTTGTGATGGGGAAGCCCGGAGAGTTTGAGGGCGTTGCGGAACCGCCGGGATTCTCGGACTGCGACTTCTTCGGCGAGGAGGTGGTCGACGAAGTCGAGGTATCCCATCTGCGCGGAATCTGCGCGGGCGGCGGATTCGGTGACCGATTCGGCGGTGTGACCGAGGCCGAGCCGGAGGGCGTTGTCGATGATCCGTTGGGTGGTCAGTGAACTCATGAACGGTGTCCTGTCGTGGAAGATGCTGTGGGATAGTGGTTCACGGTCAGACGGCGTAGGCGGACAGTGGTCGATGTTCGACGTGGACGTGTCCGACGAGTGAGATGACTTTGGCGGTCAACGGGTCGCCTGCGTCGACCGAAGGTGACGGTGTGCCCTCCGCGGGGTTTGTATCGACGCGTCCGTCGGTGGTGGCACGGGTGTGACCGTCGGGCAGTGACGCCCAGTGCGCCTGGTCGACGACCCAGGCGCCGCGGACCTGCGAGCGAGCGTGGACGGCCAGGACGGTACCGCCGGCACTGTCGAGGGTGGCGATGGCGATGTTGTCGGCACCGGCGCGTACCTGTACTCGTTGACCTGCCCGGACGCGGTCGGCGGGTACGGAGTAGAGCGATGCCTCGAACGAGATCAGCGCGTCGTTTCCGATGCGCCGTAGGTGGGCTTCGGCGACAAGATACGGCTCGGCCGGGGCAGGACGTAGCGCCGCGTGATCGACGACGGCGCGGGTCCCGATGACCTCACGGTGAGTACGGTGCACCTGAGTCCGGCGGATCGGAACCCAGTCCATGAAGGTGCGGTCGGTGCTAGCGAGATCGGTGAACGTGCGACCGGCCAGGACGTGATCCCGAACGATCTTCACTTGCCGTTCTACACGGCCTTTGCCGGTGGGCCGGTACGCGGCGAGGACGTCGATGTCGAAGCCGTAGTGCCCGGAGAATGCGACGGCTGCTGGATGCAACGGGACAGCATGTCCGGGACGGACATGTTTGCGGACAATGGTTTTGGTGCGGTCGTAGACGATCGAACCCGGGACGCCACCGAAGTGCGCGAAGGCTCGGATGTGGCTGCCCCAGAACGCGGCGGCGTCCATCGAGTGGGTGTAGCAGCAGAATGGGTCACGGGAGAACGAGAGGACCATGTGGAAGGAGTAGACCTTGCGTCCGGTGCCGAAGAGATCGCCTTCATCGCCCCAGTCGACTTGTGCTTGGGCGCCGGGGATGGTTTCGAATCGGCGGTGTAGATTGCCGAGCCCGGATTCTTCTGCGCCGAGTTCGTCTCGGATGATGGGTCTGGCTGTGCTGCAATAGATTTTGACTCGTTGGTAGTTCACGGTCACGGACTTTTCGTTGGTGAGGCGTTCGTGGATGACCGAGGCTGCGATGGTGATGTCGGCGCGGAGCATCTCTTCGATCAGTGCGGCGATGTCGTCGGTGATCGCTCGGGGTTGTGTTCCTGCTCTCGAGGTTCCCTGCGGTGGATGCGTGGGTGCATCGTCGGCGAGGTATCGGCGGACAGTGCGCCAATCGCAGCCGCATTCGCGGGCGATGTCGGCATAGGTCGCGCCGGCCTCGTGCAGGGCTTTGAAACGTCGGATGTTCATCCAAGACTCTCCATCTAGGATCATGGCAAGGGCCACCCTTCGGGTTCGTCAACTTTGGCGGTAGACGATTCGAAGGGTGGCCCTTGTCGTGGGCGAGTTACGACAGGACTCGCCGAGCACCTACATATGAGGTTGTACGGGGACCATCACGTGAGGGTGTACACCGATACC
>NZ_NOZC01000037.1:0-2535 GCF_002258545.1 Rhodococcus sp. 05-2255-3B1 | reverse complement strand
TCGCTCTCTGCGATGCGTGTCGTAGCCGCCGTGCAGGAAACCTTCGACTGTGAAATCAGCGTCCGTGCACTCATGGAAGCCCCCACCGTAGCGGGCCTGGCTCGTGTGGTGGGTGGAGGACAGTCGGGCACCAGGCAAATCTGGGAGCCATATGCGCGTCCGGCCCAGTTGCCGCTGTCGTTCGCCCAGCGTCGGTTGTGGTTCATCCATCAGCTAGAGGGACCATCGGCGACATACAACATCCCTCTGGTACTACGCCTAATCGGTCTACTCGACGTCGACGCGCTGACCCTGGCGGTTGCCGATGTCGTAGCCCGGCACGAGAGTGTTCGCACAGTGTTTCCCGCTACGGCTGGCGTGCCCGAGCAGTGCATTCTCGATGCCTCTGAAGGGCTTGTCGCCTGCAAAGTCATCGACGCCACCAACTGGACCGATCAACAGTTGGATGAGGCGGTCGGTATTGTCACCCGCCACGCCTTCGACTTAGAAACCGAGATTCCCTTTCGTGCAAGGCTTTTCGCAGTCTCGACCACGGAACACCATCTGGCCCTGGCAATGCACCACATCGCCGCCGACGGATCATCTCTCTCGCCGCTGGTTCGCGACCTGACTACCGCATATCAGGCCCGCACCACCCGGACGGAGCCAGGCTGGGAGCCGTTGCCCGTTCAGTACGCCGACTTCACAATCTGGCAGCACAAGCTCCTCGGCGAGGCCGACGATCCTAATACCCGATCTGGTCGACAAACAGTTTTCTGGGAGCGGAACCTCGCTGGATACGCGGGACTGCTGGAGCTTCCCACGGACCGGCCTTACCCCGCCGTCGCCAACCATCAGGGCGGCCAAGTCGTCGTCGAATGGCCCGCCGAACTGCAGGAACTCGTGCGGGTTGTGGCGCGGGAACGCAATGCGACGACGTTCATGGTGATGTCGGCGGCGCTTTCGGTGCTGTTGGCGCGTTTGAGCGGGAGCGCGGATGTGGCGTTCGGGGTGCCGACGGCGGGGCGGGGGCGAACCGAGTTTGACGGCATGGTCGGGTTTTTCGTCAACACGCTGGTGTTGCGTACGCGGGTTTCAGCCGAGATGAACTTCGGTGATTTGTTGGAGGAGGTACGGGAGCGGAGCCTGGACGCGTTCGCGAACCAAGATGTGCCGTTCGATGCGCTTGTCGAGCGCCTCAATCCGGTCCGTACGCAGGCTCACCATCCGTTGATCCAAATCCTGTTCGCCTGGCAAAACGTCACCCTGCCCGATCTGTCTCTGCCAGGTCTCGACATTTCCCCGCAGCGCACGGACACCTTGACCGCTCGAATGGACTTGACTTTCAGCCTGCGTGAGCGGTTCGACAACTCCGGCCGTCCCATAGGCATTGGGGGTCTGGTCGAGTACCGCACCGACGTCTATGACGCCGAAACTGTAAAACAACTTGTTACCCGCTGGCAGCGGGTGCTCACGACGATGCTCGCCGGCACGGACCGCTCGGTGGCGTCAATCGACTTGCTTGACGAGAGAGAACTGACGCAGCTGGACGCCCTCGGAGCGCGGTCAGTGCTAAATGAATCGATCGTGGACCCCGCGATTCCGGAGTTGTTCGCCGAGCAGGTGAGGGTGCGGCCGGACGTCATAGCGGTGGTGTTCGAGGGTCGGTCGTGGACGTATCAGGAGTTGGACGACACATCGACGCAGTTGGCTCATTTGTTGGCTGGGCGTGGGGTGGGAGTAGAGGACGTTGTTGCACTGTTGCTGCCACGTTCGGAACACACTGTGATAGCCATACTTTCGGTGCTGAAGCTGGGTTCTGCTTACTTGCCGATCGACATCAACACCCCTGACGAGCGCCTGGCATTCGTTCTACAAGACGCTGCGCCGGCCGCGATTTTGACCACGGTGAGCCTCGCTGGTCGCGTCAGTAAGTCCGGGGTCCCACTGATAGATGTCGAGGATCCCAAGGTCGCTGAACAGCCGACGACGACGTTGCCGGTGCCGAATGCTGACCTCCTCGCGTACATCATCTACACCTCAGGAACGACAGGCACACCCAAAGGCGTCGGCATCACACAAACGAACGTCACCCAGACCTACGCAGCTTCGGAACATGCTTTCAAACATTCCCCAGATCAGGTGTGGTCGATGTTCCATTCGTACTCGTTCGATGTGTCGGTGTGGGAGATGTGGGGCGCTCTGCTGCACGGCGGCCGCTTGGTGATCATCCCTGAGCATGCCGCCCGCTCCGCAACGGACTTTCACCGAATCCTGGTAGACGAGCAGGTCACCACCGTCAACCAGACCCCGTCCGCACTCGAGATGCTCTCGCCCGAGGGAATAGATCAAGTAAGGACCATTTTTGTGGGGGGTGAGGCATGCTCGCCCGAACTTGTCGATCGGTGGGCTTCAGGCCGAGAAATGATCAATGGCTACGGGGAGACAGAGACGTTCTACGCCTCTATGAGTGCGCCCATGAAGCCTGGTCATGGAGCTCCTATCGGTACGCCGGTGCCGGGTGATGCGTTGTTTGTGTTGGATTCCGGTTTGCGG
>NZ_NOZC01000013.1:1902-3593 GCF_002258545.1 Rhodococcus sp. 05-2255-3B1 | reverse complement strand
GGTGCCTGCTTTGTGGGCGTTGACGGGGTTTTCCATCTTCATCGCTTCCAGGACGGCGATGAGGTCCCCGGCCTCGACGGTGTGGCCTTCGTCGACAGCGACTTTGACCACGGTGCCCTGCATCGGTGCGGTCACCGCGTCACCGGATGCCGCACCGGCTCCGGCACCACCACGGGTACGCGGTTTCGGCTTACGCCGCACTGCACCCGCGGGCCCACCACCGCTGTTGCCGCCGAGGGACAGTTCCCCGGGCAGGGAGACCTCGACACGTCGGCCACCGACCTCGACGACGACGGACTGCCGCGGCAGCACCTCCTCGTCGCCGATCGGTTGTCCGGCGGTGAACGGGGCAACCTGGTTGTCCCATTCGGTTTCGATCCACCGGGTGTGCACCGAGAACGACTCCCCGTCGCCGATGAACGCCGGATCGGAGACCACCGCAGCATGGAACGGGATCACCGTCGCCAACCCCTCGACGGTGAACTCGGCGAGGGCGCGACGCGACCGCGCGAGGGCTTCCTCGCGGGTGGCTCCGGTGACGATGAGCTTGGCGAGCATCGAATCGAACTGGCCCCCGATCACCGAGCCGGATTCGACACCGGAATCGACGCGCACACCCGGACCCGACGGGGCAATGAACGTGGTGACCGGGCCCGGTGCGGGCAGGAACCCACGGCCGGCGTCTTCGCCGTTGATCCGGAACTCGAACGAATGCCCCCGCGGTTCGGGATCTTCGGTGATCGACAGTTCCTCACCGTTGGCGATCCGGAACTGCTGCAACACCAGATCGATGCCGGAGGTTTCCTCGGTGACGGGGTGTTCGACCTGCAGGCGGGTGTTGACCTCCAAGAACGACACCAGCCCGTCCTGGCCGACGAGGTATTCCACCGTCCCGGCACCGTAGTAGCCGGCTTCGAGGCAGATCGCTTTCGCCGACGAGTGGATTTCCTTGCGTTGGGCGTCGGTGAGGAACGGGGCGGGGGCTTCTTCGACGAGTTTCTGGAAGCGGCGTTGCAGCGAGCAGTCGCGGGTGCCTGCAACGACGACGTTGCCGTGCTGGTCGGCGATGACCTGCGCTTCGACGTGGCGGGGCTTGTCGAGGTACCGCTCGACGAAGCATTCGCCCCGCCCGAACGCCGCGACCGCTTCGCGGGTGGCCGAATCGAACAACTCGGGGATCTCCTCGCGGGTACGGGCGACCTTCATGCCGCGTCCGCCGCCACCGAACGCGGCTTTGATCGCGATCGGCAGGCCGTGCTCGTCGGCGAAGGCGAGGATCTCGTCGGCGTTCTTCACCGGTTCGGAGGTGCCCGGAACGGAAGGGGCTTTCGCGCGGGCGGCGATGTGGCGGGCGGTGACCTTGTCACCGAGGTCGCGGATCGACTGCGGAGACGGCCCGATCCAGATCAGCCCGGCATCGATCACCGCCTGGGCGAAGTCGGCGTTCTCGGAGAGGAACCCGTAGCCGGGGTGGATGGCGTCGGCACCGGACTTGGCGGCGGCGTCGAGGATCTTGTCGATCACCAGATACGACTCCGCCGAGGTCTGACCCCCCAGGGCGAACGCCTCGTCGGCCAACCGAACGAACGGGGCATCGGCATCGGGCTCGGCGTACACAGCGACACTGGCCAACCCGGCATCGGCGGCCGCCCGGATCACCCGCACCGCGATCTCACCACGATTGGCAACNA
>NZ_NOZC01000013.1:0-1534 GCF_002258545.1 Rhodococcus sp. 05-2255-3B1 | reverse complement strand
GCGTCGTCGTTCGTTTCGCTCATAGTGGGATGTTTCCGTGTTTCTTGGGTGGGAGGGTGACTTGTTTGCGTTCGAGTAGTCGTAGTGCGGTGACGATCTGGCCGCGGGTGTGGCTCGGGGGGATGACGGCGTCGAGGTAGCCGCGTTCGGCGGCGATGTAGGGGTTGACGAGGGTGTCTTCGTATTCCTGCTGCAGCGTCAACCGGAGGGCGTCGACGTCGTCACCGTTCTTCGCGGCTTCGAGCAACTGTTTGCGGTAGACGAACCCGACCGCGCCGGAGGCTCCCATGACCGCGATCTGCGCGGTCGGCCAGGCGAGGTTGACATCGGCTCCCATGTGCTTGGACCCCATCACGTCGTACGCCCCGCCGTACGCTTTGCGGGTGATGACGGTGATCTTCCCGACCGTGGCCTCGCCGTAGGCGTAGAGCAGTTTCGCGCCGCGTCGGATGATGCCGTTGTATTCCTGGCCGGTGCCGGGCAGGAACCCGGGCACATCGACCAGGGTGATGATCGGGACGTTGAAGCAGTCGCAGGTGCGCACGAACCGGGCTGCTTTCTCGGAGGCATCGATGTCGAGGGTGCCCGCGAACTGGGTGGGTTGATTGGCCACGATCCCCACCGACCGGCCGTCGATGCGCCCGAACCCGACGATGATGTTGCGGGCCCGCCCTTCCTGGACTTCGAGGAATTCGTCGTCGTCGAGGATCCGACGAATCACCTCGTGCATGTCGTACGGGGTGTTCGGTGAATCGGGGATCAGGGTGTCGAGTTCGAGATCCTCCGCGGTGAGCGAGTCCTCGATCGACCCGACGACCGGATCCGAGGGTGCGGTGCGGGGGGCGTCGGCGCGATTGTTGCTCGGTAGGTACGAGAGCAGGTCGCGGACGTAGTCGAGTGCGTCCTGTTCTCCGGAGGCGACGTAGTGCGCGACCCCGGATTTCTCCATGTGGGTGTGCGCGCCGCCGAGTTCTTCCATGGTGACGTTCTCACCGGTGACGGTTTTGATCACGTCGGGTCCGGTGACGAACATCTGGGAGGTGCCGTCGACCATGACCACGAAGTCGGTCAGGGCCGGGGAGTAGACGTGCCCGCCCGCGGCCGGTCCCATGATCACCGAGATCTGCGGGATCACCCCGGACGCGCGGACGTTGCGGTGGAAGATCTCGCCGTACAACCCGAGGGAGACCACCCCTTCCTGGATGCGGGCTCCGGCACCTTCGTTGATCCCGACCAACGGTCGTCCGGTTTTGACGGCCAGGTCCATCACCTTGACGATCTTCTCGCCGTAGATCTCCCCGAGCGAGCCGCCGAAGACGGTGGCGTCCTGGGAGAACACGCACACATCACGGCCGTCGACGGTGCCGTAGCCGGTGACCACACCGTCACCGAAGGGCCGGTTCTCGCCCAACCCGAAGTTCTGGGAGCGGTGGCGGGCGAGGGCGTCGAGTTCGACGAACGAGCCCTCGTCGAGCAGGGCGGTGATCCGCTCACGGGCGGTCAGCTTGCCTTTGGCGTGGACCTTGTCCACCGC
>NZ_NOZC01000015.1:0-5259 GCF_002258545.1 Rhodococcus sp. 05-2255-3B1 | reverse complement strand
AACTAGGCGGAATTGCGTCCGATGCAACTGCGTTACACCGCATAAGCTGATGCGACCTGGACGTTGACCGCGGTGTCATCCTATCCGTTGCCGGCCCTCCGTCTCGCCTGACCTGCGGCGACGGCAGTCCGACTAGACTTGATTCAACATTGTTGTGTTTAATGCAACGCATGGGCGAGACTGAGATTCCGGGTGCGGCGCATCTGGTGTTGACCGACGGGGTAGTGCATCTCGAGCCCGAACAGGCAGTGTTCGAAGCGATGCTGGCGGGGTGGGAACGTCAGCAACGAACGCGGTTTCTCAGTGACGAGGGGACGATCGCGCCGCGTTTGTCGCTGGTGCGTCGGATGGCCGAGTTCACCAATTCGTATCCGTGGCAATGGGAACCGGCGGACGGTGAAGATTTCATCGTGCATCTGCGGTCCTCGGTCCGGCGTAAGCCGATCGTGGTGTCGACCGCCCGGTCGTACGAGATGTCGATTTGCTTGTTCATGGAGTACGTCACCGACAGCCGCTACGGTTGGCCTGCGCAGTGCTGGGATCGGTTTTCGGTTGTGCCGCAACAGGTTTTTCACGAGGGAAACACGATCGCGCATGCTGCAGATTTCGAGGGCGGACCGGGGAGGCGGCCGCTGACCTACGACGAAGTGCAGACCTTGTTCGATGCCGCGGACGGCCGCGTCGAGCAGATCCGCAAGCTGGGCCGCAAAGGTTCGTTGACAGCGTTACGCGACGCCGCCCTGCTCAAGACCGTCTACGCCTACGGACTGCGCCGTCGAGAGGCCCGCGGGTTAGATCTCTCCGACCGACGCCGCGCACCGAAAGCAGCGCAGTACGGCCAGTACGGTGCTTGGTTCGTGCGGTGGGGGAAGGCATCGAAGGGAAGCCCGCCGAAGCGGCGCACCGTGTTGACGGTTCCGGAGATGGATTGGATCGTCGATGTGCTCGACCACTGGGTCGAGGAGGTTCGGCCATTGATGAAGCCGGGCGCGCTGACCGCGCTCTGGGTCAGCGAGCGCGCCGGTCGAATGTCACTGCGCAGCATCAACGATGCCTTCGAGCAAGTGCGTCAGGCGGCGGGGTTGCCGGTCGAACTCGACCTGCACTGTCTGCGGCATTCGTACGTCACGCATCTGGTGGAGTTCGACTACCCAGAACGGTTCGTCTCCGAACAGGTCGGTCACCGATACGCCTCGACGACCGCGATCTATACCGGTGTATCCGACGAGTACCGAACCCGACTAATACGCCGAGCGCTGCAGAGCCGCGACACTTTATGGAAGGGAGCGCCATGATCAAGAAGATGGGCTACCGCTGGAACCTGCGACGCCTGATGGCCGACCATGAGATGTTCCAGACCACCGAGCTGGGCCCGCTGCTCGCCGAGCGCGGGATTCACCTCTCCCGCGAACAGGTCTACCGGCTCGTCACCGCACCGCCGCAACGGTTATCGATGGACACCCTCGCCGCGTTGTGCGACATCCTCGGGTGCACACCGAACGACCTCATCGAGATCGACGTCGTCAACACTGCTATCAAGAAGACGAGCAACGGCAGTACGGGTGAGCACCCAGCCCCGCCACGGGCACGACGCACCACCATCCGCCGACCAGAGACGACATGAGCCGACGGCCGGGAGTCGAGCCACGCCAGATCGTGCTCGAGCGAGCCGCCCATCACGTCAGAGACAGTGTTCCTGACCTCAGCCTCTGCGCCGCAATGGAATTCGTTGCCGAAGCGGTAGTCGACTCAACACTGAGACCGTTGGAAGCGCACCTTGCGCGGCATCCCGATGCGCTGACGTCGGGATCATCGAGCACCCCAGTGGCAGTGCAGCGACTGGCCGCGCTACTCGTCGCGGCCGGACACACCACGGTCACGATTCCCAGTTGCCTACGATGCAAGGCCCCAAAGATCCTGCACCACATAGTCGACGGAGGTCGTGTCTGCGACAACTGCCGACGATATTTCCACTGCGCGCCGTGCAGTCGCTGCGGCAAGGATCGGTCGATCGCCAAACGCGACGACCACGGCAGACCACTGTGCAGCTCATGCGTCCCCCGCAAGAGGGGGCCATGCGGACAATGTGGGCGAGTGTTGGCGATCAAGGCGCGGCGGAGCGACGGCGCCGCATTGTGTCCGAATTGCTACCGCACTCCGCACTGCACCTGCATCCGGTGCGGGGAGGACGCGCCCACATACGCCCACACCGACGACGGCCCGATCTGCAAAAGCTGCTACACCCGGCCCAAGCGCCGCTGCGGTGGGTGCGGCGAAGTCAGGGGAATCGACCGCACCGCCCGAGGCACCGAACCTGATCTCTGCAACCGCTGCCTCACCCGACCACGACACCCATGCGTGATCTGCGGTGCGGCGCATCCAGCACATCCGGATGCCCAACAACCGGTATGTCTTCGCTGCCGCGACGACGGCCATGTCCTCGAACCCCAGCTCACCGAATCCCCGACACGAGTACGCCGGCGACAACACGAAACCGCCCACGACGCACTCGAGGCAAAGCTCCGCATTGTCCTCAGTCACCCGGAACACGGCATTGCCGAGCAACTCGTTCCGTTAATTGCCGTCTTCGCCCACGTCCCCAATCCGTCTTCGACGATGCGCTGGCTTCATCGACGCGCCGGCGGTGCGAAGTTGCTTCACGAGCTCGCTCAACGAGCCCACCACGAGTCCCTGAGCCATGAACTGCTCGACCAATGCCCGCCGAGCTATGCTTTGCACCGACTGCGTGATCTGCTCGTCCACGCGGGAATTCTCGCGGAGCGCGACGAGTTGCTCGAGCGAATCGAACAGTGGCTCGAGCATGCCCTCGGTGAACGGCCCGCTCATCACATCGCACTCGTGCGACCATTCGCCACCTGGCACGTTCTGCGGCGTGCTCGCCGACGATCCAACCGACGGCCCGTCACGGTCAGCGCTGCCACTTACGTTCGGAGCCAAATCGCAATCAGTCTCGAATTCCTGACCTGGCTCGATGAACGCGGCAAGACACTGCCCACGACCGATCAAGCCGACATCGATGTTTGGCTCGACGGTGGCAGCGAATACCGTTACTTCGTAACCACATTCATAGAATGGTCGAAAGGAAGGAAGCTATGCTCCGACCTGACGGTGCCCCAAAGGCCGAGCGCCGGCCCGTCGAACTTGCTCACCGAAGAAGACCGGTGGGACATGCTCGACAGGTGTCTTCACGACGACGAACTGCCTCTCGACGTCCGAGTCACGGGTGCGCTCGTCCTGCTTTACGGCCGCACAACCACCAGCATCGCTACGCTGACCTGTGGCCGCATCGACGTCGTCGACCAGGAGACCTACCTGCGTTTCGACGAAGGCCCCGCCTTGGTGCCACCTGCACTGGCCGCACTCCTGACCACCCTGCGAGACAACAGAGTCGGTCGCGAAACCTTCTACCAGACCGAACTCGCAACCCGATTTCTGTTTCCGGGAAGGTCCCCGGGCAGGCCAATGGCGTCTGCTGTCCTCGCACGCAAACTCCGCCACCACGGGATCGAACCGCTTCCTGCCCGCCACTCGGCTCGCTCGGCCTGGGCCCGCGACATCCCTGCCCCGATCGCCGCTGACCTACTCGGCGTCAACATATCTACAGCCACCAAATGGTCCAGTCGAACACGACGAGACTGGGCCGACTACCTGCTCGCTCGTTCCGAAGAGCAACAAGACGAATCATGAACGTCAAGCTGAAACAGTGAATGTGCACTTACACAACACATTCAAGGTCCTACCATCGAGCATTTCGACCAGGTTCGATCCGGGCATCGGGTCTCGACTACCTGTCCCTGTTTTCGGATACACCGACGAGTGGGCAGGTTACGTCGCCGGTGGCCCCCAAATGGGGTTGCGTCTACGATTCGGCGCTTGGGTAGGAAGCGACTGCTTCGACCTCGAACAGGATGTCGGGCATGGCCAAACCCGACACACCGATTACGGTCTGTGTCGGTGGCAGCTCCCCGCAGCTGTCATGGACAACACTTCCGATGATTCCGAGCTTCTCGAAATCCGGGCCGACGACGTAGGTTCTGAGTTGGACGATGTTGCTGTGGTCGAGCCCGTGCGAAGCCAGGGCCACGCCGAGGTTGGCGAATGCTTGTTTCACTTGGCCGGCGAAGTCGGCAGAGACGACCATGCCGTCCTTTCCGGATCCGTACTGACCGGAGACGAACACTAGGCCAGTACCGGCTGGCACTGCCGCAGTGTGACTGTAGCCGTAGGGAATTGGGTCGTGGAGCTCACTGGGGTTGATGACTGAGTGGGACATGGGTGTCACCCTTCTTGTTCGCCGAGCGCCGGCGGGTTGCCGGAAGTTTCGTGGGTATCGACTTGGAGGACGTACGCCAACTGGGAGATGACTACGTCGCGGTAATTCGTTGCAGGAAGAGGCAGGTGGCCGAGTACCGTTGGGTACAGCACGCCGACGATGTTTGCCACTGCGACTTCGACGATGGACTCGACATCGAAGCGCGGGTCGAATTGACCGCTCTCCACTCCTCGACGAACAGCGTCCGCGAAGGGTTCTCGGTACTGGGTCGCCAATGCTGTGGCGTGCTGCCGGAGTTCGGTGTCGTGGGCGGCTGCCGTCCAGAATTCCATGAGCATCCGCCAGGTCGGAACATCCGTTGCAAGGCCACGGTCCACCATCGCCACCAGTTGTTTCCATGGGTCATCGAATTGCGCCGTGAATTCGCGCATGGCTTCAACGGCAACGGAAGTGGCGCGTTGGAAAGCTTCGATCAACATGTCCTCGCGAGATCCGAAGTAGCCCTGCAAGGTGCTTACTGCGATACCGGAGGCCTCGGAGATATCTGCGTACCTGGTGCCGCCGTATCCGCGGACCGCCATAGTCGATATCACCTGATCGAGCACGAGGAGACGCTTGGGGCCACCTGCTCGTCGGTTGCGCACTGCGGCCTCGCTCATAGCCATACCGTATCACAATACGGTATGGCTAACCGGTTCAACATCCGCCTTCGATCACGTCCACCGCCGCAAACGAGCCTCCGATTGACGTGACGGTGCGAATGGACGGGCTCGTACGGAACGGTTTCGCGCCCGCTGGCAGACGGCGGGCAGATCTGAAGATGCTTGGGCTACGGGGGCGTCCACCTCGGCTCGACGTCACCAAGGCTGGGCGAGCGGTGCCTAAACTGTTGTAACAGCCAAACCGGGGAGGAAGTGTCACCGTTTCCGAACACTGCAACTTTGAATATCGACACTCCGCCAGTC
>NZ_NOZC01000019.1:1979-5434 GCF_002258545.1 Rhodococcus sp. 05-2255-3B1 | reverse complement strand
GTGTTCGGCGGTGTCCTACTCTCCCACACCCTGTCGAGTGCAGTACCATCGGCGCTGGAGGGCTTAGCTTCCGGGTTCGGAATGGGACCGGGCGTTTCCCCTCCGCTATGGCCGCCGTAACTCTGCGAAACAGTTACACACGGAACATCAGCGGTGCCACCGGATCTGGATCGGTGACGTACTGGGTTCATTCAATTGTTGTGCTGAAACGTGTGTTGTTTCAGATATTGCACAGTGGACGCGTAGCTTCTTTGTGGTAAGTCCTCGGCCTATTAGTACCAGTCACCTGCACCCATTACTGGGCTTCCAGTTCTGGCCTATCAACCCGGTGGTCTGCCGGGGGCCTTACCCCCTCGAGGGGGTGAGAAACCTCATCTTGGAACAGGCTTCCCGCTTAGATGCTTTCAGCGGTTATCCCTTCCGAACGTAGCCAACCAGCGGTGCTCCTGGTGGAACAACTGGCACACCAGAGGTTCGTCCGTCCCGGTCCTCTCGTACTAGGGACAGCCTTCCTCAAGTTTCTTACGCGCGCGGCGGATAGAGACCGAACTGTCTCACGACGTTCTAAACCCAGCTCGCGTGCCGCTTTAATGGGCGAACAGCCCAACCCTTGGGACCTACTCCAGCCCCAGGATGCGACGAGCCGACATCGAGGTGCCAAACCATCCCGTCGATATGGACTCTTGGGGAAGATCAGCCTGTTATCCCCGGGGTACCTTTTATCCGTTGAGCGACACCGCTTCCACTTGCCGGTGCCGGATCACTAGTCCCGACTTTCGTCCCTGCTCGACTTGTCAGTCTCACAGTCAAGCTCCCTTGTGCACTTGCACTCGACACCTGATTGCCAACCAGGCTGAGGGAACCTTTGGGCGCCTCCGTTACATTTTAGGAGGCAACCGCCCCAGTTAAACTACCCACCAGGCACTGTCCCTGAACCAGATCATGGTCCGAGGTTGAGGTATCCAATACGATCAGAGTGGTATTTCAACAACGACTCCACAGTAACTGGCGTCACCGCTTCACAGTCTCCCACCTATCCTACACAAACCGAACCGAACACCAATACCAAGCTGTAGTGAAGGTCCCGGGGTCTTTTCGTCCTGCCGCGCGTAACGAGCATCTTTACTCGTAATGCAATTTCGCCGAGTCTATGGTTGAGACAGCTGAGAAGTCGTTACGCCATTCGTGCAGGTCGGAACTTACCCGACAAGGAATTTCGCTACCTTAGGATGGTTATAGTTACCACCGCCGTTTACTGGGGCTTAAATTCTCAGCTTCGCCATCACTGGCTAACCGGTCCTCTTAACCTTCCAGCACCGGGCAGGCGTCAGTCCGTATACATCGTCTTACGACTTCGCACGGACCTGTGTTTTTAGTAAACAGTCGCTTCTCACTGGTCTCTGCGGCCCACACCAGCTCACACTGCAAGAGTGATCACCGGCAGGGGCCCCCCTTCTCCCGAAGTTACGGGGGCATTTTGCCGAGTTCCTTAACCATAGTTATCTCGATCGCCTTAGTATTCTCTACCTGACCACCTGTGTCGGTTTGGGGTACGGGCCGTGTAACAACTCACTAGAGGCTTTTCTCGGCAGCATAGGATCACTGAATTCGCCTCAATCGGCTACGCATCACCTCTCAGGCTTAGTGAACGGCGGATTTGCCTACCGTTCGCCCTACAGGCTTACACCAGTACAACCACTGACTGGCCCAGCTACCTTCCTGCGTCACCCCATCGCTTGGCTACTACCAGATCAGGTCCCACGCATCCACCCGCCCCCGCACACCCGAAGGCGTGAAGTAAGCGAGATTCAGGGTGGTTAGTATCACTGATTCACCATGGGCGCGGTTACACGGGTACGGGAATATCAACCCGTTGTCCATCGGCTACGCCTGTCGGCCTCGTCTTAGGTCCCGACTCACCCTGGGCGGATTAACCTGGCCCAGGAACCCTTGGTCATTCGGCGGACGAGTTTCTCACTCGTCTTTCGCTACTCATGCCTGCATTCTCACTCGCGCAGCCTCCACACCTGGATCACTCCGATGCTTCCATGGCTGCACGACGCTCCCCTACCCACCCACACACCTGCACACAGATCCGCAGACCTGCATGGGGCTGTTGTGTGAGTGCCGCAGCTTCGGTGGTGTACTTGAGCCCCGCTACATTGTCGGCGCAGGATCACTTGACCAGTGAGCTATTACGCACTCTTTCAAGGGTGGCTGCTTCTAAGCCAACCTCCTGGTTGTCTTCGCGACCCCACATCCTTTTCCACTTAGTACACGCTTAGGGACCTTAGCTGGCGATCTGGGCTGTTTCCCTCTCGACTACGAACCTTATCGCCCGCAGTCTCACTGCCACGCTCTCACTCACCGGCATTCGGAGTTTGGCTGATTTCGGTAAGCTTGTAGGCCCCCTAGACCATCCAGTAGCTCTACCTCCGGTGAGAAACACGTGACGCTGCACCTAAATGCATTTCGGGGAGAACCAGCTATCACGGAGTTTGATTGGCCTTTCACCCCTACCCACAACTCATCCCCTCAGTTTTCAACCTAAGTGGGTTCGGTCCTCCACGACGTCTTACCGTCGCTTCAACCTGGCCATGGGTAGATCACTCCGCTTCGGGTCTAGAACACGCCACTACACACCTTGCGGTGATACGCCCTATTCGGACTCGCTTTCGCTACGGCTACCCCACACGGGTTAACCTCGCGACATGCCACTAACTCGCAGGCTCATTCTTCAAAAGGCACGCCATCACCAGCCATGACGAATCATGCACCGGCTTTGACGGATTGTAAGCGCACGGTTTCAGGTACTATTTCACTCCCCTCCCGGGGTACTTTTCACCTTTCCCTCACGGTACTAGTCCGCTATCGGTCACCAGGGAGTATTCAGGCTTATCGGGTGGTCCCGACAGATTCACAGCAGATTTCACGGGCCCGCTGCTACTTGGGTATCCACAACAACAGTTGCAATGTTTTCGTCTACGGGACTCTCACCCTCTACGACAGGCCGTTCCAGACCACTTCGACTAACACCACAATTTCTCACTGTCGGCCGATCCGGCAGAATCGACAATGCAAACCCCACAACCCTCCATACGCAACCCCTGCCGGGTATCACACGCACAAAGTTTGGCCTCATCCGCTTTCGCTCGCCACTACTCACGGAATCACTATTGTTTTCTCTTCCTGTGGGTACTGAGATGTTTCACTTCCCCACGTTCCCTCCACACACCCTATATATTCAGGTGCAGGTAACACGACATCACTCGTGCTGGGTTTCCCCATTCGGACACCCTCGGATCACAGCTCGGTTGACAGCTCCCCGAGGCTTATCGCAGCCTCCTACGTCCTTCATCGGCTCCTGGTGCCAAGGCATCCACCGTACGCTCTTCATTACTTACAACAAAGATGCTCGCGTCCACTGTGCAATTCTCAAACAACACACAACCAAG
>NZ_NOZC01000025.1:0-10729 GCF_002258545.1 Rhodococcus sp. 05-2255-3B1 | reverse complement strand
GGTCGCGGGTTCGTCGGGACAGACCTCGGACTACCTCGGTCGCAGTGGCCGCGCAAACGGCTATTGGCTCAACGGCGGCGCAGGCGCACGGAAGGCCGTGTACTGGCAGACGGGGTCGGTCGATCGCTGGGAGCTGTCCACCACCGGCGAAGCGGAATCCGGATCGAACGCCGGAACGAACCTGGAATTGGTGAGCAAGGACGATGCGGGCGCTACGATCGCGACACTGCTCAAGATCACTCGATCGTCCGGCCTTCTGACCTGGGCAACCGCCCATATTTTCAACGCCGCAATCAAGGCGATGGGTGGGTTCGGTGCGGCGATCACGGCGAAGACAACGAACTACGCGGTGACCGCCACAGACCACACGATTCTCGCGAGCGGCACGATCACAATCACCCTGCCGTCTGCTGTCACCATCGGCGTCGGCCGAATTTTCAAGGTGAAGAACACCGGTAGTGGTTCGATTACGGTCGCTGTCAGTGCGTCGGGCGGAACAGTCGACGGCGCAGCCACGGCTACCCTCGCGGCGGGCGAGAAGGCGACGTACCAGACTGACGGAGCCAACTGGTTTGTCGTGTGATCTGTCAATCGAAGTAGGGGCTGCCGAGGTCGGGTTCGCTGTCGTACGGCTGGTCGACGTCGGCGAACCTGCCACTGCGGAAGACCTCGCGCTGCCACTGACCGCACCGGCCGCATCTGCGGTAGTGGACGTCGGTGTCGGTGGTCGATCTGTTGATTGTCCAGGTGGCCGGTCTGACTTCGCGGACCGTCCAGGAGTGCACACCGATGTGACACCGCAGCGCTTTCACGGCTGCGATTCGTTGCCGATCACAGCGTGGATGGGTCCGACTTCGACGTGCCGCTACCCGCCCATAACACCAACTATGGGCGCGCTGGGATACTCGTCGGCATGGCTGACGAACCGATCTTCACCCCGCCCGCCGACGAAGGACAGGCCGGATGGGTGCTGCTCCCGGACGGCCGCCGCGGCTACCGCTACGAGGGCTCGGACGACGTGATCATCCACAAGGAACCCGCAGGGGAGAAGACATGAGCGACTGGCATGAGGCCTTGGCGGCGTCGGAGCGTGAGCTGGGCGCGCGGTACGCCGCGGGATCCGACTCGCGAGGGCTCATTCAGGACGCCATAGAGCACTACATGCAAGCCTGCCTCTTTCATCTGGACGGGAACACATATCTCGGCGCGGGTGGCAACGACTCGAAAGAGATGGCCCGATTCATAGGTCGATGCCTGACCGCCGCGGGGTTCTCGGTAACGCGCTGACCTATCGGCTACGGCCGTCGAAGCTGCTGTCTGTGCACTCTTCCGTTATCGGCGGTGTGTAGACGACAGCGCCACACTCACGGCATGCGTGCGTCCTGTGGTGGTGGATCTCGCAGGAGCAGACCTGCGACCCGACGAGCACCCGACCGCCGCGCAACTCGTGACCTCGCGGGCAGTGCGCAGGTGCGGGCTCGGCCCATCTGTCACCGATCCGGTACAGCTCCACCATGCCTCCCGAACGTGAGTTCGGGACACGATCCAGGCTTCCCTTCCTGGCCGCGTCCCGCTGACCACAACATAGCAGAACTCGAACACCCGTGCGAATAGCTGCGTGAGGTGGTGGCGCTGATGACGGTTGTCGACTGTGTCTGGTGCCGCGGACTTGGGCGAATCCCTGCCGGTGAAATGCGTCATGGCAAATCGGTGTCGTCGTGGCCGGATCAGCAGTGTCCCGATTGCGTAGGTCTGGGCGTGCGCGAGCCGTCGCCGCGGCGTCGGTGGCCCAAGAACTGATCGGTGAGTATCGCCCGATCGCAACGCTTCTCAACAGGAGGAGGTGTCGCCCTGTGTGGTGGCAGATAGGCGGAGCGGTCGCACTCGCGGCCGTGCTCGCATCGAACGAATTCACGAGAAGGAGCACCATCATGGCAGTAGGAATCGAATCCGCCAAGGCCATCGCCGAGGTCCGCGAGGCAGTGGCCGCCGAGGTCGATCAGGCAGCAACGAAGATCATCGAGGCAACCGGAGCAGACGCGGACACCGCCGCCGAGATTCGCACGTTGCTCGCACCCGTCAAGGGGATCATCCCCGACGAGGCAGTCGAGGACGGTGCCGGTGATACGGGCGGCACTCTTGAGCCCGGTGAGTCCGGTGTGAACGACTCGGGTCAAACCGAGGCAGTGCAGACCGACGAGACCACGCTCTGACCTGATCAGGTCTGCGTGAACGAAGCCCCACCCGGAATCCGTTCCGGGTGGGGCTTTTTCGTGTTCGAAATCAGTTCCGCCGTACCCGTTTCGGGCGTACTGTGGCGAGAATCAGAAGCGGCCCCGGCCGGTGCGGGAACACCGATCGAGGCCTTGCCACCCACCAATCACATCATTGGAGCGTGACCGTGCTGAACGGTACCGTGCTGCACTCTGCAGCGCAGCCTATGCCCGTAATCGACCGCGAATTCTATGTCGAGTCTTTCTTGCAGCGCTGGGACGGGAACACCCGTATCAGTTACCGTGCAGACCTGTCGATGTTTCTACTGTGGTGTGACACAAACGGATTCGATGTGTTCGCGATCCGTCGTCAGCACCTCGAAATGTATATGCGGTATCTCTCCGACGAGCGCGGCAACTGCCCGTCGACCGTGCATCACCGCCTCGGCACGCTGAAACTGTTCTACGAGCTCGCACTCGATGACGACCTCGTGACGAAAAACCCTGCGCGCCTGCTGAAGATGCCGAAGATCCACCGATCCGTGAACGCGAAGGTGCACCTCGACCGAAACGAATTGCAGGCCGTGTGCCGCACCGCGTACGACTCCTCGCCCGTCGACTACGCGCTAGTGGTCATCATGGGCTACACAGGATTACGTGTCTCGGAAGTATGCGGACTCGACGTCGGCGACGTCCTGTCGTATTCGCGTGGCCACCGGATCATGGCGTTCGTGCAGAAGGGTGGGGCGCAGGCGATCGTGCCGCAACCCCCCGTGGTCATGCGCGCGATCGATGCGGTAGTCGACGGTCGCACGACCGGGCCACTACTGCTGCGGCGAGATGGGACTCGCATGACCCGGCGCTCCGCCGATCGTGTGTGCAAACGTGTTGCTCGCGCGACCGGAATCTCGATGAACGTCTCACCACATACGTTCCGGCACAGCATGATCGTCAACGCAATCGACGCCGGAGTTCCACTGCGTGAGGTGCAGCTCGCAGCCAGACACGCGGACATCTCGACGACCATCGGCATCTACGACCGCGGCCGCCGCAACCTCGATACCCACGCGTCGCACACGTTGGCGGCGTACCTCGGCGCGGTGGCGTGAGGAAAGGCTATGCCTCGCTCAACTGCATCCGCGAGGAATCGCCGTCGTAACTCCACAGCAGCTTCCACCCATCCCACTCGGCCGTCTGAGTACCGTCGATCGGCCGGGTCTCTTTGATCTGGAAGTCGACGTTGGACGGCGCGGAGGACTCGGTGAGGATGCACGTGTAAATGGCTTCTGTCGACTCGGTGCCCGGATCGAAGTTGTACTCGAGCGAAGTACCGTCCGTCGCCATGTCGAGCGTTGACGACGGTCCGCACTTGTCGACGATCTGTTGGGCGGTGACCCGTGATGGTTCCGGGTCGCCGCCGCACGCGGAAACGAGGAGTGCGAGCGGAACGAGACCGATGAGGATGCGTGTGTTCATGGCAACTGTGTAGCAGACTTTGCCGGAGCTGTTGCCATGGGTGGCGCACGTTGACGCGTCGGGTCATTCGTACGAATGACCCGACGCCGCTCTCGGTATGTACCTGGATTATCCGGTTTGCCGAGCCATCCGAAACGAGGCCGCGAGATCGGGCATCTCCTGTTCGGTCGCACGGACGGTCGTCAGAAGAGGTGCCGGCGCAGAGGCCGTCGTGGACTTCACCGACACCGAAGGATGAATGTCGGTGACATGCCCGGGTGGTCGGTGTGCGAGCAGGTAGGTCAGGTGTGTCACTGCCAGCAGTGACAGCGGCGGGACTGCGGCAACGAGAATGCGAACAGCGACGGGCAACTCCCCGGTGTACGTCGCGTGCAGTGAGTTGCCGGCCAGTGACAGGCTCGCGCCGATGCCGAGCAGGGTCCAGGCATACCAGCGGTGGTGGTCGAGGGCGACGACGGCGACGGTGGCGACGAGGACCAGTCCGTCGACGATAAGCGGCCACACCCAGGCTTGGCCGGCGGGGACGCCGGACCTCACGGCGAGATCCCGGAGTGCGGTGAAGCTGAGCCAGAACGCGCCGAGCGCGATGAGGGTGGTGCCGACCTTTGCCGTCGCGTCGGCAGGGCGGAAGTGGGGCATGGTTTCTCCTGTTCAGGCCGCGTCGGCGAGTGCGTTGACTGCCGCGCGGAGGTCTTCGTTGCTGGTGGCGAGGTAACGCTGGGTGGTGGCGACGTTGGAGTGGCCGAGGAGGCGGCAGACGATCATGATGTCGCGCCCGCACGCCCGGTACATCCGTGTGGCGAAGCGGTGGCGGAGCTTGTGCATGGTCCACCCGACGGGGAGGAGATCGCCGACGAGCTTGCCGACGTAGTGCGCCGAGATGTGGCCGTCGACGGCACCGGGGAAGAGGTAGCCGTGTCGGCCGAGGCCGTACGTGTGTCCGCCCGGTCCCCGCAGGATGTCCTTCGCCAGCTTGTCGGTGATCGGGACGGTCCGCTGCTTTCCTCCCTTGCCGTGCACGACGAGCTCGTAGCCGTCGAACGATTCGAGTACGTCGTCGGTGTGGCATTTGGCGACTTCCTCACGCCGCATGCCGACCTCGTCGGCGAGCCGTGCAGCCATGAGCTCACGCGGATCCGCGTTGACGATCAGCTGGGCCCACATGTTGTCGGGGACCGGTCGTGGTCGTGGCCTCGACTCGGAGACCTTGGGGAGATCGATCGCCGGGTTGGTCGTGGCGATACCGACGGTGATGGCCCAGTCGAAGAACTTGATCAGCGAGGACTTCAATCCGCGCCGGTGGTCTTTGGACCAGTTCTGATGCGCGGTGACGTGGACGATGTCGTCGGCGGTCACGGTGGCAGGAGAGTCGGACCCCAGTTTCCGGGCGACACCCCGGACGTGGCTGCGGCGGGTGCGAATGGTGGTGGCGGGGGCACCTGCCGAGATAAGCCACTCGACCCATCGGATAACGGCGTCTTCCCACTCTGTCGGCAAGGAATACATTTGCTTGTGCATTCTGTGACTGTGACGCAGATAACGGGCAGCGTGGTTGGGTTTCTGCACACTCGTCCCGGAATCGTCCCGTCGATCTAGCGTCGAATGCAGGTGTGTCACCGTCACGGTTACCTCACGCTGCCTGGGGAAACGCCAAGGTCAGGACGTTGTCCGACTGGTAATCGAAGGGTTCCTGGTTCGAGTCCAGGTGGGGGAGCGCAAGAAGAGCCCCTCACCTGCCAGATCAGGTGAGGGGCTCTTTCTGTATCAGGCCGAAGGTTGCCGAACTCAACACTTACCCAACACTTTGCCGCTCTGACGGTGCGAAAGTGTTGAGCGCTTCGGTCATGTCCGGGGCCGAGTTCATCCGCTGGATATAGTGTGCTTCCGTCACTGCGGTGTTGGCGTGACCGAGCTGAGCCTGTGCCGCCTCCACCCCGTACTGAGCCTTCACGAGTGTCGCCACGGTCCGGCGGAAGCTGTGGGGTGTCACCCAGTCGAAGTCCTTGCCGAGTGCACCCCGCCAGCACCGTCGGACGTTGGCGGGGGAAACCCAGTTGCCGGTCGAAGTGACGAAGACGGCACCGTTCGGGTTTTTGAACGTGAGGGCCTCTCGGCGTCGACGGAGGATGTCCACAGCGAACTTCGGGATCACGATCGTCAGCGGGGGAGCGTCACCCTTGCGGTGGGGCTGACGGATCAACTTCTCTCCAGCGGATCGGGGTTGCACGAGGGTCGCGTTCACGGCGATCGTCGGAACATCGGCGTCTAGATGTACGTCCTCCCACAGCAGGGCGAGCAGCTCCGATATGCGCACTCCGGTAGCCATCAACAGATCCATCTGATCCTGAAGGTCAGCACCAGGCTTCGGGCCGTACTTACTCCGCACCACACCTTCGGCATTCACCGTCTCGTGTCGGCAGTACAAGTCCACGGCGGTGCGGATGTCGGTTAGCTCCTCGAGAGTGACAGGACGGACCGGCTTGCGCTTGGGCCTCGGCACCTTGGTCTCTCGCACTAAGTTGTGGTCGATGAGGTCGAGTCGGGTTGCCGTGCCGAACATCCCGCTGAGAACGATGCGCGCCAGACGTGCACGGCTCGGCGCACGGACGGCGACGGAGCGCAGGAAGGCGTCTACGGCTCCTGCTGTCAGCTCGGTGATGCGCAGGTCTCCCAGGGCCTCTTTACAGACGCCCTGCCACGCAGAGCGATACAGGGACAGAGTGGAGTCACCTACCGAAGTGCTTGTCTGCTTCTCCGCCAACCAGTACTCGGCCAACTCGGACACGGTGGACCGCTTGGAGAGCTGTCCATCCTTCTCGCCCTCAGGAGTGACCCGTTCGACCAGCTTGGACTGAAGTCTTCTCCGAGCTTCGTCAGCCGAGGCTCCTGTGGCTTCGACCAGTCGGAGCTTGCCGTCGCGATCACGGATGCGTGCCTTGGCCACGTGGGACTTGTCGCGCTTCGTGGTGGTGATGACACCCCACTCACCGGGCTTCAAGCGTTCTCTAGCCATCCGAATCGTCCTTGAGGGGGTAGTCGACCGGCCAACCCGAGCTTCTGATGGTCTGAACCAGATTGGTCAGAATGGACTCGATGTCCTTGAGCGCCTTGCGTCCGATCTCTCGCTCACCTTCGTGCGAGGCAAAGGACTGCCGACGCGCACGATCGGCCATCTCCTTGAAGTGGACGTACTCTCTGGAGTTCTCAAGCCGGTAGGCCCCTCTGGCGCTATCGCTGAGGCTTTCTCGGGGGATTCGCTTCTCGCCGGAGACCCATCGCACTGCGTCGATCGAGGGCATCGTCTCTCCAGGGAGAAGCTCTACTGGCCCATCGGGGACGTTGGGGTATAGGAGGGCCATTGGGGACGTTTCGAGCGCCGCTGCAATCACGATCACCTCTGCGACGGACAACACGCTGCCCCGATGACCGGAGTCCAGGCGAGCGATCACGGTGGACGGGATGTGATGTCCCAGTTCGGCTGTGCGCTCCGACAGCCACTTGGCCGAACGCTTCCCTCGCCACTCCTTAGCGGTCAGTCCGAACCGTCTCACCAGCTCTTCTGACCACTCTCGAGGCTCGCCTGCATCGTCATCGGTTTGCGTCATGCGCAGAATTCTACGTCATTTCTTGCGCATGGACGATCCTCTACGTACTGTTGCGTGCAGCAAAGAAAACGGCACGGTAAGTTGTGTACGAGGAAGAGGATGGCATGAACACGTTGGAGAAAGACCTGATGACGGTCGATGACCTGATTGAGCAGACGGGTCTGGGACGAACAAAAATCAACGACTTGCTCAAGCGGGGTGAACTGGCCTCGCTGAAAGTTGGCGCTCGAAGGCTGGTACGCACTTCCGTGTACATCGATTGGCTGGACTCGCTTGAGTCCAAGAACAACTGATGCACGAAACCGGCCCGCTTGGGTCCTTTGGCTGCATCCGACAGGGGAGCAGGACGGACTAGTTCTCTCGTGATCGTCCCGGTGTCGGGTGCATCTTGCATTGCAGCATCCAAGGTCGACGCCACGCCGTTCGTAGCTCTCGAGTCCCCTCTCTATGCCCACAAAGCAAATCGTGATCAAGCTGAGGGAACGGCAAGCTGACCTCAAGATGAGAATCGCGCAGGGTGCTGTCGGGAGCTAATTTTGATCATAGGCAGTCATGGCTGGTCGTGGACGGTGTCGCTCACGGATCTACCCACGGGCTGTTTCCCATCAAGGCCACTCCGGTCAGAAGGTCCGAGGGCTGTGCGAACCGGCGGTGCTGCAATCAAAAGACTCTCGGCTCGGAGTCGGGGGCTCGATGGTTAGTAATCCGAATAGCTGAAGCTGTCTTCTGGGTAGGCGAAGTAGATAGGAGGGGACGTGTTCTCGTCGGTCTGAGTGTTTTGCGTGATTGCGTCCAGGCCGTCGAACCCCATCGCCCTGTCGAAGAATGAGTCTCTCAAGACTGGGCTGGAGCCCAGAAAGAGGTGGCAGAAGCGCTGTGCACCAGGGATGCGAGCGACCGCGTGGTCGGCGGTGCTTAGCTCATAGTCGCGTTTAGTCAGTGTAGGTAGATCGATAAACCTAGCCAGGTCTTGCGCTGCGACAACCCAGCTCCAGTGCGCAAACCAGGGTTGAAACCTGATGTGGAGCGGCGACCGTGCGATCTGAGTTGAGACCGGCACGCTTCCGCGGGAACTTGGTCCACCGCAGCTTGAGCACTGTCCTCTGGCGTCTCCGTCGATGTGGCAGTGCCTATTCCATGGCGTGGCGTGGCGCGGTCGGCTTGGAAAGATGTAGAACACGGGCCGCGGTCTTGCTAGGTACCCACGAAGCTGATCAACTCGGATCGGAGAGTGCCAGGGTTTCAACGGGTCGGCTCTGCGGTCACTGGTCGTGCCCTTGCACTCAAATACGAGTACTCGTCCAGTGTTTGGCGCGAAATAATGGTCTACCGCTCCCGGCTTGGAATTGGTGGGTGACCAGATCAAGCCCGTGGGGAGCGCGGACAGCAACTCTGCTGCCAGAAGGGAGTCAACGGTGCGTTCCGGGATCAATCGGACCTTCGACATAGCGGAACTCTGCCTCACTTCTAACTTCTTAGTCGGTGATGGGGTTTGCAAGCAACGCCCGAAGCTCGCTTGGTGTCCTCCACGTAGGGCCACGATGCAGCATCACGTGACAGTTTGCGCAGACAACGACGAGGCCATCCAGTGTGGTCTCCACCGGCCCTGATGAATGAAGCGGTACAACGTGATGGACCTGGACATACCCAGAACCGAGGACACCATATGTCTGCTCGAAGTCGAATGTGCAGACCTCGCACGCCAGACGTCCATGAAGTGCCCGCGACTTGAGTATTTTCTCTTGGCGCAGTTTCGGATCACGTTCCCTTACACGGATAAGACGTTCCATCACTCGGCCCTCGACCGCCACCGGCTCGTCCTCGGCCTGGAACATAAAGTCCTGGTCTTCGCGTCGTGCCAAGCTCCCCGCTTCGCGAAGTTCGACTGACGCATGGTGGTGAAAGATGGGATATGCAAGGTAAGCGCTGACCACTTCTCGGGTTGTGCGCCCGCCCTTCGTCCTGGCTCGTGAGTAGGCCGGGTGAGCGGTCATGATGTCGGTGGTCTTCCTGGACACGCCATTGACGTTCCGAAATTCCGGATCGTTTAGCAACACGGCACTTGAGACCTGGGCGCGGAGGAATTGCGACAGTTCGACGACCTGCGGGCTTGTTGGTCGCAACTCTTTCCAGTCGTTCTGCGCCACCAAATCGCAGGTGAGCAGTATCTCGTCCCACTTCCAGTTCGCCATGCCGCCAATGTAGCGGCGAGGCAAAAGGACGGTTAGCGCCGGTTCTCGCAAGTCAGGCGGTTTGAAGCCTGTGTTGACCGCCGCACGGCCATCATGTCGCCTGCGCGGGGTGTGGACATCATGTGGTTGGCTTTGATCGACGGTTCCCGCTGCGGGTCCTAGGCAGGGCCGATTGATAGCCCGTCGGCCCATAGGTCGACTGGGGACTTGTGCTTGTCCGGCGTACACGCTCTCCGGTAGTACCACGATGCCGAAGCGGGCGTCCGTTGAAGCGCTGACACACACTTCTCAAAATTTCGAGAAGGACGTTACTGTTGCGCGAATGCAGGAGGAGTTCACTAGTTATTACGTCACCATTGCGACTGTTACGGGTGCCCTCTTTGCAGTGCTCTTCGTCGCGTTGCAGGTTGGGTTCGAGCGATGGCGAACGACGGCGTTGCGCACATACTCGGCGTTTTTCACGCTCGCTGAGCTTGCTGCTCCGCTCTTCGTCAGCCTGATCGCTCTGTTGCCCAACGTCGACAAGTGGTGGCTGGGAGCTCGCATCGTAGGCGTTCTTGGCCTGTGCTTCGTTGTTGCATTCATCGTACTGTTCGTCAGCGCGGCTTGGCGGCGTCTTCCACTCGACTATTTGGACAAATGGCAGATTGTGGGCTCCACTCTGCTGTCTGGATCGGCTTTCGCAGTGTGGGTCTGGAAGAGCTTCGCGGGCGACGACGGTAGGGCTTGGGTCGCCGCTCTGTGCGTCTGGCTTGCAATGTCTGGAATTACTGAGGCTTGGTTGATCTTGATCGGGTCGCGCCCACAGCCCGATAGTTCACCCCAGAAGCCCGAGTTGGTTTGGCAGGCGAACGGCTCGGCGCTTCCATTGGGGGCAGGCGAGCATTCGCTGATCTATGTGAGCGCCATCCCCAGGTCCCAGTGGAGACGACCCGACCTGTAGCCCGACAACTGCCGGTGGGAGTTGTGGATCAGCTCCGAGATGGTGTTAGTACAGCCATGTGATCGATGCACTACTCAGACAGCCTTCTTCCCGTCAGTGCTCCGGCTGGGGCGTCAGCTAGAGCATCTGCAATCGCTGTCCGAGTAAGCAGTGCCTCGCACGTGTCCTGGAACTTCCTGCGCGCTACCTCGGCTTCGCCACGTATCGGTGGACGACCTCACGTGTCGGTCTGTGTACGACCTGACGTGTCGGTGTCCGGCAGGTTCATGATGCCGGTGCCTCCACTGGTGTGACAAGCCC
>NZ_NOZC01000010.1:0-13985 GCF_002258545.1 Rhodococcus sp. 05-2255-3B1 | reverse complement strand
CGGGGCATCGGCATCGGGCTCGGCGTACACAGCGACACTGGCCAACCCGGCATCGGCGGCCGCCCGGATCACCCGCACCGCGATCTCACCACGATTGGCAACAAGAACCTTGGTGATCTGAGCACTGGCATGGCTGGGCACTGAGCCTCCTACGGATGTGTTTCTCGCGTGCTTCGTTACGAACGTCACGTCGGAGTCTAAGCACCGGCACTGTCATCGCTGCAATCGGTCCGTACAGCTGCAGCGGATCGAGGACGCGTCGCAGCGAGCTACTGATTGGTAGCGATCTGACCGGTGTCGGTATGTCCGATATCGGACCGGTGGTGGTCCGGAAGAGGGAATCGCGCGGTCCCGGTGTCCGCCACATCGGTCAACAGCTTCCGGAAGGCACCGACGTACTCGTGCACCCGAGCGGTCGCCTGCTCGGTGTTGGGGTAGCGAGCCGCGATGTTGATTCCCTGCGGCGTGCGGTTGATCCAGATGTACACGTCGTGCTGGTACTGCTTGCTGCGCAGTGCTCTGGCGTTCCAGTCCGGCCAGTGCTCGGCCGCAGGCGCGAACCGTACGTCCATGAAGGAGACGACGAAGCGCGGGCGGGCGGAGTAGCCCAGAGTGGTGAACACCCGATCGAGAGGAACGCGGGCGATCGGTTTGGTCTTCTTCACCTCGGCCGAGGCCGCCGCGACCACCGAACCGAACGAGTCGGCACCGGCGATGTCGAACGAGATGGGGCACAGTCCGACGAACCAGCCGAGTGCGGAGGCCCACTGGGGCTCGTCTCGGGTGTGCACCGGCGTTACCGTACGGAAACGACTACCCCCGCCCAGTTCCGAGCCGGTGATGGCGAGTACCGCGAGCAATCCCGCGAACAGGCTGTGTCCTGTCTTGCGACACGCGACCGAGAACGAGTCGGCCTGCTCGGGGTCGAGCACCCACGCGGACAAACCGCCTTGCGGCAGATCGTCCGGACTCGGATCGCCGATGTCGAGGGGGAACGCCGGTAGTTCACCGTCGCCGTCGACCAGGAAGTCTCGCCAGATCCTCACGGCGTCGTGCGAATGTTCGAGCTCAGCATTCCTTTCGCGTTCGGAGGAACCGAAGTCCAGGTAGCTGCCGGCCTCGAACAGGGCAGCAGGCGCACCGCCGAGTTCCTCTCCGTACAGAGCAGCGATCTCGTGCGCGACCAACACCGTGGACAAACCGTCGATGATGGAGTGATCCGCTGCGAAGAAGACGGTGATCGGACGCGTCTCGTCCACCGGTTCGAGAGTCACGAAGGCGTAGGCGGGCCAGATCAACGGTGAGGTGAACTCGTCGAACAGATACTGCAGGTGCTCGAACACCTCGCTCGATTGCGCGCACCGTTCCTGCTCGACCTGCCAGATGTCGATGGCACCCTGCGCCGCGGTCACCCGCGTCATCTCGCCCGTCACCTCGTCGATCGACGCGCTCGACCGCATCGCCTCGTGCCGGTCGATCCAGTTCAGAACTGCCCGGCGGAACGCGGGTTTGTCCAGGGGGCCCGCGATCTCGAAGGCCGCGCCGAGCCATGATTCACGGCCGCGACGAGGACTGCTCAGGCTCGTACGAAGGTGCGCCTCGTGGACGTAGGACGTCGGCCTGGCGTCGGGGTGCCACCCTGCGGCCTCAGGAGTGCGGGCCTGCGGACCGACGCTGGGTATCCACTCGGTGAGCGTGCCCGCGGGAACCGCGTAGTCCGCCAACTCCGTGAACTCCATATCGGCAGCAACCAACCTTCGTCGTCAGCGTCGGGGGACTGGGCATCGATGCCCTGCCGCGGAGTCTAACGACGACCCGTTGTATCGATCAAGACGACGGCGCGCCACCGCGCCGTCGCCGGTCGACCGTCAGCGAAGGTGACGCTTGATCCGCGCCAGCATCGCCGACATGCCGCGCAGTCGGAGCGGGCTGACCGCGTCGCTCAGCCCGAGCGCCGAGTAGAAATCGTCGGGTACGTCGAGGATCTCCTGCGAGCCGAGGCCGTCGAGTCCCTGCGCGAGGATCGAGGCGAACCCTCGCGTGGTCGGCGCTTCCGGCGGGGCGCTGAAGTACAGCCGGACTCGCTCGGGATCGGCGGCGTCCACCGACAGGAACAGCGGAGACTGGCATTCCGGCACCGGCTCCATCGCATCCTGGGCAAGGTGCTCCGGCAGCGGAGGAAGTTCACGACTGAACTCGAGCAGAAGCTGCAGCTTGTCCTGTCCCTCCACCGCGGCGAAGTCCTCGACGATCTCGGCCAGCGACTCCGGCAGGGCACTCATCGAGTGGCCGGAGCCGATCCGGGCTCCTCGCCCTTGGCGATCGGAACGCGGACGGCGTTGCCCCATTCGGTCCACGAGCCGTCGTAGTTGCGAACCGACTGGTATCCGAGGAGATGGGTCAACACGAACCACGTGTGGCTCGAACGCTCACCGATACGGCAGTACGCGATCACGTCGTCGGTCGCAGACGTGCCGGAGTAGATCTCGTCCAGTTCCGAACGAGAACGGAAGCGTCCGTCCGGTGCGGCTGCCTTGGCCCAGGGGATGCTCACGGCGGTGGGGATGTGACCTCCGCGCAATGCGCCTTCCTCGGGGTAGTCGGGCATGTGGGTGCGCTCGCCCGTGTACTCGGCGGGGGAGCGCACGTCGATCAACGGCACCGTTCCGAGCGAGCCGAGGACGTCGGAGGCGAACGCGCGGATGGGCGCGTCGTCGCGTTCGATCACCGGATACTCGGTTGCGGGGAACTCGGGCACATCGAGGGTGGTGTCGCGGTTCTCCGACAACCAGGCGTCGCGGCCGCCGTCGAGCAGACGCACGTCCTGATGTCCGAACAGCGTGAAGACCCACAGTGCGTACGCGGCCCACCAGTTGCTCTTGTCGCCGTACACGACGATGGTGTCGTCCCGGGAAATACCCTTGCGGCTCATCAGCTTCGAGAACTGCTCGCCGTCGATGTAGTCGCGGGTGACCGGATCGTTGAGGTCGAGATGCCAATCGATCTTGACCGCGCCGGGAATGTGGCCGACGTCGTAGAGCAACACGTCCTCGTCGGATTCGACGACGCGAAGGCCGGGGGTGCCGAGATGAGCGGACAGCCATTCGGTCGATACGAGACGATCCGGATGCGCATAGTCGGCGAACGTTGCGGTGGAATCGGTTGGTACAGGCACGTATCGGCTCCTACGGAAGATATTCGGCTGGCGGCCCGCCCGGGGGTGAACGGTCTGCACTCTCGATCCTATGCGGAACATCTGTCGAGGGGCGGGAGTGGAGCCTGCGGAATGACCTCAGGGGGCGGGAGTGGAGCCTGCGGAACGCAGTTTGTCAGGGCGTGAGGGCTGCGCTCTCGGGTTTCGCTGCGGAGGCCCGCATGAGTGCGATCAGTTCCGCGGTGAACGCAGTCATCACCGAGTGTGCCGTTGCCGTGTCGGGGAATCGTGATCGCAGTGCCAGGCCCGATGCGGTGCGGGAGACCCAGAACTGTGCGTCGTCGGAGACCGTGGCATTGCTGATGTGGTGTGCGTCGGTTCGGTCGAAGCGCTCGTGTCCACCGATTCTGGTGTAGTCGATGTAGGACACCATGAACACGTCTCGACGCGACAGGGTGAAGGCGTCACCGAGGTTGTTCAGTACCTGGGGGATCGGAACTGTGCTCAGAGGTAGTGCCGCGCGAAACGCTGTGTGGGCCGCGGTGATCGTGTCGGTGAGATCTCGTTCGACCTCCACGGTCATGGGAGCGTTGGTGGTGAACCAGCCCAGTGCTCGTGAGAAGTGCTGCTGATGGCGGGTGTGCAACGGGAACAGGAACGGAACACGGTTCGGTCCGCCCGTGCCTGCGCAGGCCTGTGCGATCGCTGCGACGACCCCGGCGAACATTCCGGCTCCGGAACGGGCGCAGAGCTGCTCGAAGTCGGCGGTGTGCCGCGCGTCGAGCAAGGAGGTGACAGTCGTTGCCTGAGGCGCTGTTTCACCCTCGGCGACGCCGAGGTCGAACGGGAAGCGCGGCGTGGTGCCCCCGCACTCGGTGAGGAAGGTCGACCACTGCACCATGCGCTCGTCCGTTGGATCGACGAGTGGCTGGGTTGCTTCGATGCGGCAGTATTCGACGAACCCACCGACGGGAGGCAGGTCTGTCTCCTGGTTCGACGGGCAGCGGCGGTAGGCCTCGTACAGGGTGTGGATCTCGTCGACGACGACGGCGATCGACATGGCGTCGACGTTGGAGTGGTCGAAAGCGCACAGGATCGTCGAGGTGTCCGGTCGGTCGATTCCGACGCAGGTGTACGACGGGAATCGTCGTGCATCGCAGTGCAGTTCGAGCGTGCTTCGGAGGTGATTCCGGAGCGTCGACGCCGAGGAGAAGGTGGTTCGAGTGGATTGCCTCATCTCCACCGAACCCGGTTCGTGGAGCGTCCGCTCGATTCCGTCCACCACGCGAACGAAGGAACTGCGCAGGGTGTCGTGGCGGTCGATCAGGCGCTCGAAGGCCCACTCGAGCGCCCGGATGTCGAGGTTGCCCTGCACTTCGAAGGCCCCGGCTATCCAGACGCGCTCGGCCTGCTCGAGATCACCGAGGTGAAACCGCTGGTTGAACGACGGTGGGACCGGTGAGGGTTGCGGATTCCCGGTGACGACGGCGGTGAACTCGACGACCGTGCCCGCGCGTGGGGTGTACTCAGTGATCGAGGTGACCCGCACCGGCCGGCTCCTGAACGAGATCGTCGTGCGTGAGGCGGTAATCACCGTCGCGTGCAATGGCTTCGAGCACGTGGGCCAGATGATCGTGGTAGCGCTTCACCGCTGCGGCCGCAACGTCGGTGTCAGGGGTCTGGGCCACCAGATACAAGTGCTCACCGTCTCGGTTGATCCACATCGATGCGTTCGACGTCGAACCCTCGCCGGTGAAGTGCTCGGCGCGGGTGTCCGCGTCTCGTCCGACGCCGGGGAACCAGCGAAAGTCGATGTACGAGAGCATGTTCGGGCTCACTGCCAACTCGCTACCCAGAGTGCCGTCGGCGGCGAGAGCACCCAGTACGGCGTGCACCGGGGCCTCCGCGATCCGTTTGGCCTGCTCGAAGCCTCGGTGGGCCAGAACGGCGACGTCGGAGAACCTGTCGTTTCCTGCCACCTCGAACGCGACCGGAGCGAAATTGACGAACCACCCCTGGGATTGCCCGTAGTCACCGTGGTGCCGGGTACTGAGCACGGTGATCCCGAAGTAGTCGGTGGTTCCGGCCAATTCGAAGTCGGTGATCCCGACCGCAGCGAATATCCCGCTGCTCATGCGGGCTCCGGCGGCTTTGCACGCGGCGTCGAATGCAGCGGTCAGTTCTTTGTTCAACAGGTCGCGTTCGACGATGCGAACGGGAGCTTTCTCGCCGGGCGCGAGTCCGAGGTCGAGTGGGAAGCGAGGCATGCGGCCGTCGTGCCGGGTGAAAATGTCTCGCCAAGCGGCGATTTCGGGAGAATCGGCCCCGAACGTCGCGGCCCGCGCCCGCTCGTCGGCGGCGTATTCCAGATGGCTACCTGCCTGCGCAGGGATCGGTGCGTCCGCACCGGTCTCGAGCGCGTACAGGTCCGCCAACTCGCTGATGACCAAGGCCTGCGAGCCACCGTCGGTGAACGCGTGGTCTGCGCCGTAGTACAGGGTGAAGCTGCCGGGCCTGGCCACCACGCCGACGACGAATCCCGGCCAGGAGTCCGCGGTCGCCTCGGACGAGAAGCGCCCCCGTACGTAGCGTTGGAATTCGTCGTCGTCCGTCGCTTCTCCGGCGTCGGTCACTTCGAACGCCGCGACCTCGGGTGGAGCGAGATGCCGAACGACGTCGTTTCCCTCGACCTCGAACCAGCATCGAAGACCCTCGTGCCGCAGCACGTAGGCGGCCAGTGCGCGTCTCATCGCGTCCGTGTCCACGTCACCGTCGATCTCGGTTGCCACCCCGGTGTACGCGGTGTGAACGTCGCCGCGTTCGCGGGCCGCCCACGCGGCCTTGAGATGGTCCTCCTGGAGAAACGAGGCCGGAGCCGAATCGACAGGTGCCGCTTCGGCACTCGCCCGGGCAGCCGACGTGGGGTGCCATTCGAGCAGCCGACCGGGAGCGGGATTCCACCTGCCCATAGCGGTGATGATCATCGTCGCTTCGTCCTCCTCGATACGGGCCGCGGGTTGATTCGATGGCTCACTCTGCGGCGACGGTCACCGACCGAGAGGCCGACGTGAGCACCGTATCGGTACCGCAGTCGGAGTCGATCACTGCCGTCAGCACGGCGACGAACTCGGTGATGAAGCGGTGGACGTTGGTGGACGCGACGTCCGAGCTGGGGAAGCGTGCGGAGATGTTGAGCCCTTGAAGCGTCCGGTTGACCCAGAAGTAGACCTCGTCGTCGGCGTGGCAGTTGCTTCGCAGAGCCCGACCCTTGCGGCCCTGCCACTGGTCGGCATCCGGAAGGAACCGAAGGTCGATGTAGGACACCACGAATCGCGGAATTTCCGTCGACTCGAGGATCTGGGCGATCTTCGAGTACGGCATCCGTGCCAACCCCTTGTTGGCCGCGCCTGCAGTCGCCGCGGCCTCGATCGCCTCCCCGAACGTGCGAGCGTTGTCGAGCTCGATCTCCATGGGCAGGATTCCGACGTACCAGCCGACCGCTGCGGCCCACTTCTGTTCGTCTCTGGTGTGCATCGGCATCACGGTGCGCAACGTCGTGCGGCCGGACAGGCGAACGTTCGTCAGCGCCAGAGCGGCGAGGATCCCGGCCTGCATGTTGTACCCGGCGGCACGGCATGCGGCGTTGAAGGCATCGGATTTGTCGGCGGTCAGCAGCCAGGACGAAATACTGCTCTGCGCGGCCGGGCCGCTGCCGGTCGGCGACCGGTCGACCGACACCGGAAGGGGAAACGCAGGAAAGCGTCCGTCCTCGACGGCCAGGAAGTCCTGCCAGGTGCGCACGGCGCTGTGGTCACCGGTCAGCGTCTCGCCGAGAGTCCGCTCGGCCTGGCTGAAGTCGACATAGCTGCCGACTTCGGGCAATTCCGGGTCGACGCCCTCGAGAGCGTGTGCGTAGAGCCGGTCGATCTCGTTGATGGCGTAGATCTGGCTGTAGGCGTCCATCACCGAGTGGTCGGCGGCGAACGCGAGCAGGAACGACTCTTCGGGCCCGTCCGAGAGAGCGCGGGAGGCGTCGTCCGGTTCGATGGTGGCGAGGACGAAGTGCGGCCACGCCGTCGGAGAGACAGTTTCGCCGAACCAGGAGTGCAGATGGCCGAAGACCTGAGTTTCGGTACGTGGTTCGGTGTGTGCCCGATCGGTCACCTGCACTGCATCCGTCGGTGCGGTGTAGCGCAGCCAGGAACCGGATTCCTCGTCGCGTCGAACCTTGGTGCGGAACGCCTCGTGACGACCCATGTACGCGGCGATGGTTGCCCGCACTGCCTCGACGTCGTAGCGGCGGTGGATCTCGAACACCGTGCCGATCCACGAGCCCGGCGCGCTGCGCTCGCAATGGTCCTGGTGCGTGAACGACAGCCCACGGGGGTCCGGTGCCCAACGGTCGTCGTCGACGCGGGGGACCCACTCGGTCAGACGACCGGCGGGGAGGGGGTAGTCGGCGAGTTCGGTGTATTCCATGGGAGTCCTCTTCCGTTCCGGGCTCGGTCGGCGGTGTGCGGCGTTGGTTCGGTATTGCACGTTGGATTACGGTCGAGTCGATCGTGTAAACCTGTCAGCGGTGTTCGTGCAGCCGACCGGTCGTTTATTCGATTGCTGTTCGATTGCTGCTTTCCGCGTTGAAAGAACAACTTCATTGCCGTCGACCCGAAGTGAGTTCAGAACACACGATAGGGCGAAAGCGAATTTATTTCGCGACGCGTAAAAGTAATACTTCTCACTGTCGAACGTCTTGACCCGCAGGTCTCCGATCGGCAGTCGACGGGGTGTCCGATTGTCCAATCTTACGATCGAGTCACTGATTTTGCTGGTCAAGATGATGACAGTTCACAATCGCAGTGTGGCGCAGATTGTCCACCGAGTCGAAGAACGACCTGGGCCACTGAATGGCCCGAACATGGTGTGGAACACAATCGACCCCCTTTTCCGTGCATATATTGCCGAATGTGAATGCATCGGTGATGGAAAATCGACACCACTGCCCCTGTTTCTCGGATGTAGTAGGTTCGGCGCGTGACTCGAATTGGATTTGCCGATCACCTATTCTTGCGAATGCATCACGGCATCGGATATCCCGTCTACAACCAGTTCTTGTGGTGGTTCGACGAATCCGTTCAGCGGGCAGATCTGGAAAAACTACGGGGCAACCTGTCCGACGGTCTGCTCGCGCGCCGGGTGGTCGCATCGACGGTGCCGACGGCACGCGATCGATGGGTGCCCTCGACCGTCTCCCATTCACTGGATTTTCACCCACACGTCATCGAACCGACCGACGTTCTGGCGTGGGCCGACGACCGCCTGGACCGCGACATCGATCCCGAGACCGGTCTCGGGTGGCGACTGGCAGCGGCACCCTTGGCGAACGGAGGGACGGTGCTGTCGTTGGTCGCTTCGCACATGGTCGCCGATGGCGGTGCTCTGATCGCCGCGTTCGTTGCCGCCAACTCCGCGTCCGAGCAGCCTCGGTCGATACCGGGCGCGGACGGCATCGCGGCGCTCGGCTCGGACCTACGAGATGCCGTGGAGCAGGTGCGGTCCGTCGCCGGCTGGTTGGTGAACACCGCTGCGTCAGCACTTCCGAGCTCCGCCCGATCCGGTGAGGACGCTGCTGTCCCACCCTCGCAGCCACCCCGCTCGCAGCCGACTCGCTCGCAGCCGACCGCCGGAGTGGTGGACGAAGACTGGGTATCGCCTCACGCGGTTGTGGAGGTGGACGCGACGGCCTGGAGAGCAACCGCCGAGCGATGGGGTGGCACGTCGAATTCCCTGTTCATCGCGGTCCTCACGGCAGCCTCCGGGCAGGCCGGGCGAGCCTCGATCGGAGACTCGCTGCAGTGGTCCCTGCCGGTCAGCGATCGCACCGCCGACGACACCCGGTCCAACGCCACCAAGATCGTCAAGATCGAGGTGCCCGTCACCGATGCGGGCGACCGGGATCTGTCGACGATTCGGAAGACCAGCAAGGCGGCGTTCACCGCCTTCGCGGCCAGGCAGGCTGCAGGCCTGCCGCCCGCGGGCATCTCGCAGGCCCTCGTGCAGATGCTGCCCGACGCGGTGGTCGCGCGTGTTCCGCAACCACGTGACGGTGCCGAAGGTCTGGCATCGAACCTGGGCGTTCTGCCCGAGGTCTTCACCACGGTGGCCGGCGTTCGAGCTCGCGCCGTATCGGGCAGAGCAACCTTCGCAGGTGCCGACGCCGCGTTCGCGCGATCGCTGGACGGTGGCCTGACGGCGTGGTTGTGCGAGACGGACGAGAGCATCACCCTGACCGTCCACGCCATGGATCCGGATCGATTCGTCGACGACCGGGCACTGCGTGACCACGTGGCGGGTGCGTTGGGTCGCTGGGAACTGACCGCGCGTTTCTGGTGACTGCGTCAGCGGCTGTGCGCTGCTGCCTCGGTGATGTCGGCAGCTGCGCTCACCGCGGTTGCGGTCGGAGCGACGGTGGCGGCGAGTCGGCGCGCCGCCTGCCTGGCTCGGTCGGTGGTGATGTCGGTGATTCCCTGCTGCAGAACGGATTCGGTCAATGCCGAGAATTTCGTGCTGGTCCCGGCTCCGATCCGGCGCAGCGCGGCTCCCCAGAACGGCTGATCGGCGCTGAACCAGCAGACGAGCGTCGGAAGACCGGCCCGTGCCGTCGCAGCCGTCGTACCCGCGCCGCCGTGGTGGACCGCAGCCAGGCATCGCGGGAGAATGCTCGCATGATCGACCGACTCGACGATCATGATGTTCGAGTTCGACTGGGCCGCAGCAAGATCGGCACCGGTGAGATCGCTCCAGCCGGCACAGACGAGAGCGCGAACGCCCAGCCGTCCGGTCACGTTCTCGATCATGCGCACCAGTGCGGTGGGATCGGGCACGGGCATGCTGCCGAATCCGAAGTACACCGGCGCGGAACCTGCCTGCAGCCATTCCTCGAGCGCAGGATCGACGTCCGCGCGACCGCTGCTCAGCCCCAGGAATCCGACGAACGGCCGTTGCGGGCCCCACTGTTCGGCGAGTCCGGGAAACAGCGCCGACTCGTAGGCCTGAATCTCCACTCCGCCGTAGCGTTCGGATCGAACCGGCAACGAATGCCGCGTCGGGGCCAGGCCAAGGGAGACTCTCTGCGCGTTCTCGCGAGCCTTCATGGACTTCCAGCGCATCGACTCCGCCAGCGCCCACATCGATCGGTTGACGTAGCCGGGCAACGCGGCTCCCGGGGTCACGGGCACGACGTCGTTGCGCCGAAGCGGGCAATAGTGCAGTGCCACAAAGGCATTTCCCGCAGACTCCGCCACGTTGAACGCTATCTCCTGCCCCAGCGAACCGGTGACGACCGCGTGGCAACCCTGGGCCATCGACTCGAGTTCGGCTGTCATCCGGTCCCAGCCGTGATTGGCCAGTTCCGCGAGTGCCGCAATCTTGGTCCGCGGGTTGCGCGACTTGATGCGCACCCTGACCAACTCCGACTCCAACAGTTGCTGGGTGTCCGGCCCGAACGAGACCACGCTGACTCGTTCGGACTCAGCCGTTTTCGCTTGCGCGAAGTCCATCAGGTTCGGTGGTGCGCCGAACACCACGTCGTGTCCGCGATCGGCGAGTTCGACGCCGAGGGCAAGACCGGGCGTCACGTCACCGCGACTGCCGTTGAATGGCATCACGAACTTCATAGGGTCACTCGCAGTCGCGTCGGCGTGGAAAACGCCCTCAACCTACCAGTCCTGCCCGGCGCAGTCGGGTTGGGAAAACATATGGCGGGAAACACATTTGCGGCCCACCTGCGTCCGCGCTTGCGCAGCGATAGTCTCGCGTAGTGGAAAGACTGACGTACGACGACGACCTGTTCCTCCGCATGGAATGTGTTCTCGGGGTACCTGTGGTGAACCAGATCGTCTGGCGGTTCGACCGCGCCGTCGCACCGGACGCACTCCGATCGATGTGGCGAATGCTCGCCGCAGGCCCCATCGATCGATCCGTTCGGCGGGCCCGGGTGCCCGGAGCCCGGGACAGTTGGACCGCAGCTCGTCGAGCCGCCGATCCGGTGGTCATCGGATCACCGATCGCCCGCGGGGCGGTCGACAGGTGGATCGAGGACGAGGCCGCCGTGACATTGGACCCGATCGGGGGACCGGCGTGGCGTCTGTCGGCCACCTCGGTGGACGACGGCGGCACGGTCGTGTCCTTGGTCGGCTCGCACGTCGTCGGCGACGGCGGCGCCCTCACCTCGGCGGCAGCGGCCGCGCTGGCCGGGCACGCTGTGCCCGACGATTTCGCGCGCGTCGGTCTCGATGACGGTTCCGCGTCCGCGTCCGCGACGGCGATCTCGCGAGCCGATCTGTCCGATGGTCTCGGCCGTTTCGGTGTGGCGCTCTCGGGTGCGGCCCGAGCGCTCGGCCGCACCGCGGTGGAAGCGATGCGGGCGCGCACCACGGCGTCCGCCGCCCCGAGCACGGTCGTGCCGGACGGCTCCGGTGCGGATCGTCCGCGGGTGATCGTCGCACCTGCGGAGGGTGCGTGGACGCCGAGCACCGTCGTCGTCGATTGCCTGTCCTCCGAATGGTCCGCTGCCGCAGCGAGCAAAGGCGGCAGTTCCAACAGTCTGCTGGTGGCGGTGGTGCTCGGCATCCTGACCGGGAGCGGCCGAGTCTCCACGGAGGACCGGGTGCGCGTCGCCCTCCCGGTCAGTACCAGGACTGCAGGAGATCGACGTGCCAACGCGACGTCCGGTGTCTCGATCCACGTCGACCCAGGAGCGGGGTACCTCGACGATCTCGGAGCGATTCGAGCAGCGAGCAAGAAGGCATTCAGAACCCAGGCCGATCACTCGGTCACGACGACATTCGAGCTCCTCAAGCCGCTGATGCAGTTGCTGCCCGACGCGATCGTGGCCAAACTCGCGGCGTCGGGCTCGGCACCGCTGTGCCTGTGCTCGAATCTCGGTGCCCGAGGTGTCGCACTGCGCGCCATCGGTGGTGTCGACGCCACCGCGGTGGCGATGAGGTCGATCACGCAGAACACCGACGTGGCCTTGCTGCGCCGCACCGGCGGTGGCGTCAGTGCCTGGTGGAACGAATCGGGAGAACGGGCGACCCTGTGCGTCACCGGGCTCGATCCGGACAGCTTTCCCAGCAAGGAACACCTGCGAGGGCTGGTGGAGGCGGAGTTCGATCGATGGGGTCTGACGCCCGAATTCTGGTGATCTCGAGACAAGTCACAACTGCGGGCGAGGACGGATTTTCGGCCGGATCGCCGGTGAGGCTATGCTTTCCGACTGTTCGAGTGTTCGGGCAGGTGTGAGAAAGGGGAGCGATCCATGGCAGTGGTCGTGTTGTTCGGGTCCGAGACCGGTACGGCCGAGGAGGTCGCCGACAAGATTGCGGACGTGCTCAGCGATCATGACGCCGAGGTGCGCGACATGCTCGAGTACGAGGTGTCCGATATCGATACCGACGACTTCCACGTGGTCATCTGCTCCACCTACGGAGACGGAGAGCTCCCCACCGGTGCGGAACCCTTCTTCGACGCACTCGTGGAGGATGCTCCCGACCTCGCGGGACTGCAGTTCGCGGTGTTCGGTCTCGGCGACCGGGTCTACGAGGACACCTTCAACCGCGGCGGCGAGATCATCGCAGAGAAGCTCACCGAGCTCGGCGGCAAGCAGGTCGGCACTCATGCTCGCCACGACAGCTCGTCGAACATCAGGCCGAAGACCATGGCCGAGGAGTGGGCTCGCGAACTGATCGACCTGCTGCCCTGACGGTGGCATTCGGCTTCGGCACCCCACCGGCAGGCGGGGCCGAAACGGTCAGGACGTGCTGTCCCACAGGGCGGCCAGGGACGTACCCACCCGAGTGAGCAGGGTACGCACCAGCGGTAGGCCTATGCCGATCACCGACGACGGATCGCCCTCGATGCGGTCGACGAACCAGCCGCCGAGACCGTCCAGCGTGAACGCCCCCGCCACCGACAACGGTTCACCGGAGTCGAGGTAGGCCTCGAGATCCACCGAGGACGGCGTCGCGAAATGCACGACGGTTCTACTGTGCGCTGCGGCCTGCGCCACCACCACGCCGTCGGTCACCCGGAGCACAGCGTGGCCGGTCAGCAATTCGCCGCTGTTGCCCGCCATGGACTGCCATCTGGCGCGCGCAACGTCGACCGAATGTGGCTTTCCGTGCAGTTCGCCGCCGATCGCCAACATCGAATCGCAACCGACGATCACCAGATCGTCGGTCGAATCCGCGAACGTCTCGGCTACCGCCGCAGCCTTGGCTCGGGCCAATTCCGTGACCACGGTTTCCGAAGACACCGACGGCCCGAGTGCATCGGTCAGCGCATCCTCGTCGACTCCCGACACCCGAACGATCGGCTCCACCCCGGCGGCGCGCAGCACCGACAGGCGCGCCGGCGACGCCGACGCCAGGACCAGACGAACAGGGCCCGGCGCAGGGTCGGAGGACCGGACCGTCACCGCGTGTAGCGTCCCGACGCGGCGTACGAATACGCCGACTGAGCCGCGAACCGGCGGTGCAGCAACACCGGCGAACCCCACAGCTCGCCGGGGCGAGAATCGCCCGTCGACTCCGATCCGCCTTGCGCAGCCGTCAGAACCGTCACCAGCGCGGCGAGGTCCTCGTCGCTCGGATTGCCCTTCACCACTCGAACGGCAGCAGGACTCGCAGAGACCACCTCGTCGGAATCGGCTGCGACGAGGTTCGCGTCGTTCGCTGCGTCGTCGTTCGTTTCGCTCATAGTGGGATGTTTCCGTGTTTCTTGGGTGGGAGGGTGACTTGTTTGCGTTCGAGTAGTCGTAGTGCGGTGACGATCT
>NZ_NOZC01000026.1:0-32794 GCF_002258545.1 Rhodococcus sp. 05-2255-3B1 | reverse complement strand
GCCCCCAACACCAGCACCCCGCCCCGCCCTTCAGCAGATCGACTCCGCCCTGTTCCCAGTGCAATTGGACCACGAACGGTACGGGTGTGCCATTGTCTTGTGACGAGTCACCATCGAACTCAGAACGATGTGGTTATGTCATCACTGTCGAAATCGCCTGCATCCGAACGCAGTTCCGCCAGGATCCGAACGAGCGCCATCAACTTGTCACGCGCCAGCCCGGGGCGTGCGAACACCAGTGAGTTCAGGCGCTCGGTGGCCTCGACCGCCAACGTGCGTCCCTGCTCGGTGATTTCGACCAGCGTGGTGCGCCGATCGCTCGGATGCGGGATGCGTCGAACGTATCCCACCGACTCGAGGCGATCGACAGCGTTGGTCACGCTCGTGGGATGCACCTGCAGACGTGCGCTTGCCTTCGCCATCGGAAGAGCGCCGTTCTTGGTGAAGGTCAACAACGTCAGCAATTCGTAGCGCGAAAAGGTCAGTCCCGTCGGCTTCAACGCTTCCTCGACCCGTGCCAGCATGATCTGCTGCGCACGCATCAACGACGTCACCGCGGCCATACCGTCGGCGGCCTCGGACCAGCCGTGCTTGGTCCACTGGCGGTGTGCCTCTGCAATGGGATCGAGGGGAAGCGGGGACGGTGCTGGCATACCGACCATCCTCCCACGGTGCCCGCTTCCGGCGTCTACCGAATCACGACGCGAGGTACTGCGAGAGGAACTCGATCCGTGATCGCGGTTGTCGCGAGCGAGATCTGCTCTCGGGCTTCGACTGTGCGGGCGGTGTCGGTGTCGCCGGATGCCAGCGCGCGGTCCAGCAGGTCCAGCTGGGTCAGTACGGCATCGACGTTCTCGGAGGACTGTGCCGCGCGACCCACTCGTTCGGCCAGACGTATGCCTGCCTGCACCACCATGGGGCTGCCGGTGCCGTAGATCCGCACGGCATCGAGGGCATGGTCGATCAACGACGGAACGGCAACTCGGCGGGTGATCACCCGCACGGTGCCGTCGGAGCCGCGACGAGCACGAGAGGGCATGGGGCGCTGGACGACTGCGACGAGCCCGACCGTGAGATCGTCGATGGCATTGCGTGCCGTGTACGGATCGTTGACCCCCGTCGACAGAGCGCGTACCGCCATTTCGGTCATCTGCTCGACGGCGAAAGCGATGTCGTGTCGGGGTGTTCGACTGGTGCCGATGTCGAACGACCCTCGAACTCGTCCGATCGCGTCCGCCGAGATGTCTGCCGAGCGATCTGCCAGGACGTCGGCGAGCGGTTCACCGGCAACGACATGGTCACCGGGTACTCGATGAATGTCGATCAACGTGTCGGTGTCGGCAGCGATGTCCAACAAGCCGTTTTCGTCGATGTCGATGATCACCCCGGACTCCTCGGCCAACACCGTCGTGTAGACGGGCGGCTTGACGATGCCCTCCGCCGATGCCGCATCGGCGGGCTGCTCGGGTGGGTAGAGCGCGTCGACGGACTCGGACAGTTCGTCCCGGACGCGGGCGGACAGCGTCGCCACCTGGATCGACTGCGCGATGTGATGGATGAAGTAGACGAGCACACCCACGTCGACCACCGCGAGCGCCACCGCGACGTTGACGGCGATGTCCGGCACGAAGACCGACCCGTCGGATTCGATCGAGCGAATCGACCGCAGCACCATCAGCGAGTACAGGAACGTGGCACCGAAGATGCCGAGCACCACCTGGTTCCCGCGATCGGCCATGAAGTTGCGCACCAGGCGGGGGCCGTACGAGGAGCTGGCGGTGGCGAGAACCGAGATGGTGATGGAGAACGACGTCGCCGCCACGCCGAGCATCGACCCGCCGATCGCACCGAGGATGTCGCGGCTACCGCTGGCACCCACGTGATAGAGCAGCGAGCCCGTCAGATCCACGCGGGTGTCCAGCAGGTAGCGATCCAGACTCACCAGTGCCTGCGCCAGGACGAGTGCGACAACTCCGAGGACGGCAGGAATGAACCAGAACGATTCTCGCAGCTTGGCCAAGTGTTCCTTCATGACGCACAGTCTTCCCCTGGGCGTCCGAACCAACCCTCGGGGTTCGAATCACGGCGATCGAAACTGTGGGCCGCGTCCACTCGATGCGGCATCGTCATCGGTGATGCGGGTGTGGCCGAGTGGCTAGGCACCGGCCTGCAAAGCCGTTCACACGGGTTCGAATCCCGTCGCTCGCTCTGTTCGATCGAGGCCGACCAGCAATGGTCGGTCTCGATTCGTTTCGCCTCAGGCCAGCAGAGCGGGCTTGCGTGCCACGGTGACGGCCCAGTCCGCGTCGTCGTGCCAGGGCCGCAGATCCCAGGTCGCGAATCTGTGTTCGAGGACGAAGCCGGCCGCCGCCAGATCCGCGTCGAGCATGTCGACGGTGTACTCCCGATCGGTGGCGAATCCGGCGACGAACACCCCGCCACCGGTCAGGTGTGCCCAGATGCGTTCGAGCGCTGCGCGTTCGGTTCCGGGTTTCATGAAGACCAGTACGTTGCCCGCGGCCACGGCCGCGTCGAAGTTCCGGCCGAGATCCAGCGTCGTCAGATCGGCGACGTGCACGTCGAGTTCGGAATGTGCGCGCGCTGCCTCGGCCAGAACCGGATCGAGATCCACTGCGGTCACCCGGTGTCCGCGTCGGGCCAACTCCGCGCCGAGTCGGCCGGTGCCGCATCCTGCGTCGAGAATGCTCGACGCGGGGGAGACCACCGCGTCGACCATGCGGGCCTCGCCGTGCAGATCCACACCGCGTTCGGCCAGGCGGTCGAAACGCTCGATGTAGCGTGCGGAATCGTCTGCGGAGTTCTCGGCCTGCCAGCGTGTGGTCACCCCGTCAGGGTAGGTCAGCTCAATTCCTCGAGGGCGGACTGGGCTTCGGCGACGCGAGCGCGGGCCGCCTCGAGTGCCTCCGCCGTCGACTCCGCCTGTAGGACACTGGCCTCGTTCGCTTCTCGAGCAGCCTGCGCTGTGGACCTGGCGGCCTCCAACTGGAACTCGATTCGCTCTACTTCCGCTGCAGCACTGTGTAATTCGGACGCCGTTCGTTCGGTGTCGGCCCGGGCGTCCTCGGCTTCGGTTCGTGCGGCATCGAGATCGGATTCGGCCGATTCGAGTTCGGCGAGCAGCCGGTTCCGTTCGGCTTCGTCCGCTTCCTGCCGGTCGTCCTCGATCTCCGAAGACGGCGAGTCGGACTCGTCGGACTCGGCACCGTCATTCTCGTCGGGCGGGTCGGGAACGAGGGAGAGCAGCGCAGGTCCGAAGCCGCTGTACGTTTCGGCCACTACGGTTCGGCCGGCACGCACGCGGTCGCGTATCTCGGCATCGGCCATCGCTGCGTTCAGGGTGTTGGAGATCTCGCGGGCAGCGTTGTCGCCGACGGTGGTCCCGGTCTCGCGTCCCAGCGAGACTGCACGATCGGTCAGGGCGCGTATCGAAGTGCTTCGAGCAGTGGACAATTCACGCAGCCGGGGGCCGTCGCCGCGCTGCTGGGCTCGTTCGAGTTGCTCGCCCAGATCGAACAGTTCGGCCAGAGCCGATTCGTCTCGCCGAGCGAGTGTGTTCACCAACCACGCCACGACCGTGGGCTTGCGGAGGGCACCGATGCGGGTGGCACCGGCTTTGTCGCCGGCCTTCTTGAAGCGGGAAACGTATGCGGTGCGGTGCGAGACGAAATCGGTGGGAGGGAGCGAATACAGATCGTCGACGACGGTGTCGATGTGGGGGAGATCCTCGGACATCGAAGTCCACCGTCTCGTTCGAGCAGTCACCGTACGACAGTGAACTGCGTGAAAGATGTGTGCCCCCGGCAGGATTCGAACCTGCGGCCTTTCGCTCCGGAGGCGAACGCTCTATCCCCTGAGCTACGGGGGCGCACCGGACGAACCGGTGTGCCTGTTGGGCTGTACGAAAGACTAGCGCATCCGGGACGCGAGTCGAAATCACCCCTCGGGCAGCGGCTGCGCACCCTTCTCGGCGAGCATCTGCTTCATCAGCGTCGACTCGCTGGTCTGGGTGGCAACCATGGACTTCGCCAGATTGATCACCGCAGGTGACTGCGCGTGCGTCTGCGCGTACTCCATCATCGCCAGACCGCCCTCGTGGTGGCGCAGCATGAGCTGGAGGAACATCACGTCGACGTCCGAGCCGGTGGCTTGCCGAAGCGCGGCGAGTTCGGCCGAACTGGCCATTCCCGGCATGGCGCGGGTGGGGTCAGAGGATCCGGGATCCATGGACATCCCGCCCATCGAGTGACCGTGCGAGTCGTCCTCGGCCATCCAGGTCATGTAGCCGTCGGTCGAGATCGGTGCTCGATCCCACAGGGCCAACCAGCCCTGCATCTGTCCCACCTGGTTCTGCTGCGAGGTCAGCATGTCGAACGCCAGGTTCTTGACGGCCTGATCGGAGGCGTTGGTCAGCGCCACCGCGGCCATCTCGATGGCCTGGTTGTGGTGCACGGTCATGTCCTGAGCGAAGCCGACATCGACCGAGTCCGCGGCCGGTGCACTGTCGTCGCCGCCCAGTGGACTCTGCACCAGGAAGCCCACGGCGAAGCCGATCGCGAGGACGGCGATCAGCGCGAGGGCCACCAGCGCGGTGCGCTGGCTCGGCTTGGTCGCGGACGTGGTGGCCTCCGCATTCTCGGTCGGTGTCGGTGCGGTCATCAGTTCGCGGGGATCTGGAGATCGCTGGGCAGCTGCATCCCGCCGGCGCCACCGGCCTCGCTGGCGTCGGGAGTGATCCCGGCACCGTCCATCGGCACCGCGTCCGCGCCGGGAGCGGAGGCATCGAACAGCGGCGGGTTGTCGGGATCGAAGCCGTCACCGCTGGTGTTCGGGACGGACGCGCAGCTGGCACCGACCTCCGGGTAGGCGAAGCGATTGAGTCGAAGTGCAGAGATGAACTGTCCGATGCGTTCGTCGTCCACGCTGTCCAGCTTGAGCTGGTGGCCCCACGACTGCAGCGAGACCGGGGAGTCGAGGCCGGGGTACGGCGACATCATCATCTGCGTTTCACCGTCGACGCGATCGGCCAGCGACTGGATCTGGTCCGCGTTCAGGTCGTCGGGGTTGTAGGTGACCCAGACGGCACCGTGCTCGAGCGAGTGCACGGCATTCTCGGTGCGAATTGCCTCGGGATAGACGATTCCCGTGCAGGTGGCCCACACGGCATCGTGCGGTCCACCGAACGGCGGCGACTGGTCGTAGGCGACCCGCTGCGTGCGCCCGACGTGTAGAGCCGCGGGGTACTCCTGCACGGTCACACCCTCGATGCCCGTCGACGGATCCTGATTGGCCTCGCTGGGTGCGAACTTCTGCGCCTCGGCTCGGTCCTGGTACTTCGGATACAGATTGATCCCGAGGCCCGCTACGAGACCGACGACAACGACGACACCGGCAACCGTCAGCCAGGGAATCTGCCTGCCCGTGGCGGTGGGCACACCGCCCTTCTTCTTGCGAGCTGACTTCTTGTTGGCTGCATTGATGGCTTTGTCTGCCTTCGCAGCCGACTTGTTCTGACTGCCTTTGTCGGGACCCGTTGGCATCGCTGTAGTTGCTCTCTCAGTCGAGGAAAGGTGGTGGTCGGTTGCGCTGGTGCTGCGTATCTGCTGGTGACGGCATCATTGGATGAGCGTCCGCGCAGAGCGTCCTCACTGTACGTTCTCTGCCTGAGAGCGTGCTCAGAGCCTGCGCGGACCGCGTCGGCCGAGGCTGCTCGCGGGCAGACGGGCAGTGGATGCGAGGACGCCGCGCACCAGCCAATAGGATAGCTACCTGTGACTCCCGCCGATCTTGCCGAACTGCTTCACGCGACCGCCGCGAAGGTGCTTGCCGACCGCGGCCTGGATGCATCCGTCCTGCCTGCGAAGCTGACCGTCGAGCGTCCCCGAAATCCCGAGCACGGCGACTACGCAACCAACGTGGCACTGCAGGTCGCGAAGAAGGCCGGAGCCAATCCCCGCGACTTCGCCGGCTGGCTCGCCGAGGCTCTCGCCGCCGACGCCGCCATCGCCGATGCCGACGTCGCAGGGCCCGGATTCCTGAACATCAGGCTGGCCGCCGCAGCGCAGGGCGAGATCGTCGCCCGCGTACTCGCCGCAGGTGCGGCATTCGGCAACGGTTCCACGATGGCAGGCAAGAAGGTCAACCTCGAGTTCGTCTCGGCCAACCCGACCGGCCCGGTGCACCTCGGTGGTACCCGGTGGGCCGCCGTCGGCGATGCACTCGGCCGCATCCTGACCGCCCACGGAGCAGAGGTCACCCGCGAGTACTTCTTCAACGATCACGGCGCTCAGATCGCGCGCTTCACTCAGTCGCTCATCGCCGCAGCGAAGGGTGAGCCTGCACCCGACAACGGCTACGCGGGTGAGTACATCGCCGACATCGCAGCGCACGTGCTGGCCGAGCGACCCGACGCGCTCGCACTGGACACCGAGGCCAGGGAGGAGGCGTTCCGGTCCATCGGCACCGAGCTGATGTTCGATCGGATCAAGGCGAACCTGCACGAGTTCGGTGTCGACTTCGACGTCTACTTCCACGAGAACTCGCTCTTCGAGTCCGGGGCCGTCGACAAGTCGGTCGAATACCTCAAGACCTCGGGGAGCCTCTACGAGAAGGACGGGGCCTGGTGGCTGCGGTCCACCGACTTCGGTGACGACAAGGATCGCGTCGTCATCAAGAGCGACGGCAACGCCGCCTACATCGCCGGCGACATCGCCTACTTCCAGAACAAGCGGCAGCGCGGCTTCGACCTGTGCATCTACATGCTCGGAGCAGACCACCACGGGTACATCGGACGGCTCAAGGCGGCCGCGGCTGCGTTCGGAGACGACCCCGAGACCGTCGAGGTGCTCATCGGCCAGATGGTCAACCTCGTCCGCGACGGCGTGGCCGTGAAGATGAGCAAGCGTGCCGGAACCGTCATCACCCTCGACGACCTGGTCGAAGCCATCGGCGTCGATGCTTCCCGGTACGTGATGATCCGTTCGTCCGTCGACTCGAGCATCGACATCGACCTCGCGCTGTGGGCGAGCGCGAGCAACGAGAACCCGGTGTACTACGTCCAGTACGCCCACGCTCGCCTTGCCTCGCTCGCACGCAATGCCGCCGAACTGGGAATCAGCGCTCAGCAGCCGGATCTGAGCCTGCTCACCCACGAGCAGGAAGGCGAGTTGATCAGGACGATCGGCGAGTATCCACGAGTGGTGGCCAGCGCCGCCGAACTACGCGAACCACACCGGATCGCCCGCTACCTCGAGGAGCTGGCGGGGGCGTACCACCGCTTCTACGGTGCGTGTCGAGTACTTCCACAAGGAGACGAGGAGCCCGGACCTGTGAACACCGCACGACTGGCGTTGGGGAACGCGACCCGGCAGGTCCTGGCCAACGGCCTCGAACTGCTCGGCGTCAGCGCACCGGAGCGCATGTGAGCGCACATCCGGCAGGACCCAAACATGCCGATTCCCCCGCGAAAGAGTCGATGTCCCATCGCCCGGCCGACGCGTCGGAGATGACGACGCTGCCCGAGCAGGTGTGGCCCCGCAACGCCGAGCGCGGTGAGGACGGCACCGTCCGTCTCGCCGGAGTGTCGGTCACCGAGCTCGCAGAGCAGTACGGCACACCGTTGTTCGTCGTCGACGAAGACGACTTCCGTTCGCGCTGCCGTGAAATGGCGGCAGCGTTCGGGGCACCCGAACGAGTTCACTACGCCTCCAAGGCTTTCCTGTGCGGAGAGATCGCACGTTGGGTGGCCGACGAAGGACTCTCGCTCGACATCTGCTCCGGGGGAGAGTTGGCCATCGCGTTGGCTGCCGGATTCCCGGCCGATCGAATTGCCATGCACGGCAACAACAAATCGGTCGTCGAGCTCGAGGCGGGCGTGCGCGCAGGCGTCGAACATGTGGTACTCGACTCCAACATCGAGATCGATCGACTAGATGACGTCGCCGGAGCGGCCGGCGTGGTGCAGGACGTGCTGATCCGCATCACCGTCGGTGTCGAAGCGCATACGCACGAGTTCATCGCCACCGCGCACGAGGACCAGAAGTTCGGCTTCTCGCTCGCCGACGGCTCGGCGCTCGACGCCGTCCGGCGCGTGTTCGCTGCCGACAACCTTCGCCTCGTGGGACTGCACAGTCACATCGGTTCGCAGATATTCGAGGTCGACGGCTTCGAGCTGGCAGCGCACAAGGTCATCGGGCTGCTCCGAGACATCGTCTCGGAGTTCGGCGTCGACAAGACCTCCCAGATCTCGACGCTGGATCTCGGTGGCGGCATGGGCATTTCGTACGTGCCGACCGACGACCCGCCGCCGGTGAAGCAACTCGCGGCGAAGTTGACCGCCATCGTCGAGACGGAATCCGCCGCGGTGGGACTGCCTGTCCCGACGATCGCCGTGGAACCCGGCCGCGCCATCGCCGGACCGGGCACCGTCACGCTCTACGAGGTCGGCACCATTAAGGACGTCACCGTCGACAAGACGACGCGCAGGCGCTACATCAGCGTCGACGGCGGCATGAGCGACAACATCCGAACCTCGCTGTATCAGGCCGAATACGATTGCCGGCTGGTCTCGCGGACGAGCGAAGCCGAGGCGCTCGTGGCTCGGGTGGTCGGAAAGCATTGTGAGAGTGGCGACATCGTCATCAAGAACACGTGGATGCCAGCGGACGTCGGCCCGGGTGACCTGCTCGCGGTAGCGGCCACCGGGGCCTACTGCTACTCCATGTCCAGTCGCTACAACCTGCTGACGCGGCCCGCTGTGGTTGCGGTCAAGGACGGGCATTCGCGCCTGATCCTGCGGCGGGAAACCATCGAAGATCTGCTCAGCTTGGAGGTTCAGCCATGACATCGAAGCCGATAGGCGTCGCCGTACTCGGACTCGGAAACGTCGGCAGCGAGGTCGTTCGGATCCTCACCGAGAACGCCGAGGACTTCGAGGCGAGAATCGGTGCGCCACTCGAGATTCGGGGCATCGCTGTGCGTCGGGTCGACGGTGATCGTGGAGTTCCGCCCGAGCTGCTCACCGACGATCCGGCCGAACTCGTCGGCCGCGACGACGTCGACATCGTCGTCGAGGTGCTCGGTGGAATCGACATTCCCCGCAAGCTGGTGCTCTCTGCCCTGGAGAAGGGTAAGTCCGTCATCACGGCCAACAAGGCCCTGCTGGCCGAGTACACCGGAGAACTGGCCGACGCGGCCGAGAAGTCGCGCGCCGACCTGTATTTCGAGGCCGCCGTGGCCGGAGCCATTCCCGTGGTTCGCCCGCTGATGCAGTCCCTCGCAGGTGACCGCGTGAACAAGGTCGCCGGCATCGTCAACGGCACCACCAACTTCATCCTCTCGGCCATGGACGAGACCGGAGCGGACTACGCCGAGACCCTCGCCGAGGCAGGGCGTCTGGGCTACGCCGAGGCCGACCCGACCGCCGACGTCGAAGGCTACGACGCTGCATCGAAGGCCGCGATCCTGGCGTCCATCGCGTTCCACACGCGGGTCACGGCCGGTGACGTCTACCGCGAGGGCATCAGCAAGATCACCGCGGACGATCTCGAGACCGCGAAATCCCTGGACTGCACCATCAAACTGCTGGCCATCTGCGAGCGAATCGTCACGCCCAAGGGCAAGGAGCGAATTTCGGCTCGGGTCTACCCAGCGCTCGTTCCGCTGAACCACCCGTTGGCAGCGGTGAACGGTGCGTTCAACGCCGTGGTCGTCGAAGCAGAGGCGGCCGGCCGCCTGATGTTCTACGGCCAGGGTGCAGGCGGTGCGCCGACCGCGTCCGCGGTACTCGGCGACCTGGTGATGGCCGCTCGCAACAAGTTCTACGGCGGACGGGGCCCACTCGAATCCAAGTACGCCAAGCTCAAGGTGGCCCCCATGGGTGACATCCTCACTCGCTACTACGTCAGCATGCAGGTCGCGGACAAGCCGGGCGTTCTCGCCACGGTGGCGGCCGAGTTCTCCAAGCGCGACGTCAGCATTTCCACGGTGCGTCAGCAGGGCTCGGGCGACGGAGCCAGGCTCGTCGTCGTCACGCACCTCGCGGCCGATTCCGCACTGTCCGACACCGTTGCATCCCTCGAGCAGCTCGACGTCGTCGTCAACGTCGCCAGCGTTCTCCGATTGGAAGGCACCACCGTATGAGCGTCCACACCCCCTGGCCCGGTCTGATCGAGGCATACCGCTCCCGTCTGGCGATCGGCCCGGACTGGAAGACCGTCACGCTGCGCGAGGGCGGAACGCCGTTGTTGCCTGCCGGGCACCTGTCCGAACTGACCGGGTGCACAGTGCATCTGAAGGTCGAGGGACTCAACCCCACCGGTTCCTTCAAGGACCGAGGGATGACCATGGCCGTCACCGACGCGCTCGCCCGAGGCCAGGAAGCCGTTCTCTGCGCCTCGACCGGCAACACCTCGGCCTCCGCGGCAGCGTACGCGGCCAAGGCCGGAATGAGCTGCGCCGTGCTGGTTCCGCAGGGCAAGATCGCCATGGGCAAGCTCGCTCAGGCAGTCATGCACGGAGCCAAGATCATCCAGGTGCAGGGCAACTTCGACGATTGCCTCGAACTGGCCCGCAAGACGACGGCCGAGTTCCCGACCATCGGCTTGGTCAACTCCGTCAACCCCGTCCGCATCGAAGGGCAGAAGACCGCAGCCTTCGAGATCTGCGACGCCCTCGGCGACGCACCGGACATCCACGCACTGCCGGTCGGCAACGCGGGAAACATCACCGCGTACTGGCGTGGCTACTCGGAGTACTTCCGTGACGGTCTCACCACGCGCAAGCCGCGGATGCTCGGAGTCCAGGCCGCGGGCGCGGCTCCTCTGGTTCACGGTGCGCCGGTGAAGGATCCGGAAACGATCGCCACCGCAATCCGGATCGGTTCGCCCGCATCCTGGAACGGTGCCGTCAATGCCAAGGAAGAGTCGAACGGAGCATTCCGCGCAGCGACCGACGAGGAGATCCTCGAGGCGTACCGGTTGATCGCGAAGACCGAAGGTGTGTTCGTCGAGCCCGCCTCCGCGGCCAGTGTCGCCGGACTCCTGGCAGCTCGAAAGGAAGGCTGGCTGGAGCCGGGCCTGACCGTCGTGTGCACGGTCACCGGAAACGGCCTCAAGGATCCCGACACTGCGCTGTCGGGAATGCCTGTCGTAGAGCCGATTTCGGTCGATCCCGTCGCTGTCGCGGCTGCGCTCGAGCTGGCCTGAGTTGACGGAATCTCCGGCCATGACGACGACACTGCCCATCGGGCTGACGGTCACCGCGCGCGTCCCGGCGTCGAGTGCCAACATCGGGCCCGGATTCGACAGTCTCGGAATCGCTTTGGGGCTGTACGACGAGATCGAGGTCAAGACCACCGCGTCGGGACTTCGGATTCACGTCGACGGTGAGGGTTCGGCGGACGTGCCGTGGGGCCCGACGCATCTGGTGGTGCGCGCCATCGAGCGGGGACTCGAAGCGGCCGGAGTGTGGGCCGACGGCCTGGATGTGCACTGCCGCAACGCAATTCCCCATTCGAGGGGGCTCGGATCCTCGGCGTCGGCTGTGGTCGGGGGCCTGGCGGCTGCCAATGCGCTCGCTGCGAAGGTGGATCGGTCGCTCGCGCTGTCGGAGGGCCAGCTCGTCCAGCTGTCGTCGGAATTCGAGGGTCATCCCGACAACGCGTCCGCGAGTTGCCTCGGCGGTGCGGTCGTGTCGTGGAGCGAACCGCCCAATGCCAGTGTGACGGCGCGCAAGTACGCGGCCGTTCGGCTCGAGGTGCACCCGAGCATCAAGGTCGTCGTGCTCGTACCGTCCGAGCGCTCGTCGACGTCGCACACCCGGGGACTGTTGCCCGAGTTGGTGCCCCATCGCGACGCGGCCTTCAATGTCAGCCGAAGTGCACTCGCGGTGGTGGCGCTGACCGAGCGTCCGGATCTGTTGATGTCCGCGACGGAGGACCTGCTGCATCAAGGTCAGCGTGCTCAGGCGCTGCCCGACACCACGCGCTGGATCGCCACCTTGCGCGCGCGGTCCATCGCAGCCGTGGTGTCCGGCGCGGGCCCGACGGTCATGGCGCTGTGCACCGACGAGTTTCCGGCCGATCTGCGCGAGGCCGCGTCGGCCGAGGGGTGGCGAGTGCTCGACCTCGACGTGGCCGACGGAGTCACCGTCGCGTGACGAACACCGAGTAGGGTTCTTGCCGAGTGGGGACAACGGCGCTATGGTGAACCCTGTCCGTACATCGTGCGCTTCAGACGCCGGTTTCGTCAGGGCAATCAGGTCGCTGTATTCGGGGGATTCAAACGTCCGAGTGATGTGACGCTCCTGACTCGATCCTCCCCGTGGTTCTCTGCGGTCGAGGATCGATGGTGTCGTCGACGGAGTGCGTCGAACATGAACGGCAATATCCGAGTTCGGCAGAACGCCGAACTGCGGAACGAACCCTCGGCTGCGCATCGAGCGAGCGAGGGAAGGAAAGGACCTCCGTGACCGATACGGAACTTATCTCTGCGCCCGAAACGTCACGCCGACGTGCAGGCCTGTCCGGAATGGTTCTCACCGAGCTGCGCAGCCTCGCTGGTGAACTGGGCATCAAGAGCATTTCCGGCATGCGCAAGGGCGATCTGATCGCTGCGATCTCCGAGCGTCAGTCGGGCAGTGCACCGGCCAAGTCGGACGCGCCGAAATCCGATGCACCGAAGTCCGACGCACCGAGGTCGCGTCGTGCCGCTGCATCCGCGCCTGCCGTCGAAGATCGGCCTGCAGTGGAGGCGGCACCGAAGCAGTCGACTCCCGAAGCGCCGTCCGCGGACGCACCCGCGACGCAAGCGGGCGATGCTGCCGATTCCGTCCCCGAGACGGGTCGCCGCACCCGCGGCCGTCGGGCCGCGGGTCGCCGCGCAGGTGCTCCCGATCAACTGCCACTCGACGACAGCAACGATTCGGCCGGATCCGCTCCCGCGGCCGCCGATTCGGCTGCAGCAGCGCCGCAGGCCGAGAAGCCGGACGAGACCGGGGACAACGCCGCCACCGAGCGCCCCCGTCGTAGTCGCGGCGAACGCAACCGCCAGGACGGGTCGGAGCGCGAACCGCGTGACGCCGACGGCAACCGCGACAATGCCAACCGTGACTCGGGAAGCCGGAATCAAGGCGACCGGGACGGCTCCAACCGCGAGAACGGCAACCGAGACAACGGAAACCGCAATCAGGGTGATCGGGACAATTCCAACCGTGACGGCGGCGGGCGCAATCAGGGCGGGCGCAATCGCAATCAGGGCGACGGTCGCAACGACAACCGCAACGAGGATCGCAACAACGGCCCGCGCGACAACCGCGACAACAACCAGGACGACGATGGCGAAGGCCGCGGACGTCGGGGACGTCGGTTCCGCGAACGCCGTCGCGGTCGCGACCGTGGCGACGGCAACGACGGTGGCGGTGGCCGCGAGCGCGACACCGAGATCCGCGAGGACGACGTTCTTCAGCCGGTAGCCGGCATCCTCGACGTTCTCGACAACTACGCGTTCGTCCGGACCTCCGGCTACCTGGCCGGACCGAACGACGTCTACGTATCCATGAACCTGGTCCGCAAGAACGGCCTTCGACGCGGCGACGCGGTCACCGGTGCGGTTCGCGTGGCACGCGAAGGTGAGCAGTCGAGCCAGCGGCAGAAGTTCAATCCGCTCGTGCGACTGGACACCGTCAACGGGGGAGAGGTCGAGGCCGCGCGCAAGCGTCCGGAATTCGGCAAGCTCACCCCGCTGTACCCCAATCAGCGACTGCGCCTCGAGACGCAGCAGAACATCCTGACCACGCGCATCATCGACCTGGTGATGCCGATCGGCAAGGGCCAGCGCGCACTCATCGTCAGCCCGCCCAAGGCAGGTAAGACGAGCGTTCTGCAAGCCATCGCCAACGCGATCGCGATCAACAACCCCGAGTGCTACCTGATGGTCATCCTCGTCGACGAGCGTCCCGAGGAAGTGACGGACATGCAGCGCTCCGTCAAGGGCGAGGTCATCGCCTCGACGTTCGACCGGCCGCCGGGCGACCACACGGCGGTGGCCGAGTTGGCGATCGAGCGGGCCAAGCGTCTGGTCGAGGCCGGCCAGGACGTGGTGGTTCTGCTCGACTCGATCACTCGTCTGGGACGTGCGTACAACAACAGCTCGCCCGCATCGGGCCGAATCCTGTCCGGTGGTGTCGACTCGACCGCGCTGTACCCGCCGAAGCGATTCCTCGGTGCGGCTCGAAACATCGAGCACGGCGGATCGTTGACGATCATCGCCACGGCCATGGTCGAAACCGGATCCACCGGTGACACCGTGATCTTCGAGGAGTTCAAGGGCACCGGTAACGCCGAGCTCAAGCTCGATCGCAAGATCGCCGAACGCCGCGTGTTCCCGGCAGTGGACATCAACCCGTCGAGCACCCGCCACGACGAGCTGCTCCTTGCTCCCGACGAGGCTGCCGTCGTGCACAAGCTGCGGCGCGTGCTGTCCGGACTGGACTCGCATCAAGCCATCGACCTGCTGGTCGACCGTTTGAAGAAGAGCAAGAACAACCTCGAGTTCCTGATGGAAGTCTCCAAGACTGCGCCGGGCGGGGCGAACGACTGACGGTTGTTCCCCGGACGTCGCGTCCGGGGAACAAGCCGACAGGTGCGCGCGTTGTAAGGATCTGTCGGCACAGAAGTACCGGCGATTAGCAGGTCAGATGCACGCTCTGGCATAATCAACGGCCGAGTCCGGTTCCGGTTCACGTCTTCGATCGGCGAAGACGACCCGGCGACCACTAGAGAGAACGGTAAGGACACCATGAAGGCAGGAATTCACCCCGACTACACACTGACGACAGTCGTCTGTGGTTGCGGCAATACTTTCGAGACCCGAAGCACCACCGACAAAGAGCGCATCAGCGTCGAGGTCTGCTCGCAGTGCCACCCCTTCTACACCGGCAAGCAGAAGATTCTCGACACCGGCGGCCGCGTCGCTCGCTTCGAGGCTCGCTACGGCAAGCGCGCCGGCAAGAAGGCCGACGCAGACAGCTAGCTGTTTCGCCGACGCCCGTCCTGTGCATCACAGGGCGGGCGTCGGCTTTTTTGTGTCCACATTCAGTTGCACCCGCGTTCGAGAGTGAGTCACCACCATGGCGAGAACAGACAAGCCTTCGGCCATCGACGACATCCTCGCCGAACACTCCGGACTCGAGCAGCAACTCGCCGACCCGGCTCTGCACAACGATCCGTCCGCGGCCCGCAGAGCGGGCAAGAGATTCGCCGAACTGGCCCCCATCATGTCCGCGCACACCAAGCTGACCTCCGCGCAGGACGACCTCGAAGCCGCACGGGAGTTGGCAGCCGACGATTCGTCGTTCGCGGCCGAGATTCCCGACCTCGAAGCGACGGTGCTGCAGCTCGAGCAGACTCTGACCGACCTGCTGGCACCGCGCGATCCGCACGACGGCGACGACATCGTGATGGAGGTCAAGTCGGGTGAGGGCGGCGAGGAGTCGGCGCTCTTCGCGGCCGATCTCGCACGGATGTACGTGCGCTACGCCGAACGCCGCGGGTGGCGCGTGGAGGTGCTCGACGCGAACGTCTCCGACCTTGGCGGGTACAAGGACGCGACGTTGTCGATCAAGACCAAGGATCCCCTCGACGGCGTCTGGGCACGGCTGAAGTTCGAGGGCGGAGTTCACCGCGTCCAACGGGTACCGGTGACCGAATCGCAGGGGCGTGTACACACCTCTGCGGCAGGCATCCTGGTGTACCCCGAACCGGACGAAGTCGAAGAGGTACAGATCGACGAGTCCGACTTGCGTATCGACGTGTACCGCTCGTCGGGCAAGGGTGGACAGGGCGTCAACACCACCGACTCCGCAGTCCGGCTCACGCACCTGCCCACGGGCATCGTGGTCACCTGCCAGAACGAGCGCTCGCAGCTGCAGAACAAGGCGCGCGCGATGCAGGTTCTCGCCGCTCGCCTACAGGCGGCCGCGGAGGAAGCGGCCAACGAAGAGGCCTCGGCCGGTCGAGCCAGCCAGGTGCGTACCGTCGACCGCTCGGAGCGGATCAGAACCTACAACTACCCCGAGAACCGCATCACCGATCACCGCATCGGCTTCAAGGCACACAACCTCGACGCTCTGCTCGACGGGGAAATGGATGCGTTGCTCGACGCGCTCGCCAAGGCAGACCGCGATGCGCGCATGCAGGCAGAGTAGCTGCGGCGCACAGCTTTACAGATTTCGCCGGGCTGATTCACGGATCGGTGCGTTACCCTGGCGGCCAGGTTCGACCCCGTAACAGCGCCCGAGAGGCACACCAGAGATGAACCAGGCCCTGACCCCCGCAGGCGAGAACGCCGTGTCCGAGCTGTCGGTGCGCTACGGCGTCTCGACCGACGCCGTCCGCACCATGCTCGACGCCGTCAACAACGGCCGCGGCAGCATGGCGCAGTTCAACATTCCCGAGCTCGGCGGCAGTGGGCAATGGATGCGCGGCGGAATGACCATGGTAGGCAACATGTTCGATCACGGACTCAAGAGCCGGGTCGACGGCCTCTGCCGCGATCTGTCTGCCGTGCTCTCGCAGCATCAGGTGTACCCACCCAGAGAGACCGGCAGCGGCTCGTTCGGTGGCAACTCGTTCGGCGGCGGCTCGTGGTGGCCGTCGGATCTCGGTACGCCGAGCTCGAGCGGTGGTCAGAACGGCTCGCAGTACGCCGTGTTCCCGGGTTCTCGACGCCTCGCCGTGTCGGTCGGCGGCGAACTGGCCGTGTACGACACTCTCGATCACTCCATCGGCGGGGTTCAGCAACAGCAGGGCGGCGGACCGGGCTCGCTGGAGTTCACCAGCCAGTACGGCACGTTCACCGCCGGCAGCCTGCCTCGCGTCGACCAGCAGTCGAGTGGAACGACCTCGCAGAACCAGCCGGCACCGCAATCCGCCTCGCCGCCCAACGCGCACACGTCGTCCTCGGAACCGTCCTCGAACCAATCGCTCCGGAGCAACCCGTCGGGTGTTGACATCTCCGACATCACGGCGGCGATCGAGGCGCTGGCGGGTCTGCACGCGAAAGGCTTCCTGACCGACGACGAGTTCCACGCCAAGAAGTCGGAGTTGCTGGGGCGCTTGTGACCGGGCTGTCGGAGCCTCGTGGCAGTCTGTACGAGTGAGCCGCAAGCCGTTACGTCTGGCCATCCTCGAAGCAACATCGATGCTCGATGCTGCCGGTGTGTCGAGCCCACGGGTCGATGCGGAGCTGCTCGCCGCACACCTCGTCGGAGTCGATCGCGGCCGTCTCGGTCTGGTGCCGCTCGTGGAACCCGAGCTCGTCGAGGCGTACTTCCGAACCGTCGAGCAACGCGCCAAACGCATTCCGCTGCAATACATCACGGGAACCACGTCGCTGGGCAACATCGACGTCGAAGTAGGACCGGGCGTGTTCGTGCCCCGACCGGAAACCGAATTGTTGTTGGCGTGGGCTCTGGCGTTCCTCGAAAACGTCGACCACCACCCGCCGGTGATTCTCGATCTGTGCACGGGCTCGGGGGCATTGGCCCTGGCGATCGCAAACGCTCGGCCCGACGCCGTCGTCCATGCCGTCGAACTCGACCCGTCGGCATTGGCGTGGGCCCGGCGCAATGCCGATCTGCGCAGTGGCCTCGGTGATACCCCGATCACACTGCACCACGGCGACGTCACGGCCCGTGACCTGTTGACCGAGCTCGACGGTGCAGTCGACATGATCGTCGCCAACCCGCCCTACATCCCGGAGGGGGCAGAACTCGATCCCGAGGTGATCGACCACGATCCACACATGGCGCTGTTCGGCGGTGCGGACGGACTGTCGGTCATCGAACCGATGATCGCCAACATCGCCCGCTGGCTTCGGGTCGGCGGTGGCGTCGCGATCGAACACGACGACTCCAATGGCAGCGAGGTTGCGGCGTTGCTGTCCAGGCGACGAGTGTTCACCGAGGTCACCGCGCATCCGGATCTGGCGGGTAGGCCCCGGTTCGTCGTCGCCGCACGGGCACACCCGGCCTCGGCCTCACGACGGGAACGGCAGGCGGGCGACACCTGACATCACTTCGTTATCGAAGGTGGAAGGATAGGTGCCGTGAGTACCGTCTACGACTGCCGTGAAGCCGACGCGCGCGCTGCCGGATTGACCGCTGCCCGCGGTGCCCTCAAGTCCGGCCGACTCGTCGTGATGCCTACCGACACCCTGTACGGGATCGCCGCCGATGCATTCGACGGCAGCGCCGTCACGGATCTGCTCCGCGCGAAGGGCAGGGGACGCGACATGCCCGTGCCCGTGCTCGTCGGATCGTGGAACACCATCGACGGACTGGTCCAGAGCGTCCGACCACGCACCCGAGATCTCATTCGTGCCTTCTGGCCCGGCGCGCTGAGCATCGTCGTGCAGCAGGCTCCATCCCTGGCCTGGGATCTGGGCGACGCCCAGGGCACCGTCATGTTGCGGATGCCGCTGCACCCGGTTGCACTCGAGCTGTTGCGCGAGGTCGGCCCACTCGCGGTGTCCAGCGCCAACATCTCCGGCAGTCCACCCGCCACCACCGTGACGGAGGCACGAGAACAACTGGGCGGCTCGGCCGCTATCTATCTGGACGGGGGACCGGCCGATCACGCGGTGGCGTCGACCATCATCGATCTGACGAGCGATCGAGCTCGAATTCTGCGGGTCGGTGCAATCCCCACCGAGAAGATTGCCGAGGTTCTCGGTGTCACCGCCGAAAGCCTGGTCCCGGGAGCGTCCTGACATGCCTGTCCGCGCCGCATGAGCGTCGAAATGCTGGCTCAGTCGAACCTGGGTGCAGGTGTTCCGATTCGCGAACTGCTGCTGGTCTTTCTCACTGCCGCAGTGGTCACGTTCTTCGCCACCGGCGGGGTCCGCGTAGCCGCCGTCAAGTTCGGGGCCGTCGCCGTTCCACGTGATCGTGACGTCCACGTACAGGCAACCCCGAGGCTCGGGGGAGTGGGCATCTACGTGGGCATGCTGGCTGCGCTGCTGTTCGCGTCGCAGCTGCCCGCTCTGGCACGTGGATTCGATGTCGCCTACAACCGAGACATCCCGGCCGCGCTGGTCGCGGGCTTCGTGATCGTGCTCGTCGGCGTCATCGACGACCGATGGGGTCTGGACGCCCTCACCAAGTTCGTCGGCCAGGTGACGGCAGCGGGCGTGCTGGTGATCATGGGTGTCAGTTGGGTCGTCTTGTATCAGCCGTGGGGAGGCGAGCCCGGTCAGCCGGGCAGCACCCTGGTCCTCGATCAACTACAAGCCGGACTGGTGACGGTTCTGATCACCGTCGTGATCGTCAATGCGATGAACTTCGTCGACGGTCTCGACGGTCTGGCGGCCGGTCTCGGGCTCATTTCCTCGGTGGCCATCTGCATCTTCTCGGTGGGGTTGCTGCAAGAGCAGGGAGGCGACGTCGGCGTCTACCCACCGGCGCTGATCGCAGCGGCGCTGGCGGGCGCGTGCCTGGGGTTCCTGCCGCACAATTTTCAGCCCGCGCGCATCTTCATGGGAGATTCGGGCTCCATGCTCATCGGGCTGACGCTGGCCACGATCTCGACGAGCGCCTCGGGGCGGATCCCGCTGACGGCGTACGGTCCACGAGATCTGTTGGGTTTGCTGTCGCCGCTGCTGCTGGTCGGGGCGGTGATGCTCATTCCGATCCTCGACCTGCTGCTGGCTGTCATCCGCCGCACCCGAGCAGGGCGGAGTCCCTTCAGTCCCGACAAGATGCATCTGCATCATCGGCTGCTCCAGATCGGACATTCGCACCGCCGGGTGGTGCTGGTGATCTATCTGTGGGTCGGTGTCCTCGCTTTCGGGGCGGTGGGGTCGTCCCTGTTGGATCGCCGAATCGTGGTGCTCCTGGTCGCGGCCGGCCTGGTGTTCGCGCTGGTCGTCACCGCTGTACCGACACTGAGGGTGGATCGATCGCATGGGTCGCGGGTACGAAGCGCTCGACGAGGCGGTTGATCCCGTCGGCTGTTCGCGGTCGCGTGCTGGGTACCCTCGACAACTGTGACCTTCACTCCGCAGTCCATGCCCGATCAATTCGCGCCGCTGCGCGCCGCAGTCCGATACGGACTCATCGGACTGGTGGTGCTGACCGTGGTGAGTGTGGGTATATCCGTGGCCGCGGCCGGAACGCCCGGCCTGTGGGGATCGATCATCGGTGTGGCCATCGGCGGAGGCTTCGTCATCACGACGGCGTTGTCGGTTGCTCTGACCACGCGTTTCCCGGCCTCGGCGGTCGGAGCCCTGTTGTTGGGCGGTTGGTTGGTGAAGATGGTGATCGCCCTGATCGTGCTGGTCGTACTCAAAGATGCCGACTTCTACAACCGTTACTCGTTGGGACTGACCATTCTGGGAGCACTCGTCGTCGTTCTCGGTGCGGAGGTCTTCGGGGTCGTCAAGACCAAGGTGGCCTACGTGGACAGCGTCCCCGCCGAGGACAAGACCGACGATCGGTAGTACGACAGCCTGTCGTAATCGGTTAAGCTGAGGGCCGCCTACACAACGTCGTAGTTCTGTTGATAAAGTTTGCATCAAGCGGCGGGCAAGACCGGGACGAAAGAGACTTTTTCCCCGGACTCGACCCCCGCAGGTAGCAGTCAGCGTGAGCTTCCTTACAGTAGGCCCGGAGTCATCGACTTCGGCAACGTAAGGTTCCGCCCTGAGAGTTGCCGAGTCGACGTGAGTCGCCGACACCCGACAGACGCTTGGCCGATGAAGACCGGGCCTCAGCCTCTGACGATTGCGAGCCGATTTTCGTCGACTTGATAGATCGTCATTGTCCGATCGAACCGCAGTCGCTACCCGGCTGCGGCCCGAACACGGGAGAGACCGCTGAGCGTCACCACCCTGGCTGCGGAATACAGTCCGCCGTCACTATCCGATTTCTTTCCTCCCGCGGTGCTGTTCGAGGGGACCCCGTTCGAGCTCGACAGGCTGATGCTCATCCGCATCCTGATGTCGGCGATTCTGATCATCTTCATGGTGGTTGCCCTCCGCAGCCCGAAGATCGTTCCGCGTGGTCTTCAGAACGTCGGAGAGATCGCTCTCGATTTCGTTCGGATCCACGTCGCAGAAGATGTGCTCGGTAAAGAACAGGGTCGTCGGTTCCTGCCCGTCATCATGACCATCTTCTTCACTGTGTTCGCGGTGAACGCGAGCGCCGTCATTCCGTTTCTGAACATCTCGTCGAATGCCCGCATCGGTCTACCGATCGTGCTTGCCGCGGTCGCGTACGTCGCGTTCATCTACGCAGGTGTCAAGAAGTTCGGAGTCGGAAAGTTCGTCAAGGGCACCATCGTCATCCCGGGCATTCCTCCCGCGATGCACGTGCTGCTGATCCCGCTCGAGTTCGTCTCGAACTTCGTACTCCGTCCGTTCACTCTGACGGTGCGTCTGCTCGCCAACATGCTGGCCGGCCACATCATGCTCGTGCTGTTCTTCAGCGCGACCCAGTTCTTCCTCTTCGAGGCGTCGGCCGGGCTGAAGATCTTCGCTGCACCCTCGCTCATCATGGGCTTCTTGTTCACGATGTTCGAGATGCTGGTGATCTTCCTCCAGGCCTACATCTTCGCGCTGCTCACGGCGATCTACATCGATCTGTCGCTGCACGCCGACTCGCACTGACCGACCAACTGACCGAACCAGCTACACCGCCACTTCCGACACCCGGATGTGGACCGAAGAAAGGGAACGGAAAACCCAATGAGCCTTGAAGTTCTGGCCCAGGCGCAGGAAATCACCGCAAGCGGATACGGCGCCATCGGCTACGGCCTCGCAGCGATCGGCGGTGGCATCGGCCTCGGCCTGGTCGTCGCCAAGAACATGGAAGCAACCGCTCGTCAGCCCGAGCTGGCCGGTCAGCTCCGTACCACCATGTTCCTCGGCATCGCATTCACCGAGTCCCTCGCCCTGATCGGCCTCGTCGCCGGCTTCATTCTCTGAGAGCGCGATGACAAACGCGATTACGTTGCTGGCGGCGGAGGGGGAGGAATACAACCCTCTTCTGCCCGCAACCTACGACATCGTTTGGTCGATCGTCTGTGTCGCGGCAATCGGCTTCCTCTTCTGGAAGTACGTGGTGCCGCGCTTCACCAAGGTTCTCGCTGAGCGTTCCGAGCTCATCGAAGGCGGAATCAAGAAGGCCGAAGAGGCACAGGCAGAAGCCAAGGCTGCACTCGAGCAGTACCACGCTCAGCTGGCCGACGCCCGTTCCGAGGCCGCGCAGATCCGTGAGGAAGCGCGCACCCAGGGGCAGGCGATTCTCGCCGAGATGAAGGAAAAGGCGCAGGAAGAAAGCGACCGGATCGTGGCTGCAGGTCACAATCAGCTCGTTGCTCAGCGTCAGCAGATCGTCACCGAACTTCGTGGCGACCTCGGACGCACGGCCGTCGAACTCGCCGAGAAGGTCATCGGAGAGCAGCTGTCCGACGACGCGAAGCGTTCCAGTTCGATCGATCGCTTCCTCAACGAGTTGGATTCCGTCACCGCGGACTCCGCATCCGGAAAGTGAGTCGAACCATGTACGCAACTTCTCGTGAGGCACTCGCCCGCACGCGGTCGGTAGCCCACGAAGCTCTGGGGTCCGCGTCGGCAGGCGAGGCAACAGCCGTCGCTGCTCAGACCGGTGCCGAGTTGTTCGCCGTCGTCGAGACTCTCGACGCGCAGCGCACGTTGCGTACCGCTCTTGCCGATTCGTCGGTCGAGGGCGTTCGGCGAAGCGATCTGGCCGGAGAGGTCTTCTCCGGCCAGGTGTCGAGTGCAACGGCGACGATCGTCAAGGCCGCGGCAGGCGAAAGCTGGTCCAACGCCCGTGACCTGCTGAACTCGCTGGTCGAGCTGGGTCGTGAAGCTCTGCTTCGCGCCGCGGCCGATCAAGATCAGTTGGACACGGTCGAGGACGAACTGTTCCGGCTCGGACGGATCATCGCTGCCAACCCGCAGCTCGAGCAGGCCCTGTCGGATCGCTCGAAGCCTTCGCAGGCCAAGCGCGAACTGCTCGGTCGTCTGCTCTACGGCAAGGTCACCGCGGTCACCGAGGCGCTCGCAGTTCAGGCTGTGACGCGTCCGCGGAAGGCGGCCCCCGCCGACGTACTCAACGGTCTGGCCGATCTGGCCGCCGAACAGCGCGACCGCGCGGTGGCACACGTCCGGAGCGCAGCACCACTGAGCGATAGTCAGCTCGAGAAGCTGACGGCCACCTTGACCCGCACGTACGGCAAGCAGGTCACGGTGCATGTCGAGGTCGATACCGAACTGCTCAGCGGACTTGTCGTTCGTATCGGCGACGAGGTCATCGACGGTAGCGGGGCAGGCCGCCTCGCTGCATTGCGAAAGACGCTCAAATAGTCCGACACGGACACAGTAACGAGAAGAAGCGTCTCGACTTTCGAGACATTTCACCCCGCGATCATTTGAAGGAAGAGCAGGAAACACTATGGCGGAGCTGACGATCTCCTCCGACGAGATCCGTAGCGCGATCGATAACTTCACCGCGAGCTACTCACCGGAGTCTTCCCGCGAGGAGGTCGGCACGGTTACGGACACGAGCGACGGAATCGCTCACGTGTCCGGATTGCCGTCGGCGATGTCCAACGAACTGCTGGAATTCCCCGGCGGAGTCCTCGGTGTCGCGCTGAACCTGGATGCCACCGAAATCGGTGCCGTCATCCTCGGTGACTACGAGCACATCGAAGAAGGCCAGGAAGTCAAGCGCACCGGAGACGTGCTGTCGGTCCCCGTGGGCGACGGCTACCTCGGCCGCGTCGTCGATCCTCTGGGCAAGCCCATCGACGGCCTCGGCGACATCGAGTCCTCCGAGACCCGCGCCCTCGAACTGCAGGCTGCCTCGGTGCTCGAGCGTCAGCCCGTCGAGGAGCCGCTGCAGACCGGCATCAAGGCGATCGACGCCATGACCCCGATCGGCCGCGGCCAGCGTCAGCTCATCATCGGCGACCGCAAGACCGGCAAGACCGCGGTCTGCATCGACGCGATCCTGAACCAGAAGGCCAACTGGGAGAGCGGTGACGAGAAGAAGCAGGTTCGCTGCATCTACGTCGCCATCGGCCAGAAGGGCTCCACGATCGCAGGCGTCAAGGCTGCACTCGAAGAGCAGGGCGCACTCGAATACACGACCATCGTCGCGGCTCCCGCGTCCGATTCGGCCGGCTTCAAGTGGCTCGCCCCGTACACCGGCTCGGCCATCGGCCAGCACTGGATGTACCAGGGCAAGCACGTCCTCATCGTGTTCGACGACCTGACCAAGCAGGCCGAGGCGTACCGCGCCATCTCGCTGCTGCTGCGCCGCCCGCCGGGCCGCGAGGCATACCCCGGTGACGTCTTCTACTTGCACTCCCGTCTGCTGGAGCGTTCGGCGAAGCTGTCCGACGAGCTCGGTGGCGGATCGTTGACGGCTCTGCCGATCATCGAGACCAAGGCCAACGACGTCTCGGCGTACATCCCGACCAACGTCATCTCCATCACCGACGGCCAGGTCTTCCTGGAATCGGACCTGTTCAACAAGGGCGTCCGTCCCGCGATCAACGTCGGCATCTCGGTGTCCCGAGTCGGCGGCGCGGCACAGACCAAGGGCATGAAGAAGGTCTCCGGATCTCTTCGCCTCGAGCTCGCTCAGTTCCGCGAGCTGGAAGCCTTCTCGGCGTTCGCTTCCGACCTCGACGCGGCCTCCAAGGCACAGCTCGAGCGCGGCGCACGTCTGGTCGAACTGCTCAAGCAGGATCAGTACGCCCCGGTTGCCGTCGAAGATCAGATCGTCTCGATCTGGCTCGCAGGCCAGGGTACGTACGACTCGGTGCCCGTCGGCGACGTCCGTCGCTTCGAGACCGAGCTGCTCGAGGATCTGCACCGCAACGCCGGCGGCGTCTACGACAGCATTGCCGGCGGCAAGGCCCTCGACGAGGACAACCAGAAGGCACTGACCGAGGCGACCGAGAAGTTCAAGGCCGGATTCGTCGATTCGGACGGCAACCGCGTCGTCAACGAAGCGGAGGCCGACACTCTGAACGCCGATGAGGTCAGCCAGGAGCAGGTCAACGTCACCCGCAAGACAGTCAGCAAGTAGGCCGGCGATGACAGGTGACAAGACGAGTACAGAAGGGAGCGTGAACAGCTAGATGGCAAGCATTCTCGAGCTTCGCTCCCGCATCAAGTCGGTCAACTCGACCAAGAAGATCACCAAAGCACAAGAGTTGATCGCGACATCGCGAATCACCAAGGCTCAGGCCCGCGTTGCCGCATCGAAGCCGTATGCGGAAGAGATCACCAAGGTGCTCTCCGCGTTGGCGAGTGCATCGAGCTCGCTCGATCACCCGCTGCTCAACGAGCGACCCGAGCCCAAGCGTGCTGCGGTTCTGGTCGTGACCAGTGACCGCGGTATGTGCGGCGGCTACAACTCCAACGTGCTCAAGGAAACGGAGGAGCTGTTCCAGCTGCTCCGTTCCGAGGGCAAGGATCCGGTCATCTACGTCCTCGGCGCAAAAGGCCTGGGCTACTACACATTCCGCGAGCGGGATGTGAAGGGTGCCTGGACGGGCTTCTCACAGGAGCCCGGCTATGCCGACGCGGCCAAGGCGAGCAGGCACCTGGTCGAGCTGTTCATGGCCGGCTCGGGCACCGAGGTCGACGCTCCCAACGGTGAAGGCACCGTCGAGGGCGTGGACGAGTTGCACATCGTCTACACCCGCTTCGTGTCGATGCTCACGCAGAAGCCCGAAGTTCGCCGTATGGCACCGCTCGAAATCTCGTACACCGACGAGGAATTCGAGATGGGAGCAGATGCGCTGAGCGACTCGCCGAACGCAGATGTGCAGGCACAGTACGAGTTCGAGCCGGAAGCAGGAACTCTGCTCTCGGCGCTGCTGCCCAAGTACATCAGCACCAGGATCTACGCGTCGTTGCTCGATGCAGCAGCGTCGGAGTCCGCGGCGCGTCGTACCGCCATGAAGGCAGCGACGGACAACGCGAACGAATTGGTCGAGACCCTGAGCCGCCAGGCCAACCAGGCTCGGCAGGCCCAGATCACCCAGGAAATCAGCGAAATCGTCGGTGGCGCCAACGCGTTGGCCGACAGCGCAGGAAGTGACTAAGCAATGACCGCAGCAGTAGCCCAAGAGAACGCGAGCGGAGCGGACACACAGTCCGGCCGTGTCGTTCGGGTCATCGGCCCCGTTGTGGACGTCGAGTTCCCGCGCGGCTCGATTCCCGCACTGTTCAACGCCCTCAACGCAGAGATCACTCTGCCGACCGTGGCCAAGACCCTGACGCTCGAGGTCGCTCAGCACCTCGGCGACAACTTGGTTCGCACTATCTCGATGCAGCCCACCGACGGACTCGTCCGCGGCACTGCAGTCGTCGACTCGGGCAAGCCGATCTCTGTTCCCGTCGGTGACGTCGTCAAGGGCCACGTGTTCAACGCCCTCGGTGACTGCCTGGACACCCCCGGACTCGGCCGCGACGGCGAGCAGTGGGGCATCCACCGGAAGCCACCAGCCTTCGATCAGCTCGAGGGCAAGACAGAGATCCTCGAGACCGGCATCAAGGTCATCGACCTTCTGACCCCGTACGTCAAGGGCGGAAAGATCGGATTGTTCGGTGGTGCCGGCGTCGGCAAGACCGTTCTGATCCAGGAAATGATCACTCGTATCGCACGCGAGTTCTCCGGCACCTCGGTGTTCGCAGGAGTCGGCGAGCGCACCCGTGAGGGCACCGACCTTCACCTCGAGATGGAAGAGATGGGCGTCCTCCAGGACACCGCCCTCGTCTTCGGCCAGATGGACGAGCCGCCCGGCACGCGTATGCGCGTGGCGTTGTCGGCACTGACCATGGCGGAGTACTTCCGCGATGTTCAGGGACAGGACGTTCTTCTGTTCATCGACAACATCTTCCGCTTCACCCAGGCCGGTTCGGAGGTGTCGACCCTTCTCGGTCGCATGCCGTCGGCCGTCGGTTACCAGCCCACGCTGGCGGACGAGATGGGTGAGCTCCAGGAGCGCATCACCTCGACCCGTGGACGCTCGATCACCTCGCTGCAGGCGATCTACGTTCCCGCCGACGACTACACCGACCCGGCCCCGGCCACGACGTTCGCGCACCTCGATGCGACGACCGAGCTCTCGCGTCCGATTTCGCAGATGGGTATCTACCCCGCTGTGGACCCGCTGAGCTCCACCTCACGCATCCTCGAGCCCGGCATCGTCGGCGCGGAGCACTTCCGCGTCGCCAACGAGGTCAAGCGGATCCTGCAGAAGTACAAGGAACTGCAGGACATCATCGCCATCCTCGGTATGGACGAGCTTCAGGAAGAGGACAAGGTTCTGGTCGGCCGCGCACGTCGCCTCCAGAAGTTCCTCGGCCAGAACTTCATCGTTGCCGAGAAGTTCACCGGCGAGGCTGGTTCGGTCGTGTCGCTCTCCGACACCATCGAGGCATTCGACAAGGTCACCAAGGGTGAGTACGACCACCTTCCCGAGCAGGCCTTCAACAGCTGTGGCGGTCTCGACGATGTCGAGGCAGCCGCGAAGAAGATGGCCGGAAAGTAGACCGACGTGACTTCTTCCGAGAAGAGCGGCATGGAGGTCTCCCTGGTCGCTGTGGAGCAAAAGCTGTGGTCCGGTACCGCGACCATCGTCAGCGCTCAGACCACCGAAGGTGAGATCGGCATCATGCTGGGCCACGAGCCCGTCCTCGGTCAGTTGATCGAGGGTGGCACGGTGTCGATCACGACCACGGACGGCGAGAAGCTCATCGCAGCCGTCCACGGTGGATTCCTGTCGGTGACGGGCAAGACGGTCACCGTGCTGGCAGAATCGGCCGATTTCGCCGACGACATCGATGTCGAGGCGGCACGGGCTGTAGTGGCAGAGAACGGCGACGACGTCGAGGCCATTGCGGTGGCCAAGGGTCGTATCCGCGCTGTCGAGCGGTCCTAGGTTCACGAGAAGCCGCGACGAGACCTGCGATGCACTACGGATTGATTGTTCTGATCATTCTGGTTGTGCTGCTCGCAGGGCTCGTCGCGGCTTTCGCGTACCGTCTGATGGTTCTTCGCCGCGGGGGAACCGCGGCGATCATGCGGGTGTTGCCGTCGGACGGCGGTGCCGGTTGGCGTCACGGGATCATCCGGTACGGCGACAACACGCTCGTCTTCTTCAAGCTGTCGAGTCTTCGCCCCGGCCCTGATCACCGCCTGGGTCGGCAGGACATTCACGTGGGTGATCGACGAGCCCCACGGGACACCGAGTTCGACATCATGACTCCCGACATCGCGGTGTTGGAACTGTCCGACAGCGGCAAATATTTCGAGATCGCCCTGGACAGAAGTGCGTTGACCGCTTTCCTGTCCTGGGTCGAGTCTCGGCCCTCTGGCCGCTCGCGTCGCCGCAGGCCTGCGGCCTGATCAGCTCTCGTCGGTAGCCGGTTCACCCGGCGTGCGGCTCGATCCGGGGACCCACTGGACGTCGCCTTCGGGGTTGGCGTAGCGGCTCAGAATGAACAGTAGGTCCGAGAGTCGGTTGAGGTATTTCGCGGGCAAGGCACTCGTTGTCTCCGGGCTTGCGTGCACAGCAGCCCACGCCGACCGCTCCGCGCGTCGGGCCACCGTTCGCGATACGTGAAGCAGCGCTCCCAGCGGCGTTCCGCCGGGCAGGATGAACGACGTCAGGGCGGGAAGATCCTCGTTGAACTCGTCGCACCACCCTTCGAGGCGGTCCACGTAGCTCTGATCGATGCGCAGTGGCGGGTACTGCGGATTCTCGACGACCGGAGTCGACAGATCGGCGCCCGCGTCGAAAAGATCGCTCTGGATCGTGCGGATCACCGAGTGGACGGATTCGGGCGGGTTGCCCAGTGCGAGAACCACACCGAGGCTGGCGTTGGTCTCGTCGCAGTCAGCGTAGGCAATCAGTCGTTCGTCGTTCTTGGACACCCTCGAGAAATCGCTCAGCCCGGTGGTCCCGTCGTCGCCGGTTCTCGTATAGATGCGGGTGAGGTGGACGGCCATGGGCGCTACGGTACCGCGCGGGTGTCGGCCGGTCCCGCTGGCTACGCTGTCGACGTGAGTGAACGCTTTTTGGTCAACGGTGGTAATCGCCTCGTCGGTGAGGTGGCGGTCGGTGGTGCGAAGAACAGCGTCCTCAAATTGATGGCGGCGGCGCTGCTGGCAGAGGGTACGAGCACGATCACCAATTGCCCCGACATCCTGGACGTGCCACTGATGGCAGAGGTGTTGCGTGGGCTCGGCTGTGAGGTCGAGTTGGAGGGATCGGTCGTTCACATCACCACGCCTGCCATGCCGAAGTATCACGCCGATTTCGCGGCAGTTCGCCAGTTCCGCGCGTCGGTGTGCGTGTTGGGACCGCTGGTTGCGCGGTGCAAGCGAGCAGTTGTGGCACTGCCGGGTGGTGACGCGATCGGGTCGCGTCCCCTCGACATGCACCAGTCGGGTCTTCAATTGCTCGGGGCGCGCAGCGAGATTCAGCACGGGTGTGTCGTCGCGGAAGCAGACGAATTGCGCGGCGCGAACATCAGACTGGCGTTTCCGTCCGTCGGTGCCACCGAGAACATCCTGATGGCCGCAGTCCTGGCCACCGGGGAGACGGTGATCGACAACGCCGCGCGTGAGCCGGACATCGTCGACGTGTGCAACATGCTCAACGAGATGGGTGCCGACGTCCGTGGTGCAGGCACGTCGACCTTGACCATCCGTGGTGTGAGCGCGCTGAAGCCGACGACCCATCGGGTGATCGGCGATCGCATCGTGGCTGCGACCTGGGGAATCGCCGCTGCCATGACGCGTGGTGATGTGCGAGTCCGTGGTGTCAATCCCAAGCACCTGTCGTTGGTGTTGGACAAGCTGAGATCTGCCGGTGCCGAGGTCACCAGCGAGCCGGACGGCTTCCGCGTCGTTCAGCGCGAGCGGCCGCGGGCGGTCAATTTCGCGACGCTTCCGTATCCAGGGTTCCCGACCGACCTGCAGCCGATGGCCATCGGGCTTGCCACCGTCGCCGACGGCACGTCGATGATCACCGAGAACGTCTTCGAGGCTCGATTCCGGTTCGTCGAGGAGATGATCAGGCTGGGGGCCGACGCGCGTACCGATGGACACCATGCGGTGGTTCGCGGTGTGCCGCAGCTGTCCAGTGCGCCGGTGTGGTCCTCCGATATCCGAGCCGGAGCGGGTCTTGTGCTCGCGGGATTGGTGGCCGACGGCACGACGGAGGTGCACGACGTGTTTCACATCGATCGCGGTTATCCGAGATTCGTGGAGAACCTGAGTGCACTCGGTGGCAGCATCGAGCGGGTCAGCTGAGTAGGGCGGCTTCCAGCGCCTCGACCAATATGCTGATGGCATAATCCAATTCGTCGTCGGAGACGGAGCCGTATCCGACGACGATTCCACCGCGCGCTGTGCGCGAGCGGGTCGAGTGCTCGAGCGTCGGTACGTCCACACCCTTCGTGGCGCAGGACGTAGCGACGGCACGGGCTGCGTCGGAATCGAGTACCAGCACCGTGTGCAGTCCGGCTCCTACTCCCCGGAGCTCGCCGAACCTGGCCAGCGCTGCGGCGACCATGCGGTCGCGGGTGCGATAGAGCCGTCGCGCCGTTCGAACGGCTCTGTCCCATTCGCCGTCCCGCAGCATCGACGTCATTGCCTGCTGAACGGGAACCGATGGAAGATCGCCGATTGCGCGGCGCGTTGCCGAGATGCGGTCGACCATCGACCGGGGTGCCACCATCCAGCCGAGACGTATCCCGGCACCGAGGGTCTTGGAGACGGTGCCGAGGTAGACGGTTCGGTCGGGTGCCATTCGGCCACAGTGGATAAAGGTGCTGCACCGTAACGGAATTCGGAGTCGTAGTCATCCTCGATGATCATCGAATCGTTGTCGCGGGCCCAGTCTGCCAGGGCGCGTCGGCGGCCGATGGGCATGAAGGCCCCGGTCGGGTACTGGTGCGACGGCGTGACGTACACCGCTGGTGTCCGCGGGGGAGCCGAGCCGAGCTGTTCGACGATCAGGCCGGCACCGTCGACGGAAACGTCGTGTACCGACCATCCGCGGTGCGTCGCAAGCGCAGCAGCGGACTTGTAGCCCGGATTCTCCAGTGCCAGAACATGTTCTATCGACTCGGCAACCGAAAGCGCACCCAGGGCGAGATCGAGACCATGGATGCTGCCCGTCGTGATCACGATCGACGCCGGGGTGGTGTGAAGACCGCGTGCGCGGCGCAGAAGCTCGGCGACGCGAGTTCTGAGCTCGAGCGTGCCGGCAGAATCGGGATAGTCGCCCGGAGGCGGTGTGCTGCCGACGTCGCGCCATGCGCGCTTCCAGGCATCCGACGCTGAGGGTGGAGTCCACGGGATTCCCGGACGGAGCGATATGCGCGGGGGAGTTCGTGGTGGTGCTTGTGCACTCGGCGACACCGCCACCGACCGACCTGCGCGGGGGATACGTCGGACATAGTTGCCCGAACCGCGCCGGGGATCGAGCCATCCTTCCGCGACGAGCTGTTCGTAAGCCTTCTCCACGACCGCACGCGCAATGCCCAGATCGACGGAAAGTGCTCGGGTACTGGGTAATCGAGAATCGGGTTGCAGCTCTACGTCGTCGATTGCGGATCGGATGCGATCGGCCAATTGGACGGGAAGCGTCCGAGAGTCGGCGCGGTCGATGGTGATCGACAGAGAGATCGGGAGCATGGAGCTTCGGTATCCCTTGGCTTTCTCGACAAAGTGGCCTGAACAAGTTTGCCTTGATTGGACCATGACAGAAGGCCACTTGTCCCACATCCTGTGAATCATGACAGTCGACGACGTGCCTCTTTCCCCGACAGCGCGAACCGTGGTGATGCGGGGCAGCAACCGTGCCAGCCTCGAACGGGCAACGTTGCTCGACGTCCTACGCTCGGCGCGCATCTGTCATGTCGGCGTGATCGTGGCTGGATTGCCTCGCGTCGTACCGACGGTGTTCGGCGTGGATCCCAACGGTCCGGACAGGGAGGGCACGCTGTATCTCCACGGATCAGTGGCATCACGCAGCATGATCGATGCTCCCGAGCAGGACATCTGCGTCACTACGACCGTCGTCGACGGACTCGTCCTTGCTCGATCGGCATTCCACCATTCGATGAATTACCGAAGTGCCGTCGTGGTCGGCCGGCCCCGCAGAGTGGAGGACGCCGATGAACGGATTCGGGCGCTGGACGCGATAGTCGATCAGGTGGTCCCCGGAAGAAGCGCGCATCTGCGTTCGCATACGAGGAAGGAGCTTGCTGCGACCGCGGTACTGGCGCTTCCGATGTACGAGGCGTCGGTGAAATCGCGGACCGGTGGACCCGTCGACGACGACCGTGACATTCGACAGAGCGACGTGTGGGCGGGCGTCATCCCGGTGTGGGAGGCGCTCGGTGACACCGAACCTGCCGAGGATCTCGCGGAAGACATACCGGTGCCGGACCATGTAGATGCCATGGGCCGGAACGTATTTCGGTAGTGAACGCTGTTGCGGGAGAGGCAGTTCGGGCTGTGGCTGTCATCACATATGGTTGTTGCAGCGTGTGGCGGGATCGATGACGTGACGCTACGAGGTCGAGCTGCGCAAATGCCCCGAGACCGTCGGTCGACCTGCCGATTTGCGTTGGTGTGGTTGGTGGCGTAACTTTTGTCGAGTCAGAGCGACGGACACCGACCCGGTCTTCACGGACTGGGTGAACGAGGTTGGACGTGT
>NZ_NOZC01000034.1:0-34541 GCF_002258545.1 Rhodococcus sp. 05-2255-3B1 | reverse complement strand
GGCTTGGCACATCTCCGCCATCGTCCCGCGCTGACCCCTTATGACCAGGCACATCCGCTGGACCCCACCGAAGAAGAGAGAAACCGTGCGCAGATCCTCGACGTACGGGATCCGCCACACCGCTGGTGCTGCGGAGGCGACGACGTCTGCCCATCGGCGCAGGGTCTTGGGGAGTGGGCCGGGGGCGTCGGGAACAAGGACCAGTCCGAGGAGAGTGCAGTCGCCGACGAGGCCCGCCTGAGCTTGCAGGAGAAGATCGTGCGCGGCGTCGAGGCCGGCCCGGTCCGTACGGCACACGACCACGACGTTGCGGTGCCGGTCGGCTGCGGGCCAGCCCCGGCGAGCATCGCCCGCCGGGGCCCAGATCTGAGCGAGTGTGCCTGCGCCGGAGCGCCCGTGAGCGGCGAGGAGCCACATCACGGGCGGGCGACCGTGGACTGCAACCGGGTCGTCGTGAATCGGTGCTCGGCGTTCGGGCGGCGGTATCCGCAGCCCGGCCGGGGTGACCGACACGTCGTCGTCTCGGTAATAGTCATGGTGCTCAGCTGGTTGTGCGGCCATCTCGGGCGCACCTCCTTCTCCGGCGTTCTCGGTCACCGAGTGGTGGTTGGTGAGACGGTGGTCGGCACAGCGGCAGAAACAGAGGGGGTCGTCGTGGTGGCCGCTGAGGTCGTCGTTGCGGTTCCGGTGGCTCCGACGGTGGCGTGGGCGGCGAGGATGCTGCCGGCACTGCGGACGGTGTCGGTGGTGGCGAACAAGGCCGCACCCTGTTTGATCACTGCCCCGACCTTGTCGGCGAGAGACTGATCGCCGGTCAGGTCAGCGGCGAGTGCGACGATCCACCGCACGGTCAACTCGACGGGGGTCTCACCTTTGGATCCGACCGGAACACTGTCGTAGGAGCCGTGTTTGGTGGCGGTGTTCCAGTAGGAGGTGTCGGTGACGAGCTGCGCGAGACCGGCGTTCTCGTCGATGGTGTTCGACACTTCCTTGAACGCGACGTCGACGGCCGAGTCGATGGTGGCCGGGGGCACGAGCTTGACCGCCGAGGACAGCACTTTGGTGGCGAGTATGCCGAGGGCTGCGGGTGGGTTGGTCAGGCCGACGGTGGCGAGCTGGCCGATGGTCTCGGGGGTGATGACGTCCTTGGCGACGGTGATCGCCGCCCCGATGGCCATGCCGGCGATCTTGGTGACCGCACCGACTGCTTCGTCGATCATCTCGTCTGTCGTGGTGGCGGAGGGGTCGGAGTACTTCGCCATCTTCGACAGCACCGTTTCCGACGACGAGTTGACCTCGAATCGTCCTGCCTTGGAGTCGAAGTCGATGTTGTCGTTGATCACCGACGCGCCGGTCATCAGGGCGGTGCGTCCGACGGCGGTGGAGACGTCGGTGAGGATCCGGACGGGGTCGCGGGTGTCCATCGAGGACTGTCCGGCAATGGAGGCCACCAGCTTGGCGGCGGGGGCGTCGATGGGGGTGTCGCACGCGAGATCGCCTGCGGTGCAGTACGAGGCGACCCGGTCGGAGACTGCTCCGAATCCGGCGATTTTCGGTGTCGGTGCGATACCGCCGCCTGCGGGGGCGGCTGCGGCGACGGCCGGGGCGAGTTGGACGGTGTCCACTGCTGCACCGCTCGTTCCCGGTGCCGGGGCGGGGGTGGAGCCGCCGCCGGCGATGACGTCTTCACCTTCGGCGCGGGTGGGGTCGGAGAACAGTGCTGCGCCGGCGAAGTGGTCGGCGTCGACGGGTCCGGTTCCTGCTCCGATGTCACGGGTGACTTGGGAGGCGACCTCGCCGCCCTGGGAGTAGCCGGAGAGGAAGACTTTGGTGCCGGGGCAGCGTGCGGCGATGTCGGAGATCATCTTGGTGGTGTTCTCGACGCCGATGTCGACGGACTGGGCGTAGGGAACGGCGGAGCGATCGCCGGGCTTGCCGCCGAAACTCGCCGGGTACGGGACGTAGCTGCGTTCGAGAGCGGGTCCGTCGCCGGAGTTCGCATCACGCATCGCCGGGACGGTCAGGCGGGAGAAGAAGCCCGAATCGGTGTCGGGTGAGGTGTTCTCGTCGATCTCGGTGGTGCCGGGGACGACGACGAGATGCAGTACCGGGCAGTTGCCGTCGGTGCTGGATTGGCTGGTGGTCGTCGATCCTGACGGGGTGGGAGTGGCGGAGGGCTGCGCGGCCGCGACGCCGCTGGCGGAGACCGCGACCGTCATCGCTGCGGTGGCGGCGAGCAGGCGCGGAGTGAGGCGGCGAACCTGGTCGATGGATGTGTGCACGGTTTCTCTCTTCTTCGGTGGGGTCCAGCGGATGTGCCTGGTCATAAGGGGTCAGCGCGGGACGATGGCGGAGATGAGCGTTGTGCCGTCCTGCTGCTCGGTGGTGGTGATCCGTTGGCGGCTCATGCGGCCGTCGATGCCGGGTCCGCGTTCGACGACGGTGACGTCGTAGATCCCGGCGTCGATCGGGTCGGCCAGGACACAGAACTCGATGTCGGGTTCGAGCTGGTCGATCCCCTGCTGGAGTCTCTGCGCGGACGCCATCACCGCGTCCGGTGCACCTGCTGCGCGGGCTGCGGCACCGTCGCGGTCGAAGTAAAAGGCCTTCTCGAACCGCCAGATCGCCACCGCGCCAGGGTCGTCACTGTCTTCGGTGACCGGGTCACCGTCGGCTTGGCCCTTGCACCAGGTGACATCGGCGGCGGCGGCACCGGCGGCAGCGGGGGCCGCCGATGTGGGAAGGGTTGTGGTGGTGACGATGTCGGCGGGAAGCAGAGCGGCAGGGGCCTGCGGTTCGTCACCGACACCGGTGAGGACCAGAGCTGCTCCCAAGCCTCCTCCGACCAGGACCGTGAGGGCAATCGTGACGGCGACAGCGGCGCGGTGGCGTCGCCACCACGACCGTGGGGGCGGCGTTTGCGCGGTGTAGGGGCCTCCAGCGCGAAGTAGAGAGGTCCGTTCGTCGAAGGAGCTGTATCCATCCGCTGGCCGGGCGGAGCCCATGTCCTCCGCAGAGTCGCCTGCGAACCAGTCGTCGTCGTGATCGACGTCGGTGTGGTTCTGGTCGGTCAGGACGGTCAGTCTGCGCTCGGACGCTGCAGCGGCAGTCTCTGTGTCGGCGACGACAGGGTCGGCGAACCAATCATCGGAGCTGTCGTCGGGGGTCTCTCGAGGTGCCACAACAGGGCCTTTCCGAGTGTCGAAGTGCAGGAACGGGATCGAACCTTCGGATACAGCCCGACCACCGGTGGTCGGGCTGCACCCGGAGATCAGATCGCGAGGTTCAGGCCTGCCAGGGCAGCGTTCGCCTGGTCGAGAACCGGTGCGACGGCAGTGCTCACCGCGGCGACGGTGTCAGCCACAGCGGGCTGCTCGAGCACTGTCGAGGTGAACTGCGTGGCCTGCTCGAAGGCTGGTTCGGTCCACACCGGGGCGTCGACGGCGCTCTGAACGCTGGGGGCATCCAGTGCCAGCGGCGCGGCGGTGACCGGCGGGGCCGGGGGTGCCGGGACGGCCTCGGGTGCCGGGAGCGGGGCGGGCTCTTCGATGATCTGCTGCTCACCGCCGAGCACGGTGGCACCGAGGACGCCGCCGATCGCAGCGCCTGCACCGGTCAGACCGAGAACGATCGGTGCCGACAGGGCTGCGCCCACGCCTGCTCCGGCGAGTGCCGCTGCGCCGGGAATGAAGACCCAGCCGACCGGTCCGCCCCAGACAATCGCACCTGTGCCGGTAGTGGCAGCGACGCCGAGTCCGCCGCCGATCGCAGCGGCGGTACCGGTGATGACTGCGGCAGGGGCCACGGAAGCGGCAAGGCCGACAGCGCCACCGGCGACGACGCCGGTGATGGTGCCCGCAGCGATACGGTCCGCGCGGGATGCGTCGGCGAATCCGTTGTCCACGAGCCAGTTTCCACCGTCGGCCTGAATGGCGGCTCCGGTGTTGTTGAACTGCTCTACCAAGTTCGGATCGAGCAGGTTCGGGTCGTACGGCACGAGTTCGCCTCCGACGAGGACGTAGCCCTCGGGTGCGTCGATCGGCGCAATGACCTTGCGCTGCACGGTCGGAACCGGCGGCGGGGGCGGCGGGGCCGCTTGCAGGGCGGGCGGTGCGTCGGTCGGCGCGGCCTGCGGCGCGGGAGCGGGCTCGTAGTAGGTGTTCTGGTACGACGACTGCTGGTTGCCGGACCGGTAGTCGTTGTAGCTACGCCATTCGGTCTGCTGCACCTGGGGTGAGGCCTGGTAGCCGGGCAGGAACTGGCGTTCCTGGGTCGGCGCGGGCGGCGGCGCAACGGGGGTGGTGTCGGTGGTTCCAGACTGTGCGGTGTCGGGTGCGGTCACGAAGTCCTGTGGTGCCGCGTGTGCGGTCGCGGTGCCCCACGCGAGGGCGACGGCCACGGGAACGGCAGTGAGAACGAGAGCCCGGTCCCTGCGGCGGCGGTGACGCCCACCGATTCCTTGCTGAGGAGACATGAGTGGTGTGCCTTTCGTAAGCCGCTGTGATGCAGCGGTATTGGGTGATGTGTGACAGGAGTGGTTGATGGTGGAACCACCACCGTCCGCGCTGGGGAACGACCGAAAACGAGGGTCAGCCTTCGGGTGATCCCTCAGCGCGGACGGCGGGTGATGCCTTGGGAGTGGATGCCAGCGGGCGTCCGTTGCACGCTGGCATCCACGAGCTGTCAGCCCAGCAGGCCGAGCTAGAAGCGAAGTTTGCGAGACAAGCCGAGGAAGCTGCGTATTCCTTTCTGGTAGCGAGTGATTGGGTCAACAACCGGCAGGTTCGTGCGGTTCGGCACATGATGAGTGAAGCGTTACCGTACGACCCTCGTGCCGGGTCACCAGATGAGAGTGAGGGGCAGCCTCAACAGGAAACATGCCGGGCTCCATCTCAGGATTTTTCTTCGTGGCAAGGAGCTTGAGCTGGCGTAGATGTGCAGATCGAGCTCCCAGTCACTCGTGGTGAAACGTGGTGGCCTGGCCCCGGGCGGTGGGGCCAGGCCACCACGTCCTGAAACCGGCACTTGTTGGGCAGGTGCCGATTTCAAGCATTGGGCTCGTCAGGCGACGTGCTGGAGGTCAGAAAAGTTCGGCTGTTTGAATTGGCTCGATCGAGATGGCCACTGTGTCAGGATCTGGCCCGTGGATTCGTCGATCTCTTGGTGAGGCCGATCGCGGTCGTGCCCACCGTCGAGTGAGCACGCGACGAGGCCGATGCCGGCGACCGTGGTGAGGGAGGCGCACGGAGTCGACTCTGTGTAGCCGTGAGGGGGCATGGGGGCGGGTCGAAATCGTAACGGTTGAGGTTTCAGCAGCGATGTCATAGGTGCTCCAGTCGTGTGGACTGCGCTGTGCACCTAGGCTGGTAGGCCTGCGGGTGCCGTGTGTTCAGGCGCAGTTGTCATTCGCAGATACGGGACCCCGGGGCGTTCGGACGCCAATCACTTGCGCACCCGGGGTTTCTCTTACTTTGCTTCTGCCCCTCTTTCGATCAGGGGCATCGCCACCTCCACGTTTGCGACGGTGGAGGGTAACTGCCTGTCCTCCAGGTCAATAAAACGGTTCGACCTATCACGACATTTGCATCGTTTAAGGTCATGCACAGATTAGACCTTAGTGGAGGTGCGGCATGGTGTCTAGCAATGAACGGAATGCGACAGTGAGTCGACGCGTCTTGCGGGGGTTCGACCCGGCACGGCTGACGTCGCTGCGTGAAAGTAGAGGCATGAGCCGGGCGGATCTCGCACGAAAGTCCGGGCTCGGAGGTGCCACCGTCCAGCAATGGGAATCCGGCACCCGGAGTCCTCAGGTCGACACCCTGGCCCTTGTTGCGAAGACCCTCGGCCTGCCCATCAGTGAGCTTGTCGACGTACCCAGGGATCAGCGCTTCCCTGGAGATTGGCGCGTCCTTCTCGGGCTTACGCAGCCGCAGCTGGGCCAGCAGGTGGGTATCAGTACGTCGATGATTGCCCGTATCGAGCGCGGCGAGGTGAAGTTGACCGATGAGAATGCTCGCCGCCTTGCTGCGGCGCTCGAGATCGGGATCGATGAGCTCGTTCGCAGTTACGAGCGTGCGCGAGACCGGCCGGCTGGCGTTCAAGCGTGACGAGGCTCGCCAGTTCCTGAATCGGCAACGTCGTTGAGTCGACGTCGTGAACCGCAGCGACGGTAAGGGTGGCGCGGCGGGCGTCGGCATGAGTGCAGTATGTACCGGCGATCGAAAACAGAGCAACTTAGAAGCAAAATTTTTGCAAATTAGACGGGTTCGTAGCGACAACCTCGTAGTCCTGAGCTGCTTCTATGTCCATCCGGTACATTTACTTGGGAATTGCGATTTTTTTGCTTACCGGACATAGGATGCAGTAATGCAGGAAACAGACGACCTGGCCCGTTTTGGCAAGGTGGTGGCGGCGCGGCGGGCAAGGCTTGCGTTGACTAGGTTCGAGGTCCGTGATGCTGGTGGACCGTCGGACACCACACTTGGCAACATCGAAAACGACACTCTCGGTCGGGCGCCCAGTCCGGCCGTGATCAGGAAGCTCGACCAAGGCCTGCGGTGGAGCAAAGGGAGCGCAGCTGCTGTTCTCGCCGGTGGCGATCCTGTCCCCCTGGAGAGCCTGTCGAACAGAAACTCCAGATCGAGCAGTGCCGCCGCCGAGCCGGATGCAATTGTGCTTCCCCTGGACGAAATCAACAATCTGTTCGGGCTGCACCGGCAGCTCAATGCCGCGCACGAGAGCTGTCGTGGCGCGGATCCCCCACTAGAATACTTCGACCAGGTCGTCGGGGGATTCAACGCCTTTGTTTCCCGCGTAGCCGGACGGTATGCCACCGCGGTCTTGGAAAGAAGTGGGGGCCCTGGGAGAACCCTCCCTCCGATGGCGGAGATGGCATTCGGCCCCCTCCTCGATAAACCCGCCGCCGACTACGACCCGGTCGAGCGCGAAGAACAGCTCTACCGTCGCTGGCTGGCTGGGCGGCACGACGACATCGACGACGAGCTGGACGCCAGGTTCCAGGAGCGATGGGCGGAGCGCGAGTGAAGCAGTTGAAGTTGCGCAAGAAATGGGCAAGGGTGCTTGCTCGGGACCAAGCCTCTCGTAGTACTCCGCGGGGAGAGAACGTTCGGAAGGAACAGACCACAATGGACAGCCAGCTACCGCTACACGATCGAATCAGCAGGCTATTCGGGGGCTTCCGACATCTGGGGACACTCGATGATCTGGACCCGCAGGTCGCGGCGCATGTGAGCAAAAGCGTCGGTCGCCACGTCACTGCGGAAGAAGTGAAAGTGCTCCGCAGCCAGGCGGTCGACGACGCCGAACGAGACGTCCTCGAGGCAGTAGCGACCTTCTTCGAGTCGCCGGTTACCTACCTGGTCGGCACCACTGCCGAGCAGATGGACTATAACGCGCAGCTCGATTACTTCGACAATGTTCGGAACTCCCAGGCCACGGTATTTGCTCTACGAACTCGGGTACCGCAGCTGACTCCGGCGATCGCTGAGCGTCTGAGCGAGCTGGTCCGGGACACGCACGGACGTTTCGAGAAGCAGAATCGGCACGAACCGGCCGAAGCTGGCGAATCGACATAATGAGCTCGGTCCGAGACGCTGCCGCTGCAGCGAGAACTATCGACGACCCCGAGCTACGTGCCAGATCCTTCCTCGACACACTGCAACTGCAGTTCACGAGACCCTGGTCGATCGACCGATTCGTTGCCGAGGTTGGGTTCAAGATCGGCCGCGTCATTGTGATCCTCGATCTACCTGACGATCTGAGCGAAAGCGGCGAGGTCTCGGGCTTTTGGGTACGAACTGCCCCGGTCGATGTCATCTACGTCCGTGCGGACGTAGATCCGCTCTTCCGTGAACAATGCATCCTCCACGAAGTCGCACACATACTTCTCGGTCATGATGCCGATGTTGTTGTCACCGAGGACATTCTGGTCGAATCGTTCATGAGGATGGCTCCTGCCATTCCGAGGACAATGATCAGCGCACTTGCCGAGGAACAACGGGCGAAGGTGTGCTTCACACGAGTCCCGGATTTCCTTCAGCCCATCGAAGCAGAGGCCGAATGGCTCGGCACACTCATGCTTGCCCGCGCCGATTCCCTACGCAAGCCGTTCTACCCGGAGAACATCGACTCGAAAGACAAGGAGACCCTGCGCCGGGTGGCCACAATTTTTGGGTGGCAGATGTGAGCACGTTCTTCGAGGCGATACTGCCAATAGTGTTGCTGGTGTTCGGTCTTCAACGCCTACCGTTGTACAGGCGGAGGCCGCAAACTCGCCCCATGACGGTGCTACTGCTCACTCTCAGCGTTGCGCAGATGTTCAGAATTCATGCGCTGGCAGACGACAAGCTTGACCCTGTCATACACGACGTAACGGGCCTGTGGAACATATCTGTTCTGATAGCTCAGGCCATGGCGATTTGCGCCGCAACCCAATGGGTCGGGATGGTGGCTCACTCGACCCAACGTAGTTTCTCGCGTCGCTCTCGCTACGCGGTCACCGCGGCGTTGGTTGTCGGTCTGGTCGTCTCTTTTCTCCTTTCCCCCGCGCCGTCGAGACCTACATATTACCTAAGTCAGACCTTTCCAGCCGAAGGCTGGATGCTGGTCTACTGGGTCATCTTCCTCGGAAGCCTGTCGCTGTGCGTGGTAGTGCCGTTCTACCTGTTGGTTCGCATGGCTCTGATCGTGAAGACCGGAGAACTAGCGCGCGTTCTCACCGCTGCTGCGGTGGCGTGCGGGATGATCCTGCTCTACGCAGTTCACAAAATCGTCTACCTAGTTGCGTTCACCCGCGGCACAGAGAACTGGTACACCGACCACACCGTTCAGATATCGCTCTTCCTCATCATGTCGCCCCTGCTCGTCGCCGGATACGTTGCGTGGGTGTACATCTGGACGACACTGCTTCCTCGCGTCCAGCGGTACCGACGCATCGTTGCGTACATGGATGAGTGGCAGGCCTTGGCGACTCGAAGCAACGCCATCCTTGCGGACACTCTGATCCCGAGCTCCAAGCGGGCTGCCTGGCGTGCCAGCAGAAACTCCGTCGCGTCTACCCGACTCATGGTCGAGATGGTCGACGGTGAAGACGGTAAGGCAACTTCCGCGGGGGCGACTAGAAGATGAACGGGATCAAGCGCTTAGAGCGCGTCATGTATTCGGCGTACCCCTCTCCTATGCCCTCGAGCATCGCGGACTCTTCCGACGGGATCCGGTGGACATATCCCCCCGCCAGAAACGACACCATGACGGGGGCAAGCCAGTTCCCGTACGCGATGGAGAATCCCAGCGCGCAGATCAATGCCCCCGTGTACGAGGGGTGCCGAATCAACCGGTACGGGCCCGTCTGCACCACCAGTTGCTCTGGATGCGTGTGGACCTTGAACGTGAAGGACTCCCCGAGCTTCCGCGCCGAAGCCAGCCGGAGGGCCTGCCCGAGTGCAGCGGTGGTCAAGCCCACGACGAAAATCGTTCTCCGGTGCCGATTAATGACGGTTGCCGGCGAGGCCACGCTCAGCACGAGGCCTCCGCCGTACGCCAGTGCAAGGCCACGGCCAACTGCTCTACCGGACCCGTTGTCCCGATTCACAGAGCCCGCTCGCGGCCTCCGCTTGCCCATCCTGTACTCCGACAACGCAAATCCCGCGAAAGCGGTAGCCAAAACCACAGCGGCCGGTCGACTGGTCACGAACAAGGGCAGCCTCTTGACGATCATGCGACACAGCTTCTCAGACTCAGTAGCCGCTCCGAGACGAGCAGGGTACCGACCAACTTTAAGGACCAACGCATGACGACGGCGACACTACCGATCAAAGGCCTGGCACTGGTCGGGGTCGGTGCGTTCCTCGCCGCATCCTCCGCAACAATGTCCCTGTACATGGCTCCACAGCTGGTGAAAACGCCTCTCGACGTCGACTCCGCAACGGTCGCAACGGGCACCGCGACCTTGCTCGACACCGAAGCGCTCGTTCAGGGCGTCTCGAAAGTCGATCGCGACGTTCCCATTCGTGTCTTACAGCAGGTTACTGTCGAAGAACCGTCCGACAGCAACAAGATCACCATGCAATCCGCTGTTTTGTTGCAACGAGACGACAGACCTGGTGAACGAGGAACGGTCAACGCAACCGTCGACAGATTCACCGCCGACCGCAGAACTGCGATGCCGATGGACGATCCGATCGGGTCGATCCAGAAGTACGACGATCAACCCGCCGACGAAGTCACGCACGACGGGCTCTCGCTCAAGTTTCCGTTCGACGTCGAAAAGAGGTCCTATCCGTACTTCGATACTACCACGCGCCGCAGCCAGGACGTCCAGTTCGACGGCGAGACCAACATCAACGGCCTGGACGTCTACCGTTTCGTTCAGGACATCGCGCCCTTCGACACCGGCGGCAAGCTCAGCCTCCCTGCGTCGTACTGGGGTATCGACGGGGACGAAGAGATTCTGATGCACCGGTTCTACAAGGCACGCCGTGAGCTGCTCGTTGAGCCCACGACGGGTGCAATCGTCTTCGGGAAACAAGCGGTTCACCAGTACTACGGACGTACCGCTAACGACCCGTCGGCGGTCACCATCGTGGAAATGTCGCCAGAGCTCGACGCTGCCACGGTCGACGAGCAGGTGCAGCGGGCAGTCGAGTCCAAGCGTCTCATCGACTGGGCTGAGACATACGGTCCCGTTCTTCTCGGGCTCGCCGGTCTCTCTGCATTCGCACTCGGCGTTGGGGTGTGTTGCCGTCCGAGGCCCCCAGGGCCGAGTTCGCTGAATTCTGACGGACCGGCTCCTGGCGACAGAGGGGATGACATGCAGCAGCAAGCGACCGAGAGGACACTGTCGTGATCGATTGGATAGCCAAGGCACAGGAGCTTCGCAAAGAGGTCTTGGAACCTGCTGCGGCAGTGGTCGACGAGACCGCTGAGATTCCTGAGTCGCACTTCGACTTACTGGTCAGCCAAGGGCTCTACGGCGTAGCTTTAGGAAGCGACAATCCGCTCCAGACCATGTCCGCCGTAGGGGAGATCCTGGTAAGCGGTTGTTTAGCAACAGCGTTCGTATGGGCCCAGCATCACGGCACTCTCCTCAGACTCGCTACGTCGGGGAACGAGTCACTCAAAGCAGAACATCTCTCAGGCTTACGGATGGGCACGATTCGCGCTGGCGTGTCAGGCAGTGGCTACGCCTCACCGCAGCGACCCCTCGTCCGGGCCCACCGGACTGCGGATGGCTATCGGATCGAAGGCTGTGCGCCATTCGTGACTGGGTGGGGCATGATCGACGTCGTTGGAGTAACGGCGTACGACCAGTTAAACGACTCGACGGTCACGTTCCTCGTTTCGGCAGCAGGCGGTAGGGGCCTGTCCCATGAGCCGCTTCACTTGGCTGCAGCCAACGCATCTCGCACTGTCTCGCTTAAATTCGACGGCCTTGCCGTAGCCGACAGCAATGTCATGCACGTGCAACGAAAGAGCCTGAGCAAGCAAGGGCCAATGTCGACGATTGATCGTGCAATCGTTCGTATCAACGGCTCGCTGGCACTCGGGTTGTCGAGTCGATGCCTGACTGCCTTGGATGAGCTTGGTCAGAACAACCAAGCACTCACAGACGGGTTTATCAACCTCCGAAAGTCGTTGAATGAGGCCGTAACCGACACGAGGATCGATATTCACGAGGTACGAGCGCAGGTCTGCCGCTTCGCCGTCGACGTATCGGCATACTTCACAGCTGTAGCGGGCAGCAAGGCTGTGAGGCGCGGGGGGCTGGCTGAACGCACCGCACGCGAGGCGAATTTCGCGCTGGTTTGCACTGCCACTGCCGAGATACGCGCTCATCTACTGGCCAGCATTGAGCAGCAGCAGTCGATTGCCCAAACAAGCTCAGAAGGGTTCCAATCGAACGGGTTACTCACATCAATGTAATTTCCTTCGACGCTCTCGGCGTGTCTGAGCCCGTCGAACATGATTCTGCATCAGGATAGGCACTGGTTGGGACCGATGATGCAGATGAAGGAGGCCACGCTATGCCGATGCCCAGTAAGGGTGACCGGAAGCCGTTGACTGTCCGAATCCCGCTAGAGCTCATAAAAACGCTCGAAGAACAACAGAGTTCAGCAGGTGTGACATCTCTGGGTCAGTACCTGGCCGATCTCATCGCGATCGTGAATGACCGCGAGGACCTCGCGCTTGAACTCAACCGACCGCGAAACCAAGGAGTGTTGCCGCTGACTGCATGATCGTTCTGTCCCGAACTGACATTCGGCACATACGACCAACTGAATTAGCGCAGCACAGATAACGAAAAACCCCCGGCGGGCGGGCCGAGGGTTCTCGAAGTCAGAGAAGCGAGTGACTAGCTCGCAACTCGTTCTGTGGTGCTTTCCCCGAAGGGACTGTCTTGGAGGACATGTCTCAGGGTACATCGTGCCCTGAAGTAGGTACAAGATTGAATGCTCGTGTCGTCCACCCGGATGCGACTGCGGACCGGCTGTGGCGTCGATTCGCACCGGCCATTGCTGCGCGTCGATCGATGCGTCTCTACGACCCGACGACCCGTAAATACGTGTCCGCGGGGCCGCTGACGGTCAAAAGGCCGGCACTGCCATCCGCTGTGCCGCTGTTCTCACGCGAGCGCGCCGGCATCGTTGCCCTGGACTTCGACACCAAACACCATGGCCACGCCTGCGTTGTCGCCGACGTGACGCGTCTGCTGGCCTGGTTGACCGAATGCGGTGGCCGCGCCGTCGTCGACCAATCGACCAGCGGCGGCCGACACGTGCTGATACCGCTGGCACCGGGAAAAACAGTCACCGCCGGCGAAGTACGACCACTGCTACGTCTTCTTGCAGCGCGACTTCCCACGTTGGACATCACACCGATGACCAACCACAAAACCGGGTGCATCACCGTGCCGGGCTCGCAGTGCAAAGAAGGTGGCTACCGCACCCTCGTCGACCTCGACCCGGCTACAGCGGCCGACATCCTGACCGTCGGGTCCGATGCCGGCACACTCCAACGCCTCGAAGCGCTGCTCGGAGGAACTGGCCGCACGGTCACCAGCCCGATCGACACCCACATCCGCGCCGAGACGTCCACTGAACGCGTCCTCGGCAGCAGCGATGACGCCCGGTTGCACCCACGTTTCTGCCGTTCCGCCCCGCCGCCTCGCTGCGTCCTCGACTTCGCCAGCACCGGCCGCATCGACACCCGCCGCTGGCCCTCACGCTCGGAAGCACGCCAATCCGTCATCACCCACGCAGTCCTCGCCGGAGCCAGCGCCACCGAAATCCTCACCCGCGTCTCTGAGCCGGCATGGGCGGGTGTGCGTGCCGCATACGCCCGCTACGCCGAACCCGAACGCGCCATCCGCCGCGACACTGCCCGCGCCCTCGACTGGGCCGCATCGACACTCCCCGACCCAGTCCGGGATACCGGGCACAAGCAAAAGCACACAGGGGGTACCTACGATCCAGTACTTCGTTCCTGGCTTACCCACGCCCAAACCTGGGTCGCCTCCGAGTTTCTTCATCGCCGGGATCGCTGGACCACCCATGCAGTCGTTCAAGCCTTGGCGTGGGCTGCCGCAATGTCAGGGCAGTTAGTGGAAGGCGTCCCCACTGTCGGTGTCGGTGGGCGGTCACTGTCCATCGCCGCCGGCATGCTCCCCGAATCGACGGTGTGGTCCGTTCTGGAGCGGCTGCGGGACATGGAAGGCTCACCGCTGTTGCTGATCGAACGCGGAGTCGGCCAGAACCCCGATCGGTACGCACTAGTGCCCACACATGCGGGACGTGCGGCGGTAGTCGACACCGTGGCAGGGCCAGCCGAAGTGGAGTCGGTACACCCGGCGTGGAGTGTCATCGGGTGGCGTCACCGCGTCCTCTACGACGCAGTAGTTGCCGCAGCCGAGCCTCTGACGGCGGATGAGTTGTTCACTGCCATCGGGATGGGACGCACCAGCGGGTACGAGGCTCTGCTGGATCTACGCGTCGCCGGGCTCCTCACAATCGAGAACACCCACATCGGTATCGGGCCCGTCGAACTCGACGACATCGGCCATCGTCACGGCCTCACCTCGGCCGTTCGTGCCCGCATCGTGCGCCACCGCGCCGAACGCATCGTCTGGCGAGAATGGCTCGCAGCCCGGGAGGAAGCACGCACCCCGCCGGAGCCCGATCGGTCGGTGTTCGCGGTCGCCGACGATCACCCGGCCGATTCACCCGACCACGACTACATCCTGGCCGTGATGAACACCGGCCCACCGGACCCGTTCTAACGCACCGTGTATCGGCCACGAGTTCAGGGTGACACCGAGCACCGGCCTTGTTCGCTTTACTCGCTCTGGCCCTCCTCCAGCGCGGCTGGAGGCTGCAACGCCGGACCGAACTGGACTCTTGGTGCACTGGCGCTGTGTGGATGCAGGGCGGCGTGAGCGATCGACGTGCTCGATGTCAGCCCAGTCGACGTCCTTGGGTGTCGAGGTCAGATAATCGGTGCGTTGGGTTGGCGGCGGATGAAGTCCGCCATCCCGGGGACGGTGAACGCAACCAGGCCGCGGGCCGGCGACCAGATGAGTCCTTTGCGTATACAGGAGTCACGGTGCGGTGCCATCGATTGCGGATTCGACCCGAGGGCCTCGGCGAGGGCTGCCGTCCGCGGAGTATCGGTTCCGCTGCGTGCGATCGCCACCAGATAGCGTTTCTCGGCGTCGGTGGCCCGTAGCCACCGTGAGCTGTAGAAGCCGGAATCGAGCGAGGCGTGGCCGGTGTCCACGGCGTCCTCGGCATCGGCGAGGGTGAACGGGGACTGCTGGGCTGCCTGCCAGAGCTCGTGACCGAACACCTGAAGGAAGTACGGGTATCCATCGCTCGCCGCGACGACGTAATCTGCTGCCTCGGCGTCGATGTCCTGGTTCAGCCGGGCGATGGGTGTGACGATCGCATCGCGGGCCTGATCGTCGGCGAGCGGACCGATGGTCCTGTAGTCGAACTGGCGCTCGGCGTAGGACCGTGCGTCGGCCAAGGCTTGCGCAAGGTTCGGCAGGCCGGCACCGCACACGAAGAACGGCCACTCACGCTGAGCCGCACGGTGCTGGGTAGCCAGGATCACCTGCAAGAGCGCCGGCTCGAGTTCCTGCATCTCGTCGATGAACAGCCCCAGCGCGGTGCCGTCCTTGCGGAGTTCCTCGGTAAGATCTTCGACGAGGTCCTCGAATTCGACCCCCAGGCTTGGTTTCTCGGCACCGGCGGAGCGAGCGAGCTCGACTCCGACACCGAACGCGGTGGCGGACATCGAGAACTCTTCGGTCAACTGCCGGATCTTGTCCGCCACCGGGCCGGCGAACTGACGACGGCGTACAGCGCGAGAAATATCTTTGGCGATACGCCTCCGCAGGGCCTCGGCACCTTCCACACTGGTCTGAGCTTCGACCTCGACCACCACCCAATCGTGGCGGCGAGCTTGATCCGCCATGGTCGCCAGGAGCGTGGTCTTCCCTACCCCCCGGAGGCCCTGCAGCATCAACCCACGGTCGTAGCGTCGCCGTTTCGCCCGCGCGATCAACAAGTCGAAACGTTCGAGTTCGGCGGTGCGTCCGACGAGCTCGGGTGGTCGGGTGCCAGACCCGGGTGTGAAGGGGTTCAGTCCGTACTCCATGCACATAGACTATCGGATTGTATCTAGTTGTATCGGATCCAGTCTTATATTTTCGGATACAATCTGATAGGCGAAGCGACTCGGCGTAGACCCGGGCGCACTGGGTCGCCAAGCTGCCCGCCCCGGGGCCATCGGAGTACTGCGCCGCTATTGCGGTGTGGATGTGGGCTGACGAGTGGGAAGTGGCTACCGCGTCGTCAAGAGCCAGAAATGTTGACAGTGTGCGGGGTGTCGGGGGTGAGCCTGTATGTCACACGTCATTTGTCGCCGTTCTGCGTTGAGGTGTTGAGCCCCCGTTGCGACGACGGGGGATGTCGGATCGTTGTGTTCGATGAGGTGTACGACGGCGGGGCTCGGTGCGCTGGGTCTCGAGCTCAACGTGTCAGGTGCTATTACCGCTGTCGGATGAGGCCAGGAGTTGCAGGGTGCGTTCGAGGAGTTGCTCGATGCGGTCCTCGACGTCGTCGACTATGTCCGATACATCGGCGAGCGTCGTGTGGGCACGGCGGCGGGCCTCGACGCCCGAGCGGTAGTACTCGGAGTCGAGCTCCGCGGATATCGGCTTCGGAGGGGCGATCGGGTCGCTCTGATCTGCACCGTCGGACGGTCTGACGATGGGGCGACGTGGGGTGTGCAGTGGAGAAACGCCGGTCCGGTGTCCCGCGATCACTGCCCCGACCTCGGCGGCGGTCATCGCCGTGACCGGCAAGGGCAGGTGACCCCATCGGTCGATCGGCACCGCGACCGGACCGCGACGGTCCGGCCACCCGGTCATATCGGGAAACGTGTTGCGCTGCACATGTTCTGCCAACAATGTTGTCGAGGGATAGCGCTCGGAGAACTGCAGAACCGTGTGCCACCGGCCCCATATCGTGACCGGCTCGAAACCGGTGGCGTCGTTGGGGGCGACAAGGATTCGGTGGCCGCCCCCGATCCACGCACTGTCGCCGTCGGCGCTGATGTCGGTGCGGTCGAGTCCTGCAATTGCCCTGTGGGACAGGCCCACTCCAGCGAGAACGAGAAGGACGGAGTCGCGGCGGCCGAACAGTGCAGCCGTCGATCCGGAGGTCGGCAGCCCTGCCGCGATCACTTGGTAAAGCTCGGCATGCCGGGAACTCCAACGCCGCGGCGGCGGTATCGGTGCGGCCGCACTGTGCGGCGGCGGCGGACAGGCGACGCGCTGATCGTGCGCGTACCGCATCCAGCAGCTTTCTCCAAAGGCTGACCTGGACAATTGTAAATATTCAGTAAAATACTGGGGTTACGACACATTTTTGAGGGCAAACAGTGTGCTGTTCGGATGTGTTGTCAGTCTCATGTGGTCAATACTCTGATCTGCGTCACACCCACAGTGGGTGAGCGCGACACGGCAGTCGCGCTACATAGGGCAACCAGTGGGACGCCGTAGATCAGAAGAAGGCCTTCGAGATGGCTAAGGATCCAGTTATCACCACCGCACACTCGACCGAGAGTGTCCCTCCCGCCAGCAAACCCGGATTCCTGATCCGTGGGGTGAATCGCCGCGCGTGGCAGGTGACCTTGCTATCGCTGGGCGGTTGGCTGTTGGTCAACATGGACGGCAGTCTGTTCAATCTGAACTACCCCTTGATCCAAGCGGATCTAGGACTGTCGGACAACGACATCGGAAATCTGTACGCCATAATCTACGCCGTCGGCGCCATCTCGACCGTACTGTCGGGGCCGTTCATGGACCGCTTCGGACGCAAGCCGATCTTCCAGCTCTGCATGTTCGCCGCAGCGGCCGGCAGCTTGATCACCGCAGGCGCAGGCGGATTCCTCATTCTCCTGTTCGCCCGCGGTATCACTCAGGCAGGTGCCACCACAGAGTGGATGGCAGGCCAGGTCATGGTCGCCGAAGAAGCGCCAGCCAAAGCGCGTGGACGATTGATCGGATTGGCCCAAATCGGTTATCCCCTCGGTTTTTTCGCGGGCTCGCTCTTGTCCTTCCTGATTGTCCCTCACTTCGGTTGGCGCCTGCTCTTCATCGTCGGTGTAGTACCAGTCTTCTTGATGCTGTGGGCGCGACGCGGCGTCGACGAGACCGAACGTTTCCGCGCCGAGGCCGCAGCGGAGAAAGCTGCACCCGAGCAACGCCGTAACCGTTTCGTACAGTTGATGGCGCCCGATCTACGCCGCTCGGCCATCCTCGCGGCGATCTGGCACCTCGTGTACGCCTTCGGTGTTGCCGGGATACTCAGCTACTTGCCATCGGTGTACAGCCACTTCGGAGTATCACTCGAACACACCTACATCTCGTCTGCCATTGCAACAGGTCTGGCGGCCGTCGGCTACTACCTCTGCGCCTACGTCGGTGACCGGATCGGTCGCCGCGAAGCTGCAGCGCTGTGGCTGACCCTCGGCGCGGTGGCCGGCGGACTGTTGGCCTTCCAGGGCACCAATGTCGTGCTGCTGACCATCTTCTACTCGGGCGTCTACTTCTTCACCATCGGTCACATCACCGCCGCAGCAGGATTCGCAGCCGAGGTCTTCCCGACCCGTGTAAGGGCGACAGGGGCCAATCTCGTCGCCGGAATGGAATGGGTCGGGTTCGTTGCCGCCGCGCTGGCCGGGCCGAGACTGTTCGCCGGAATCGGTTACACAGCAACCCTTCTTATCTGGCTGGTGATCTGCCCTCTGGTTGCAGCTGCGTGCGCAATGGGTATGCGCAGAGTTGCGCCGGGAGCAAGCCTGGAAGCGATCGCTCAATGAAGACAGGCATGATCGAGTACGACGCACAATCAACGAACGGGACGTGAACGACATGAGCGCGACAACTACGCACAGTTCGACGACAACGGTCCTCACGGGACTGCACTTCGCCGAATCGCCGTCCATCGGACCAGACGGACACCTGTACATTTCCGACTTCTACGCCCATCAACTCTTGCGAGTTGATGCGTCGACGTGGACGAGCACGGTCGCAGCCGACGTCCCAGGGCAACCTTCGGGTATGGGATGGCTCCCAGACGGCACCATGCTCGTCGTCTCCATGCGAGACACTCTGCTCCTGGCCGTCGAGCCGGACGGACGGACCCGCGTATACGCCGACCTGTCCTCTATTGCCCGCGGGGCAGCGAACGACATGCTCGTCGACTCGGACGGGCGTGCGTGGGTCGGCTCGTTCGGGTTCGACTTCTACTCCGAACTGGCCGCCGATCCCGACGCGGACCCGCTCTTCGGCCCGAACGCCGATCCACCCACCGCCGACCTAGCCAGAGTCGATCCCGACGGGAGTGTCCACCTCGCCGCTACAGGACTGCGTTTCCCGAACGGCACTGTGCAGCTGAGTGATGGAACCCTGGTGATCGCCGAAACTGTGGGTGCGTGCCTGACCGCGTTCACCATTACCGCCGATGGAATCCTCGCTAATCAGCGCACCCTGGTGGACATGTCGACTCTCGGGGTCGACGGACCCATCCTGCCGGACGGCATCTGCATCGATACCTCCGACGGGATTTGGGTGTCCGACCCCGTGAACTCACGCGTCGTCCGGATTGATGTCAGCACCGAGACCGTCACCGACATCGTCACCACAGCGCAGCCGTGCTTCGCCGTCGGATTGATCGGCGAAGAAAGGCGAACATTACTGTGCTGCACCGCTGCCAGTTCCAACCCCAATATCGCCGGAACCAAGCGAACAGGAGCACTCGAGATCGCAGATGTCCAGGTCGGTGGGGCCCACTGACCCGCAAGTATCGGGTTGGATACCTGTTCGAATTCGTCGGAGGGCAGTCTGTAGAGCGTGAGAACTGAGGACGCGGCGCGGATCATCGGTGAGGTACTCGGGGCCGCTTCGGCGAGCCTCGGTGTGAACGACATCGGCGTGCGGGATGGGCTCGCAGACCTCGGGGTCACCGGAGCCCAACAGCTCGACATCATGGACCGAGTCCGGCGGAACCGTGACGAGATAACGCGACTGCGACGACGAGAACACGAACTTGCCGCCTTGTTCTCGAGCGCCCGCGAGCTCGCCGAAGTCCGCGACATCGACGAGCTCCTCGCGCGTCTGGTCAACCGAGCCCACGACATGATGGGCACCGACGTCACCTATCTGTCCGAATTCGACACGACCACCCGAGATTTGCACGTACGCAAGACTGTCGGATCGGTGACCCCGGAGTTCCAGAACCTGCGCGTCCCTGCAGGCATGGGGCTTGCCAGCCGAATCGCCGATTCACGGGCTGCGCAGTGGGTTCCGATCTACAGCGAGTACATCGAAGGCAGACACGAACACAACATCGACGACGCTGTGTCCGCGGAGGGGATCATCTCCATCTTGGGAGTACCGATGTTGTCGGAGGGTCGGGTGCTGGGGGTTCTCTTCGCCGCGACCCGACAGGAGCACGAGTTCTCGCCGGAGGAAACAGCGCTCCTGTCTGCGCTCGCGGATCATGCATCGGTCATTCTGCAGACTGCGAACACCTTGACGCAGCTACGCAGGTCCGAGGACGAGGCACTGCGCGCGCTCGAGGACCTGACCGCGTATCTCGAGGTCAGGGACCGGTCGAACATCGTCCACCAAGAACTCGTCCACGCCGTTCTTCTCGGAGGCGGATTCCCGCAAGTCGCCGAGACATTGTCCACCGCACTCGCCCGGACCGTGACCATCATCGACGCGAACACCTTCCCGGTCGCATCGTCCTCGGCGACGCCCATCGGAATCGAGACCATGCACCTGTCCCCTGCAGTGCAGTCGGCGATTTCCTCCAGCCGATCTACCGGGCACTGTTGCCACGTCATGAGCTCGTCACCGTCGACCATCGAAGTGGTAGCCGCCATCACGGCTGGGGAATTGTTCTTCGGCGCCGTCCTGCTGAGTACCGGAGAGCTGGAGTTGGGACCGGTCGACGACCGCACCATAGAGCGCGCCGCGCAGGTTGCTGCGCTGTTGGTCCTACAGCAGAACGCAGTTGCCGACGCCGATCGGAGAGTTCGCGGGGAGCTGCTCGGAGACCTGTTCGACCCTGCACCGGAACGCCGCCGCGACCTCGGCCGCCGCGCACGAAGCCATCAGGTCGTCCTGGCGCAACTCAACACGGTCCTGATCATCGTGGTCTCTCCCGATCAGCGCGCAGCCGCCGAGAAGTCCACTGCCGGCTACTTCGACGGTTCCGGTCTCGTCGGCGAACATCTGGGCGTTATCACCGCCGTCATCGCCAGCGCTGAGCCCGTACGTTCAGCCCGTGAGCTCAAGACTCACCTCGAAGCATCCCTTCCCGCTCCGATTCTGGTCATAGCAACACCTGCAGTCCGGACGATCGACGACTTCTCGGTGCGGTTCGAAACAGGACAACGCACAGCGACCCTGCTCGATGCCCTCGGCGTCGTCGACGCTGCCGTCACCACACAGTCCTACGCCCCCTACATGGCCATGTTCGGATCCAACCCCGAGGCGCTCCACAATTTCATCGACGACACCATCGGAGCCGTGATCGAATACGACCGGTCACATCGCACCGACCTCATCGCCACGTTGCGCGCCTTCGTGCGCAACGAAGCAAGCCCCACCAAGGCTGCACGGGCACTGAGCTACCACACCAACACCATCCTGCAGCGACTCGATCGGCTCAAAGCACTGCTCGGTGAGGACTGGAGACAAGACGAGCACCTGTTTCGGATCTCGACCGCAGTACGTCTCGACGAACTCCGATCTATCTCGCGGCGCACGTCGCGCAACTACGACGAGTAAGCAGGTGGCTGAGTTAGGGGCGAATCGCGCAGAATGTGCGACAAGCACATAAATGAACGTCAATGACGTGACCTCGATACATGTCGTGGGTTACATCATCTGCGTAGCGTGATCGGTAGCACACGACATCGCCGTCCTGCATCTCACGCGGGCGGTCAGCACTACGCGGAGGAAATAGTGACCGACAACAGCCGAATCCCCGGACTCAAGGACTCCACAGTCCAGGATCGCAGGGCCGTGATCGCCGAACGCACGGGCCTGGAACCGGCTGCGTTCGAGGTACTCGAGCCCGGCAACGGCCTCGACGTCGAGCACGCCGACCATATGATCGAGAACGTCATCGGCGTCATGGGTATCCCCGTCGGTATCGCCACCAACTTCACCGTCAACGGCCGTGACTATCTCGTGCCCATGGCAACCGAAGAACCGTCTGTCGTCGCTGCAGCGAGCAATGCCGCACGTATGGCCCGAGGCAACGGAGGATTCTTCACCTCCGACACCGGTTCGGTCATGCAAGCCCAGATTCAGCTTCTAGAGGCCCCTGACCCGGAAGCAGCCCGGTTTCGGATCCTCGAGGCCCGTAGCGAGATCATCGACCTCGCCAACGCGCAGGATCCGACCCTGGTCAAGTTCGGCGGCGGCGCACTCGATCTCACCGTCCGCGTACTTCCGACGCGCACCGGAACACACGTCATCGTGCACCTCGTCGTCGACGTCAGGGATGCCATGGGTGCCAACGCGGTCAACACTATGGCCGAAGCCATAGCCCCTCGCCTCGCCGAGATCGCCGGAGGGCGTTCACTGCTGCGCATTCTCACCAACAAGGCCGACCATCGCATCGTGCGCGTACGTGCTGTATTCGACAAGGATCTACTCGGCGGCGACGAGGTCGTCGACAACATCGTGCACGCTTCCGCGTTCGCCGAGGCCGATCCATACCGCGCCGCCACCCACAACAAGGGCATCATGAACGGCATCACCGCCGCCGTACTCGCCACCGGAAACGACACGCGCGCAGTCGAAGCCGGCTGCCACTCGCATGCAGTCGGTCCAGACGGGCGCTACACCGCGCTCTCACATTTCGAGAAAACGGCAGACGGACACCTTTCCGGCGCTTTGGAAGTACCCATGGCAGTCGGCTTGGTCGGCGGCGCCACCAAGGTCCACCCTGTTGCACAGACTGCGGTGAAGATCCTCGGCGTGACCACCGCTACCGAGCTCGCCCAGATCATCGCCGCCGTCGGTCTCGCTCAGAACCTCGGCGCCTGCCGCGCGCTGGCCGCCGAAGGCATCCAGCGCGGACACATGAGCTTGCACGCCCGCACGGTCGCTGCGACCGCCGGCGCCACCAGCGGCGAACTCGACCTCGTCGTCAAGCGGCTGATCGACGACCGGACCATTCGTGTCGAACACGCCGAGAAGGTGCTCGCCGAGATCCGAAGCGGCAACTGAGCATGACCTCCAACACTGACAATCTTTGGGCGCCAGCACCCTTCGCGGTCGCCGCAGCCGGTCTCCCACCCGCGGTCCGCCTCTACGAAGTCGGACCGCGCGACGGGTTACAAGCGGAATCGAAACTCGTTCCCACCGACATCAAGGTCGAGTTCTGCCGACGGCTCGTCGCAGCCGGAGTCTCCACCGTCGAATTGACGAGCTTCGTATCCCCGAAATGGATCCCCCAGCTCGCCGACGCCGAGCAACTCATGGCAGATGTCGCGCTGCCCGACCACATACGCCAGGTCGTTCTTGCACCGAATCAGCGCGGACTCGACCGAGCGCTTGCCGTCGGCGCCCGCGAGATCGCGGTCTTCGTCAGCGCAACCGAGACCTTTGCATCGAAGAACCTCAACACCACCATCGACGGTGCACTCGACGCGGCCGAACCGGTCGTCCGCGGTGCCCTCGCCGCGGGACTACCCGTCCGCGGATACATCTCTATGGTGTTCGGAGACCCATGGGAAGGCCAGGTCTCCTCTTCCCAGGTCGCCGCAGTGGCCGAACGTCTGGTCCAGATGGGCGTAAGCACGCTGTCGCTCGGCGACACCATCGGCGTCGCAACCCCAGGCCACGTGCACGACGTCCTGGCCACCGTCCTGGCCACCGGAATTGATGTGTCGGCACTGGCAATGCACTTCCACGACACCTACGGGCAAGCCCTGACGAACGTGTACGCCTCCTTACAGGCCGGCATCACCGAATTCGACAGCTCCGCAGGCGGTCTGGGGCGCTGCCCCTACGCCAAGGGCGCGACCGGCAACCTGGCCACCGAGGACCTGCTCTGGATGTTGCACGGCCTGGGTATCACGACCGGTATCGACCTCGACGCCTTGACCGACACATCGATTTGGATGGCCAAGCAGATCGGACATCCCACCGCTTCGCGAGTAGTGACTGCGCTCGCCGCAGCCCGATCCTGACAGCCCACCCCTTCTCGTTCCGAACCCGAAAGACCTCTGGAGTACAGCCATGCCCACCAACCGGCACGACCTTCCGATATCGGCTACAGCAGCCGGTGAGTCACCACCACCGGACGTCAACGACGATGACAGCCCCCCGCAGTACCTGGAAGTGTGGGGAGACACCGTCGTAGGTCGCCATCTGGCGATATCGGTTCTCGTGGGCAGCGTCCTGAGTGTCGCCGCATTGCTCATCGCGACCGAAGTGTTCACCTCGTTCGTCGACAACGAGTCCCTCGCCGAGGCCTATGCGCTACTGGTGGGTATCGCATTCTGCATTGTCTCGGGTGTCATCTGCGGAAAACTGTTCCGACCTAAGCGCATCATCGCCACCGACGCCTCAGAAGGAGACGCCGTGGGAGATGTCATTCAAATTCTGAAAGACGAACGCCAAGGCCTGGGGACCGTTGCGGATCTCCCCGCGGCGACCGTCAAAGAACTCAAGGAGCTGGACCTCTACGACCGGTTCGTCGCCGCTGAAGGTGAACCTGCGCCCGCGACCAAGGAAGCAGGAATCCGATGAGCTCCATCTTCACCAACGACGTGCTGATCGCCATCGCCCTCGGCGTGATCGGAGCAATACTCTTCTCTCTCATCGGCCTCGTCTCGGGAACCGACGAAACCGCCACCATCGCACCACTGACCTTGTTGGTCATCCTCCTCGGCGCACCCCCGGCGGCCGTGTTCACCTTCTTCCTCGCCGGCGCCGTCGCCAAACACATGACGCACGCAGTCCCCACCACACTTCTCGGCATCCCCGGCGACACGATGGCCGTGCCCCTCATGCGCGAAGCACGCTTACTTCGTGCGCTGGGAGTTCCGCACATCGCGCTCCGGAAAGCAATCTCCGGTGGTCTGATCGCTGCCTTCATCGCCGTGCCCGTCGCTGTCCTGTTCGCCACGTTGTTGGCACCGTTCGCCGACGCGGTGCAGTCGGTCGCACCCTGGCTCTTCTTGGTTGCCGCGATCGGCATCGCCTACTCCTCACCCGGACGATGGGCCGGTGTCGTGGCCCTCCTCCCGTTCGTCGTACTGATTCTCGGACTCAAAGCATTGACCGCGAACTACGACATCTCACTGAACATCAGCTACTTCCTCGGTATTGCGATCGGCCCGTTGATCGCTGACCTATTCCTCGTCCTCGGCGGACCAGGGCGTAAAGAGATGGCGAGAAAAACCCCTGCCACCGTCTGGCTCGCACCCGATGTCAAGGGCTGGAAAGGCTACTTTCCCAGTCCGTTCCGGATGCTCGACCGCAGACAAACCGGATACGTCGCGGCCACGGCCACCGCGTCGAGCGCCACATTCGTCTTTAGCCCCGTTGCCATGACGGTGCTGATGGGTGAGGTCGTCGGTTCTCGGGTCAAGCACGGCTACCACCGGCTCACCTCGGTGATCTCGTCCCGGAATGGAACAACGGAGTCGACCTACATCGCCGAAGCACTGATCCCACTGATCGCTTTCGGGCTGCCACTGAGCCCTGTCGCCGCCGGACCCGCCGCTCCACTGTTCAACGCTCCCCCGGTCTTCACCACCGACGACGGCAACGGCAACATCGACAACCTCTCCACCGCACTGACCAACTGGGAGTTCCTGCTCTACGGGCTCGCCGCAGTCGCAATCGCCGGAATCATCGCTTACCCCTTCGCCATGAACTTCGCGCATCGCGCCGCATCTCTGGTCGTTCGGTTCGTCAGCCACGAAGCCATCATCGCGACCTTCGCGGGACTCGTCGTGGTGATCAGCGTATGGGAGGGCGGAATCCTTGGCCTCGCAGTGACACTCACAGTCGGGTTGGTCGGCGGGCTGCTCTCACGCGCCTTCAAGATTCACGCAGGTGTGCTGTTCATGGGGTACTACGTTGCAGTGCTCACCGTCCCGGCGATCATCGCCCTCTGACACTCGCCCCGTCCAGACGTCCAGGGAGTACACAACCATGACAAGCGAGAATCCGGGCACAGGAACGCGGTTCATCGACGGTCTCGAAGTCCGGCGGCAGGTGATGGGCGAGGAGTACGTCGAGCGAGCGTTCGCGAACACAGCTGGCACCGATTCCGCTGCACTGCAAGCATTCGTCACCGACACCGTCTGGGGAGGAGTGTGGACCCGACCCGGTCTCGATCACCGCAGTAGAAGCCTGCTCAATATCGGCATGCTGATCGCGCTACGGTCTCACGACGAACTCGCCGGCCACGTCCGCGGCGGACTCCGCAACGGACTGACCCGTCAGGAAATCTCAGAGACGGTCATCCACACCGCCGGCTACTGCGGCGCACCCGCGGCACTTGCAGCGATGCGCGTTGTGCAAAAAGTCCTCGACGAGGAACTCGGGCCATTGGCACCCTAATTTCCCGTTCTGAGCGAACCAACACCGAGACGCCGTCAGCTTCGGTGGTCCTCGAATCGCACGTCCGCGCGGTTGGACACAGACAAATGGCCTCCGGTCACCGCAGGGTGACCGGAGGCCATTTGTCACACGCGCGCTGATCAGAGTCGGCGACTCGGGAACTGCGGGGTGGAACGGTCGGCGAATGCCTGCAGACCTGCGCGCGCGTCCGGTGAAGCCGGGCACCGATAAACCGGTTCTATGTCACGTTGAACCGTCAAGATCTCCTGACGCTCCCTGTGGGCGTCGGTGATACCGCGAATCAAGAGGGAGCGGTCTCGTCGCCCAACAGAGCGAGGGTGCGCTGCAGCAGTGCTTCGATGCGATCCTCGACGTCGTCGACCATGCCCGGGACATCCGCCAGGGCGGTGTGGGCTCGCCGCCGCGCGTCGACACCCGCGCGGTAGTACCCGGAATCGAGTTCAGCTGGTGTGGGCTCGGGGCGAACGATGTCGACCTGTTCGTCCGCGTGTGGTCTGCTGATGCGCCGCCGTGGGGTGTGCAGCGGTGAGAGCCCGGTGCGGTGCGCGGCGATCACCGATCCGATCTCGGCGGCGGTCATCTGGGCAGCAGGTAGCGGTAGGTGGCCCCATCGGTCGATCGGGACTGCGACCGGACCGCCGCGGTGCGGAAAACCCGTCAGATCGGGAAACGTGTTGCGCTGCAGGTGCTCTGCGAGCAACACCGTCGAGGGGTAGCGGTCGGAGAACTGCAGGACCGTGTTCCACCGTTCCCACACTTCGACCGGCTGAAAGCCGGTGGCCTCGTGGGGGTCGATGCGGATGCGGTGGCGGCCGCCGATCCAGATGCTGCCACCGTCGACGCTGATGTCGCCGCGGTCGAGTTCTGCAATAGCGTTGTACGACAGGCCTGCTCCGGCCAGCAGAAGGAGTACGGCGTCGCGGCGCCCGAACAATGCTGCCGTCGACCCTTCGGTCGGCAATTCGCAGGCAATGGCGTGGTACTGCGCTGCCCGTCGGATGGTTCGGTCGGCGCGCGCAGAGTCCAATGCGAGCCGCATGGACGTCGCCTGCCCTGGGGCGGGGTGGCCGGCGTCGAGGTGCGCGCGGTTGATCGCGGACACCCGCCGTAGCTGCACGGTGTCGCCGGCGGGGTTCTCGTCGAGGAACTGCGCCAACATGATCGGCGAGGCGGGTAGCGGCGAGGTGTCGGCGGCGGCGCACCAGTCGGCGAACAGCGCCCACTGGTAGCGGTAGCTCTTCACCGCACTCCCCTGCCTCGACGCCACTGGTGGGACGCTACCGGTCGGAGCCGACAACGCAGGGTCGGCGACGCGGGTGTTCGTCGACGATCCCCATGGCCGGCGCGGGCAGGTGCTACTAGTCGTCCACAGTGAAACGTGGTGGCCGTGCAACAGTCATCGTGCTGATCGACGACGAGAGCCACAGGACCCATGCGGTCCTGTGGCTCGTCGACGGTGCGAGCAGGAACTACTCGGCGAGCTTGGCGATCGACTGCGCCCACAGGAAGTACTTGTTGCGTCCGAGGTCGCCGATGGTCTTGATGTTGAACGCGGCCTTCAGATGCTCGGCGTCACCGGGGCTGACACCCTGCAGTGCCTCGACGGGTGCGTCGACGAGTTCGGTGAGCGGCTTGTCTTCGTATGCCTTGTCGAGCTTGTCAGCGATTCCAGCCATGGATATGCCTCCTGGATCTCGTGTGCAGGCGCTCGGTTTCGAGCGCCGCCATCCGAGGGTACGGAACCGACCCTGAGAACAGGGTGTGTTCACGTGCTCGTCACGATCGACCGGTTCACTGACGAGGTGACCTCACCCGCCGGCTACGACACCACGTTCCTGTCCACCATCGACCTCGACCCACCGACGCGTTCTGGTCTGGTCGTGCTGCCGTACACGCACTTCACGGTCGCGATCGACCCCGACCGCCGTCTCGCAGCATCCACGGCGGTGAACATCGACGGATCCGGGCTGCGTGACGTCGAGCGTGGTGACGACTGGCGACTCGGTCCCCGGCTCCCGGCCGTGCAGCAGGCCGGCCCGGAGTTGTATGCCAGCAACGATCTCGACCGCGGGCATCTGGTGCGCCGCCGCGACCCCGTCTGGGGCACCGCGACGGTCGCCGAGCAGGCCAATGCCGACACCTTTCATTACACGGTGTGTGCGCCGCAGACCGCCACCTTGAACCAGTCCAAGACGTTGTGGCTCGGCCTGGAGGACTACGTGCTCGAGCATGCCCGCCAGTACGGGCAGCGATTGTCCGTGTTCTCCGGGTGCATCTTCGCCGCCGACGACCCGGCGTACCGGGGCGTGGCGCTCCCGCGGCGGTTCTTCAAAATCGCTGCCTGGACTCAGGATTCGGTGCTGGCGGCGACCGGGTACATCCTCGATCAGACACCTTCGCTGGGGCCCGTCCTCACGCGGCCCGCCCGCGCCGACGCAGCTACTCCCCCGCTCGGCCCGTACCGGACCTTCCAGGTACCGATCGAGGACATTGCAGCCGCAACCGATCTGTCGATGCACCAACTCGTCGCCGCTGATCGGTACGCGCTGCAGCCTGCAGCTCGGCTCGAACGTGGGCGGTGGACCGAACTGACGTCCTACACCGACATCGTTCTCTAACAAGCGGACCGGTACGCACCCGAGACGTCGGCGGATGAAGCTGGCTACACCACCGGTGCCAGGACGGCGGCGGGTCAGGGAGCGGGGTGTTCGGCCGCACCGTGGGAGTACACCACGACCCCGTTCTCCTTCACCCACGCCTCGTCCGCGCCGCCGACGTGCTCGACGAGCAACTCCACCGTCGGGATCTCGGCAGCGAGTGCATGATCGAATGCAGCCCGGGCGTTGCGGGCGCAGATCGTCACCTGAGTGTCGTCGGTGTAGAGCGCATCGATGACGAAGCCCGGGGTGAAGCGGCCACCGAACGGATCGCCGCCGCTGATCGCATCGAGACGCCCGCGCCACCACCGGGTCAACGCCCGAGCCCGCGTGATCTCCGCGGGAGCCTCGACATCGAGGATCGTAAACTTTTCATAATCCGCGTACGCGAGATCGGCCAGCAGACGCGGACCCAGACCAGGCCAACTGAACGTCCCCTCTAGAACAATGTTCTCCCCACGCGCCGTACAGATCTCGGTAATCGCGTCGAGAAGCATCGTCGACTCGGAGTGCACCAGGGTCGCGAGCTCACGCGGCATGACCGGATGCCCGTCGGACAGCGTCCGGTCCAGGAGGTCGTCGTAGACACCGTACGCAACCGCGTCACGCAGCAGGTAGTCCTTGATGACGTCGGCATCGAGGACCCGCCACCCCTGTCCGGCGAGACGGCGACGGTCGATACTCGACGACTTGCCCACCCCGGGCGGACCGGCGGTCGCGAGGGCGAGGAACTGACGCCCGACGGCTACGTCGGTGTGTTCGGCGAGGAAGGCTTCGACAACTCCGTCGCGCGTGCGGCGGCGCGACACTGGATCGAACGAGTGAAGCGAGGCTCTGGGCCCGTTCTTGTCGAGTATTCCGCCGGGGCGGCACCAGGATTCGAGCTCGGCCGCGGCCGCAGTGGCAGGGTCAGAGTGCATTCGCCTGCGCACGCCGGTCGGCCGTAGCCGCGAGGAGAGTTCGGTAGTCCTCGTCGCTGAGGAGATCGCCGGCGCGTTCGATCTGATCCCACGTCCCCCGGACATAGCTATCCCCCGCCGGATCGTCAGCCGCTGTGTGCCCGAACGTGTACGGCCACGCCGCAAGTTCGGCCAACATCGCATCGTGGGCCAAGATCTTTGCGGCGTGCTCGAGCAGCACCTCGCGCGGGCTACGTTCGCGTGCTGCGGGGTTCAATCGCAGCTTCTTGACAGTGCGGCTCACCTCGGGCTGGGTGACCGCCAGGTTCCTGGCGATGACGCGCTGTGGGATGCCGTTGTCGGTGGCATAGGCGACTGCGCGCAGGAGTTTGAGCTGCAGTAGTTCACGCTCGGCCGGTATCGCCCGTAGATCTCGTTCCATGTCATGAGCCAATGACATTTCAGACCTCCTCAGCTGCAGTTATACCAAATTGTATCACTACAATAGATGCTACTCACCGCAGCCCGTACCGATGCAGGGAAATCGAACGGATGCGTGAGAATTTGGCTGCCTTCGCACGGTCCAGTCATTCGAACGATATACACACCGGCGGTCGGAGTCATTCAATCAACCGACAGCCCGTAACCGGCGTGAACGACAGTTACCGCACCGTCAAGACATGTTGACGCCCGGCCGACTCCGTGCGATGTGTTCATCTCGATGCGCTTGCGGATCTTCGATTAGGGCGTTGATGTAGTAGCAAATGACGATCGGGATACAGAAGCGGACGCTCGACCGGTGCAAGGGCCACGAGCGAGCCAGTTTGGATGTAGACAACAGCGTGGCTACCAGCAGTCAACCAGTCACGAAGGTTAAGGTCGACGCGTAAACAGACTTCACAAGACGACGTTGCCGAGCTGCAGCAACGTCCAGGAGGAACACCGCGATGGCGACCGATGAAAAAACGATCGCGTTCTATCGCCTTGTGAAGTACGACGCATCTGGCAACAAGCCGATGGAGCACGCGAATTGGTACGACATACTCACCCAGCTCGATGGCCTTGACCTCGAAGGTCGAACGACCAAAGTCGGCGACCGCATGCTGATTGGCGAGGTCTACTACCACGGTGAACGTGCTCATTTGAAGCTCGCGAAGGTCCGTGACGTCGCAGCGTGGCTGGGGCTCCTCAAGAGCGGCGCTACCTCTCTCGAAGATTTCGAGACCGAAGAGGGAAACAAGCTCTATGAGATATCTGTGGTGTCGTTTCTCGACTTTGGGAACCTGATCGGTCTCGTGCAAGGCTCGGCGGCCTCACCGACGCCGAGTGCGGTCGCTGAATGGTTCGATGAACTGAAGATTTTCACCGGTGTGCACCTCATCGCGGAGGCCGTACTTACCGACGCGGCCCGGGAGCAACTTCAGAAGTCGCCCGAGGTATCTCGAATCGAGACCAAGGTGAGCACCACCAAGGCTCAGGCGCTTACAAACCGAGGCTCGCGACTAGGGAGCGTACTTACCCGCGTCAACGATGAGTTCGGGCCGGTAACAGTAACCCTCATCATCCAGACGTCACGGGCGAAGGAAAACCATGAGGGCCGACAGATCATGCGTGACGAGGCCGGACACCTTGCGGCCGCTGCGAGCGAGAGCGAGGTCAGCAAGGCGAAAGCCCAGCTGATTCACATTGACGCTGACGAGAAGACCCACTCGGAAAAGGTGGACTTCCTCAAACAACGGATCACCGCGAAGCGCAAGATTGCGGCGACAGATGATGAGGGCAATCCCATCAGAATAGTGTCGGCCGTTACCGCCATAATGGGCGTCGCAGCCGAGCATGATAGTGAGCTACGGCAGGCGGTCGGCGTGGAGCCGGCGAACGGTAACAACAACGAGTCTTGAGGTCAGCAGTGTGGTTCCGAAGGAGGAATGCTTTGGAACTAGGACAGTCTCTCCGAGAACATGTCGTCAGACCCATCCGCGAGTTTTGGATTGATCACCGATGGATGGACCTGTTCATAGCCGGGTTTGTCGTGGGAATCCATGCTCTAGTTGTGTGGCTCACCGGGCGCTTCGACCTCTTGAGCTGGAGTGAAGCATCTGATCGCCGTGGCGTTTACTCGGCGTTCGCGGTAGTGGTCTCGTTGACCGGGGCGCTGAGCGGAGTCGCGGTAAGTCAGCTGGGTTCAGCTAAGGGGCCGCGTGCGAAAGCGCTCAAGCGTGACGTCGGCAAGGACCTCGCGCGAAGTTGGCGCAGCATCTATGTCGGCAGTATGGGCGCTGCCTTGCTCGCGATCATCGCTCTCATGCTCGACTCGACGAAAGCTATTCCGCCCGGTCAGAGTCCGGTAGGTCACAACGCGCTAGTGGCACGGTGGATCTTCGAGTTTGCCATTGTCTACGCGACGATGCGGTTCACGCGTCTAACGGCGATATTTGAGCCAATGATCAGTGCCTTTGCGAAAGATGATGTTGACCCGGACGAGGAACCACTGGAACCGGCACTATCGGTTGATCCTGTCGCACTCAACGCTCGTCGACGAGCCGCAGGCTAGCCGACTTCGCCCGCGACTCATGCCCGGTTGTGCGGGCCGTCTGATGGCCTACGCGCGAATGCGTGATGCGGAGACAGGGCGTTCCCGATCTTCGAAAGACTCCTCGACGCTGGACCTCCCGAGCGAGGTTCGCCAGCACAGGCAGGTTCTATCATCGTTAGGTGGACGCTTGACCAGGCGAAAGTTCTGAACGTGAGACGAGAGACAGTCTGGGCCGTGTGTCGATCTCGCCGAGCAGTTTGGCGAGATGATGCTCGGTCCAACGTAATTCGTCGGCAAGATCCGCCCGGCTGTAACCGATTTTCTCGGCCATCTTCAACGCATCTCGGAGGAGAGTAGGCACCTCGCCAGGGAACGAAACTAGAGGCTCTTCGTTACGCAAACCGGTCATGCCCGCCAAACGTTGATGCGCGCGGCGTATGGCGGCCTCGGTCACTAGGTGGAGCTCTCCCATTCGATAGATCAGCGATTCGATTGAGACTCCCCACTCCCGGCTTAGTCCATCCAGTGTGGAGATCCGAACGGTTTTGGGTAGTAACGGTGCGATCTGCGCTTGTGGCGTCAAGAACTCTGCTGCAAACTGATCGGCTTCGCGTTCTTGCTGTCGATCGCCGGGGAGAGCGGTGGGATGCATGAGTAGGTGCCCCAACTCGTGCGCACATGTGAACCTGTACTCCTGCACCGAGCGGAAGCGTTCGGGGGTAAGGACAACAATCGGTCGTCCTAGAGCGTCAGTCGAGTAGGCCTTTACCCGGCCGAGCGCATCGTCGGTCATTGAGATGAGGCATACGACAATGCCGTTCGCTTCCATGGTGCCCGCTAAGTGGGGTACAGGTCCGGCGGATACTGCCCACCATTTACGAAGCACATCAGCAGCTTCGGTAGGTGACGCTCCACTGGGCAAGACAGGCAAATTGACGTCAGGGAACCTGACCTGCTTCTCCAGCGCGTGAGTCAGTTCCCATACTTGCTCAGCATGCGCGGCCGCTTTCGAGCGATCTTTGGATCGCGTCGATCTGAGACTTCTGAAATGCGCGTCGGCAGCGTCAAGACGCCCTATGGGGCGACCAGCTGCAAAGTACCGGACCGGCACGCCTAGAGTCTTGCTCAAAATCGGTAGATGCTCGGGACGTGGTTTTGTGATTCCGGCTTCAAACTGACCGATCGCGGCCGCCGAGACACCGACTTGTTCGGCCAGCTCAGATTTGGTCAATTCGGCCAGGACCCGTGCCTGAGTGAGTCGGGCAGGCTCGAACGCCACCGCGACCGACGAGAGACCATCATCGACAGCCGATGTGAAGAGCTCAAGCTGTGGCCGATCGTCATTCATCGGTGCCGGACGCCTCGCCTGGTCGTTCCGTTGGGAACTTCTTTGGTACCGGTCCGGATGTGAAGGTCCGCCGCGGCGTGGTCGATACTGGTCGAGTCGGAGTCTGGTTGAGAAGGTTCTCCGGCTCGGCAACCCAACTCACGAAGCCGCTGGCGCCGAGCTCCGCTTCGCCCCAACGCACGTCGAACAGTCCGCGAGTCGAGCTGCAAATCGCAACCAAGACAAGCCGACCCGTCTCCACCACAGGATCTTTGGTGTAGCTGTCGAAGCTGGAGACTAACTCCCGCTCCTCGTCGGTCAACTCCGGATCGGGAACCTCGATGTCGAGCTCCCCTTGCAAAGCTGGCGGCCGAATCTTCGCTATCGACGACCGTGTGTCTGAGGTGCCGAAAAGGACTGAGTCAATACTGCGTTCCAGGGTTCGGGAGTATCGCCACGGGAAGAGGGCGACGCCATTTACGACTGGGATCTTGTACGGTGCTCCGTCTGGCCGAACCATTGTTGCGCCGGGCAGGTTGCCGAATTCCTCGAACTTCTCCAGGATTCCCCTCCAGAACTCGCCATAGACCCCGGTGGACCTATGGCCGGATGCTTCTTGTGCGTCAACCGAGGCGACATGCTCCTCATTCACGAGCGCAGGGATTCGACTACGAATTAGTGCGCCATGCCTTCCGAACGTCTCTAGCGCCCACCGACGGTTTGTATCCAACGAGTCCTCCTGAGTAGGCGTTCAGGATAGCATCTAACTTTAGTTTTTCGCGCGATATGCACCTTCTGGCTTCAGAAACTATCCAAAGACTGGCGGAGTGTCGATATTCAAAGTTGCAGTGTTCGGAAACGGTGACACTTCCTCCCCGGTTTGGCTGTTACAACAGTTTAGGCACCGCTCGCCCAG
>NZ_NOZC01000027.1:0-401899 GCF_002258545.1 Rhodococcus sp. 05-2255-3B1 | reverse complement strand
GCCCATGTCGACGTAGCCGAAGGCCGAGCCAGGTCGATCGGGGTTGACGTTGAGACAGATTCCGGTCTTGCGCTCCTTGCAGTTTCGACACCGCCCGCAGGCGATGTTGAACGGAACCGAGCAGATGTCCCCCACCTTCAGGAACTCGACGTCGCGTCCGACCTCGACGATTTCGCCGGTGATCTCGTGGCCGAGCACCAGCCCCTCGGGCGCGGTCGTGCGCCCACGAACCATGTGCTGGTCACTGCCGCAGATGTTGGTCGAGACGACCTTCAGAATCACTCCGTGCTCGCACTTGCGTCCGACGTTGGCCGGATTCACGCCAGGGCCGTCGGTCAACTCCAGGCCCGGAAAAGCGATGTCCTGCACCTCTACCTTGCCCGGTCCTGCGTACGTTACTGCTCTGTTGTCTGCCATGAGTTCTCCTCTTCGGTGAGTGAGTTGCGCGACCGGCGGGCCGAGATCATCGAACTGATCGCGCATGTGGCCCGCATCACACCAGTATGCACAGGCGCGCATGCGATCGCTGCGAGTAACTCCGATCCGGACATAGGCGGCAAGGACCACCCGAGACGAACGCATCGTGTCGGATCCGCCCACTTCGCGGTGCAGGCACTTGACTCGACAGGATGTTAGCGCTCACACTGTGTTGCACACGTCACAGTCGGTGACCCACGAAGGAGATCTGAATGCCGGTTGACCGATACACGGTTGGGGTCGACTTCGGCACCCTGTCCGGACGCGCCGTCGTCGTTCGGGTGTCCGACGGCACCGAAATCGCCTCGGCAGTACATGATTACCGACACGCAGTGCTCGAGGAGACGCTGCCCGACGGCACGGTCCGATTGCCCGACGCATGGGCCCTGCAGGTACCGGACGACTATCGAGACGTTCTGCGTCGTGCAGTACCCGCCGCGCTGGCCGCTGCGGGCATCGAGGCCGAGCAGGTGGTCGGCATCGCCACCGACTTCACCGCGTGCACCATGGTGCCCACCTACGCCGACGGCACTCCGCTGTGCGAAGATCCGCGCTTCGCCGATCGACCGCACTCGTACGTGAAATTGTGGAAACACCATGCGGCACAGGGGCAGGCGGACCGCATCAACGAACTCGCCGCGCGTCGCGGCGAGAGTTGGCTGCCTCGTTACGGCGGACTGATCTCCTCGGAATGGGAGTTCGCCAAGGCACTGCAGATTCACGAGGAAGATTCCGAGATCTACGACGCGATGGACCGATGGGTCGAAGCCGCCGATTGGATCGTGTGGCAACTGTGCGGACACTACGTACGCAACGCCTGTACCGCCGGTTACAAGGGCATCTATCAGGACGGGCACTACCCGTCCGTGGACTTCCTCACCGAACTGGCACCGGGCTTCGGTTCCTTCGTCGCCGACAAGCTCGATCAGCCTTTGGGCGAGTTGGGTTCTCGTGCAGGTACGTTGACCGCCGAGGCTGCGCGATGGACCGGACTTCCCGAGGGCATAGCCGTCGCCGTCGGCAACGTCGATGCGCACGTGACGGCACCCGCGGCCGGAGCGGTGGAACCGGGCCGAATGGTCGCCATCATGGGGACCTCGACCTGCCACGTGATGAGCTCGACCGTCCTGAAGGAAGTTCCCGGCATGTGCGGGGTGGTGGACGGCGGAATCGTCGCCGGATCGTTCGGCTACGAGGCAGGGCAGAGCGGCGTCGGCGACATTTTCGGATGGTTCACGCGCACATCGGTTCCCGCGGCGTACAGCGAGGCGGCTGCTGCGGCAGGTGAGTCGGTGCACGAGCACCTGACCCGCCTCGCGCAGGCGCAGGACGTGGGCGAGCACGGACTCGTCGCGCTCGATTGGCACAGCGGGAACCGGTCGGTTCTGGTCGATCACGAGCTCTCCGGCCTGGTCGTCGGGACCACGCTGGCCACGCGTCCCGAGGACACCTACCGTGCGCTGCTCGAAGCAACCGCATTCGGAACCCGCGTCATCGTGGAAACCTTCCGCAACAGTGGCGTCCCGGTCGAGGAGTTCGTCGTCGCCGGCGGGTTGGCACGCAACGCGCTGCTCATGCAGATCTACGCCGATGTGCTGCGAATGCCGTTGTCGGTCATCGCCTCCGCACAGGGACCTGCTCTGGGATCTGCCATCCACGCGGCGGTGGCGGCCGGGTGCTACCCGGACGTGCCCGTCGCCTCGAAGTCGATGGGCAAGGTACACCGGGCCGCTTTCGTGCCCGACGAATCGCGATCGAAAGCCTACGACTCCCTGTTCGAGATCTATCTGGAATTGCACGACCGGTTCGGCCGGGACGTGCCGACCATGCGCCGTCTGCGAGCACTGCGACGTGACGCGCTGACCCGAAGGGTGGATGCACGATGACCGTCGTCGACGACGTGCGCGAGGCCATCGAGCAGATCCGCCGCGACGTCTGCACCCTGCACGCCGAATTGATGCGGTACGGACTGGTCGTGTGGACGGCAGGCAACGTCTCGGCGCGGGTTCCGGGCCGGGATCTGATGGTCATCAAACCCAGTGGCGTCTCGTACGACGATCTCACGCCCGGCAACATGGTGGTGTGCGATCTGTACGGCAAGGTGGTCGAGGGTGACCATGCGCCGTCATCGGACACCGAAGCGCAGGCCTACGTCTACCGACACCTCGATCACATCGGCGGTGTGGTGCACACACATTCGCCGTACGCGGTAGCGTGGGCGGCCCGAGGAGAACCGATTCCCGTGGTGACCACGATGTGCGCGGACGAGTTCGGCGGAGACATCCCGGTCGGACCCTTCGCCACGATCGGCGACGACTCGATCGGACGCGGCATCGTCGACACCCTCGCGGACAGTCGATCTCCCGCCGTGCTGATGCAGAACCACGGTGTGTTCGCGGTGGGACCCACCGCTCGATCGGCGGTGAAGGCGGCTGTCATGTGCGAGGACGTCGCGCGATCGGTACATCTGTCCTACCAACTGGGACAGCCACTTCGCATTCCGAGCGCATCGGTCGACGCGCTCTACGACCGCTATCAGAACGTCTACGGCCAGCGCTGACCGGCGCGCCGAATCTTCTCTCCACGGAGGTACTCCCATGTCCGAAGTATGGTTTCTCACCGGTAGTCAAAGCCTCTACGGGCCCGAGACCCTCGAACAAGTCGCAGCCCAGTCTCGCGAGATCGCGGACAAACTCGATGCGGCACTTCCTGTCTCGGTGGTCTGGAAGCCGGTTCTGCTCGACGCGTCGTCCATCCTCGGCACCATGCGCGAGGCCAATGCCGCCGATGAATGCGTGGGCGTGGTGACGTGGATGCACACCTTCTCCCCCGCCAAGATGTGGATTGCCGGCCTCGATGCGTTGGACGTTCCGCTGCTGCACCTGCATACGCAGGCGGGAATGTCGTTGCCCTGGTCCACGATCGACATGGAGTTCATGAACCTCAATCAGGCCGCCCACGGTGATCGCGAGTTCGGGCACGTCGAGTCCCGGGTGGGGGTTCTGCGCACGATCGTGGCGGGCCACGTCGACAATCCCGCGGTTGTGGAGCGTGCGGAGCAGTGGGTGCGAGCGGCCCTCGGCCGAGCGGAGCTGAGGTCACTGCGCCTGGCACGTTTCGGCGACAACATGCGCGACGTCGCAGTGACGGAAGGCGACAAGGTCGAAGCGCAGTTGCGATTCGGAGTCTCCGTCAACACCTACGGCGTCAACGATCTGGTCGAGGTGGTGGACGGAGTGAGCGACTCGGCGATCTCGGACCTGATCGACGAATACCGCTCGTCCTACGACATCGCACCGAGCCTCGACAAGGGCGGTGACCGCCACGAATCCCTCCGCTACGGTGCTCGTGTCGAAGCCGGGCTGCGGCAGTTCCTGACCGACGGCGGATTCAAGGCCTTCACCACCAACTTCGAGGATCTCGGCGGACTTCGTCAGTTGCCCGGGCTCGCAGTGCAGCGCCTCATGGCCGACGGATACGGCTTCGGCGGCGAGGGTGACTGGAAGACCTCGATGTTGTTGCGCGGCATGAAGGTGATGGCCGAGGGACTCGACGGTGGAACGTCGTTCATGGAGGACTACACCTACAACCTCGTTCCCGGTGCGGAGAAGATCCTCGGCGCACACATGCTCGAGGTGTGCCCGTCGATCACCGCCTCGCGGCCCACCCTGGAGATCCATCCACTGTCCATCGGTGGCCGCGAAGACCCGGTGCGACTGCGATTCACCGCCGATCCAGGACCCGGCGTAGTCGTCGGACTCTCGGATGTCGGTGAACGATTCAGATTGACAGCCAACGTGATCGACGTCGTCGAGCCCGACGAGGCGCTGCCGAAACTACCCGTGGCGTGCGCTGTGTGGGAACCGCAGCCCTCACTCGCGGTGTCGGCGGAATCCTGGCTGACGGCCGGTGCGCCCCACCACACGGTTCTGAGCACCGCCATCGGTCTGCCTGTGCTGGAGGCATTCTCGGACATGATCGGCGTCGAACTGCTCACCATCGATGCGGGCACCACCACGCGTGGATTCCAACAGACACTGCGATGGAACGCGGCGTATCACCGACTCGCAGCGAGGTTGTGAGGTCGGCGATCATCCATGTCGTCTGCGATATTCCTGTTCGGCTCCGGGGTGGAGGGGGATGCTGCCGGTCATGACCAGCGACCGCGCATCGAGAAATTGGCTGCCGATCGCCTGGCTGGGAACCAGCCCGGACGACTGATCGAGAAGCACACCCACCAGTGCAGCGACAACGCGGTCCGGCACGTCCGGATGTGCCAGGAGAAGATTCGGAATGCCCACGGAGGTCACCTCCGGATGTTCGCCGTACACGTTTGCCGGTACCAGCACAGCCTCGTATGCGGTACCGAATTCGCGTCTGAGATCAGCGACGACGGTACCCAGATCGAGTAGACGAATCGCGGCTCGAGGCTGGGCAAATGCCGGTGTCGGCAACCCGCCCGCCCACATCACGGCGTCGACTTCGTTGGCCGTCAGGGCATCTGCCGCTGAGCTCATCGAGAGCTGAACCTGTTCGACAGCACCGTCTTCCGAAACACCCGCTGCACGGAGGACTCGCTGAGATACTTCGGTGGCACCGGATCCCGGGGCACCGATGCTCACGTTTCGTCCTCGCAGATCGTCCACGGACTCGATAGTCGAGTCTGCTCGCACGGCCACTTGGAAGTAGTTCTCGTAGACGCACCCGACTGCCGCCAGCTCTCCGCTCGGATGACTGTAAGCAGCGTCCATGAGCGTCAGTGCCAGCTCGGCCTGCCGAGAACCCAATGCCTCGAGGTTGTCGACGGAGCCGGCAGAGGTGAGCGGAACGATCTGTGCTAAAGCGGTTTTCGCGACAGATTCGGACAGCAGTCCGGCGAACTCCCAGAAGAAGCCACCGACCTCGCCTGCAGCGAGGCGCAGCTGCATCGGCGGATCCGAGGCGCAGGCACCCGCGAAAGCAGCGCTCAGTGCCAACAGACCGGCCTGCAGCGCCGTTCTACGCGAGAACGACGCTGCATGCTCGGCCATGTCAGTCACTGTAGGGCGTCACAGGTCACTGGAACGCTCGACCCTGCTCTCGGTCGAGTACGGTCTCGGACTTGTTGCGCAGTACGAAGATGTACACAAGCAGCGAGATGGCGATCACGACCGTCACGTAGAGGATGAACCAACCCACGTGCCCGCCGTTCTTCGCGGCTTGGTAGATCAATGGTGCTGTGCCGCCGAAGGCCGAGTTGGCGAGCGCGTATCCCAAGCCGACGCCGAGTGCGCGGACGTGAGAGGGGAACAGCTCTGCTTTGACGATCGCATTGATCGAGGTGTAGCCGGTGAGGATGACGTAGCCGACGCACACCAGGGCGAGCGACTGCACCACCGACGTCGCCGTCGGCAGGTACGTGATGAGTACGTAGGTGTACAGCACGCCTCCGATACCGAAGAAGACGAGCAGCGGCTTGCGGCCCACCTTGTCGCTGATCATTCCGCCGATGGGCTGCAGCAGCATGAGGAAGACCAGGCCGGCGAGGTTGATCCAGGTACCGGTCATCCCCCGGTCCTCGTACGCGGTCTTGACCATCGAGGGTGCGTTGACGCTGTAGGTGTAGAACGCAATGGTGCCACCGGCCGTCACCATGAAGCAGATCAGCAACGCCCGCCAGTGATTGGCGACCAATTCCTTCAAGGAACCGGAGGCTTTGTCCGCACCGCTGCGAACGGCGTCGAGTCGATCCTCGGTCAAGGATTCGTCCATGCTGCGGCGCAGCCAGAAGACCACCACTGCCGCGACTCCGCCGATGAAGAAGGCTATGCGCCAACCGAAGTCCTCGATCTGTTCGCGCTCGAGGAACACCTGCATCAGCAGCAGAGTCACCTGTGCGAGCACATGCCCACCGACGAGGGTGACGTATTGGAACGACGAGAAGAATCCTCGACGCTCGCGCGTGGCGGCCTCGGACATGTACGTCGCCGACGCACCGTACTCACCACCGGTGGCGAAGCCCTGAACCAGCCGGCACAGGATCAGGATCACGGCGGCCCATACGCCGATGCTCTCCCGTCCGGGAGTGAGCGCGATGACCAGCGAGCACGCCGCCATCATCGAGACGCTGAACGTCAGTGCAGCCCTGCGCCCGTTGCGGTCCGCGTAGCGGCCGAAGAACCACGACCCGACCGGTCGCATCAAGAACGTGACCGCAAAGATCCCGTACACGTAGATGGTGGAGTTCTTGTCGGCGGAGTCGAAGAACTGATTCTCGAAATACGTCGCGAAGACGGTGTAGACGTACACGTCGTACCACTCGACCAGATTTCCGGACGACCCCCGCAGCGTGTTGAAGACGGCACGGCGGGTGGCAGCGCGAGAGGAAACGGGTGGACTCGGGAGCGTCGAACCGGTGATCGAGGTGGCCTCGTTGGCCATGGTTTGGTCCTTCCACATTCAGCGGACAATTGGGCTGCCGGTCAACGATCGGCAACCGAAGCCTCCCTACTGTGACGGCAAGCACAGCCCGGAACCAAGCCGTTTCGGAATTCCTAACACTCCCTTAGGAAACGACTTTCGGAAGGCGCAGTTCGATCCGCAGTCCCACTGGCCGACGCTCCATGACCCGAAGGGATCCGCCGGCTCGCTCGGTCAGGGCGTGGACGATCGACAGACCCAGACCGGTACCGTCGCCGTGCGAACCGGACGCTCGATAGAACCGATCGACGACCTTGCCGAGTTCGTCAGTGGGCACGCCCGGTCCGTTGTCGGACAACCACATCGTGACGTCCGCATCACTGCTTCGATAGTCGATCTCGATGCCGGAGCCGGAGCCGGCGTACTTGGTTGCATTGCTCAGCAGAGCGTCGAGAATTCGAGTCAGGTCGTCCTCCGACATCGCAACGCGACAATCCGCATCGGCAGCCGGCTCCGAGACGTGAACGGTCATTCCCGCCACGACTATCGTGCTGAACCAGAATTCGACTCGATCTGCGACAACCGCACCGAGATCGCAGCCGGGAGACCGGGTGCTCGCCGGGGTTTCGGCAGCTGCGAGAACGAGCAGACCTTCCACCACGGAGCTCAAACGATCCACCTCGAGTGTGGTCCGCCGGTGCGCATCGGTCGCCGAATCCGGCACCCGCATTCCCAGCACGTCCATCCGAATTCGCAATGCTGCCAGTGGGTTCCGGAGAGCGTGGGCGGTGTCGGCCACCAATCGACGTTGCGCAGCGGTGGCGGCCTCGACGTCGTCGGCCATGGCCTCGAAGGCACTGGACAGCTCACGCACCTCCGGTGGCCCGACGTAGGGCACCGGCTCGAGTCGGTGCGACCCCTCGACCGACACCTGATCGTGGAACTTGTCGCCGAACGAATGGACTCGCGAGGACAATGCGCACAGCGGACGAACGACCCAGCGTGACAACGCAACAGCGATCACCGCGACCGTCGCGAGGATCAGCATGGCACCGACAGCGATGACCACCCAGGCAATCGCGACGTCCCTGCGCGCAGAATCGGTGGACGCCTCTAGCACCACTGCGCCGTCCACTTGCGTTCCCCCACCGACCGGGGCGGCAATCAACACCGAGGAATCCGACCACGGCGTCAGACTCGACGGTAGGTCGCCGCGCTGATTGCGCAGCGCTCCTGCCACCGACTGCTGGACGTCGACACGCTGCACGTCCAGGCCTGATTCCGCCCGCACCCCTCCGGTGCGATCGACGACGGCAACTCCCTCGTCGTACAGACTGTTGTAGCGCTGCACCGATTCTCGGATACGGGCTACACCGGATTCGTCTTCTCGCGAGCTGAGTTCCGCAAAGAACGATGCTGCGGCGGCCCGATTCTCGCCGAATCGTTGGGCTCGTTCGCGACCGACCAACAGCGCGAGGGGAACCGACAGAGCAAGCACGACCACGGTGGAGTAGATCATCAACACCAAAAGGACACGCCGCCGCACGTCAGGTATCCCAGCGGTAGCCGAAGCCGCGGATCGTGACGATGGCACCCGGGCGAGAAAGCTTGGAACGCAACGCCGTCATGTGTACGTCGAGCGTTCGTGAGATCGCGACGTAGGCGTCACCCCAGATGGCGTCCATCAACTGTTCCCGGCTCACTGCTTCACCGCGTCGCGTCACGAGATGAGCCAACAGGTCGAACTCCTTGGTGGTCAGCGCAACAGCGCGTCCGCCGACTTCGACGGCACGGCCGGAGAGATCGACGACGATGTCACCGAGCGTCAGCCTGTCGGCCGTGGGTTCGGTGGCCGCGCTTCGGCGATGCGCGGCCACCTCGAGTCTCGCGTGCAATTCACCCAATCGAGCCGGCTTGACGACGTAGTCGTCGGCACCGCCGCGCAGGGCCCGCACCACCGAGCGCTCGTCGTCTCGCGCCGTCAGCACCACCACCGGAACCGAACTCAGCGTCCTGAGCTTTCGAAGAACGTCGAGGCCATCCATGTCGGGCAGTCCGAGATCCAGCAGCACGACATCCATCTCGTGATAGCCGAGCAGGGCGTCGGCACCGCGGCGCATGCGGACAGGCGTGTGCCCCACCTCGGTCAACGCGTCCACCAACGCATCACCGAGTCCGTCGTCGTCCTCCACCACAGCTATTCGCATCGAACTCAAGATAGGCCACTGGACGCGCGCGGACGTGACTGTTCACCATCGGGTGTCATCCGCGGGATGCCGCCGGTGAGTGACGGTAGTGGACGCACGGCTGCGGCCCGTGGGAGCACCCAGTTCGTCAGGCAGGTGTGCTTGCGCGAAGGCCGGGTGCCAGAGCGATATCGATGACTTGCTCGAGCGTCAGTACACCCTTGGCGTTCACATCGATTCGGGTGCCGTCGATCGCGCTCGCAACGACGCGAGTCGTGTGCGTGCTGTCCTGGATGTCGAGCACAGTTCCGTCTGATTGCGTCGACCGCTGGTCGACGAAGCCCGCGAAGCACGGACCAGCGGGCTGATCGGACAATCCGACGGTGACTGTCAGCGTGCCGGTCCGGTTGCCGACGGTGACCGTTCCGAGCGCGTCGGCCTCGCCGTCGAGCGACTGCCGTACTGCGCCCGCGTCGAAGCCGAAGGTCGGTGCGAACGGTTCGGGTTCGACGGTCGCTCCGGTGGGAAGTGTCGCGATCAGGGCATCGGTCATCGACTGTGCTTTGGAGTCGAATCTCCACGGCACTTCGGAGTTGTCGGCGTCGCCCTCGATGGCGAATGCGTAGTTCACTCGCACCGAGTCCTCGGGCTGAACGACCTCCGCGCAACCTGGAATCGTGATCGGGTCGGGCTGCGGTTCGTGCAGCAGTCCGGCAACAACCGTGCCGACAGCAACAATCCCGACGATCACTGCAACCGTCGACCATACCGAGCCCCGTACGCCTGTCGATGTCATACGGTCCTTGTCATTTTCGGAACGATGCGTGTCGCGGGGTGTAATTCTGTGCTCACTGGGGCACACCCACATTGTCCAACCTATGGCGACTCCTCGCCCCGACCCTGTGGAGACTTCATGACAATGCCGACCGACGCAAGCGATGCAGTTCCGTCCGAAGGCAGCAACGACGGCCCACGCGAGCACACCGCCGAAACAGACGCGGTCGAGGGCGCACACGTGGACGACGAGAACGTGCCACACCCTCCCGAGAACGGAAACGTGCAGAACTGAACCGCGAGTCGACGGCATGATCGGTACGTGATCACGAACCCGTCCGTCGAACAGTTCCGCAGGTTGGCGCAGTCGTCACCGTGGCGGTGGAAGACCGTCGAGTTCGAGCTCCTACCTTCTCGCCACACACTGCCGGTTCACGCATGGATTCGTCGTCCTGGAAATATGCGCGTGGAGGACGCCAAGGGCAAGGTTGTCGAAAGAGTGTGCGCTGGCGTGCCGTTCGCCGACACGGTCGTGCAGTACTCGAACGGTGCATGTAGTCCGGCGGAGGGGCGTTGGCCGTCGGACACTTCACCGACGTTCGACTCCGACGGCCTAGTGTCTGCTCTACCGTCCATCACCGATTCATGGCTCGTGGATTACGACGATCCGTTCTACGAGAACTACCAGTGGATCGCCATGCTCAACCCGATCGAACTCACCCGCTCTGCTCACGATCATTCGTCCACCGAGACGGTGACGGAATTGTCCGAGGTGAGGGCCGTCGAGCATCACGGCCGACCGGCCTGGCAGGCGACTGTCGTCACGACGAACCGATACGACGCCCGATGCGAGTGCTGTGCTCTGCTGAGCGGGCGCTACGACTTCGAGGCGGACCACTGGGTCCCGGGACCACCGGAAACCGTGCGACTGGACGTCCAAACCGGCATCTGCGCCTACGTCGGCTCTCCTGGCGACGGATCGACCACAGCACCGGACCTCGACCTGGCGATCATCGCCGTCGACGCTCGGATGGACGACCATCTGTTCACGGGCGGTGGCCGCGCGGAAGAAAGAACCTGACCGGTGGCCGGACTCGAGCTCGAATTGCACGGCCGGCTTGCCCGAGTTCGACTCGTGGACAACGAAGTCGCGGCAAACGCGCGCGCATTCGCCAGGCGCGCGCAAGTTCGTCGACGATTCCGCGAGCATTCGGCGAACGCGCGCGCTTTTGCGGCGAACAGGGAGAAGCTCGGCCACCCGAGCGAACGCGCGCGCGTTTGCGGAGAGCTCTAGGTTCGGCGCAACGGAATGATGCTGCGAACCCGCTCGTCCCGTAGGTACAGCGCTCCCCACGCCGCAATACCCACGTAAATCGCAAAGAACACCGTGCTCAGCAGCGGCTTCTCGACACGCCAATTGGTCAGCACCGCACCGCCGAGATAGCCGGTGAGCACGATGGCACCCAGAATCGACGTCACGGGAACGGCGTAGAGAACCAAGATGACGAGCATGACGATGCCGGTGATCGGCGCCATCTCGTCGCGCAGGCCGAGGTCGACCGACGCGTCCTTCACTACCTGCAGATTCAGAATGTGGCTGATCGCGTCGAACAGAAGAAAGACGATCACGAGGATCTGTAGAACGAGGCCGATCCGCGGGGCGATCTTCCCCGGTGCCGGGGTGTGGGTGGTGGTCATGGCTGTCTCCTCGGTAGCGGTAGATGTCACGTGTTGGACCCGGGCCAACCGCAAAAGTCATCGCCCGCGCCCCAGTCAGTAAGGTCGAGGGATGACTGTGCGAGCAGGTGTGGTGGTCACGGGAACCGAAGTTCTGGCCGGTCGCGTCACAGACCGGAACGGCCCGTGGGTGGCCCAGCGACTTCTGGAGATGGGGGTCGACGTCGCACACATCACCGTCTGCGGTGATCGGCCGGACGATCTGACGGCGCAGGTTCGGTTCCTGGCCGATCAACGCGTCGACTTGATCGTCACCACCGGCGGTTTGGGTCCGACTGCCGACGACCTCACCGTCCCGACCGTCGCCGCGCTGTACGGTCGCGAATTGACACTGGACACCGAGCTCGAAGATCGCATCCACGCGATCGTGCAGCGGTGGCGAAGCCGAATGAGTTCTGCAGCCGACTCCGAGCCGCTGCGCGCCGGTATCCGAAAGCAGGCGATGGTTCCCCTCGGCGCGCAGTCGATTTCACCGACCGGAACCGCACCCGGGGTCGCGATACCCGCCGACGACGCCAGATCACTGCCCGCCGTCCTCATCCTGCCCGGCCCACCTCGCGAACTGCAGGCGATGTGGCCGGAGGCACTCGACAGCGCACCCGTCGCCGAGGTTCTCGCACGCCGCACGCACATGCGTCAGGACACCATTCGCGGCTATCGACTGTCCGAGGCCGACCTCGCCGCAACGCTGCGGACAGCCGAAAGCGAGATCACGGGATTCGACGATCTCGAGATCACCACCTGTCTGAGCCTCGGCGAGCTCGAAATGGTGACCCGCTATACCGAGTCGGCGAGAACTGCCTACGCCGATCTCGAACGTCTCATCGAAAAAATCCATGGCACACAGGTCTTTTCGACCGACGGTTCCACAATCGACGACATCGTGGCACACCGTCTGTCCGGGCATCGCATCGCCACGGCAGAATCGTGCACCGGAGGGATGATCGCCGCACGTCTCACCGATCGCGCAGGATCGTCGGCGTACGTCATCGGCGCGGTGGTGTCCTACGCCAACGAGGCCAAGACCGGCCTGCTCGACGTCCCCGCAGAGGTCATCGAGCAACACGGAGCCGTGAGCGAGCCGGTGGCTGCGCTGATGGCCGAGGGAGCGCTGAACCGACTGAATGTCGACATCGCGGTATCGACCAGTGGCGTCGCAGGCCCGGGCGGGGGCACCGAGGCAAAACCGGTCGGCACCGTCTGTTTTGCCATCGCCTCCACCGGCCAACCGACTGTCACCCGCACCCTTCATCTCCCCGGCGACCGGGCAAGTGTGCGTGCACTGTCCACCACCGCGGCAATGCACATGCTCGCCGACGCATTGGAGCCGGCGACCGACGCCTGAAGCATGCTGCGCACTGCCGTCTAGTTAGGTTCGGCATTCCTTATATAGACTCCGTCGGTGCTCAGCGAGATGACCTACCTCGACCGCCCCGGCGTGCGCTTCGCGCGCGACCTCGGCCGCTTCGGTGACGCCCCCGCTCTGATCACGACCGACGAGACGCTCACCTACCGTGACCTCGACGAACGCGTCGAGCATCGGGCATCGGAACTCGGAACGACGCGTCGTCTCGTGGTGATCGCCGGTTCCAACGACGTCGACGTTCTCGTCACGTATCTGGCGGCGCTGCGGGCCGGGCATCCGGTGCTGATGGCTCCAGGCGAGAATCCCGCCCACTTCGACGGCCTGATCGACGCCTACCGGCCCGATGTGGTGGTGCGCACCCTCGACGGCCGCAGCGTCGTCGACAAGGACGACCGACGGCCCGCGCGCCACCTGCACCCCGACCTCGCGTTGCTTCTGAGCACGTCCGGCTCCACCGGTTCACCCAAACTCGTCCGACTCTCACACCGAAACGTGCAGTCCAACGCCGAGTCGATCGCCGAATATCTCGGCATCCGCGGCACCGACCGAGCAGTGACGACCCTGCCCATGCACTACTGCTACGGATTGTCGGTCGTGCACAGCCACCTCCTACGCGGTGCCGCGTTGATTCTGACCGATTCGTCCGTCACCGATCCCGACTTCTGGACCCTCGTGCGGACTCAGCGCGGAACGACGTTCGCGGGTGTGCCGTACACCTTCGATCTGCTCGACCGGATGGGGTTCGATCAGCTGGATCTGCCCGATCTGCGCTACATCACGCAGGCCGGCGGCAAGATGCCGCCGGACCGCGTCCGAAAATACGCAGAGCTCGGTCGACGTCGGGGATGGGACCTCTTCGTCATGTACGGGCAGACCGAGGCAACGGCCCGAATGGCCTATCTGCCATCCGATCTGGCCGTCACTCACCCACACACCATCGGCCGTCCGATTCCCGGGGGAGCCTTCCGACTGGAGACGGTCGACGACTGTCCCAGTGGGACAGGCGAACTCGTCTACTCGGGGCCGAACGTCATGCTCGGCTACGCCGAGAGTCCCGACGACCTTCGCCTCGGTGACACCCTCGCCGGCGAACTGCACACCGGCGATCTCGCGCGACTCACGGACGACGGATTCTACGAGGTGGTGGGCCGCCGAAGTCGATTCGCGAAGGTCTTCGGCCTGCGTATCGACCTGCAGCGCGTCGAGTCAGCGCTCGCGCAACATGGGTTCACGGCATGCTGCGCCGGTGGTGTCGACGAGCTGGTCGTCGTCATGGAGGGCGGAGACATCGACGCCGTCCGCCGCACAGCCGCGGACACCAGTGGTCTTCCCGCTGCAGCGGTTCGGGTGTGTCTCGTCGACCGAGTGCCGCGAACGCCCACCGGCAAACCCGATCTGCGAGCGGTGGCGGACATCGCTGCCCGGCAGGATCTCGTCACATCGGACACCGTCCCACCTACCGCCGATGTGAAGGCTCTGTTCGCCGAGATCCTGCACTGCTCACAGGTGGAGGACGACAGCACGTTCGTGAGTCTCGGCGGTGACTCGCTGTCGTACGTCCGAATGTCCCTGCGGCTGGAGGCCATGCTCGGCCATCTGCCCGAGAACTGGCACACCACACCGGTGCGAGACTTCGATCGAGGTCCGCGCTCACGCCGAGGCTGGCACCGAGTGGAGACGAACGTTCTACTGCGCGCCCTCGCGATCCTGCTGATCGTCGGCTCGCACATTCACCTGTTCGCGGTACTCGGCGGGGCTCACGTGCTACTCGGCATTGCTGGCTACAACTTCGCCCGCTTTCACCTCGGGGCCGCAGATCGCACCGAACGAACACGACGTGTGCTCCGAAGCGTCGCGCGGATAGCAATCCCCAGCATGGTGTGGATCGGACTCGTCATTGCCCTCACCGGGGACTATCGAATCACCAGTGCATTTCTGCTCAACGGGATCCTCGGCCCGGACGGGTGGTCCGCGGAATGGCGATACTGGTTCGTCGAGGCGATCGTGTACATCGTGCTCGCCGCTGCCGCGACACTGTCCGTTCCGTGGCTCGATCGGCTCGAACGTCGTCACGCGTTCTGGTTCCCGATGGGTCTCGTGGGCCTCGGACTCCTCACCCGGTACGGGCTGGTCGACATCGACGACAGCCCCAACCGCATCCTGACCGCGTCGGTGGTCTTCTGGTTGTTCGCGTTGGGTTGGGCTGCGGCGCAGGCAAATACGATTCGGCAACGACTGTGGGTGACGGTAGCCATCGCGGCCACGGTTCCCGGGTTCTTCTTCGGAGACACGCAACGAGAAATCATCGTCACCATCGGCCTGTGCATGGTGGTATGGCTGTCGTCGGTTCCGTTCCCCGCGTTGCTGGGCCGAGTGGCAGGAGTTCTGGCGAGCGCCTCCCTCTTCATCTACCTCACCCATTTCCAGGTCTATCTGCCGCTGCGCGACGACCATCCCTGGATGGCATTCGCCCTGTCGATCGTCGTCGGGATTCTGTACTGGCAGGCGGTCGAATTCGTATTCTCCCTCCGCCGTCGAATCGCGTCTCGGGTTCGACGATACGATCGGACCCCGCCGGTAGCACGAGGGCGGGCGCGTATTCTGACGTTCGACGACGAGGTCTGACGAGGGGTGCCTTTTCGGTACACCTCTCACCAGAGACTGTTTCGGCCCGGTCTGCCCATGTTGGATCGAGTCATGACAACTTCTGTAAAGGCATACGCCGCAACCGCAGCTGATCAGCCCCTGTCTCCTTCCACCATCGAGCGCCGCGATGTCGGACCGCACGACGTCCGGATCGACATCAAGTTCGCGGGAATCTGTCACTCCGACATACACACCGCACGAGGCGAGTGGGGCCCGGTGCCATACCCGCTGGTCGTCGGCCACGAAATCGCAGGAACAGTGGCCGAGGTCGGATCCGCCGTCACCAAGCACGCCGTCGGCGATCGAGTAGGAGTCGGCTGCATGGTCAACTCGTGTGGCGAATGCGCCCAGTGCGTCAAGGGACTCGAACAGTACTGCCTCGTCGGCAACATCCAGACCTACGGCGGCACCGACCGCGACGGCACGACCACCCAGGGCGGCTACTCCCAGCAGGTCGTCGTCACCGAACACTTCGTCGTCAAGATCCCCGACGGCATCGCGCTCGACGCCGCCGCACCCCTGCTGTGCGCCGGCATCACCACCTATTCACCCCTCCGCCACTGGGGAGCCGGACCCGGCAAGAAGGTCGCTATCGTCGGCATGGGCGGACTGGGCCACATGGCCGTCAAGATCGCCCACGCCATGGAAGCCGAGGTGACCGTGCTGTCGCAGTCGCTGAAGAAGCAAGAGGACGGACTCCGACTGGGAGCGGACCACTATTACGCAACCAGCGACCTCAATACGTTCGAGAAACTCGCGTCCACATTCGATCTGATCATCAACACCGTCAGCGCTTCGATCGACCTGAACGCCCACTTGTCTTTGCTCGCCGTCGACGGCGCAATGGTCAACGTCGGTGCTCCTGCGGAACCGCTTCCGGTGCAGATCTTCTCGCTCATCCCCCACCGCAGGACTTTTGCCGGCTCGGCCATCGGTTCGATCGCCGAAACTCAGGAAATGCTCGACTTCTGCGCCGAGCATCATCTCGGTGCCGACATCGAAGTGATCTCTGCCGACAAGATCAACGACGCGTGGGAGCGGGTGCTCGCCTCCGACGTTCGCTACCGCTTCGTCATCGATACCTCGACCCTGGTCTGATCACCGCAGGACAGGGCAGAACTAGCCCGCCGTTGCACGCACGCGATGTGCTGGCAACGGCGGTCTTTCTGCATCGGGATTCGGCCGGCCTGTCGTCCTGAAGGGTGTATCAGCAGGGCATCGCTCGATTCGTCGGACAGTCCTACCCTTGAACGCATGGACACCAAGGCCGAGGTGCGCGAGTTCCTCATGACGCGTCGAGCCAGGCTCACCCCGGATGCGGCCGGGATCACGGGCGGAGGCAACCGTCGCAGAGTCCCCGGACTACGACGAAGTGAAGTCGCAGCACTCGCAGGACTGTCCGTCGAGTACTACGCGCGCATCGAGCGCGGTGCCATCGGGGGTGCATCGGCGTCCGTACTCGACGCACTCTCGCGCGCACTACAACTCGACGACACCGAGCACACACACCTTCTCGACCTCGCCCGAGCCGTGGACGGCGTCCCGACCTCAGGACGTCCGCGACGGAAGGCTGCGCGCCCTGCAACTCAGAGGATCAGCCTCCAGTGGGCCCTCGACTCGATAACGGACGGAATTGCCTTCGTTCGCAATCAACGTCAAGACCTTTTGGCGACCAACGAACTCGCAAAAGCGTTCTATGCTCCGTTGATCGGGGACGGTGGACGAACACCCAATCTCGCCCGATTCCAGTTTCTGGATCCGTCGTCCAGAGAGTTCTACCCCGACTGGGATACCTTCGCAGAAATGTGCGTGGCCATCATGCGCGCCGAAGCAGGCCGCGACCCCCATGACAAAGGACTCCAAGACCTCGTCGGTGAACTCTCCACGCGCGACGAGACATTCCGAAAGTTGTGGGGTGCCCACAACGTTCGGACCCACGGGGCGGGCATGAAGCGCTTCAACCACCCGGTCGTCGGCGAGGTCCACCTCGCGTACGAGGCGCTTGCGATCACCGCTGATCCCGGATCCTTCCTCATGATCTATACCGCGGAGCCAGGCTCGCCGAGCGCGGAGCGCATTCGCCTCCTTGGATCATGGGCAGCAGAACATACAAAAGCGCAGACGTAGTTCGGTGCTTCGACTTGTCAGACTCCCGACCACGAGCGCACAATTTGGCACCATGGCATTGATCTCGAAGGGCTTCGTGGGCCGACGACGCGGCGACGACGGGCGCACTCCCCCCGGTCAGTACCTGACCAAGGACTTTCCCGTCCTCGCGATCGGGCCCGCGCCGGTGGTCGCGACCGACACGTGGTCCTTCTCGATCGCCACCGAACGCGGCGACACTCGCAGCTGGACCTGGGACGAATTCGCGGCACTTCCGCACGAGAGCCCGACCGTCGACATCCACTGCGTCACCAAGTGGTCGAAGCTCGATACGACGTGGAATGGCGTGAGCCTGGACGTTCTGTTGGACGGACTCGACACCGATGCCGGGTACGTCGTGGTGCACGGCTTCGACGGCTACACCACCAACCTCCCGCTCGAAGACCTCAGGGATGGGAAGGCCTGGCTGGTCACCGAGTTCGACGGCGCTCCCCTGGCTCGCGAACACGGCGGTCCCGCACGGCTTCTCGTTCCGCATCTGTACTTCTGGAAATCCGCGAAATGGATCTCACGCATCGAGCTCACGGTGGAGAACGAGCAAGGCTTCTGGGAGCGTGGTGGATACCACGACTACGGAGATCCGTGGCGCGAGCAGCGATACCAGGGCGACTGACGTGACATCGGCGGCCGGGGCGAAACCCTGGCTCGTTGCCACGGTGGCGGCCGTGCGGCGTGAGACACCCACTGCGTCCACCCTCGTTCTCGACGTCGACGGTTGGCCCGGCCACCTTGCCGGGCAGCATGTGGACGTCAAGCTCACCGCCGAGGACGGCTACAGCGCACAGCGAAGCTACTCCTTGGCGTCGGCACCCGACGGCACGTCGCGCATCGAGATCGCGGTGCAGAACGTCGCGGACGGCGAGGTGTCGCCCTACCTGGTCGACGTCGTCGAAGCCGGTGATCGCATCGAAATCCGCGGTCCGGTGGGCCGATGGTTCGTCTGGCGGCCGTCCCAGCCCTCCGAGAGACCGTCCCCGCCGATCCTGTTGGTGGGTGGCGGTTCCGGCATCGTCCCGCTCCGCGCGATGGTCCGCGCGCAGGCGTCCGCAACGGGTGGACGGGTGCCGTTCCGGGTGCTGTATTCGGTGCGCGAGCCCGCGGAGGTCTACTTCGCGGACGAGTGGGCTCGCCCTCCGGCGGGCGTGGACATCACCATGATCCACACGCGGCGCGCTCCTGCAGGTAACGCACGCCCCCTCGGCCGCATCACGATCGAAGACCTCGACGCCCACGGATGGCCGGCGGAGTTCGAACCACGCTGCTACATCTGCGGTCCCACGAGCTTCGTCGACACCGTGGCCGACATGCTGGTGGAGCGCGGCCACTCGGCCGCGAACATCCGAACGGAACGTTTCGGACCGAGCTGAAGGGCGATGAATCAGACGATGCCGCGGAGGAACTCGATCTTGAGGCGGCTGTAGTCGTCGGTCCACTGTGAATCAACCGACATGAACGAGTGGTCGAGTCTCGCCTGATTCTTGCTGTACAGGTTCAGGCGATTGGCGACGCCCATTCTGTCGAGCTGGGCGCTCAGTTCGGCTGCCTGGTCGGGAAAAGTCCCGGTGTTGCCGTCGGAGATGAAACTCGGTGGAAAGTCGGCGGTGACATTGTCGATGACGTTCGCCTCCGCCAGCAGTGCGGTGTCGGTGGTGTCGAGATAGCTTCGGGCGGCGATGTCGAAGAAGAAGCCGTTCGACGGGCTCGGTGATTGCGGTGCGCCCGCTCTAGCGACATCGAGGGCTGCACTCTCGAACACGATCGCCTTCAGAGCGCTTCGGTCCATGGTGGGTTCGATACCCAGTGCTCGCGCGTACTCGGAGTTGGTCTGCACGGTGGCGTAATTGCCCACGATGTGACCACCCGCGCTGGTTCCGGCGAGCACGACGCGATTCATGTCGAGTCCGTAACGGTCGGCGTTCGTTTCCAGGAACTGTATGGCCTGGCCCAGTTGTATTGTCTGCGTGGGGAATCGGTAACTCGGTGCGAACGCGTAGTTCACCGACACCACGTTGTAGCCGGCGTCGAGCATGGGGCCGGCCCACGACGCACCGCCGGAATCTGCGCTGGGAGCACCATCGGTTTTGTCGCCGACGATCCAGCCACCACCGTGAATCGTGATGTATGTGGGCCGGCTGACCGATGGATCGTTGTCGGCGATGTAGATGTCGAGGAACGAATTCGGAAGCGTCGAGCCGTATTCGACGTCGTTGGTGAGGCGCGCACCGTCGACCACTGTCGTCGCAGTCCGGGCGTCGGCCTCGAAGGAATTGCTCTGCCCCACTGCATGCAGGGATCGAATCAGCGGAGCCGGACTGGCCGCCGTGCCGACGACCACCGCCGAGACCAGCAATGCAACAGCTGAAGCGACGCCGACCGGGATTGCGGTGGCCACCCTCCGCCTGGAGGCCCTCGAACGGCCTGCCCATGCCGACGCGAGCATGAAGAAGCCGAGCGCCGTTGCCGCGGTCAAGGTCGTGACCCACAGTGCGTGAAGGCCCGTCACCAACCATGCCGCCTGAGCGACCACGACGACACCGCCGAGCGCGGTTCCCAGCGCGGCGGGCTTACCGGCGCAGGACACGCGCACCAGAGCGATCGACACGACAGCCACGGCGATGACCCACAATCCCACCGCGAGCTGCCGCCGGATGAGGACGAACTCGAGCCACGCGAGTACGACGCCGACGCCGCCGGTGGCCGCGAGCGCAGTCGTCATCGCTCTCGGACGACGCGCTGATCCGCCCTCGATGCCGTCCGGCACAGTCTTCCCCTCTTCGTTCGCGAGTGCGCTACCGAGCAGACGCGTGACGTTGCCTGTGCAGTTCGCGAACGGTGTCGCCGAACTCGGCCACCGGACCGTCCACAACTATGCCCGGCACGATTTGTTCGATGGGCGACGCCGTGATTGCCAGTGGTGCAGCACCGAATTCTTCGAGCCACGTGAGCAATTGAGCCGTCGATGTGGCGTAGACGATGCGACCGAGTCCGACGATTCCGTGGCTCGCAGCACACATCACGCAATGCTCACCGGAGGTGTAGACCGTCGAGGATCGACGCTGATCGGCGTCCAGGTTGGTCGCAGCCCACCGCGACAGTGCGATCTCGGGGTGCTGGGTGGGATCGTTCAGGTCGCCGACCCTGTTCCTGTCCTCGGCCAACACTTCACCACTGTCCGACACCAACAGCGAGCCGAACGGATCGTTGCCCGTTCGCACTGCGTCCGTTGCCAGATCCACGGCCCGGGCCAGGAATGCACGGTCGCTCGCGGAGATGTTCACACGGCACCGGTGCCGACGATCGACGTTTTCACGCCCTCGACCGTACCGTCTCGAAACGCACCGCCTGCTGGACCAGTAGTACAGCACCGCCGCTGGGTATGGTCGGCGGGTGAGCTTCTCGGTACGGCCTGCGACGTCGTTCGCGGACGTGCGTGCGATTCTCGGCCCGAAGAATCCGACCTCGTCGGTGTGTTGGTGCCTGAGTCACCGCATCGATTCCGCGACCAACAGGTCACTCGTCGGCCCGGAACGCGCCGCGTACGTCGAGAAGCTGACCCGTCGAAAAGTCGCGCCGGGCGTGCTGGCCTACGACGGAGACGAGGTAGTCGGCTGGGCTGCGGTTGCGCCACGCTCGGAGTTACCGTTCGCGCGGTCCAACAAGATTCCGCACTTCGACGATCTACCGGTCTGGACGGTCTGGTGCTTCCGAGTCAAGGCCGGACACCGCCGACGCGGGATTGCGCATGCGTTGCTGGACGGCGCGGTTCGGTTCGCAGCCGATCACGGCGCTCCCGCGATCGAGGGCTATCCGGTGGACAACAAGGGTGCGAAAGTCGACCTCACGATGGCCTACGTCGGCACCCGCGGGTTGTTCGAGTCGGCGGGCTTCGAGTTCGCAGCCGAGACGACGTCTGTATCCGGCGGTATCCCACGGGTGATCATGCGAAAAGATCTTCGCCGCTGAGGCCTACCTCCGCAGTGTCACCCGCCCCCGAAGGTCCGTCAGCGTCTGTGCACCCATCAACTGCATCGTCCGGGTTGCCTCCGATCGGAAGATGTCGAGGGCGGATGTCACACCTCTCTGTCCGCCGGCCATGAGCCCGTACAGATACGCGCGCCCCACCATCCCAGCCGTGGCTCCCAACCCCACCGCGGCTATCAGATCGGAACCGGTCGTTATTCCGGTGTCGACGTAGACCTCGACGCCGGACCCGACCGCATCGACCACCTCGGGGAGAAGTTCGAGAGGCGTCGGTGCGCGGTCCAGCTGGCGACCTCCGTGATTGGACACCACCAGCGCATCGGCGCCTGCGTCGACGACGTCACGCGCGTCGGCGACGTCCTGAATTCCCTTCACCACAAGCTTTCCCGGCCATTCGGAGCGCAACCATTCGAGATCGGCCAGCGTGAGTGCGGGGTCGAACATACTCTTGACCAGCTCACCGACGGTACCCTCGAAGGACGTCAGGTTTGCGAACTCGAGCGGTTGGGTGGTCAGCAGATTCAGCCACCAGCTGGGGTGCCGTGTCATGTCGGCCAGGGTTCGCACGTTCAGAGTCGGCGGGATCGTCATACCGTTGCGCACGTCGCGCAGACGGTTGCCGGGAACGGGTGTGTCCACGGTGAGAACGAGTACGTCGACCCCCGCCTGCGCCGCCCGTTCGACGAGGTCCCGGCTGGCCGCCCTGTCTTTCCACAGGTACAGCTGAAACCAGTTGGCACCGGTCGGTGCCGAACTCGTCACATCCTCGATCGTTGCGGTACCCATCGTCGAGAGCGCGTACGGCACACCGGCCGCCGCTGCCGCGCGTGCCACCGCAGTTTCGCCCTCGTGCTGCATCATTCTGGTGAAACCGGTGGGGGCAAGGATCAACGGTAGCGTCGCTGTCCGACCCAGAATCGACGTCGAGGTATCGACTGCGCTCACGTCTCGAAACACGTGCGGTCTGAACTCGATTCGTTCGTACGCCGCCCGAGCGCGCTCGATGCCGACCTCGCCCTCGGCACCGCCGGAGACGTACTCGAAGACCGAACGCGGGGTGCGCCGACGAGCGATCTCGGCGAGGTCACCGATGGTGTGCGCTCGGGAAAGACGCCTGTCGACGGGATCGCCTCTCGTCGCACGCATTTCGAGAAACGGTGCCACCTCTCGCCAACGAGGAAGCCTCCGATGTGTCCGCGGTCCGTTCGTGTCGGCAGAGTCCGTCATCGATTCGCCTTTCGTTCGGTTCTGGTCAGGCCACCGAGATCGCCGGACCGGCAAGGTCGGGACGAATGCGCCGAAGTACGTCCATGCGCAGAGCACCGAAGAGTTCCGAACTCTTGGTGCTCAACTGATCTCGCGCATCCGGCAGTGGCACTGGAACGGTAGCCGTCACCGATGCCGGGGCTCCGCCGAGAACGATCACCTTGTTGGACATGTAGACCGCTTCGTCGACGTCATGGGTCACGATGATGACCGTCATCCCGAACTCGCGTTGCACTTTCATCGTCAGGTCTTCGAGATCGGCACGGGTCTGAGCGTCGACGGACGCGAACGGCTCGTCCATCAGCAGGACCCGGGGCTCGAATGCGAGCGCCCTCGCGATGGCCGCGCGCTGCTGCATTCCGCCCGACATCTCCCACGGGTACAGGTCACCGCGGCCTTCGAGTCCGACCGATTCGAGGGCGGATTCGGCGCGTCGACGCCGCTCCGACTTTCCCGTGGTCCGACGCAACGGAAGTTCCACGTTCTCTCTGACACGCATCCACGGCAACAACGAGCGACCGTAGTCCTGGAAGACGACCGCCAGATCAGTCGGTGGGCCGTCGACCTTCGTGCCGTTGATCGACACCTCACCCGTTGCGGATGTCAGTCCGGCCACGGCGCGAAGCAACGTCGACTTGCCTGTGCCCGAATGGCCGACGATGCAGACCAATTCACGTTCGTCGACCGTGAAGTCGACGTCTTCCAGCACGGGCCTGGTTGCACCGGCGTAGGTCTTGCACAGCTTCCGAACGGCCACCGCGGGCGCGGGTCGGTCGTTCACTGCGCTGTGTTCGTTCACTGCGCTGTGTTCGTTCACTGCGCTGTGTTCGTTCACTGCGCTGTGTTCGTTCACTGCGCTGCGGTCGTTTCGAGTCGTAGACGATGCCACCGAAGGGTCCTTCTCTCCAATAGAGCGAACAGTAGATTGAGTCCGTAGCCCAGCAGTCCGAGCATGATGAGTCCTGCCCACATGTCCGTCATGGCGTAGGTGCGCTGAGATTGCAGGACGAAGTAGCCGATCCCCTCGGACGAGGCGAACAGCTCGCTGCCCACCATGGCCACGACTGCAACGGCAACGCTGGTTCGCATTCCCGCGATGATCTGAGGTGTGGCGGAACGCAGGAACACGCGCATGCTCGAATCCCACCGGCCGAGACGGTAACTCCTCGCGACATCGCGTACCAAAGGATCGACCGCGCGAACTCCGTCGACGGTGTTGAGCAACGTCGGCCACATGCAGGCGAAGGCGATGATGGCGACCTTCTGCACGACGTCCGTGCCGAGTAACACGATCGTCAGCGGAACCAGGGCGATAACCGGTGTGGCTCGGATGAATTCGAGTGTCGGGGACAGCGCACGATGCGTCTGCGGCATCGAACCCAGCGCCAGCCCGCACAGAATTCCGATTGTCACGCCGAGGAGGAACCCGATGCCGAAGTTTCGGAGGCTCGGCACCACGTGGACGGCGAACTGATCGGAGAACCACAGGTCTGCGAACCGCGTCATGATCTCGCGCAGCGGTGGAAAGTAGAACGAGGAACTACTGCTCGACACGAACCACCACAGTCCGACGAGAAGAACCGGAAGCCAGGCCTCGACGGCGATAGAACGAATACGGGTCACGACGGAATCCTCTGCGATGGGTGCCAGCGGCACAGCCGGCGCTCGGCCGCGGCGAACAGATACAGCACGGCGACACCCATGAGGGCGGTCACCAGAGTCAGGGCAAAGACATCGACCATCTGCGCGTTCATCTGAGCCTGCGCGAGCGTCTTTCCGATTCCCGGTACTGCGGCCAACAGCTCGATTCCTATCGCGAGGAGCATCGCCATCACTGCGGCGATACGAAAGCCGGTGGCCACGAACGGAGTAGCGGACGGCACGATGACGAAGCGGATGACCTGGAATCTGCTCAGGCGATACGACCGAGCCGCTTCGAGTGCTGCACCGTCGACGTCCCGGACCCCGTACATCGTCTGGAGCAGGATCGGCCACACGCAGGCTGCCACCACCACCGTCAGCTCGGTCTGACGGGTGGTTCCGTAGATGAGCGCGACGAGAGGGATGATCCCCAACGTCGGAATCGATCGAAGGAACTCGATGACGAATCGGCAACTGCGGTAGGCGAAGTCACTCGTCCCGAGCAGAATTCCCAACGGCACCGCGATGATGGTCGAGTACAGCAGGCCCAAGGCCCAGCCGGTCACGGTCGACGCGATATCGGTCCAGAACGTCGCCGTCGTCGCCATGTCCAGCACTCTCGCGGCCACCGGAACGGGCCCGGGAATCGTGTCCGCGGCGAACATGCCGGACGACGACAGGGCGGCCCAGCCGAGTATCAGCAGCACCGGAGCGATGGCCTTCTGCGCCGCGGAGGGCATCGCCGGTCGCACTCGGAGCACCGGCGCGGTGCGCAGCGCCGCACTGGTCATCGGGTGAGCCCACTGATGTCGGCCGAGGAATCGAGCGCCCCGTTCTCCCGGAGAATCGTGGCGATGTCGTCCAGTCCCGCTGCGTCGACGCGACTTTCGAGTGCCGGGTACCCCGTGTCCCCGACGGTGTCGGCCGGCGTGCCGAAATGTTCGACCATGGCGGCCCGCATGTCGTCGGGGTGCGAGTCGGCGTACTCCACGGACTCGTCGAGTGCGGTCTGGAATTTGTCGACCACCTCGGGGTTGGTCTCGACGTAGTCGCGGGTGCCGGTGACGACGACCCGGGGCGCGGGGCCGAAGACCTGCTCAATGGGGTCGCCCATCGGTGCCTCGAACTGTCCGGTCTTCAACAGCAGGCTGGCGTAGGGATCGCCGACCAGCGCCGCGTCGATCCGATCGGCGGTGAGTGACTCGCCCATGGCGGAGAACGGAACCTCGATGACCGACACGTCGCTGCCGTCGCCGCCGGCTTGGTCGACGACACCGCGGACCCCGTACTCGGATGCCGATGCCAGCAGGTTCACTCCGACCGTCTTGCCTTCGAGGTCGGCAGCAGTGCGAATCGGACTCCCCGCCTCGACCAGCAGGGTCGATCCGGTGCGTCCGTCCGGGCCTGCTTCGAAGGTGGAGACGCCGCCGACGACAGCCAGGGGTATCCCCTTTCCGGCCGCCATCACGGTGCCGGGACCGGTATTGGGATTCATGTCGACCTGACCGCTGAGGAGACCACCGACCAGGTCCGCCGGCGTGATGTCGACGAGTTCGATGTTCAATCCGTTGCGCTCGAAGATGCCCTGGTCCACGCCCAGCAACACCGCGGCGTAGTCGGACAACTGCACGTTGCCGAGACGGACGGTGGTCAGTCCGTTCTCCGACGCCGCAGGCGCGGCTTGTGTTCCACCGCATGCGGTCGCGGTCAGCGCCAGGAGGACCCCCGCGGTCGCGGCAATCGATCGCGTTCGGACATGTCGGCGCAGTGGAGTCATCATCGATCACCTTCGGTTGGCTCGGTCCCGCTGCCTACTGCAGCGTCGAAAGGTGACGATAGTGACGGAGACCACACTGCGATACAGATGATCCATCCACATTTCGACGTGCACAGTGGGGATCCAATCCATCCCGTCCGAAGCCTGCTTCCCATACTGTCGGCACCATGACCATCGATCGAGTACCGGTATCCGGCGGGCACCTCGCCGTCGAAATACACACCGGCACCAGCGAGCCCATCCTCGTGGTGCACGGTGTTTCCAGCCAGCGCATGCTCTGGAGCTGGCTGCGCGCGGAGTCGCCGCACCTGACACTCGTCGCCCCGGACCTTCGCGGCAGAGGTGACAGCGTCGAGGTCGCGGGACCGTCCTCGTTGGCCCAGCACGCAGACGACCTCGACGCCGTCCTGGACGCATTGGGGCTCGACGCGGTGCACGTCTGCGGAATGTCGATGGGCGGATTCGTGGCGGTCGAGTTCGCGGCCCGGTACCCGTCCAGGGTGAAGAGTCTCGTCCTCGTCGACGGGGGCGTGCCGGTGGCACCGCCCGCCGGCCTCACGCAGGAGAACGTTGCCGCGGTCTTCGCGGACAGAATCGCTCGAACTCAGCAGCACTGGAACGACATCGGCGACTACATCGAATTCCTGGTCTCGACGTCGTTGCCGCTACTCGACCCCGCCGATCCGCTCTTGCGGACGTACGCCGAACACGATCTGGTCGACGGATCGGTCCGGCTGTCGTCCGATGCGGTCGTCGCGGACGCCACGGACGTCTTCTTCGGTGCCTCGCGGTTCCGGGAACTGACGATGCCGATTCGATTCCTGCACGCGCAGTGGAGCGTTGGCGCCGATTCCGCGCCGATGTACTCGAGCCAGATCGTCGACGCGCTCGACCTGACGTCCATCACCGCGATGCCGGGACTCGATCACGCCGGAACGATCATGACCTCGATCGGTGCCGCGGCCGTCGGAGCGACCGTCGATCAGGCTCTACGAGGCGAATGACTGCCCGATTCGAGCCGTCGACACGAAACGGCCTCCTCACGCTCTACTGGGTTCGATCCCGAGCCAGGATGCGTTCGAGGTAGTCGAGATCCTCGCGGAGCATCGAGATGGCCCGCTCGGGCCCCTCGGGTACGACGGGCTTGCCGCTGTCCTGAGCAACGGTGCGCAGTGCCATGTCGGCGAGTTGAGTGGCTACGCTCCGATCGGCGTCGGGGTCACCGCTCTGGTGCCACCACGCGACCCAGTTGAGCATGCCGATGATGCCGAGTGCCGCAGTGCGCGGATCGACCGGCCGGAATTCCCCTGCCTTGACACCACTTTCGACGACCGTCACGAACTCCTTGAGCACGTGCCGGCGACTCTGCTGGTAGGTGTGCGACATCTCCTCGGGGAGATCGGCTTCCGATCTGATGATGAGCTTGAAGCGATCGGCGCTCTGGGCCTGATTCAACGCGATCGCGGTCGCCATCTTCCGTAGCTTCTCCGTGGGACCGAGGTCGGATCGCTCGTTGATCTCGTGCAGAACAGCGGCCGGCGTCTCGGTGCTCTCGCTGATGAGTCGCGAGAGCAACTCGTCCTTGTTCGCTACGTAGTGGTACAGCGCTGGCCGAGTGAGACCGGTGGCGTCCGCGATGTCCTGCAGGGTGGTACTGGCAAATCCCTTCTCGGCGAACAACCGCGTGGCCTGGTCGAGAATCTGCTTCTCGACCAGCTCCCGACGCGGGTTGCGCGCCGATCCCCGTGGTGAGTCCTCGCGTGTCATGACCGAAGAATAACCGTCGCTCTCGTCAAGGACCGACAGACACCAGGTGGGTGCGCGCACCGACGAGACCTGCCACCGCGTCGGGCATGCACTCCTTCGGCACATCGACGACGACGAGTGCGCTGGTGTTGCGCATCATTCGCTCCGCGACATCGAGACGGGTGAGGACGTGATCACGCTCCTCGGACCCGGTCAACCACACCGTTGAGCTCGCCTTGGCCTCGTCGACGACGGCCGTCGCCTTCTCGTTCCACGCTGACTCGACGTCCACGGAGACCACCGTCGTCGTCGGATCGTCGCGAAGATCGGACGGGGCGAATCGGTCGGGGAACGACCGCCCACCGTGATCGATGGGCCGCGAGAGGATCCACCGAGATACGTCGACGGGAACCTCCGAGTCGGCCGGGACCTGTGCGTAGCCGGCAATTCCCTTCCACGCCACCTCGGGGGCGGAGTCGAGAAACCGCTCGAGACCGACCTTCCCGGCTCGCGTCATGTACGCAACCATGAGCTGGTCCACGGGTAGATCCATCCGCTGCGGGAAGGACTCCCACCACTGTTCACTGCGCACCGCGATCTGCTGGAGGTGGTCCACCGCAGGGCGACGCACCCGTTCGTACTCGGTGAGGGCTTCGTCGACCGTCGCAGCCGACGCCAGTGCGGCATCGAGGGCGATGGCGTCCTCCATGGCGAGCTTCGTTCCCGATCCGATCGAGTAGTGGGCTGTGTGGGCGGCGTCTCCGAGAAGAACTGTGTTGTCCACCGCCCACTTTCGGCACTTGACGGTTCGGAACTGCATCCACCTGGTCCGGTTGCCGATGAGGCTGTGATCCTGGAGTGTCTCGGAGAATGCCTTCTCGAGGTAGCGCAACGACGTCTCGTCGCTATCGGCCGGATCCGTGGCAGCTGTCGTGACGTCGAAGCCCGCCCGATGCCACGTGTCGAGATCGGTCTCGATCAGAAACGTACTGCGATCTGCCGCATAGGGATACGCGTGAGCGACGAACGTGCCGTGCTCGGTGGTGACGGGCACGAAGATGGCACTCGGCAGTGCGAAATCCGTTCCGCACCAGAGGTAGAGCCCGGTTCCGGTGGTGATGTCCGCACCGAATCGGTCGTCGGCCGTGCGTGTCGCGCTGTTGATCCCGTCCGATGCGATCACGAGGTCGGCATCGAATTCGTGCGCTCGGTGACGTTCGCCGAACACGAGTCGAACCCCGGCGTCGTGTGCTTGCTGCTGCAGCACGGACAGCAGTCGGGCGCGGCCGATCGCGAGAAGATCGCCGTGGGCCAAGCGGGCCGTGCTGTCGCCGACCTGCATGGACATCTCGTGCGAATAGGATTCGGCCACAATCGCATCGAGGGATCTGGCGTCGGCCTGCCGAAGGTTGCGTTGCGTCCGTGACGCCAGCCCCACTCCGAAACCGAACGTGGTATCCGGTGAACTCTGTTCGTAGACCGTGATCTCCGCGTCGGGATTGGACAGTTTCAACAGCCGTGCGGCGTAGAGCCCGCCCGGGCCTCCGCCGATGACTACGACGCGGTCGAGTTTCATCGTTGCCTCTCGAGCTTCGCGGCGATGTCGAGCCGCAGACGCTTCTTGTCGATCTTGTTGACGTTGGTTCGGGGAAGCTCGTCCACCCATTCGAGACGTTCGGGCCACTTGAACTTGGCCACGCCGAGCCCCGTGAGGTGTTCCTGTACGTCGGCCATCGTCAATGGCACCCCGTCGGTGACGAGATACGCGCACGTCTTCTCGCCGAGCCGAGGGTCGGGCATCGCGACCACGGCCGCGGAACGAACGGCAGGGTGATCGAGCAGCAGCAGCTCCACCTCCTCGGCGTTGATCTTCTCGCCGCCGCGGTTGATGAGGTCCTTGATCCGCCCCTCGATCGTGACGTACCGCTCGCCTGCGACGACGGAGATCGACGCCAGATCGCCGGTCCGGTAGAAACCGTCGGAGGTGAAGGCAGTTCGATTGTGCTCGGGGGCACCGAAATACCCGGTGATCGTGTACGGACCACGGCAGCACAGTTCCCCGACTTCCCCGTCGGGCAGCTCGATCTCCGTACCGGGATCGAGGATGCGCACCTCGTCCTCCGCGCAGACCGGGGTGCCGACGGTGGCGATCCGCGCGTCGCGGGGAGCGGCGACCGGGGTGACGGTGAGCAACCCCTCGGACATTCCGAACAACTGACCCGCCCAATGATCTCGACCGTCGTCGACGCGGTCCATCAGTGCCGGTGACACTTTGGCACCGGACAGGATCACGTGCCGCAGACGCTCACGCACGCGATCGAACTCGGGACTCGACACGGCCTGGTAGTGACCGTGGCCGATCAACACCTCGGTGGCTTCCGCGCGTTCCATGAGGTCGAACGCCGATCGGACGTCGGCTGTCGCGAGTACGAGACACGCGCCGACCGAGTGCGAGGCGTGCAGACCGCAGGCAATCCCTGCGTTGTGGACGATTGGAATCAGATGGGCGACGCGGCTGTCCGATGTCCACTCGAGCCGCTGCGCGTACATGAGTGCGTTGTTCCAGTACTCGGCATGGATCCGCGGAATGACCTTCGGTACTCCCGTTGTCCCGCCGGACAATTGGAAGGCAACGACGTCCTCGGGATCGGTCTCGGCCTCGATGGCTTCGACGACTGCTCGGGCCTCGGTGGGGTCGATGCCCTGCCCGAGGTCCTCGAGGCGCAGCTCGCCACCCTCCGCTCCTCCGACGGTCACAACATGGCGAACGGTCTGGCTGCCCGCGGCATGCTCGTGGGCGAACGAGACCAGATCGAACGACGGCAGACCGGCCTCCACCACGTGCGCGACCGCACCCACCGCGGCACCGATGTGCGCGATCTCGTGCATCCGGTGCGCGGCCAGTGTGGCGACCGGAACGAGCCCGGCCTTGAGACAGCCGTACCACGCCAGCACCGTCTCCAGCCGGTTCGTCAGTTGGAACAGCACCGGATCGAGGCGCAGCAGACCCAGTCGAACCAATCCGGCGGCGATGGCGTCGGTACGACGGTCGAGTTCGGCGAAGGTCATCGACCCCTCTGCGCTGATGACGGCGGGCCGGTCGGGATACCGGACAGCGATGTCGCGGAACCGTCGGCTGGTAGGTAGCGAACTCCACGAACCGCTCTGCAGATAGTGCTGTGCTCGGTCCTGCGGGTATCGCACCAGCCTGCCGTCCCAGTCCGAGTGGGTCGCCTCGGTGGTCACCGTCATCGCTGAGCCACCGCGGGAAGCAATCGAGAGATCTCCAACGAATGATCGGGGTGGTCGGCCGGGACGATTCCCGAGTAGACGGCCGTCCAGCATCCGGGGCAGCACAGTTGGCGAAAGACGATGGGAGTGTCGACGTACTCGGCCGGATCCGAGGTCACCTGCGGTCCGGCCGCCGAGGACGGGCCCTCGTAGCGAGCCAGATCCAGTACACCGCTGTTCTTCTCGTCACCGAGCAGTCGCCCGCACTGTGCGCAGGCGATGACCCGAACGTCCCCGACGGTCACCTCGGACAGGTTGTCGTCGAGCCGCCTGGCCAGCGAAAGATCCATGATGGGGGCGTCGGAATGCTGGGTGGAACGCGTGCGCCGTTCGTCGATCATGTCCCGACGTCGTCGCGTAGTTGCTGCCTCGTCCACCTTTCCCCCGTCGATCACCACGCCGTAGACGATGTTCGCGCCCTCCGCGGTGACCTTGCCTTCGCGTAGGTCCACCACGACGGCCTCCGGATCGCGATGCAACGGATCTCCGTAACCGCCGCCGCCCTGCCAGTGCATGTACAGCACTTCACCGGGAGCGACGTAGCTTTCGGCGTAGCACGCGCCGAATTCCTTTCCGCCGCCGAGCTCTTCGAGGGCGCCGGGAATCTTTCCCGCTGCGAACTGCTCGATGACGTCGGTACTGCGTGCCAGGATTTCGAGTCCGGTGTTACCTGGGTATCCGCCGGCGAGACCGTTGTTCTGCGCCACGGCTTTACCCGCAGACGCAAGCACGAGGCCCATCGGGAGCGAGGTGCCGTACGGCGTGACAGCGAGCGATGCACTGACGCCACCTCGTTGACGACCGGGTCCACCGGAGTCCGGCTCTTCACGACGCCACAGCGTGAGCAGCGGGTAGAGGAACTCGGTCATTTCCGTATCGGGGATGCGCCCCATCGGAATACAGAAGAGTCCGCCGGTATCCATGCCGTCTGCGGTCGGGCGTGCGCCGTAACCGCCTGCCATCGGTTCCATCATGATGTTGAGGAACGGAACGGGTTGTTCTCCGCGTTCGTCGAGGCCCGCGATCACGGCGGTGTCCCAGGTGCCGCAACATGCAGCCTGCACGCTCTTGCCGAGGTCGACCGATCGGTCGAGCATCTGCGACAGACATTCGGCGATGAGGGTTCCGGTCAGCCACGCCGGTCCGATGGGACCACGGCTGACCGCCGCCGGGAAGCTCGCGTTGTTGATGGTGCCCTCTTCGGAGACCAGGTCGAAGCATCGCATCAATCCGCCTGCGGACCAGGGAATGTCACCCGCGAGGATCGGAAGCAAGGCGAGCATGACGCCGCCGCGCATTCCTGCGTAGGTGCAGTTGATGACGCCCGTCTGCTTGTCGGTGCCGGTGAAGTCGAACGTGAGATGGTCGGCGGTCTTGCTCATCGCGACGGTGATCTTGTGCACGTCGCGATCACCGGTGTGCGACTGGTCCTGGTAGCCGGTGGCCTTCCAGGTCCCGTCGGGCAGCGACGAGAGTTTGCTGCGCAGTCGGCCTTCGGCGTCGGTCATCATGCGCTTCATGACGGCCTTGACGGTGTCGGCACCGTACTGCTCGATGACGGCGAGCATACGATTGCGTCCGACGGTGTTCGCACCGATCTTCGCCCGCAGGTCGAGCCCGACCAGCATCGGAACTCGGGAGCGTCGCACCCAGAGATCGGCGATGTCGCGTTGGAGTTCGTAGTCGCGGACGACCTTGACCGGTGGAGTCGGAAGCGATTCGGAGAAAACATCTTTCGCGGACGGGTCGAACGACCCGAGTCCGGAACCGCCGAGGTCGGGTTCGTGGCAGATCGCGCTGGTCCAGGCGAACAGCTTGCCCTCGTGGAAGATGGGTTGGTAGACGATGACGTCGCTCTGGTGCAGTCCCCCGCCGACCCATGGGTCGTTGCACAGGAACATGTCACCCGGCGCGATTCCGGGGTTGACGGCGCGATGTTGCAGCGTCCAGTAGATCGCCAGGTCCACGGCTCCGACGAGCATGGTGTTGTAGAGGCCGACCTGAACCTCTTGTCCCAGTTCGTCACTGATCGCGAAGTCGAAATCGTTCGCGTCGGTGACGATGGGTGAGCCCGACATTCGTTTGAGTGCCTCGCCCATCTCGTCGGTGACCGACCAGAGTCGGTGCCGGATGACCTCGTAGGTCAACGGATCGAGGTCGTCGATCTGCTGCTGCGTGACGGTGTGCACCGGCAGGGTCGGTGGGAGGGTGCGCGCGAGAGCGTCGGGATCGACGGGGCGGGACGAGAAGATCTCGGACCCGGGAATTGCTGATGTCATGGTGCGGTTCTCCTGTGGTCTCAGCCGGCGACGATGTTGAGGTTGCCGAGGCGGTCGACAGTTCCGGTGGTGCCGTGCGGGACGACGACGGTCGTCGTAGGGACTTCGACGATGGCGGGGCCGGCGAGGACGTGCCCGGCAGCGAGCTTGCTGTAGTCGTAGATATCGGTGTCGACGTAGCCGATTCGACCGTCCAGGTTGACTTTTCGGGAGCCGATGCGGGCGGCCGATGCGTCGGCGGAGTCGGCCGACTTCAATTCGGGCAGAGTCGGCGAGAACGGCAGCACGCCCGTCGCGCGAACGCGATAGGTGATCGCCTGAATGCCGGCTTCGCGGAATCCACTGTCCTTGCCGTACAGATCTGCGTACCGCTGCTCGAAGAGGTCCGAGGCATGGGCGACACTCGCCGAGTCCAGCGAGCCTCCTGGAACGGTCGTGGCCACCTCGGCCAGCTGCATCGTGTACCGCATGTCGATTTCACGTTCGACCTCGACGGATGTGAAATTGAGACCCTGCCGACCGAGGGCGTCGCGCACCCGCTTCTCGAGGCTCTCGAAATTGGCCTCGGCGCGGGCCGGATCGAGGGGCATCGCGGCCGGGTCGGACAGCTCGGCCGCGAGCACGATGTTCGACGACGCAAGACCGTAAGCCGAGAACGCCGACGCCACCTGCCCGAGCGGAACGATGACCTCCTTGACGCCGACCTCGGCGGCATACGCGGCGCAGTGCGACGGTCCGGCTCCGCCGAATGCGTAGAGGACGAAGTTGCGCGGATCGTGTCCGGCTTCGACGACGGTCTTGCGCAGGAGATCGCCGGTCTGCGCGTTCTGCACGGCGTAGATCGCAGCCGCCGCATCCTCGATCGACAGACCGAGCGGTTCCGCGATTCGGCGTCGAATGGCCTCGCGCGCAAGCTCTTTGTCGAGTGGTTTGCGACCGCCGAGCAATCCGCGTTCGGGGAGGATGCCGAGGACGAGGTTGGCATCGGCATTGGTGGGTTCGGTTCCGCCCTGCCCGTAACAGGCGGGACCGGGTACGGCTTGCGCGCTGTGCGGTCCGATCTGAAGATTGCCGCCTGCATCCACCCAGGCGATGGCGCCGCCGCCGGAGCCGATGGCGTGTACCTGGAGGGTGGGCACGTTGATCGGGTGGTGATTGATGATGGTGCTCGACGCGCGTACCGGTTCACCGTCGACGACCAAGCCGACGAGGAACGTGGTTCCGCCGACGTCGGTGGCGATGATGTTCTCGTGTCCCAGCTGCTTTCCGAGCGACACGGCACCGACCACGCCGCCGGTCAACACGGAACCGACTGTGCTGATGGCGTTCTTCGGGGCCTCGGCTGCGGCAACGGCACCGCCGTTGCTCTGCATCACCAGCAGTGGGCCGGCGAGGTCGAGGGCACGCAGCTTCTTCTCCAACGAACCGAGGTAGTCGCGCAGTCCCGGACCGATCTGAGTGCTCATGATCGTGGTCGCGTTGCGGGCGAACTCACGGATGCGCGGGCTCACCTCGGAGGACAGCGAGACGAACATGTCGGGCGCGATCTCGTGCACCAGTTCACGAATACGCTGCTCGTGCACCGGGTTACGGAACGACCAGAGCAGCGAGACCGCAATGCCGGAGACGCCGTCGTCGACGAGGCTTCGGATGGCGACGCGCGCGGACTCCTCGTCGAGGGCAACGACGACATTGCCGTCTCGATCGAGCCGTTCGGTGACCTCGAGTGCATGCCGCTTGGGAACCAGACCGTGGGACTTGCTCTGCCCCAAGACGTTCTGCAGTTGCTCGGGCGAACCACCGAGGTAACGGCCCTCGACGTTCATGATGTAGATCGAATCCCGATGCCCCTTGGTGGTCAGAAACCCGACCGGCGGGACATTGCCCATCACCAGAGCATTGAGCGAGGACGTGGTGCCGTGCGCGATGTGGTGGGTGTTCGCGAGCATCTCCTGCACCGGGCATCCGAGCTGCTCGGCCAACGCTTCGAGAACGTCGATGACGCCCTGGGAATAGTCGGGTGGAGTCGAGGGCGCCTTGGCCGCGACCACGGTGCCGGAACTGTCGTCGAGTACTGCATCCGTGAACGTTCCGCCGACGTCCACTCCGATCACATAGGTCATGCCGGTGTGCTCCTTAGGTCCGAGTCGAAGACGTTCTGGCATGTGAGAGCGAGACACCCTCGAACACTGCTTACGTCTGCGTCGAGTATTCGACGTGACCGACGACATGTCAAGCACGAATGTGAGTGCTGTCACCTCCCTCGATTCCGTCCGACTCGATACTGCCGTTCACTTCCACTGGTGGACGCCACTTGACGAATCATCGCAAACGTCGAATACTCGTCATCAACGTCAAATACCGGAAGGCAGTGCATGAATATTCACCGTGTGGGCTTGGTCGTTCCGAGCTCCAACGTCACCGTGGAAACGGAGATGCCGGCCCTGTTGGCGCGACATCGACAGGCGCGGTTCTCGTTCCACTCCTCGCGAATGCGCATGCAGGCCGTGTCACCGGAGCAACTGCGAGCGATGAACGCCCAGCGAGAGCGGTGCATCCTCGAATTGGGTGATGCCGGGATCGACGCCGTTCTCTATGCCTGCCTCGTCGCCCTGATGGTCGCCGGGCCCGGGGAACACCAACGTGTCGAGGGGTTGGTGGCCGAGCAACTCGCCACGGGCGGATCCGATGCAGCCGTCCGGTCGAGCGCGGGAGCCCTCGTGGAAGGCCTGCGCGCTCTGGACGCGAGCAACATCGTTCTCGTGACGCCGTACATGCGACCACTAGCGGAGAAGGTGGTCGAGTACATCGAGGCCGAAGGTATTCGCGTACTCGATTGGCGTGCCCTCGAAGTCTCCGACAACGCCGAAGTCGGCTGCATCCCTGGCGAACGGGTCATGGACGCGGCCAGATCTTTGGATCTCACCGGTGCCGACGCACTGGTGATCTCCGCGTGCGTACAGATGCCGTCCCTGCCTCTCGTCCAGGCTGCCGAGGACGAGTTCGGGATTCCCGTGCTCTCGGCCGCCACGGCAGGTGCCTACAGCCTGCTCCGTGCGCTCGACCTGTCCGTCGATCTACCGGATGCCGGCTCGTTGCTCCGCGCGGACGCCGTCGTCGCGTCGTAGATCGTCACTTCGTAGAGAGGAAATCTCCATGTCCGACTTGCCACACAAGGTTCGGGGCGTCGACCACGTCGCCTATCCCACGTTCGATCCGGCAGCAACGGTCGAGTTCTACCGCGACGTGCTCGGGTTCCCCGTCGTCCATTCCATCTGCGCAGCGGGGTGGGGACCGGAGAAGCATCCGGACTTCATCCACTTCTTCTTCGACATCGGCAACGATGATCGCCTCGCATTCTTCTACTATTTCGGTCTCGAGCCGTTCGACGGTGGACCACAGGGTGACGCGTATTCACGCTTCGCCGACGACGTACCGATCTTCTTCATCCGCTCGCGTCACCTGGCGATTCACGTCGACAGCGAAGAAGACCTGATGGAGTATCGACGACGGCTCGACGGCAGCGACTGGCCCGTGGAGATGCAGATCCAGCACGAGACGATCGAGTCCATCTACACCCACGATCCCAACGGCTACATGATCGAGCTCACCCGCGCGATGCGTCCGGTCACGCCGCAGGAGGACCTCGACGCGAATCTGACGATCGACGCCCTGATCGACGTCGTTCGCGGACCCGACCCGAGTATGGCGAACCTGTTGACCCGCAAGGCCGAGTTGATCGTCGAGCGTGCGGCCGACTGGTCGGCCGAGAACGAGGTGGGGGTGTCGTGACCACGTTGTACGTCCTCGACATTCCGGAGAACACGACGATCGCGTCGGTTGCGGACATCGATCCGGCCGTGCGCGTGGACCATGTCGGCCCGTACTTCCGCATAGTCTCGGACGGGGACATCGTGATCGATCGTCGGGCGACCGGATGCAGGCACGCAGTCTGGTACAGCAGTGTCTCGGGCCTGTCCGACTCTCGAATCACACAGTGGGACAAAGACGCTTTGCGCGTCGAGGGATCATGACTGCGGCCCGTCTCGGGGCCGGTCGCTACATCGACGCCGCCGAGGCACCGAGCAACACCGTCACCTCGACGCACGAGCTGACCACCGCAGACGGCGCCAAGGTCAGCGGAGTGCTGAGAACGGTTCCCGGTGCCGACGTCGTCGTGGCGTTGATGCACCCGAGACAGGATCTGACGCACCACGTACTGGTGCCCGAACTCCTCGCCCGCGGATACGCGGTCTGGACCCAGGGCACGCGTTCGGTGAACAACGACATCTCCCTGGTACACGAGCAGGCATTGCTCGACGCAGCCGCCGGGCAGGTATTCCTGCGTTCACGGTCGTTCGATCACGTTGTGACGCTGGGACACTCCGGTGGCGGCACCCTGTTCGCGTTCTACCACGAGCAGGCCGGTCTTGCGCCGGAGCATCGACTGACGGCCACCCCGTCCGGTCGGCCGATCGATCTCGCGTCGGCGGAGATGCCGGTGCCGGACGGTGCGATCTTCATGGCTCCGCACCCCGGACAGGGTGCGCTGCTGCTGCGACTGATCGATCCTTCCGTCGTCGACGAATCCGACCCCATGTCCATCGACCCGTCGCTCGATCCCTTCGATGCAGCCAACGGATTCGTCGACGCACCGGAAAGTTCGTCGTATCCGGAGGACTTCGTTCATCGGTATCGCGCCGCGCAGCACGAGCGCGTCGCTCGGCTGGACGCGCTCGCGCGGTCACGGGTCGCCGAAGCATCCGAGGCCCGACGGCGTTTCAAGACAAGCGGTGATCCTGCCGACCGTCGAGATGCGTTGGCGCCGCGCATATTGACCGTTTATCGTACCGACGCGGACCTGAGATTCACCGATCTCTCGCTCAGTCCGAACGCTCGACCGTACGGTTCGTTGTTCGGCCGACGGCCGGATCTGACGAACTACGGGCTCGTCGGTTTCGCGCGCCTGTCCACGCCCGATGCCTGGTTGTCGACGTGGTCCGGTCTGAGCTCCAACGCCGACTTCGTTCGGTGCGCACCGTCGGTGACGGTCCCGTCGTTGTTCGTCGAACTGACCGGCGATCAGGCGTGTTTCCCGGAGGACGCGTCGAGGATGGTCGAGGCTCTGGGCTCGATCGACAAGTCTCGTGTGGCGATCGAGGGCACCCACTTCGGCGGCCCCATTCGCGACGGGGCGCCCACCGGCGCTTCTCTGGCCGCCGCCGATATCGGTGCCTGGTTGTCCGACCACTTCATCTGACCCTCTTGCGAGCGGAAACACATGTCACGTAACACTTTTTCTCCCGTGGTCGCACTCTGTCTGGCGGCGCTGACGCTGGAAGGGTACGACCTTCTGATGTACGGCACGGTGGTTCCGTCGCTCCTGGCGTACGAGCCGTGGGATCTGGATCCGGCGACCGTCGGGGTACTCGGATCCGTGGTGGGAGTCGGCATGCTCGCCGGGGCACTCGCCGCGGGCAGCATCGCGGATCGCTGGGGTAGGCGACGCGCCTTGATCGCCGCAGTCGCGTTGTTCTCGGCCGCGATGGGATGCTGTGCGATTGCACCCTCACCCGAGATCTTCGGAGCAGCGCGATTCGTCGTCGGCGTCGGAGCAGGAGTGTTGATGCCGACCGCTGCATCGATGCTGATCGAATTCTCCCGACTGGACACGAGAGCACGAACGGTCGCACTGGGATTCGTGGGCACCAGTGTCGGCGGTATCGCGGCGGGGATCCTGTCGCTGTGGCTCGTCCCGGCGTTCGGCTTCCGAGCGATGTTCGCAGCAGGGATGATCCCAGCGTTGTTGATTCTGCCGGCAATGCTCAGACATCTTCCCGAATCACCCGCGTTCCTCAACTCGCGAGGCAGGACGGATGCAGCACAGAGGATCTCGACCCATTACGGACTCGAGGAAGCATCGGAGGGTGCCGGTGGCGACCCGACATCGACGGATCGCGGAATCGGCGCGCTGTTCACCGCGAACCGTGCGCGAGTGACGTTGTCCTTCTGGGTGATGACCCTGCTGTGCCTGCTCGTGTTGTTCGGTGTCGCGACCTGGTTGCCCGCTGTCATGAGGTCGGCCGGATACCCACTCGGCGCCGCGCTGTCCTTTTTGCTGGTGCTCAATGTGGGCGGTGCAGTAGGCGCTCTCGGCGGTGCTCACCTGGCCGATCGTTACGGCATCAAACCGGTGACCACTCTCGGATTCCTCTGTGCAGCAGTATCGTTGGCTCTGATCGCGACCACTCCCCCGATCGGCATCGTGTACGTTCTGGTGCTGGTCGCAGGCATGGGTACGACGGGGACGCAGATCCTGCTGAACACCTTCATCGGTGGCTACTACCCCGTGGCCTGCCGGACAACAGGATTGGGCGTCGCACTCGCGGTGGGGCGACTCGGCGCGATCGTCGGCCCCACCTACGGTGGAATGTTCGTCGCCGCCGGTGCAGGTACCAGCACTCAGCTGTTGGCTTTCGCCCTGCCCGCAATCATCGGAGCCGCGGTTACGATTCTGATTCCGGCGGGCCGCCGTGACACTCCCGCAGCGGACGTCTCCTCCACCAGGTCGTCCGATCGGTCGCGTCCACGATCGTGAACTCCGCGCAGCAATCCAACCGATTGCATCCGATGACAACTCGGTCTGCCAGAGCATTCTGTTCTCGATCACCTGGCCTTCGAGCGCCTCGGTGCCGGCCGTAACCCGTGCCCAATTCGAGCCCTGTGCAGTGTGAACAGGGTCCGAAGGCCCTGTTTCCGGTCGATCCGACCACCGAGAATCGATGCATGACCAGCTCTGTCGACAATCGAAGGAATCTGACGGTCGTCGGTATCGACGGCTCTGTATCGTCGCGAAATGCTCTGGGATGGGCCGCCGCCGACGCGGTCGGTCGAAACACCACGCTGCTCCTCGTCTGTGCAGGCGTGGATCGAGACATCGCACGAGCCGGAGCAGCCAATGCGCACGGCGGTACCGCGTCGGGTGCTCGCGCTCGCGCACGGTCTGCGTTGGCCGCCGCGCGAGTTGTCGCAGAGTCCGTTCTGGGTGACGACGCAGACGTCGAGACAGTACTCGAACCCGGACCACCGGACGAGGTCCTGAACGAGTACGCCGACACTGCCCGGATGCTCGTCCTCGGGTCGCGTCGGAAGGGAAGCGTCGCACGCGCAGTACACGGTTCGGTCAGTACCGATGTCGTCACTCGCGCCCGGTGCCCCGTTGTTGTCGTTCCGCACGGATTCACCCGAGCAACGACCGTGCCCGACGCTGCCGCAGCTGTGGTGGTGGGTGTGAACGGTTCCCCGAAGGACGACGCAGTCCTCGCCGTCGCTTTCGACCAGGCTGCACGACTCGGGGTCCCGCTGCACGCGGTGCACGCGTACGAGGCCACCGAACCACGCGCCGGGTTCGTCCGACACATCGATCTCGGTCCACGCATTCGTCGGAGTTCTGCCCCACAGCGTTGGATCGATCGCCTCGTTGCCTCGTGGTCCGAGAAGTACCCCGACGTCGTGGTCACGACTCATGCGGCACACGACCGCCCGTCACACGCGCTGCTCGAGAACGCGATCGATACACAGCTCGTCGTGGTGGGTGCATGCAGCCGCGGTGCGACCTCGCCGCTGTTCGTCGGATCGACCAGCCGTACGGTGCTTCGTCGCGCCGAAGTCCCGGTCGTCTTCGTGCCTGCGAACGCCGGACAACCTGGATAACGGCATCCCGACTCACCTGGGCGCATCCTTCGCTCGTGAAACCGGTGCAGCCGAGAAGGCGGCGAACTCGGGGCGCAATCGCAACGGCTCGCTCTTCGAAGTCCCGAGGTGGGCGCGATCCGTTCCCGTTCGTCTTTCGCTTTGTCGGTCAGTGACTTTGGGCTCTACCCGGCAGTTCGTCACGGTGTTGTAGTTGTCAGTGGGTCGGCCCGACGGGTCGATCGAGTACACATTCACGAACACGAGGAGGATGTACGATGACCGTTCTCGCCAACCGCACGCCACTGATTCCGTCGTGGCCGGCGCTACCGGACTGGTCGGACCTGATGGCACGATTCGAGGCCATGCCGCCGTGGAGTGCGCTGGAAGGTCACATGATTCGGGTCGAAGAAACCCTGGAGGACGACCGATACGTGCTCCGGGCGGAGCTGCCCGGTATCGATCCGGAACGGGACGTGGACATCAGCGTGCACGACGGCAAGCTCTTCATCAAAGCCGAACGTGCAGAGCAGAAGACGGAGGGCACGCGATCGGAGTTCCGCTACGGCAGCTTCCACCGCACGATCGATCTCCCTGCCGGAGCGAAGGACGACGCAATCGAAGCCACCTACGACAACGGGATTCTGACGGTCGATGTGACACTTGCCGGATCCGAGCCGGACACGCCTGTCCGCCACATCGAGGTCAGGAGCAACGGGGTCCAACCCAACGGGGTCGGAACCAACTGAGGGCGCCGCCGTCCGTCGGCCCGAACCGTGTAGTCGGATGAACCGCGGCCTACAGGCGAGCACCGCGGCCCCTGAACATCGACACTCACCTACTCACTCGAAAGGACTCGAACAATGTCCACAACGACCAGTGAGTCCATGCACGCACATCCCGACATCGCTGCACTGCGCGATCGCTACGACGCGGTGTTCAACAGGCCCGTGGGACAAGTGACAGATGGGCTGCTACTGCTGGCCGGTCTGTACGCGGCGAGCTCGGCCTGGATTCTCGGCCTGGCACCGCTGTCGAGTACAGCCGCCGACGGCCGTGCCGCGTTCGCCATGACCAACCTGATCACCGGTTCTGCGATCGCAGTCCTCGCGCTTGCACTCGGAGCCGCGTACGGACGAATCCACGGGGTGTCCTTCGTGGTGCCGCTCCTGGGGATCTGGCTGATCGTGTCCCCGTGGATCATCGCTGATCTCGAGCGCACGAACGGCATGATCTGGTCCAACGTACTGGTCGGAATCGTCGTGCTCGGGCTCGGCGCAGTTGCAACGGCCATGGGCACAGGACGCTTCACGGGTATGCATCGCAGCGGACGGTAGCCGTCCGCGCGCGGAGGCACCGAATCGACATTTGTACCCATCGCGATCATCGGCTTCCTGCGCGGGTGGTGTCGGCCGACGGGAGCGCGCGGGACCGATGACGCTCTCCCACCACGGCTCGAGCGGACTAGGGTCGCGCCAGACGACGTCCGGTACGGGATCGGCTCGCACAGAATCGAACGATCCAGAGTTGTGCATCGGGCACCTCCGTCGAAAGATCGGGCGGCGAAGACTGGTGTATCCACAGGATGGTCCGGGCCGGCAGGAGGAAAAAGAGCACAAAGTCCCCATTCGCGGAGGTCCGGGCATGGACCGTCCCACCCGCTGCGGTGTCAGACCGGTCCGAGTCGCCCGCTCACTGTTGCCATCCCGAACCGACATCGGTCAGAACCAGCACACACTGTGCGGCCGCCAACAGTCCGAAAGCGACGATCAACAGCAGCGGCGCGCCCACGAACAGGCAGGTCACGAACAGTCCGGAGACCACGACCAACTTGACGAGCGAAGGCGGCGGTTCCATGGCATTCCCCAACGGTCGATTCTGCGTCTCACTGTGACAAACCACGATGGCATCCACACTGCGGTTTGTAGAGAGCACAAAGACCATTCATGGGCTCGACTCGCCCGTGGCACAACGCGTAGACAAACCACGCCCCGAGACTCAGCGGTGAGGCTGCTGCTCGGGCTCAACGCGACGCGGCAACAGTCCCGGATCGGAGCCGTCGGGCCAGATACGGTCCCGTGATGCTGTCCGGGGACGACGCGACTTCGGCGGGCGTTCCGGTAGCAACGACAGTGCCCCCGTTGTCGCCGCCGCCGGGACCGAGATCGATGACCCAGTCGGCGGAGGCTATGGCATCCAGGTCGTGTTCCACCATCACCACGGTGTTGCCTGCATCGACAAGCAAGTGCAGCTGGCGCATGAGCAGGGCGACGTCGGCGGGATGGAGCCCTGCGGTCGGTTCGTCCAGTAGATAGAGGGCAGTACCGCGACGGGTGCGCTGCAATTCGGTCGCGATCTTGATGCGCTGCGCCTCGCCGCCGCTCAGCTCGGTGGCGGGTTGACCGAGTCGAAGGTAGCCGAGCCCGATGTCGTGCAACGTCTCCAGACTGCGGGACACTGCCGCGATATCGGCGAAGAACATCGCTGCCTCGTCCACCGACATGTGCAGTACCTCGGCAATTGTCTTTTTGCGCCAGGTTATTTCGAGAGTTTCCGGGTTGTACCGGTCACCGCGGCAGGTGGGGCAGGGGCCATAGGTGCCGGGGAGGAACAGCAGCTCCACCTCGACGAAACCGTCGCCCTGGCACGTGGGGCATCGTCCCTCCGCGACGTTGAAGGAGAACCGTCCGGGTGCCCATCCGCGGGCCTTGGCCTCGTCGGTGGCGGCGAACAGTTTGCGGACGACGTCGAACATTCCGACGTAGGTGGCCAGAGTCGATCGGGGGGTTCGGCCGATAGGGCGTTGATCCACCCGGACCAGGCGGGTGAACGACTCGATTCCGGAGACCTCGGCCACGTCGACCTCGATCTGTGCGTCATCGTCGTCTGCCGCGGTCTCGAGTCGGTGGCGCGCCACCTCGAACAGGACCTGGCTGACCAGTGTCGACTTACCGGAGCCCGACACACCCGTCACCGCCGTCAGGACCGCGCGTGGGAACTGCGCCGTCAACTCCCGCAGATTGTGCCGGGTGACCCCGGCCAGCGTGAGCCAGCCCTGGGTGGGGCGCGCCTGCCGCTGCACGGATTCCGCTCGACCGAAGAGGTGCCTGCTGGTGACCGACTCCTCGATCTCCTCCAAGCCTGCGACGGGGCCGCTGTACAGCACCCGTCCGCCGCCCTCACCGGCCGCGGGTCCGATATCGACCACCCAATCGGCGCGCCGGACCACGTCCATGTCGTGTTCGACCACGAACAAGCTGTTTCCCGACGCCTTCAGCTGGTCCAGGACGTCGAGCAGCGGCTCGGCATCCGCGGGATGCAGTCCGGCGGACGGTTCGTCCAACACGTACACCACCCCGAACAGACCCGAACGGAGCTGAGTGGCAATTCGCAACCGCTGCGTCTCGCCGGGCGACAGAGTCGTCGAGCTACGCCCGAGCGCCAGATATCCCAAGCCCAAATCGAGCAACACGTCGATCCTGGCCAGCAGATCTGCGGTGATGCGTACCGCCACCTCCGTGGTCTCCCCCGACTGTTCGGCAATGGGGCGCAGTAATGCGGCAAGTTCTGTCAGCGAGAGCGCATTGATCTCGGCGATCGACCGGCCGGCAATGGTGACGGCCAACGCGTCGGCACGCAGTCCGCTGCCGGAGCACATCGGGCAGCGAACGGTCTCGGTGAATTGCAGAGCGCGTTCTCGCATGCGCTCGCTGTTCGAGTCGGTCAGAACGTGCATGACATGGCTGCGGGCGCTCCAGAACTTGCCTTCGTAACTGTGGTCGACTCGTCCCTCCTCCGGTTCGATCCACACCTTGGGGTGCTCGTCGGTGAACAGGAGCCACTCCCGGTCCTTCTTCTTCAGCGTGCGCCACGGCACGTCGATGTCGATCCCCATGCCGGCGACGATGCTGCGCAGGTTCGCCCCCTGCCAGGCACCCGGCCACGCCGCGATCGCGCCCTCCCGAATGCTCAGCGACGGGTCGGGAACCAGCAATTCCGTTGTCACATCGTGGAACTCGCCCAAACCGCCGCATCTCGGGCAGGCACCGGCGACGGTGTTGGGTGAGAACGCTTCCGCCGGGAGCATGGGCGCACCGTCGGGATAGGTACCGGCCCGGGAGTAGAGCATGCGCAGCAGGTTCGACATCGTAGTGATGGTGCCGACGCTGGAGCGCGAGCTGGGCGACCCCCGGCGTTGCTGCAGCGCAACGGCCGGGGGAAGGCCGGTGATGGACGCGACATGAGGTGCGCCCACTTGCTGAAGCAGGCGGCGGGCGTAGGGGGCCACCGACTCGAAATAGCGTCGCTGCGCTTCGGCGTACAGGGTGCTGAAGGCCAGTGACGACTTTCCTGACCCCGACACCCCCGTGAACGCGACAAAGGCATTGCGGGGTATGTCGACATCGACAGCTGCCAGGTTGTGCTCGGTAGCGCCGCGCACACGGACGTACCCGTCCCACGTTGAGTCCGTCACCGAACGAGCCTAGCTGGCTCGCTCGGCCCGAGAGCACAGAAGCGACGAGATGCAGTGCATCGGTGCCATCGTGCCTCAGCGTATATCGAGGGTATCTTTTCGGTAGGTGTGCTCGTCGCGCCGTATGCGACGAGTACGAAGACCGCACAGAGGGAGGCGGCATGGCCGAGGAATACAGCACACGGCCGCTGTTTCGCAACGGTGCCGGCAGCGCCGCGATGATCCTGGGCATCGTGGCCCTGGTCTGCGCGTTCGTACCTTTCATCGGCGACTTCGTCGCTGTCCCAACAGGTGTCGCCGCCGTCGTGTGCGGGTGGGTCGGGGTGAGCCGGGACGAGAAGGGCATGGCGACCAACGGCCGCGAGGCAATGATCGGCGCAGCTCTCGGCGGCGCGGCCATGTTCGTGGTGTTCGTGGCATACGCTGCCACCGTCGTGTGAACGGTGACGGAAGGCGAGTAGTGCCACGAACAGATTCGTTGCTTGCAGGCCTGGCCACCGACCTCATATCAGCGTGCCGATCACGCCGGACCGAAGAGTCGAGGCACTGGAGCGTCCATCGACGAACCGCATCGACATTCGTCACCATCGATGTGAATTCGGTGCCCTGTGCCGCCGGACTCCACAACCGCGCAACGAATTTCGGATCCGACGGTCCCGGAACAGCTTTGCAAGAGACGATGCCGACGCCCCATCCCGAATTCGCGCCGTGATCGAGCAATCTTCCGGTTTGATCGCGGAGAATCCGGTTTCGGTCTTTTTAGCTGATTAACGGCAAGAAGACAGGCCGACTCCGAATATCATCGACCCAGAAGTAATACGTGTTGGGCTTATCAGGATGCCGCGCAACCGAAACAAGCCATCGCACCTCTACGGCCTTGCTTTGCTCGTCGAACTGTTTTCGAATTGCTCCGCCCCCGAGGTACGCGTCACGCCGTGATCGACACCGAGGGCCGAGGAGTAACTGTGGCACAAATTCTTGCTGCGAGACAACGACATCGGGTCCCGGCCGAGCACCGTGTGCTCGGTCTCGACCGTCGCACGTTTCCACCGGCACTCTTCGTCGTCGCGATCTTCGTCGTCTTGACCGTGATCCTTCCCCGTGTCGACGCGGCCATCGGCTGGGACGACCCGGTTCTCGCCGGTGAGCAACTCGCGCTGACGGACTCCATCGTCTTCACACCGACCACCGGCTGGGATGTCGAGGCCGGCTTTCGTGTCGACGACGAAAGCCGTCGTTCCGGTGACGCCACCGTCGCCGGGAAGGGCGTCACGTTCCAGGTCTCGTCGGACACGTTCGAGGGCACACCGGATGAATTGCTGGATCAAGTGGAGAAAGTCACCTCCCGCACCGACGACCCGACCTTCAGAGTCGACGGCGACAGGACCACTCTCACCACGACGTCAGGCGAGAGCGGTGTCGCACAGCCATACAGCAGCGTGACCGGGGACGGTGTGGTTGCAGCATTCGTCATCGCCGGCAGGGGGCTGAAGATCACCGCCTACGGGCCTCCCGCTCAGATGACCGCGGCCGTCGACAACATCCAGACCATGATCGCCAGCATCCGGACCGTCGACAGGAACAACTCATGAGCGAGACCGGCACCGACACCACACACAGCTCCGAGGCCCGCCAACGGCAGGCCAGAGCAATGGAGATCTCCGGCTGGGGTGAACGCTTCCACTTCGTGCAACCCCACAATCTGTGTTTCTGGGTGTTCGTCGTGCTGACCGGCATCGGCGCGTTCCAGGTGTGGGCGTACTTCGCACCCAAAACCGGGTTGTACGCCGACGCCTTCGCGATCTCGGCAGTGCTGTGCGGATTGTGCGGGCTGGCGTGGTTCGCTTGGTTCCGTCATATCGACCGATGGGAACGCCAACCGGGCCGACTCATCCTCGCCGCGCTCCTGTGGGGCGCAATTCCGGCCACCTTTGCATTCGCCCTCACCGCGAACAACGCAATGATCAGCATTTACAACAAGCTTTTCGGTCAAGTGTGGAGTGCCAACTGGGCAGCCGGAGCCACCGCACCGATCACCGAAGAGGCCGCGAAGCTGTGCGGATTCATACTCCTCATGAGCCTTGCGCCGCGGTTGATTCGGACCGCGAACGACGGTCTGATAGTCGGCGCGTTCATCGGGCTCGGATTCGCGATCTTCGAGGACTTCCTCTACGCCGCCAACTCCACAGCTCAGGCCTTCGGTACCGATCCGGTCGACCACGCCGTACAGATGTCGTTCACGCGCATAGCGGTCAGCTTCGTTTCCCACCCGCTGTTCAGCGCCCTCGTCTGCACCGGTGTCATCTACATCCTCGGCACGGCGGCCCAGCCACGCCGGATCGGCCGCGGTGTGGCATTCGTATTGGTCGGAATGTTTCTGCACTTCACCTGGGACGACGCCGGCGGTCTCGGCCGAGGCGGCATCCTCACCTTCCCCGTCATGCTCGGCTCCATCGTGCTCGGGTTCACGGTCTTGACGATCGCGTTCCGGCGAGCAGCACCGCGCGAGTACCAGTTCGTCCGCGACATCCTCGCCCCCGAAGTCGAAGCAGGAACCGTGACCGACGCCGAGGTCGACGGCATCCTGGACAAGAAAGCGCGCAAGGCGTTCATCAAGTCCGCGCCCCACCACAAGTCCCGTCGAGCACGCAAGCACCTACGTCGGGCAATTCTCGACCTCGCGCATGACTTGGCCCATGACAAGGGATCGGACACCGAGGCCGTGCGCCACTCTCGCTCGGAAGTCGAGCGGTTGCGCGTCAAGGCCGGCTGACCCACCGCCGACCGAAAGCACGGCCTGCAGGTCGTCACTGTGCCTCCGGGCCTGGAGGTCCGCCACGACTCGCCCGCCCCCCGGTTCATCCCGAGCAACACGAGTGCTGCCGCCGTCGCCGTGAAGGCGAAGCCAGGTGGTTCCACGGCGCCCCAATTCAGATCGATGGTCGACGCTGTCCGCGCGCGTCATTGTCGTCTCTGCCTGCGAGAGCAAGGTGCACAACAGTTCTCGTGCTGCCGACGCTGTCGGGAAGGTTCTCCCGAACGCACACACCGTCGTCCTGACCGGCTGCAGTCACCACATGCTGCCGATGCTGTCGGCCGGGGAGCTCGGTGCCGTGCTTCTGAGCGCCCGGCACTGACACCTGTTGTCGGACTTATCCAATATTGCGTTCACCGACCGCCGCGCACTGTACGGTGACCGCGGGGATGGGTGCGGCTGTAGAAGAATGTCGGGGGGATCATGACTCTGTTCGGTGTGCTCGATCGCGTATTGACTCGACGACTGCCCCTGGAGCCTCCGGACGATCCCCATGCCGCGATCCTCCCGACCCCGATCGACAACGACGCCTTCTTCCTCACCCCTCCCGGCATCGAGGACCTCGCACACGGCGCGGTGATCCGGCAGCGCACGACCCGCGGTCTGGTGCCCAGGCCGCGAACCGCCCTGCATCAGTTCATGGTTCGATCGACCAACGCGCGAGGTCTACCCGCCGGCGTCACCGCCTCGCTGCTGATCCCGAAGCGGCCGTGGACCGGGCGCGGACCACGGCCGGTCGTCGCCCACAACGTAGCCATCGATTCCCTCGGAGCCAAGAGCACGCCGTCGTACCGGCTCGTGCACGGTGTCGGTGCCGACCTCCCGCCGGTGATGCCGCTCTGGCTCGCCCGCGGATACGCCGTCCTCGTCGCCGATCACCAGGGCCCGCGGATGTCGTACTCCGAAGGCACGATGGCCGGGCATGCCGTCCTGGACTCGCTACGCGGGATGACAGTCGTCGCCCCGGAGCTCGCCGACAGCCCAGTGGTCGCCTACGGCTACAGCGGCGGCGCGATCGCCACCACATGGACCGCGCAGCTGCACCCGAGGTACGCGCCGGACGTGAAGTTGGCCGGTGCCGTCGCCGGTGGAACCCCCACCGACTTCTCGATGCTGCTGGACACCATGAACGGCACCATCGCGGCCGGCCTGCTGGGCGCGGCGAGCATGGGTCTCGCGCGTGAGCACCCCGAGATGGTGGAACTGTTCGGTCCGAAGGCGCTGCTGTTGGCGTCCTGGGTGAAGGACATGTCCGTCCTCCCCCTGGCCCTGGGTGGGTTGGTACGCATGCGAATCGAGGACTTGGCGTCCGAACCCGACCCGTTCGACTCCGACATCGCGCGGCGGGTGATCGCCGCGAACCGTCCGGGTGCCGACGCGCCGACGACGCCGGTCGCGTTCTTCCACGGTTCCGCGAGCAAGTGGATCGGCGATCGCTTCATCCCCGAGGCCGGCGTGACTGCCCTGATCGAACAGTGGCGCAGCAAGGGTGCCAACGTGCACTACGAGCCCGTGGCAGGCGACCACTTCATCGGCGCCATGACTGGGCTGCCATTCGTGTTACGTTGGACCGCAGAGCAATTCGCGGCCAACGGTTCGGGTTAGCTCGCCGAAGCAACATAGCGCTGTGACCTACGGAAATGCGGTGCCCCCAGTCGGACTCGAACCGACACTGTGCGGATTCAGGTCCTTTAAGTGGATTCGCATGAATTTCAAAGGACTCAATATTTGTTTATTTGCAACAGTTTTCGTGCATCGTCGTCCGGACGAGTCCATGCACGATCGTACCGACTTGTGACACTATCGTGACACCGAACTGCCGCCGATCCTCCGACGCCGGACGGTCCTGATCGGTGTCGGACAGCCACGGTATCGGATGGACGGAGAGCGTCCGGCGCACCGACGCTCTGTGCGGACTCGTGACAACGAAACTTATTCGTCGCGAACCCAAATCGCCCTCGTCTCACAGGTGTGGCCCGTTAATCAGAAAAACGCCATGTCGTTTGAGAGACAGTGCATCCCCGGCAGTGGTCCAGGGGGCGCACCGTTCGTTGGTTGTCGTTCCGGTGAACTTCGATCACACGGTCAACAATGCCGACGCCGGGTTGGAGAGAATTGCCGCGGTTCGAGTCAACACCTTGGAGCCGAGTTCCCCGTCGACGAGTCGGTGGTCGAAAGACATCGCCAGTTGCGTAACCTGTCGTATCTCGATTCGGCCGTCGACGACCCACGGTTGAGGACGGATGGCACCGAACGCGAGAATCGCCGCTTCGCCCGGGTTCAGGATGGGCGTGCCGGCGTCGACGCCGAGCGCCCCGATGTTCGTGATCGTCAGTGTGCCGCCGGACATGTCGGCCGGCGGCGTCTTTCCGCTCCGAGCTACCGCGACCAGATCGGCAACCGCATCGGCCAAGCGACGTACATCAAGGGTATGCGCATCCTTGATGTTCGGAACGATCAAACCCCGAGGCGTCGCAGCTGCGATGCCAAGATTGACGTAGTGCTTGAGCACGATCTCCTGCGCTGCATCGTCCCACGTTGCATTGATGTCGGGATGCGCTTGCACGGCCAGGAGGAAGGCCTTGGCCACCAGCACCAGTGGGTTGACTCGGACTCCGGCCCACGACTTGTCGGTCTTGATGTGCGCAAGCAGATCCATCGTCGCCGTGACGTCGACGGTCAGCCACTCGGTGACGTGCGGGGCGGTGAAGGCCGAACTGCACATCGCCTCCGCTGTCATCTTGCGTACACCCCTGATGGGGATCCGTGTTTCCCGAGGTATGGCGGACTCCGTGGGACGAACTGGATTCTGGTTCTGTTGCGGAGTCGCCGCGGATCGGACCTGCTCCGCCGTCACGAGTTCGCCCTCGACTGCGAGCGAATCGATGTCGACGTTCAGTTTTTTGGCGAGCAGTCGGACGGCCGGTGTGGCCCTGGCTCGACTGCGTTGTACTGCAACCGAACTTCGGTCTGGAAGATCGTCGGTTTCCACCGGAGACTGGAAGTCAACCGTTGAGGCTGCAGTGTGCGACGGTCCCGACGCAGCCGAATTCGCCGGTGCCGTCGGCGGCGCAATTCTTCGTCGCCGGGCGGCCGGCTCGTGGGGCCCCGGACCGACCAGAACCTGTGGCTTGTCGTCGTCGACCGACGTCTGTGGTTCGCGATCCGGCGACTGCACGACGATTTCGCGATCCCCCGGGGTGCCCGATCGATCTACCTCCGAACCGATTTCGATCACGACGGTCCCGACTGCGACGGTGTCGCCTTCGTCGGCCAGTAGCCGTTTCACCACCCCGGCATAGGGTGACGGCAACTCGACCGCGGACTTTGCGGTCTCAATTTCTACCAGTACGTCGTTGATCTCGACCGCGTCACCGACCTTCACGTGCCAGGTGCCGATGTCGGCTTCGGTGAGCCCCTCCCCTACGTCGGGGAGCGCGAACTGCTGGATGTTGTTCATGCCTGGCCTCAGAATTTCAGTGATGTGTCGATGGCGTCGAGGATGCGGTCGACGTCGGGAAGGAACTCGTCCTCGACCTTTGCGGGCGGATACGGAAGGTTGTACGCACCGACCCGCAGGACGGGGGCTTCGAGGGCATAGAAGCAGGTCTCGGTGACGGCAGCGGCGATTTCGGCACCGATTCCGAGAAAGGTCGATGCTTCGTGCACCACCACCAGATGCCCTGTCGATTCGGCGCACCGCTTCAACGTTTCGAGGTCGAGGGGTGAGATGGTACGGAGATCGACGACGCCGATGGAGTATCCGTCCTCGGCTGCGGCCTCGGCCGCTGCGAGCGCCGTCTTGACGGTCGGACCGTGGGCGACCAAGGTCAGATCGGTGCCGGTACGCCAGACGCGGGCTCGGTCGAGCGAGGCGGGTTCTGCACCGAGGTCGATCTCGCCTTTGTCCCAGTAGCGCCGTTTGGGCTCGTAGAAGATGACCGGATCGTCGCTGGCTATTGCTGCTCGAAGCATTCGATAGCCGTCGGCCGGGCTGGAGCAGGAGACCACCCTCAGACCCGCGGTGTGCGCGAAGTACGCCTCGTTGGATTCACTGTGATGTTCGACCGCACCGATACCGCCACCGACCGGGATACGGATCACGATGGGCAGGGACGTCCGGCCGCCGGATCGAGCCCGCATCTTGGCCAGTTGGCTGACGATCTGATCGAAGGCCGGGTACACGAAACCGTCGAACTGGATTTCGACCACCGGCCGGTAGCCCCGCAGGGCAAGTCCGATCGCTGTTCCGACGATCGCGGATTCGGCCAGTGGGGTATCGATGACGCGGTCGTCACCGAACTCCTTGTGCAATCCCTCTGTGACCCTGAAGACTCCGCCCAGTACGCCGATGTCCTCGCCGAGCAAAATCACGCGTTCGTCGTCGAGCATGGCTCGCCGTAGTCCTGCGTTCAACGCCTTGCCGAGGGTGGTCGTACTCGTGCCGGGCTGTGTCCGGCTCAGGTGATTGCTTTCGAGTGTCGCGGTCATCAGGAGGTTTCTCCAGCCATCATGGTGTTGTACTTGCGGAGGGCTTGCTTCTCTGCTCGGACGCCGGGATGAGGTTCGGCATAGGCATTGTCGAAGATGCTGTCGAGCTCCGGCGCTCGGATCGCGCGGCACGCTGCACGTACCTCGATGGCCAGCGCGTCAAGCTCTTCGTCCAGTTCGCTGAAGAATTCCGAGGTGGCACCCTGTTCGGCCACAACAACTCCGAGCCGATGCAACGGGTCTCGGCTGGTCCACAGGTCGAGTTCTGCTGCCTCGCGGTACTTCCGGGGGTCGTCGGACGTCGAATGTCCTGCCATTCTGTAGGTGACGGCCTCGATCAATGCCGGGCCCGTGCCCGAACGCACGATGTCCGCGGCGGCCCGAGTCACTTCCAAAACCGCAAGCGCGTCGTTACCGTCGACGAAAAAGGTACGCAGTCCGAAACCTGCTGCCCGCTGGTGCACGGGGGCTGCGTACTGGAGGTCGGTTGGGGTGGAGATGGCCCACTGATTGTTCTGGCAGATGAACAGGACGGGAAGGCTGCGGGCGGCGGCCCAGTTGAATGCCTCGCTCACATCGCCCTGGCTTGCCGCGCCGTCACCGAAATATGTTGCGACGATCGAGTTTCCGCCGGACAGCTTGCATCCGAGCGCATATCCGTTGGCGTGCAGGGTCTGAGTGCCCAGAACCAACGAGTTGTAATGGAAGTTGTATCGTTCGGGGTCCCAGCCTGCGTGCGTCGCTCCTCGCCATTGGCTGAGGATTTCGGTCGGTGTTATCCCTCGAACCATGGCGGCGGCATGTTCCCGATAGGACGGGAAGACGAAGTCTCGATCGTCGAGTGCGTACATCGATGCAACCTGTGCGGCTTCCTGACCCCAGCTCTGCAGCCACAGTCCAAGCTCGCCCTGCCGCTGAAGGGCGAGCGCTTCCTGATCGAACCTCCGCGCTCTTGCCATGTCGCGGTACATCTTTCGCGCCACTTCTGGATCGACAGCGTGGCGAACACCGGCCTTGGTCAGGCTGCCGTCAGCGCGAACGAATTGCGTCATCGTCGCGGTATTCGGCCGGGTTTCGACCTCTAACTCACGACGGTCCTCGGTCGAGATGATGTCACTCATCGAATGGTCCTAACGTACTGGCAGGTGCGGGATCGGAGATGATGCGAAGAAGGTTCGGCCGTGCGGCCGTTTCGGGGCCTGTCGCCCTGACGGGACAGTCGTCAGGAACCGTTGCGGCACAGAACGTGTGTGCTCACGCCGCCACCACAGGTTCGATCTCCGACAAGGAAACCGACCATACCGATGGCATGCTCTGGAACGTTCTGGCCACGACGTCGGCTTGGCAGCGCTCGGCCGTGAACGTCGCCGTGAAGATGCGCTGCGGGCCGCTGAGCGCGGATAGATGAGCCTCGTCCGGCGAGATCGCGCGCCGATGCAGTACCGAGGCCATCGATAGAAGATCAGATTTCGTTCTGTCGGAATAGATTTCGACAGAGATCGTAAAGGTCCGGTGGCTGGACATCAGGCGTCAATTCAGAGATCGCGGCGCGAGGGCGCTACACGCCGTCTGGCCTGCGATCGACGGCGCCCTGACCCCGGGAGATGAGGCGGTGATCGGCCACGAACGCGGCGAGGGAGAACATGGTTCGGAGAACCGTAATTCTTTCGCTGTCTGCCGCATCGAGAACATTCGTCCCGACGAGGCCTTCCGACGCGACACGAGCTGGGTTTCACTGTCGTGGGTCACGACGATCCTTTCTGTCGACGCGCCTCCCGTGGTGCGGTGTGGCGGGTCAGTGCTGACCGGGTAGGTTTGCACTTTGATACTGCGATCATGCTGATTGGACGCGCTGTGGTCAAGCCATTACGGAGTAACATAGCTTTTCGGATAGCTACTTCAGGTATAGCGCACAGGGAGGTTGTCAAGGTGAACAGCATCGATCGTCTCGACGTCGAAATCATCGGGATGTTGACCACCAATGCCCGGGCGGGCGTGGCGGACATTGCGACCGAGCTGGGTATCAGCCGGGCGACGGTACACACGCGTCTGCGAAGGCTCGAGGAACACGACATTCTGACGGGATTTCGTCCCATCGTGAATCTGTCCGCAGTGGGGGTGCCGGTCCAGGCGTCCATCAGCCTGGAGATCGATCAGCGCAAGCTGGCGACGGTGGTCGAGGGACTCACCGAGCTGCCGGAAGTTCTCGAGGTCAAGATCCAAGCAGGTCGCGAAGACGTGGTGGCACACGTTGCCATCAGTTCGCTTGCAGCACTACAGGTGCTGACCGCATCCATCGTCGATATCGACGGCGTGCGAAAGACGACTTCGGAATTCTCGGTGGCGACACCGACCCCGTACCGAGTCCAACCGCTGCTCGAACACATCACGGCACAGTCCGGTTGGGGACGCTCGACGCCGGCTGTGCGCTGACGGAAATACCCGAAGCCGCTCCGATTCGACGTTCGTCACCTTCCGATCGCGGGTACCGCTCAGTTCGAATGCTCTTCGGAATGCGGGGGCAAGATCATCTTCTGCTCGCCCAGCCGCACTCCGGACCTGTCCATCCAGTAGCGACGCACTACGTCCCGGCCCACACTGACGTCGAGGGCACGTATCCCGTCGAGTTCGCCCAAGCCGACGACGATGAACTGCGCCAGCTCGTTCTCGTTTCGGAAGACGCCGCTGTAGACCACCGACGCGGACCCGGTGACCATGGACACCATGCGGGAGGACGGATGCGCGGTCAAGCCTTCCAGAACCGCGGGGATGGCCCTCGGATCCACTTGCATGGCGATGATGACGTTCAGGCCGTAACCCAGTGCCGCCGGCTCGATCTCGACCCGTGGCGAGACGGCACCCGATTGCAACAGCGTCTGGATCGTTCGGTATACCGTGGACGAGCTGACCGACAGGGTCCGAGCCAACTCCCCTGACGACACCCGGATATCCGAGCCGAGCCGGCGCAGAATCCGATACTCGAGACCGGACAGTTCGGAAATGTCGGCAAACGGTTCACGAACGACAGGCTCGCAGAATTGCTCCAATTTCGTCACCTGCGCCTCGCTCAGCCTGTTCAATCTCCACGATTGACCGACCTTGGTCGTCTTCAGGACGAGGTGAGTTTGAATCGACGAGATACCAGGGATGGCAGGAATGACCGACGTCGTCAGGTTCTGTATGTCCGAACCCCGAAGCGGGTAGATGTCGGCGTAGATGTCGATACTGCCGGTGGTGAGAATCAGGAACTGAATCTCGTTGAACCGACGAAGCTCGTCGAGCACCTTGCGGGTGCACCCGGGATGGCATCGAATCCACAGTTGACTGGGCATACCGTCGGTCACCAAGGGCCAGTCGTAGCGTCCGATCAAGCGCACCAGCTTGCTGTCGATCAAGTGCAGTATCTGTCGTGTGAGGGTGCTGCGCGGGATGTCGAGCACCTCGGCGAGCGCACTGTGTGGCGCACGTGGGGCCACCTGTAGCGCGGCGATGATGTCGAGCTGGGTTGGGGTCAGCAGCGACTGTGCGGTGTCTGCCGGTGGAATCTGCGCGTGCGGTACGACCATGCTCTGACACTACCCAGAATCAGACCATGCGCGAACGGTTCACGTAATCAGATTTTTACGCACGAATCGACCACAAACGCCGACACGCGTGCTTACTATGGTCCAAGCCACAGTTTCAGGCGGTAATCCCGTCGCTGGACAGGCTCAGCGGAACAGCGAGAGAAAGTTACTCATGACCGATCAGCAACCATTCGAGTGGCCGGAGTCGGTGTGGCGATCCCACGTCGAAAAAGTCCGAGCCGGCGCTTCGCTTCTCGACGCCGATACACACCCACGTTGGCCGGGCGGCGCAACGTGCGCCGTCGCGCTCTCGTTCGATTCCGACCACGAGACGCCTTACCTTCGAGATGGCATGACCACTCCCGGATCGATGGCCCAGGGCGAGTTCGGAGCGCGTGTCGGGGTTCCCCGAATACTGCAGTTACTGCAGCGGTACGACATACCGGCGACCTTCTTCATCCCCGCCGTCTGTGCACTGCTTCGACCTTCGGAGGTGCCCCGCTACGTGGAGCACGGGCATGAAGTAGCAGTGCACGGTTGGATACACGAGCGCACCACAATGCTCACTTTCGAGCAAGAACTCGACCTGACCGCACGTGCTGTCGACGTACTCGAGCGCCAGAGCGGAAGCAGGCCGGTCGGCATGCGCACACCGTCCTGGGACTTCTCCGATTCGACGATGCGGGTGCTGCAGGAGCTCGAATTTCGTTACGACTCATCGTTGATGGCGGACGACGAACCGTACGAACTCGTCGCGGAGGGCCGAGCCACAGGCATTGCCGAAGTGCCGGTGGAATGGATCCGAGACGACGCGCCGTACCTGCTGATGGACCGATTCTCCGCCCTGCGGCCCTACACCTCTCCTCGCGACGTCGCACAGATCTGGATCGACGAGTTCGACGCGGCATACCAGTCGCACGGGGTCTTCCAATTGACGCTGCATCCCCATATCAGCGGGCACCGTTCCCGCATGCGGGCAGTCGCGCAACTCGTCGAACACATCGTTGCCACAAGCAACGTCTGGTTCACAACTCACAGTGGGCTGGTCGATCACCTCGCCCCCAACCTCTCGAACGAAGGAATCCCGCGATGACCGAACAGCATTCGGCCACGGCCCCTGCAGTGCAGAGCACCAAACTCACCAGGCGAGGCAAGAAGGCAATCGTCGCAGGAGTGGTGGGTAATACCGTCGAGTGGCTCGACTGGACCTTGTACGCGACGTTGGCCTCCATATTCGCGCCGTTGTTCTTTCCGCCCGGCAATGACACTGCCGCACTGTTGTTCGCACTGGCGGTCTTCGCGGTGGGGTTCGTCATGCGCCCGATCGGCGCGATGGTTCTCGGACCGTATGCCGACAAGTACGGCCGAAAGAAGGGCCTGGTCCTCACCATCGGCATGATGGCAGGCTCGTCGATCGTCATCGGAGTGACGCCGAGCTACGAACACATCGGGATCTTTGCGCCGATCATTCTCGTCGTGGCCAGGCTGATTCAAGGTTTCTCCGCCGGGGGCGAGTTCGGTTCCTCCTCTGCGTATCTCGTCGAGTCGGCGGCACCGAAGAGACGTGCGTTCGCCGGCTCCTGGCAGCAGGCATCCGTGGGGCTGGGCGTGCTGACCGCATCCGGGATGGGGGCGATCATCACCTCGACGATGTCGCCGGAGGCAGTGACGTCCTGGGGATGGCGACTGGCTTTTGTCCTGGCCGGACTGTTCGGCTTGGCAGGGCTGTGGTTGCGATCGACGGCCGAGGAGACCGAAACATTCGAGCGCGCTGCCGAAGCCGACGCAGCCAAGGAAGCCCCCCGTCGCAGCGCCGTATTCGCCATGTTCGCAGAACACCCCCGCGCGACAGCACGGGTCTTCGGCATCACCATCGCCGGCACGCTGCTCTACTACCTGTGGATGTCCTATCTCCCCGTATACGTCTCGGTCAACTACGACATTCCTCTGAGCCGAGCACTGACTGCCAACGTCATCGCGTTGACAGCCTTCATCGTCTGCCTCCCCTTCGCTGGCATCGTCTCGGACAAACTCGGCCGCAAGCCCACGATGTCCTTCTTTGCAGCAGGGTTCGTCGTCTTCTCCTGGCCCGCATTTCATTTCCTGAACGGTGAGTTCTGGAACCTGCTCATCATCGAGCTCATCGGAGCGTTCTTCCTCCTGGGGTACTCCGCGAACGCGGCCGTCATCATGTCCGAACAGTTCCCGGTATCGATCAGGGCCACCGGAATCGGTGTCCCCTATGCCCTCGCGGTTGCGGTATTCGGTGGCACAGCACCGTATGTCATCACATGGTTCCGATCCAACGAACTACAGAACTACATCTGGATCTACTGCATGTGCGCGGCCGCCGTCGGCCTGTTCGTCTATCTCACCATGCCCGAGACAGCCGGAAAGGAACTCGACTGATGCGACACGTTCTCGTGACGGGCGCGGCGAACGGAATCGGTCGCAGCATCGCGACGCGGTTCGCGCGCGACGGAGCATTCGTGACGATGGTCGACCGACCCACCAGTGCCCTCGCCGACGCTGCCGCCGACATCGGTTCGGAGACAGGCACTGCGCACACCCGGACGATCGGCGTCGATCTCACCGATGCCGCCGCGTGTACCCGAACCGTCGACGGCGTCTTCACGGATCGAGCGATCGACGTTCTCGTCAACTGTGCGGGCATCTATCCGGCGACCCCATTTCTCGATCTCGACGCCGACACATGGGATTCGGTGCAGGCACTCAACGTTCGCGCTCCGATGCTCACCACTGTGGCGCTGGCACGGAACGCCGTCGCCGCATCGACCCACGCCTCGATCGTGAACATCTCTTCGGGCGCGGCGCTGCGTGCACGACCCGGCGCAGCACCCTACTGCAGCTCCAAAGCGGCACTCGAAATGCTCACCCGTGCATCGGCACTCGAACTCGGACCGCATGGTATTCGCGTCAATGCCGTGGCTCCTGGATTCGTTGCCGTCGCCAGCGACGTCAATCCTGTCAGTGGGCGTTACGCCGACGCCGTCTCGAGAAATCCTCTCGGCCGAAGCGGAACCCCCGAAGACATCGCACACGCGGTCGTCTGGATTTCCGGACAGCACGCCGAGTGGATCACCGGTGAAGTGCTGCGCGTCGACGGTGGTGCGTCCACCGGAGCTGTCGACCTACCGCTGCACTGGAATTGATCGCTTCTCATCACAATGCATTCATCACCATGGAAGGTAACTCAGCTGTGACCGCACATCGCTACACCGTCGTCGGCGCAGGTGCCATCGGCGGCACTCTCGCCACGTACCTGCACGACGCCGGCTGCCCGGTTCAACTCGTCGACGCCGACGTGGCCCACGTGGAGGCCATTCGCGCGAGGGGTCTCGAACTTCGAACTCCACAGGGCACCAGACGGACCGAAATTCCTGCATTCACCCTCGACGACGCACCCGAGGAACTCGGTGCCGTGCTCTTGGCCGTCAAGACGCAGGCCACCGCCGGTGCAGTGAACTGGATCGCCCCGCGGCTGTCCCACGAGGGATTCGTCGTATCGATGCAGAACGGGATGAACGAGGAGCTGATTGCCTCGATCGTCGGGCCCGAGCGCACAGTCGCAGCGTTCGTCGACCTGTTCGCCGACGTTGTCGAACCAGGAGTTGTCGTCGACGGCGGAGCCGGGGCAATCGCACTGGGCGAGTACATGACGACCGCGAGCAACGACCGTGTGCAAGGACTCGCGCACGATCTCAGACTGTGGGGCGAACCCATCGTCAGCACCAATGTCAACGGCTACCTCTGGTCCAAACTCGGTTTCGCAGCAATGCTCATCGCGACCGCAGTTGCCGATGTCGACATGAGCGAGCTCGTCGACCGACACCGGCCGGCCATGAACGCGCTGGTCGCCGAAGTGTTCGACATCGCGCGCACGCAAGAGGTCACGCTGGAGAGCTTCGATGCTTTCGACCCGAGCGCCTACCGACGCGATGCGTCCCACTCCGCCAACAAGAAGGCCACGGATGCACTCGTGCAATGGCTTTCGCGTCAGTCCAAGACTCGGTCGGGAGTCTGGCGCGATATCGCTGTGAAGAAGCGGCCCACCGAAGTACGGCCACAATACGAACCGGTGCTTGCGATCGCCGATCGTGAGGGCATCGCTGCGCCTGCTCTGCGGCGTCTGCTGTCTCTGATCGACCAGTTGGAGAACGGCACTCTCGAGATGTCCGAACAGCATCTTGCAGATCTGGATTCGCTTGTCGCAACGCAACCACAGGGCGCTCAGTGAGTTCCGCATCGTCGGCGTCTGCCTGGCTCGAAGAGCGACGAACCGACATGGTCGACGATCTTCGTCTGTACGTGGAACACGAAACTCCCTCGGATGACAAGCAATTGCTCGACGAGGGCCTGACGTGGGTCCGTGAATGGATTGCCGAGCGACTACCCGACGCGAGCGAAATTCGGTTCGTGGATGGCGCAGAATTCGGCGACGCTGTCATCGTAGACATCCCGTCGCCCACACTCACGGATCGATTCGTGAGTGCGCTGTGCCACTACGACACCGTCTGGCCGCGCGGCACCGGGCTGATGTGGCCCGTTCGAATCGACGGCGACATGTTGACCGGGCCAGGCGCGTTCGACATGAAGGCCGGCTTGGTGCAACTGGTGTGGGCGATCAAATGCGCCGACACCTGCGGTCTGGCTCGCCCCAACGTGCGGCTGATCCTGACCGGCGACGAAGAAATCGGCAGCCCGACCTCGAGGTCGTTGATCGAAGAGGAAGTCGCCGGATCCGAGGCCGTTCTGGTCTTCGAGGCAAGCGTCGACGGGGCGGTCAAGACATCCAGGAAAGGCGTCGGACTGTTCACGATCACGGTGGATGGCGTGGAAGCTCATGCCGGCCTGGATCCGGGTAAGGGTGTGAGCGCCATCGACGAGATGGCCAGGGTCGTGCGCGCCTTGCACGATGTCAACGATGCGGGGTCCGAAACGACCGTGAACGTCGGGACCATCAGCGGCGGCAGCCGCGCGAACGTGACGGCTGGTTCGGCGACTGCCGACATCGACGTGCGCGTGGACAGCAACGAGGAGGCGCGCCGCGTGGACGAGCTACTGAGCGCGTTGGCCCCGTCCAGGCCGTCCGCCCGCATCACCGTGAGCGGCGAATGGAACAGGCCCGTCATGGCTCGAACCGCGGGAACCGCGCTACTGTACGACGAAGCGCGCAAGGCCGCGGCCGAGTTGGGATTCGAATTGCGAGAGGCCGCCGTGGGTGGTGCAAGCGACGGCAACTTCGCTGCTGCACAGGGCCTGCCGGTACTAGACGGTCTGGGCGCGGTCGGCGGTGGAGCTCATGCGCGCGAGGAATGGGTCAGCCTGAACGGCATGATCGAACGTGCAGCACTGACCGCTGTGTTGCTGGACAGCTTGCTGGATTCCGACCCGAGCCCATCGCGAGCGCGGAATGCCGACAACGACCGGCACCACCCCGGCCTGTCACGAAACGGAAAGTGAGTGTGTCCATGACGATGGGAACGAGACGCTTCGCGCAGGTCGATGTCTTCACCAGCGAGCCCTACCGCGGTAACCCGGTAGCTGTGGTGCTCGAAGGGGACGGTGTGGACGACGACACCATGGCGCGTTTCGCCAAATGGACGAACCTGTCCGAGACGACATTCGTCCAGACAGCGACGACGCGCGACGCAGACTACAAACTTCGTATCTTCACACCCGGCGGGGAGATTCCGTTCGCAGGCCATCCGACTCTGGGTAGCGCACACGCCTGGCTTGCGTCCGCGGACGACTCGTCGAACCGAAGTCAGATCGTGCAAGAATGTGGAGTCGGGTTGGTGACCGTCAAGCGCGACGGATCGGCATTGTCGTTTCGAGCGCCGAACCCGGTCAAGTCCGGCCCGCTGGACGAGGAATACCTCGAACACATCTGTGCTGCCTTGAGAATTCACCGCGACAGCATTCTCGATCACCAGTGGGTGGACAACGGCCCCGGATGGGCTGCCGTGCGTCTGTCCTCCGCCTCCGAAGTACTCGAACTCGAACCCGACGAGACGCTGATGAAGGACCTGATACTGGGCGTCGTCGGACCTCACCCCGATGGTTTTGCCCAGCAATTCGAGGTACGCAGCTTCGCGCTACCGCTCGGCATCCCCGAGGACCCCGTGACCGGCAGCCTCAACGCCGGCATCGGCCAATGGCTGATCCGCAGCGGGGTGGCACCCTCCTCCTACCGGGCACGGCAGGGGACGGTACTGGGTCGACACGGGATCATTTCGGTGGCCGATTCGTCCGACGGACTATGGGTCGGAGGGGAGAGCGTGACGTGCATCGACGGCAACGTGAGTCTGTGACACGCCACCGTGCAGCGAATACTTTCTCGCACAGCATGATCGACGTAAGTGCGCCGGAATCCTTTGCAGCCCAGCACCTCGAGAGACAACCTACCCAAGCACGGTTGGCTCTCCTCGACTCACACACATTGGAGCAATCCCTATGAACTCGATTCGTACGCGGCTCGCCGAACTCGGACTGTCGTTGCCGTCTGCGGTACCCCCGCTGGCCGCCTACACCCCGGTCGTCATCGATGGCACCCACCTCTATGTCTCCGGTCAGGTGCCCATGGTCGACGGGGCCCTACCTGCAACAGGGAAGGTCGGCGACGCCCCGGGTCTGGTCAGCCCTGCGGATGCTCGACGGTACGCAGGCATTTGTGCTCTCAACGCCCTCGCTGCGGTCCAGAACGCCGTCGACTCGCTCGACCGGATCACCCAGGTGGTCAAAGTGGTCGGTTTCGTCGCCTCCGATCCGAGTTTCACCGCCCAAGCCGACGTGATCAACGGTGCCTCGGAGCTGCTCGCAGATCTGTTCGGCGACCGAGGCGTCCATGCGCGCTCCGCCGTCGGAGTGGCCGTTCTCCCCTTCGATGCACCGGTGGAAGTCGAAATGATCCTGACCTTCGAATGACAGACCGGGACTCGATGGCGATGTGCCATCGAGTCCCGGTCTGCGTGCGCGGAGACAGGGCGACGCGTTGTTGCAGAAGCAGCGGCGGCGTCGATCGCCGATCAGTCCAGATCGACGAGCTCCCGGCCCATCTCGCGGGCAGGACCTGAGCCCGACTGCGGCACTTCGTCTCTCAGGCGTGTGTCGGCCAGGCTCGCCAGAAACCTCGACACATCGGGCAATATTCTGTCGTCGAAGCGAGCCTCGGGCGAGTGCAACGGAGCCCAATTCGACCCGTTGGTCTCCGGTGCCCCCGCGCCGACATGTCCGAATGCACCCGGGACCTGCGCCAGAATTTTGGCGAAGTCCTCGGACCCGGTGCGTGGGTTCTCCAATTCCTCGAACCGTGATTCACCGAAGAGCGACGTCGCAGTGTGTCGCCAATGCGCAGCGCTTGCGACATCGTTGACCACCGGCGGAAGCTCCAGCGCACGTGTGACCTCCGCAGTCAGTCCGTGGGCTCGGGCGATGTTCTGAAATAATTGCGGCACATCATCATTCACCGATTCGAGTACATTCGGCGAGAAGGATCGGACGACGGCGGAGAACCGTGCATGATCCGGTATGACATTGGGCGCCGAGCCGGCATGAAATTCTCCGACAGTAGCGATCACTGGGTCGAAGACATTGAACCTTCGAGTCACGAATACCTGCAGGGAAGTCACCATTTCAGCTGCAACGACGATGGGATCCAGCGCCTGGTACGGCCGAGAACCGTGTCCCCCCGCCCCGGTGACCACGACATCGAACTTGGTGAACGCTGCCATATAGGATCCGGGACGACTGAGAAACGTTCCAGCCGGCGAGTCCGGTGCCATATGCAGTCCATACGCCGCCACCGGTCTCGAGCCAGTCCGTTCGAGTATGCCCTCGTCCAGCATCAGTTGCGCCCCATCACCTCCTTCCTCTCCGGGTTGGAACATGAACACCACGTCACCTGCGAGTTCGTGTTGGTTCTCGCTCAGCAGGTGTGCTGCACCGACCAGGGCAGCACTGTGCATATCGTGGCCGCACGCGTGCATCGCGCCGTTGTCAGCGGAAAACGGCTCCCCACTTTTCTCGACGAGGGGCAGCGCATCCATGTCGGCCCGGAGAAGAACCGACGGCCGACCTGCCCCGGCTGCGATGTTCCCCCCTCGGAGAACAGCACTGATCGATGAAAGGGCGGCCCCGACCTCGATATCGAGATCGAGGTCGGACAACGCGTCCAGAATGAGCCTCTGAGTGTTGGGCAGGTGTAGACCGACCTCAGGTTCGTGGTGAATCGAACGGCGAAGCCTCTGCAGGTCCGGCACTGACATGAAAACTACTCCCGTACTCTTGTCTACTGATTACGCATGGTGGACCCTGAGAGGCCGATTCATCGGACTCGGGACAAGAACATCTGAGTTCGTTGCTCGGACGGATGGTCGATGACCTGCGACGGTGTTCCCTGCTCCACGATGACTCCGCCATCCATGAACACCACCCGATCGGCCACTTCACGTGCAAACGAGATTTCGTGAGTGACAACGATCATCGTCAGGCCCTCCAGCGCAAGGGACTTCATGGTCGACAGCACCTCGCCCACCAGTTCCGGGTCCAGGGCCGAGGTCGGCTCGTCGAACAACATCAACTTGGGCTCCATCGCAAGAGCTCGGGCGATGGCCACTCGCTGCTGTTGACCGCCGGACAGCTGCCTCGGATAAGCGTTTTCGCGTCCTTCCAGACCTACCCGCTGGAGGAGCTCTCGCGCAATGATCGATGCCTCTTTGCGTTTCATGTGTTTGACATGGACCGGCCCTTCGATGATGTTCTCGAGGACCGTCATGTGGGAGAACAGATTGAATTGCTGGAACACCATTCCGATCTTGCTGATCTGCAGCGCTCTCGATCGGTCCGACCGCTCCTGCATGCCGCCTTTGGAGGTCACTTCGAAACCCACGTCGACTCCATCGACCGTGATTCGACCACCTGTGGGTTTCTCCAGCATGTTGATACAACGAAGCAGAGTGGACTTTCCGGACCCCGATGGCCCTAGAATCACTACGGTTTCGCCGGTACGAACCGACAGACTGATGTCCTTCAGGACCTCGACGCCACCGAAGTGCTTGCGCACCGAGTTGGCTACCAGCACGGGCGCGCCTGGATGCGACACTGCGGGCTCGAGGCTCACTTCATGAGTCGACATTGCATATCTCCCTTGGCTTTTTGCGATTGCACACTAGACCCGACCTCGAGACCGCTTGGGTCGTATTCGGAGAAAATCGAACCAGCTGGACGACGTCCTGGCATCGCTGCGCCCGTAACGCTTTTCGAGGAAGGATTGGCCGACGTACAACACCGATGTGATGATCAAGTACCAAACGCAGGCCACGATGAGCAAGGGAATGGTCTGGAATGTTCTGTTGTATATGGACTGAGCGGTATACAGCAGATCGGCCAGTGCGATGACGCTGACGAGCGACGTCGCTTTGACCATGCTGATTATTTGATTTCCGGTCGGCGGAACGATGAACTTCATCGCCTGCGGAAGGATGATCCGTCGCATCGTCTTGGACGGCGTCATACCTATGGCATGGCCGGCTTCCAACTGTCCCGGGCCCACAGAAAGGATGCCGCCTCTGATGATCTCCGCCATGTACGCGCCTTCGTTCAGGCCCAACCCGAGGATCGCGGCGAACAGCGGGGTGATGAGGGAGTTGGTATCGAACGCGGCGAACTCGGGACCGAAGGGAATACCGATCGAAATTCTCGGCAGCAGAGCCGACAGATTGTAGAAGAAGATCAACTGCACAAGAGTCGGAGTTCCCCTGAAGAACCAGATGAACGCGCCGGCAACGGACTTGAGCAGAACATTTTCGGATATTCGGCAGACAGCCAGAAGTACGCCGAGCACCACGCCGATGATCATGGCGATGACGGTCAGACCCAGGGTGATGCCCAGTCCCTTGACAATGGCCTCGCTTCGGACATACAACCCCACCGTCGACCAGGCGAAATTCGGGTTGGTCACGATGAAATGGATGAACTGTGCAAGCAGCACAGCCACGACTGCTGCGCTGACCCATCGCCACGGGTGTCTTCGCGGCACAGCGTGTACAATATCGAGCGGCGAATCGATTCCCGGTGAAGACTTGCGGTCCGTCAGACTGCCCATCATTTCACGGCCCTATTTATCTCGATATTCTCTACAGCGTTTTCCTGCAGATTCCATTTGGTCATGATCGCGTCGTAGATCCCGTTTTCCTTCAGGACCTCGAAGGCCTGAGCAAAGACATTTGCCAGAGGCGAGTCTTTCGGCGTGATCGCACCCTGATACAAGCTGTCGAATCCGTTTCCCTTTCCGACACCCGCCAGCTCCAACTGGCCACCGGCCTGGTCCACGAAGTACGTCAACGGTGCCTGAGAGGAAAAGAATGCGTCGGCCCGTCCGGACTGAACGGCCAGAATCGAACTGGGCTGATCCTTGTAGGACTGCACTTCGATGGCGTTCTTGCCGGAATCGGTGCATTTCACCGACTGTCCATTGATCACCTTCTCGGCGGAGCCCGCAGCCTGCACCGCGATACGCTTACCGCAGGACGTGTCGAGATCGGTGATGCCTTCCGGGTTTCCGGCCTTCACAGCGAATACAACGTGTTCTTCGATCCAGTCGATGAAGGTGCCCTGCTTCTGCCGCTCCACGAAATCCCCCTGAGGACCGAGGTCGATGTCGTAACGATTTGCCTGCAACCCGGCGAGAACTGTTGCTATTCCGTCCACCGTTTGGTGATCTATCTGAATTCCGAGCACCTGCCCCAGCGCGGTCTGCATATCTGCCGTAGCGCCGGTGACATTCGTACCGTCGATTATCACGTAAGGGGGAAAGGAACCCGTGTTGACCGACACAAGTCGACCGGAGGCCTGCACATTCTCCGGCAACTGGTCGTGCAGTTTCTGATCGAACTCGGCAACGGAAACGGTGACCGACTCGTTCGTTCCGGAAGTGAAGTTCACGTTTTCTGCTCCAGTAGGCTGAGTGCAGCCGGTCAAGAGTGCAACGCCCACGACCGGTGCGGCCAATACAGAGACTATTCTTTTCATCATTGTCCTTCGAGGTTGGATGATTGCAGTTCTGGATCGAGTGCATAGGGAAACAGTTCGCTGATGTCGAGCGGTTCGGGCATCAACTGTTGAGCTACCAATTCGCGCTGAAGTGCGTCGATCATGGTTCGCGATCTCGATATGCCATAGGGCATCCAGTCCTCGCCGAATGTCTGTACGGATCGAGCGATCGCCTGATTCTGCAACGGCAACACATCCTGTAGTTTGTGCCTTCTCTCGAAGCTGAGCAGTTTTGCACGCTCGAACAGGTTCACCAATTGCTGCGCAAACCCAGGTCGACTGTCCAGAATCTCGGTCTTGATGCCGAGGACATGGATTCCGGGAACGAATCCTGTTCCAGCGTAATAGTTGGCCTCTTCATCGTCCACGTCTCGATAGAGGGTCCGAAATTGCGACGATCGTGAGAAGAAGCCACCGGGCATGAACGGAGTCATCACTGCGTCCAATTTCCCTCGAGCGAGCTGCGACATCAGCGACTCGTCGTCGATCGAGTGCGTCACGTTCGCGGGCAGGGCGACGCCACCTGTACGGTCGAAAATCGGGTGGTCCGCGGTGAGACGCCCCAGCGTCCACTCGGCCTCGGACATGTCCACGCCGTCCGACCGCACGATCGCTCGCGTCCACACGTTCCCGGTGTCTGCCCAACCGGTGAGTCCAATGCGCCCATTACGCAGTTCGGATGCCGATTCCAAGCGCGACGACTTCGACGTGATGATGCATCGATGGCGAAAGCCGGTCATCAGGAAGATGGGGAGTGCAGTGATCGAGTGGTCGCCCAGCGCTCGTGCCCGAATGTATCTGCTCAACGATGCCTCCCCGCCGTCGATCGTCGGATCGAGCCAGAGATCGGGCGTCTGATCCTGGAGGACGAGGCGAACGCCCTCGATCGACACGTCTCCGAGCGCGACGGGAACAACGTGATCCCACCTCCGTGACGCAAGGTTCACTGTGGGCACCGGGCCTCCTTTAATGCTGAACTTCGATTGATGAAGGTAGGTTACGTCCGATGACAAAGGCCTGTTTTGTTACTGATCAAAAAGGAGAAGCGCTGTGCCGACTGGACATGAGCCCGCAGTTTCCGCAGCCTGGTTGTGCGCGCAGCTGACCGAGATGTCCGCACCCGAACTCGCGTCCTGTGTGCACAGGTTGGTCAAAACCGGTGACATTCCGCGAGGGAGCGCATTACCGACGGTGCGCGCGCTCGCCTCCCGGATGCACGTTAGCCCCGCAACTATCTCGACGGCATGGGGAATATTGCGACGCCAGAACGTGATCGACGGATCCGGACGGCAGGGAACATGGGTCGTCGACGGGCATTTCAAAGTGGGTCCGCCCCGCTACGAAACAGTGGGCAAAGAGTGGCGTGCCGGGGTGCTGGATCTGACGCTTGCCCCACCGGATCCGGCGTTGCTACCGGATCTGGCGACGGCCGTGCACCGGTCTGGAACCGAACCGGGTCTCAACTCGTACAGAAAAGAGTCGATCACCGATCGACTCCGAGACGCGGTCTCGCCCAGTTGGCCCTGGGAGACAAGCGCATTGGTGTCGGTGAACGGGGGATATCATGGCCTCCTGCTCGTCACCAGTGCCACCGTGGTGGCCGGCGACTACGTCGCCGTTGCAGATCCATCCGCGCCCAGAGTTCTCGACATACTCGACCACCTCGGTGCTCGGATGATCCCGATTCCGTGCGATAGCCATGGGCCGGATCCGGTGGCACTGAGCCGGGCATTGGAACGGCGTCCGGTTGCGTTCCTGTACGAGCCCCGCGCGAGTTCACGAATGGGAGTGTCGGTGAACGCGGCGCGAAGAGACGAGCTCGCCGGCATATTGAGGAAGACGGACCTGACGATCATCGAGCAGGACGACATGGGGGAAGTGTCCGACGCGATGTACAACGGCCTCGGACCGGTTTTTCCCGAGCGGACGGTGCTGATCCGTACCTACTCGAAATCGCACGGACCGGACCTGCGCCTCGCGATTGTCGGAGGTGCCGGTGAACTGGTCGGACGCGCCCACGATCTGCGGCAGTTCGGCGATCGATGGACCTCGCGACTCCTACAGAACGCGCTCGCGTGGATGCTGACCGACGGTGATACTCGAAAGCTGATCGCGGAAGCCAGAACTGAGTACAGAGCACGACGCGAGACGTTGGCCGCGATGTTTGCACGCGAAGGCATCACAGTCTCCCCCGGCGACGGATTGAGCGTCAACGTGCCCGTATTCAACGAACGCGCCTCGCTGCTCGCCCTGGCTTCTCACGGCATCGCAGCGAATGGTTCGTCGGGTAGTTCGATCCGCAGAATCGAACCGTCTCTCCGCCTCGCCGTAGGAGCCAGTTGGGAACTGCGCGATCAGATCGTGGCCGCGTACGCGGCGGCATCCGGTGCAGGTCGGTGACGTCATTTCAGCTCACTGAGCAGCGCCGATAGATGTCCCCTCTAGCACCCCTGGAACGCCGACGTCATTCGAGGGCCGAGAGCACGCCGTTGCCAATGCTGAGTTTCACGCCGGATGGCGGACACCGATTTGTTAGGGCCGAGCCCGAACGCAGGGCAATCGATTCCGGCCGCATCGTCGCCGAGGTCATCCGTGAACTGGGCATCGGCGGAGGACTGTTCGACTGTTGGGTCGACGACGAACGTCGGCGGATCGAAGCCGCCCCAGTATCCGGGGATCAGCCGCTCACGGCCGCGGATGCGGAACGCGCCGAGCTGGCAAGTGTATGTCTGTACTTCTTACCGGAGCAACTGGTCACATCTGCTCGACTGACCAGCGTCCCTCGTCGCTCAGGGCGGGGACGTCGTGGCGCTCGTCCGCAGCGACGCGAATGCCGAGCGCGCGTGACGGCCGCTGGCAAGGCCTCACGATCGCCTCGCAACCGGGAATGCTCCTTCCCTACTGACACCCGCGTCTGACGAGCGTTCGTGATTCCCGATCCAGAAAAACACCCGGTCACAATCCCCAACAGCCGATGCGAGCTTGGGACGCCTCGGGTAGACCCGCCTCCCGGCTGTACATCGGATCTACCTCCGATGCATTCAGTCGGATGGAGAGTCGAAGATGGCAACTGCTCGCGTCCATCCCGCCGAGGCAGCTTGTATTTTGACTGGGAAGCACGAGATCTCGAACCCGGTGTGAGGTAGTTGCTCGAGCCCGTTGAGCTTTTCGAGATGGCAGTAGCCGATTTCGCGTCCGACACGATGGCCTTCCCAGATGATGGACGGGTCGTGTTCGGCGGCGTACCGGACGGCGGTGTGCACGAAGGGGGCATCCCAGCTCCACGCATCGGTCCCGGTAAGGCGTACTCCCCTCTCCAAGAGGTAGAGCGTGGCATCGCGGCCCATACCGCAACCGGAGGCGACGTAGTCGTCTTGGCCGTAGCGCGCGCCGGCCGAAGTGTTCACGACGACAATTTCGAGCGGCGACAGTTCGTGCCCGATGCGGGTCAGTTCGTTCTCGACGTCGGTCGCTGTGGCGACGTATCCATCGGGGAAGTGCCGGAAGTCGAGTTTGACTCCGGGTTGCAGGCACCAGTCGAGGGGCACTTCGTCGATGGTCGCTGCCGGCTTCCCACCGTCCATCACCGCGGAGTAGTGGTACGGCGCGTCGAGGTGGGTTCCGTTGTGGGTGGTTGCGCGCACCCATTCGTATGCCCACCCCTCGCCGTCCGGCAGATCCTCCTTGCTCGCGTCGGGAAAGAACGCGAGTAGGTCCTTGACGGTGTCTGCGTGGGTGTAATAGTCGATGTGGGGTCCGAAGCCAGGAGGATCGGACGCTATTCCGGTTTGAAGCGGCGCGGAGATGTCGATCAGTTTTCGCATCGGTCGTTCCTTATTGTTCACGAGATCATGAGTTGCGGACTTTTCATTCACTGTGGGCACTGCCGATCAGTGGTCCACGTGGGTCGTGCACCGTGAGGTGACGCTGTCGGTGGCGTTCTCCCGGACTTCTCGCTGTTCGGTTGTGTCAGAGGTGTCTTCACGTCAGAACCCCGATGACAGCGGTTGGACGTCGACACCGGGAACAATCGTCTGGCGCACTTGCCCGAGTCCTTGACCGGTCAGGGTGACGACGTCACCGGGGCGTAGCCAACGTCCGAAATCGGCGAGCTCGGGGGTGCCGACGTGTTCGAGCAGACATCCGCCGGGGACGGTTCCCGAGCCGACCACCTCACCCGGGCGCAGATCGACCCCGCGCGAGACGAAGGACACGAGTTCGCCGAAGTCCCAATCCATTTCATCGAGGGTGCCGCGGGTGATCTCGTCACCGTTGACCGCGGCGGTCAGCTCGAGAGCGATCCGGCCGTCGCGCCGATAATCCTCGAGCTCGTCGACGGTGACCAGAGCGGGCCCGAGGGTGAGCGCACTGTCCTTGCTCTTTCCCATTCCGATGCCGAGGGCGAGATCGCGGAGCTGGTGGTCTCGTGCGGTCCAGTCGTTGAACAATGTGTACCCGACGATGTGTTTTTCGGCGGTGTGCGGATCGAGGTCGCGGCCACCGCGGCCGATGACCGCTCCTACTTCGAGTTCGAGATCGAACATGGTGCTGCCAGGGGCGACCGGCACGTCGTCGTAAGGGCCAAGGACAGATTCGGCGTTGGAGAAGTAGAACGCCGGGATCTGCGACCACGCCTCGTGCAGTTCTGGGCTGCGTCCCATCGCGCGATAACAGCCGCGAAGGTGGTCGAGGAAACACAGTCCGTCTCGCACCGACGGAGGCCGTGGTAGCGGTGCCAACAATCGCACCTGATCCAGCACGCGGGTTTCGTCGGGGGATCGTCTCGCCGACTCGCCGGCTTCGGTGAGGGCATCGCCGCCGGAGTTCAGAATCGAGAGCAAACTGACACCGGCGCGGAGACCGCGCACGGTCTCTCCGTCGATGATTCCGGTTCGCGGGCCACTGCCGGCGTCGTAAGTCACGAACTTCACCGGCTCCCCCTCCCTGTCGAATTCACCGCATCGATGCAGCGATGCACGGGTGAGCAGTGCCATTGTTCTGTCATCACCGCGCCACCACTGCCGTTGCTTGGATTGCCTGTTCGTGGAAACTGCGCGTGAGCGGCTCGATAGCGGTGAACGCACCCGGTGGGGTCCCGGGAAGTTCGCGACCTGCATCCCTGAGTCGGCCGAGGATACGTTCGGACGCTGCATCGACTTCCGCTGTCAGCGACGTCCGATCGGTCACTGTCAGGATCCCGTCACGTTTGACCACCCGACCGTCGACGATGACCGTGCGCACATCAGCTGCAGAGGTCTGAAACACCAGCGTGGCATAAGGATCGAGCACAGGATGCTGTTCGAGAGCGGGCCCACCGATGATCTGCAGATCGGCACGTTTGCCTGGCGTCAATGAACCGATGCGGTCACCGAGTCCCATGGCCTCGGCGGCGTTGACGGTGGTCCATTTCAGCGCTTCCCGCGCGGGAAGCGCGACTGCATCGGGCATCTGTCCTGCTGCGTTGATCGGGTCGGCTGCGTCCGCGCGTGCGCACGAGAGACCGAATCGTAGTTCGTGCCACAGGTCGCCGCTGTTGAGGGAGATCACGTCGGCCGAGAGTGTGGGGGCGATCCCATGTTGCTCGCAGCGCTGGAAGACCGGTCGACCGAAGCCCATGTTCATTTCCGTCTGCGACGAGATCGACACTTTGCCGCCGCTGCGTGCCAGGGCTTCCCATTCGTCGTCGCCGAAGCTGCAGCAATGAACGTGGACCATGTCCGGGCCCAGCAAGCCCAGTTGATCCATTTCGAGGATCCCGTTGCACAAGGCGCTGCCGAATACGCACCCGGCGTGGTTGACCAGCAGGGCTTTTCGCTCACGGGCGGCTGCCAGTTCCGAGACCGTATCCGCCCATGGGAGGCCGAAGATCTCCGACAACGAGACGCCCAGTGTGAGTCGCCCGTCGGACGCGAAGTACGTATCGGCGATGCGGTGGAAGTCTGCGAGACGTGCAGTGTGATCTCCGAATTGCGATTGTGCGGGGGAACTTTCGAAGAATCCGTAGCAGAACGATGCGCGTATGCCTGCTTGCAGCAGGCCCTGAACGGCACCGTCGGAGTGGTCGGGGGTGTTGTTGCAGTGCGAGAAGTCCAGCAAAGTGGTGACACCGCTGTTGAGTGCGTCGACTGCGCCGTAGAAGTTGCCCAACCGGACGTCGTCGGCTGTGTAGGCCGGAGAGATCCCCAGTCGCATACCGAAGTAGTAATCGCCGAGGGTCCAGTCACTGCAGACGCCGCGGAAGAGTGACTGCCATGTGTGCCGATGAGTATCGATGAAACCGGGCAGCACGATGTGGTTCGAGGCATCGATGACCTCGGCGTCGACGACCCCGAGGTTCGGTCCGATTGCGACGATCGTGTCGTCCTCGATCAGCACGTCTGCCGAGTCGAAGTCGCCGAGCGCGGGGTCCATGGTCAGGACTCGTCCGTTGCGGATCAGGGTGCGGTGCGTGCTCATTGTGACCTCCGGCGAAGTTGGTGGATATTGTGATCTGCGGCATTGCGCGTCTTCATCGAAGTATGCTGACCAGCACCAGCGAAGATCATCAGGCAAAAAGGTTGCGATCTCCTGGGCTCGGAAGGGCGCACGACGGTACGGACTCGGCGGTGAACATCTGTGGACATACGGTCCCTTCGATATGCGCTGACCCTGGCCGAGGAACTGCACTTCGGGCGCGCCGCCCAAGCTCACTTCATCGGCGCGCAACCGTTCGGTCGACGCATCCAGGAACTCGAACGCGAACTCGGGACGGATCTGTTTCTGCGCACCAGTCGCAAGGTGGAACTCACTGCAGCCGGCCGGAGATTCCTTCCGCGTGCGAATCGAGTGCTCGCAGATCTCGACGCCCTGATGTCGGTGCGTGAGGGTGAGCGTGCAGATTCGGTGCTGCGCGTCGGCGTCCTGGGATTCGGGCTGGCCGATAGCTGGTCGGCGACTCGTCAACTACTCGAACGGCACCACCCCCAGCTACAGCTGTCCTATGTCGAGCTCGATTGGGAAAACCAGTACGACGCAGTACGAACCGGAGAAGTCGACGTGGCAATCCTGCACGATGTCGGGGGGGCCGAGGACCTCCGAGTCGAGCAAGTGATGGGGATCGAACGATGCGCCGTCGTTCCCACCGAATCGGAACTCGCAGACGCAACCCGTCTCACACCCGATGAGATCCGCGACCGGCCGTGCATCAGACCGATAGGACAACCCGGCCTCACTGCGTGGGCAGCGGGCCGCTACCCACTGCACGGGGCCGAAGTGCGCTCGCCACTGAACATCCCATCGGCAGTAGCGATGTCGGGAACGATCGGGGTGTACGCCGAGCCCGCACGGCGCTACCTTCCGAACCCCGACGTCCGCTACATCGCGCTCGACGGGCCACCCGCAATCATCGCCCTGGCATCACGACGGCAAGACCACCGAGAGGGCACCGCCGCATTCCGCCGCGCCGTGCAAGCAACAACCACGCTCTACGACCTGGCCAGTACAACCGAGCCGCCCGATGACACGAGCACAGCACATGCGACGCTTTAATCGCCTTCTTCAGGAGTCCGAGCCGAAGCGTCAATGCCACCCGAGCTTTCAGAATCTCCTGGTCACCGATGCATTGGGCTCGACGAGCTATCGACGACGAATTGCCCTGCGCGACAGAGTGAGAGGCACCTGACTGAGCCACGCACAGCGGCACTTCGAACGGAGTTTTCAACCGGCCATAGCACGCAGACGATCAGGAAATGTACCGAGAGTGGTCGCACGAGCGACCGCGGGTACTTCTGGCAACCCCTCGCAGCTATTGCATGAAAGTGTCGGAGGTATCGGTGCGCAGGCGCTCCAGCGAGCTCGGCGACGGCAAGTAGGCGAGTTGATAGCTGGTTGGAACTGCTGCGATGTCCACCTCGTGGGCGAAGACTATCGGGGACCAGCCGAGACGGTGACTGGGCACATGCGTCGATGGTGGGCCTTACTTCGATCATTCGCCGGGTTGCTGCGCTACTACCTCGACATTAGCGTTTGCGAACTGAGCCCGGAGTACGTCTTTGCGGATCTTTCCGGTCGGGTTACGCGGGATTTCTTCGAACACAATATATCGCTTCGGGATCTTGTACCGGGCGAGGTTGACACCGAGCGCTGAGGCGAGTGATTCGGGGTCGACGGTGGAGCCCGCCGAGACCGTGATTGCGGCCAACGCCGACTCGCCCCATTTCTCGTCGGGCACACCGAACACCGCGCAGCCCTCGATACCCGGCAGCTCGAGTATCGCTGCCTCGACTTCCGCTGGATAGATGTTCTCTCCTCCGGAGATGATCAGATCCTTGAGGCGATCGACGATCGTGACGAACCCTTCGTCGTCCGCGACACCGATGTCACCGGTGCGGAGCCAGCCGTCGTCGAACACGTCCGCGGTCGAATCGGGCCGACCCCAGTACTCCTTCATCACGTTCGGGCCATGAATCTGAATCTCGCCTCGTTCACCGGGTGCCACCGTGCGCGAGGTGGCGTCGACGATTCTGACGTCGGTGAACGTGTGCGGTACGCCTGCCGTTCCCATCTTCCGTTCGGCGTCGACCGAGGTGAGAATCGTTGCTCCAGGACCACTTTCGGTGAGACCATAGCCCTGACACATCTTGATACCACGCTCGGAATACGCGCGCAGAGTCCGCGGAGGAACTGGTGCCGCCGCCACCACGATCCGTCGCAGAGCAGTCAGATCGCAAGGCGTCTCACGTGAGCAGCATGCTGCGCTGGTGCTCGAGCGCAGCGGCGATCCCTCGTTTGTGCAACAGCGCACCAACGCCGACGGTGGGCGCACCCTGTCGTGGAGCAATGACACGGTGGGTGGTGCGGAGCTCAACGACTCTCTCGAAGAGCAGCGACAGGCGTTTCGGAACAAATTCGGCCGAGACCTCGGGCCCAACGATCCGTTGTTCTTCGACCCAGATGCCGACACGCCGCAGGGGATCAGCGAGGAGACCCTGTTGACCGACGTGGACTCCCTGATCGACAAGGCCATCGCGGCAGGGGAGAACCCCGCCTACTTCCAAGCATGGCGCGACACCGGATTCTTACTCACCGAACACAACATGCACCTGTTCTCTGCCTCGGACATCGACGAATGGAACGACGCGCTCGAACAGCATTGGGACGAAGCGACATTCGGGCCATTCGACGACGCGCCTTAGGCCAGACGACGCAACCTAGCGGATGCGGGTAGCGGCGGACCAGTCGATGGGGCCAGTGGATCGTCGCCGAGCCAATTTGTCGTCTTCGTCCAGGACCCGCTGCATGGCCACGAAGTCGTAACTCGCGTCGCCTGGCGTTCGCCGGGAGCTGGGTGGCGTGTCGATGTACTGGATGGCCATGACATCAGGGCGATCAGCTGTGCCCAGTGTTCCGTCACGGACGATCAACACTGCGTACTCGCGGACTACGCAGCTGGTGTTCAGGCAACGAAGGTGAAAACGTGAACGATCAGTGGCGACGTCGTTTTGCGAAAGTCGGCTGTCCATCTCACCGCACCAAAGGCACGGAAAGTCCTCTCCGCGTTGGGTTCGGACCCATGGCTCAGAACCGGCGAGCCAGTCGTCGTACCTTCCATTGACTGTGCGGTGGCTCGTGGCACTCTGCGGGAAATGTGTGAGCGTGCGGACATCGGCTCTGCTGGATGTGCCGATCATGTTCCCGCTCAGTGCAATCACCGCGATCTCGCGGGCATCGCAGCCACTGTTCTCGCAGTACAGTTCGAACCGAGCAGTGTCCTCCCGTTCATCGCCGAAAGAGGCGATGAGATTCGGGTGGCCACAGCAGTAACAGACAAGTCGACGCTTCCGCTCTCGGAACCAGGGAGTTCCAGGCACTGCCGCGGGGAGCCTGGTGTCTACGGCCCGCATCGCGGAGGGGAACGGCGTACCTCGATTGGCGGCCTGGTGCAGGCGTGCGGCCTTCTTCTGAGCATTGTTTTTCGTCATCGTTCGTCCTCTACCGATCAATCGGCAATGTCCCGCACACACCGCCGTCAACGGTGAAGGTATGCCGCGGATCCAGAGGACCTAGCCCTCGAGTGCCGAAGAGCGATGCGGGCGCTCAAGTGGCTCGGGGTCAGCCACACGGCGTGGCTCTGCCCACAGAGTAGCCGGAGATTCCTGCGGCAAGCAAGGGCAGGGGAGGCGAGCCAGTGCTCGTTACCCTCTCCGCGTACGTATTTCGCGATGAAGACGGATGGCGGCGTTGTGGGCGGCTGGGCACTGTTGGCCGATGTACTGGCGTATCCCCATCCGTGTGAGCGTTGCGCCCAGACCCCGGAACTGGGTGTGAGCCATTGCTGCCAGGGCTCTGACACGCGCGGTGCAGAGAACGTTTGGCCACCGATTAGGAACCAACCGTCGATCTCGTGAGACGCATCCTGACGGCCGGCAACGGGCCGTCAGTAGCCGTCGGAGATCGCAAAGAGTCGGGCAGAAGCTTCAATCCGAACATCTGCAGACTGTGTTCACGTCAACGGGTCGCGGCGGCGTCAGAGCCACGGACTCTTTTGCATGGATGAGTGAATGCAGTTGCCTGTGCGCCATCCTGTAGAGGTAGTCCTATGAGAACGCAGGAGGACTTCGAGAACTGGGACAGCTTCGTCGAAGAGCAGGGGGTGGAATACCGCACCCAGGCTCACGAGCTCGATCGACGGTACGGCTCGGACTTTCTGCACTTCGTCTGCGCATGCGACTACGAGTACGGCTTCCATAATGTCGTCCCCACGGAGCAGCAGCGAACTGTCGTCGCCGAGATCTACCGGCGCTCGGAAGCTTTGGCCGAGATTGCCGACCACCATGAACGCCGGATTGCCACAGCACGAGAGCTCGGAGGGTACGTCGACGAGCTCGCTAGTACGCGGTCGACAGCTTGGCACCGATCATGCGGCGGGACGGTCCCCGATCTGATCGACGACGGGAGTGCCGAGTCGGCGCTGCAGCTGCTGGCTGGAGATCTTCTGGGCTTTCGACTTCTGCCTACTCACACTCATATAAACGCTGTGCTCGACAGCCATCCCGGTTACTCGGTGCTCGCGGACCGGCTTGCGGGTGACAAATCGCTAGTCGCCATCTTCGAGGAGGCTCTCGCGGGTCTCCCAGAGAGTGACGCTGATCCTTTCGTATCGCATCCGTGGCACGCGACCCTGCTGCCCCTGTGGTCGGACGGAACGTCGCAGACACTTCAGTTTCACGATTTGATCGGTGTCTTCGTAACCAACGCGCGCGTGTCCAAATACGCTGCCAATGATTGCATCGGGCAGGTACAAGCTGCTGCTGTCGCTGACCTTCGCCTCGCACGAGCCCTATCTGCAGGTGAAGTGGTATCTGTTCCGACCTATGTAGGTCTAGCCGGGGTGCGTCTCAGTGACGGAAACGATGTCATCGGACTCGAGGGAATGAGGTTGCGCCGCAGCACTCCCCTCGATCCAGGGTGCTTGAATGCGACCACACAGGTGTGGACTGTGCTCGAAGTCGATACTCCGTTTCGCCACTTGCGCAACGATATTCAGGACAGCGCCACAGATGAGTCGGGATTCCCGGGCTTTACGCCTCAGCGCGAGGAAGACACAGAGGTGATCATGGAGTCTCTACGCGCACAGGACGATCTCATGGAGCGGCTGCGGTTCGCATTCCTGCTTTCGTCGGGTCCGGACGAGGAGATCGTCACGACGGAGGTGTTCCGCGTTGTCTCCAATCCGATGGTGGGTGCATCGGCTGGCCAGCCATTCGATCTGCCCCACAACGCCTCCGCCGTCGAACTGTCCGAGGGCGTATCTGAAGAGCTCAATACCTGGTTGCCGAGGGTAAAAGCCATGCCTGACCAGCTTGTTCTTTCCATGAGGAGGCTTCTGCGAGCTGCAGCCGAACGAAGCGATCTCGTCGATAGCCTGATCGACGCAGTCGTAGCGTGGGAAGGCCTGTTCGGCGCAAATCCGGAAATCAAGTTCCAAGTGACCGGTGCCGTGTGCGTACTCCTCGAAAAAGATGACATGGACAACCGTGCTGAGCTGAAACGAAAGCTCGGAAAAATCTACGACATGCGCAGCAGCTTCGTCCATGGAGCAGTCCAGGTCGGTGACAAGAAGATGGCGATCGACACCGTCGCGCATCACGCATCCCAGGCGGTTTCGTTGGGCTTGAGAGCGTTCAAAGAAGTCTTGCTTCGGCCCGATCTAGCGGAAATCCAGGAGTCGAGGCTTCGTGCTCAGAAGGTTCTCCTCGGGTTCTAACTCTGGCACCGGGTCAGCTCCGTGCTCGACACAGTACGGGCGCTGCATCCGAACGCCGTAGTCGAGGGCGGCCGGACGCCCTTCCCTCGGGTGCCTAGACGTCAAGGGCTAACAGTAAACTCGTTCGTTTCGGTCGACGGCGTCAGCAAGATCTATCTCACCATCGTCACCGGCGTCGACAACGACGTCCTCGTCTACGAGCATCCACCCGAAGGATTTGCACCTGTTGTGGACGCAAATTCGTAACAAGCGACGCAGACGCCGTTGCACGGGCCAGAGCGTGGAGTCGTCCCAGCCCAGCCCAGCTCAGCTCAGCTCGTGAGGTGAGCTGGGCTGTTGTCTACCACCGGCAACGGCGCAGTTGTCGGCGCTACGAACTCGACACGGGAATCTACCGATGCAGCACGGTCAATGCCACTACCGTCGACCCATGACTGCACCAAGAAGTACAGCCCACGACTCAGCGCTCAAGACCATCGACCTACAGATTGCCTCCCTGTCGAGTGGGGCCCCGGCTGCTGGGCCGGGCCACTCGGCGCTATCTGAAAGTCAGATCGACAAGCGTCTCTCCGGGCTGTTTGGCGACCGCACAACGCTGCTCGAGCACTGGGACGCCCATGCCAGTACTCATCCTGAAGGAGCGACCATTTGTGGCCAGCCGCAACCCTGCCCGCAGGCCTTGGGGATCGTGCAGAAATATCGGTAAAGCCTGCATTTGCAACGGGAGGCGTCACCATGACCGACTGTTGTCACATCGAGCATGACGCGTTCTCCGGGCACCCCTGTTAACAACGACAATCATTGCTGATAACAGATCTTATGTCAGGTCGAAGCTAGGAAGCGTTGTCCGAGAAGGGATTTCGCCGCGGTGATGGCAGCAGCCCCGATGAGCCTCGTCGATGCTGGTGTCCCATCCGACTGACATGCCATGTCGAAGCCGTGACACAGCCGCATTCGGGCCAGCTGTGCAAATCCCACCAGCCTCGATGTGCAGCAAATGCCAGCGCCAGCGGAAACGGTTCTCCTGCAACGGTTCGAGGAATCGATCCGACCTTGCCCAGTGCAGGTTGGCGAGATGCGCCGCTTCGACACACTCCAGAGAGAACCGGGCAGTTCGAGCCTCTACGATGGGGACCGTGGGGTTGCTCAATGAGACACGCTGGTCGGACTCGCCGTGGATCTCGTCGGTGTGGACTAGTCGCAGCGACAACGTCAGCGACATGACGGCTGTCGCATGCGAGACGTGGGGGCTGGTGTTCTGGGAGCAGGACGGAACACGATCGGCAGCGGTTGTCGGCCCCGAAACCCGAACAAGCACGGCCGCGGTACCCGAAGGCGCGCGGTTCACCGGTATCCAGTTCACTGTGGGCACATCTTTGCGCATGGCACCAACACCAATGCTCGTCGATTCCGGTATTGAGTTGCCCGACACCACTACGGCACGGTTTTGGCTCGATGGCACTCGGTGGCAAATTCCTGGCCCCGACGACGCGGAAGCGTTTGTGGCGCGCCTGGTCCGAGACGGAGTTGTCATTGCCGACTCACTGGTGTCCGCATACCTGGCCGGGAACCCAACCTTTGTTGCCAGTCGCACACTCGAACGCCGATTCCGCGCCGCCACAGGTCTCACTCGGGGCGGCCTCGAACAGATCCGACGTGCGCGACGCGCAGCCGAGATGCTCGCAGGACGCAGCGACGTCGCCGGCGTGGTTGCAGCGCTCGGCTATTACGACGAACCGCACCTCGCACGAGGTCTGCGCCGTTTCGTCGGCCGCACCGCGGGGCAACTCCGCGACGGAATCGGTGGCCCGATCGCGCTCGAAGGGTCAGCGAACGACGTCGTAGACGACCTTCATGACCCCGTTGGCGTACGCGGCGGACTCGCGTAGTTCCAGCCGCTGTTCAGGGCGGCGTGAGTGGGCGAACAGATTCTTGCCCGCACCGAGGACGACGGGGAACACAAGCAGGTTGTATCGATCGATCAAGCCTGAATCAGCAAGGCTGCGGGCCAGTTCGCCGCTGCCGTGGATGAAAATTGCACCACCGTCGGTTTTCTTGAGATCGGCTACGTCCTGAGCCGAACGAAGAACAGTGGTCTCGCCCCACCCCTCGACGAGAGCGTCGTCATCGAGCGTCGAGGACACCACGTACTTGGGAAGGTCTCGGTAGCCGGCGTGGTCTTCGGAGTTCACCCAGATCGGCGCGAACGCCTCGTAGCTGCGTCGACCGAACATCAACGCGGTCGTCTCCGAGAGCTCCTCACCCTTCAGGGCGAATGCCTCGGGAACGAAGTCCGTGCGGGCAACCCAACCCCCGCTCGGGTGGCCCTCGGCTTCACCGCCGGGAGAATCCAGCACGCCGTCGACCGACACGAAACCCGTCCATACCAACTCGCGCATCTTGCTCTCCACTTCCTGTGCGGATAAGGCCGCTGATCGGCCGCCCGGACACTTCGTTCGGGCCGGAATCACTGTAGAAGCAAAGAAGGCCACGGTCTTGGACGAAAACGACATCACGCGCGACAAAGTTTGCAGGCATCGACCTGCCGGGCGACAGATCACACGCGTTTCGCCCACCCATGCAGACAGGAGGCAACACGGCGAACGTTAATACTCAAAGTCACCAGCAAACTACCGCATATTGTTGCACCGCAATACTTCTCATTTCACGGACATTATGGGGATTCGCAGTTGTCTCGTCAGCGGGCTGCAGTTCGGCGACTATGGCAACATGGTTGGCTCCCGCACGGGCTCCCCCGCAGGGTCTCCCTCAAGGCCAGTTCCGAGCATGGCTGGAAAAATCGAGGCGAACGGGAGCCGACCACATCTATGGCTAGGCCACCGGTCGGCCGTGCAAGGCTGGGTGCAGTTCACAGTCGGCATTCGTCTTGCGAACAAGCGAATCGGCTCGCGCAGAATGAAAAGCGTTGCTGTGCAAGCTATTTCGTCTGGAGGGCTTTGCGGGCTTTGCGCTCGACGAACAGAGGGACGAAGTCGCGGATGGAGTTGCCCTCGAAGCGGGCGTGCTCGGCGGCGATGGTGCCGTCGATGACCGATGCCGGTACATCGGGGAACAGCGCTGCGAGGCGATCGCGGACGGCATCGATGTGCTCGTGTTCGGTGGTGGTTGTCATTGTTCCAACGATCCGCTCTTCTCGGGGTGAGGTCAACAGGAGTTCCTGCGCTGTCTCGGGGTCGTGCCGTCGGTGCCTACCCCGACATATCGGGAAACCGCGTGTGGAGTGCGTCGAGTTGGCGGTGCAGCTCGTATAACATTTTTCGCTGCGACCGGGCTTCTTCGTTGTGCCAAAGCCGGGCGGTGCCCTGGCCGATACGCCCGGCTGTGTGGGCGAGTTGTTCGGCGTCGTCGACGAGCGCTGAGACGGCGTCGATCTCGACGGTCAACATTGCGGCGAAAACCTGTGCCTGCGCATGATCGGAGCTGTCGGGCTGTCTCCGGGATGCGGCCGGTGACGTCGGCTTCGTGCTGGGTGCGTTCATCTTCCGGTCACCGAAACGTACAGAGTGTCCCGCTCCAGGTGAATGTGCGATGAACTGCGCCGATCCCGTGGCTGTGCCCACTGCGCTCGTGGTGGTCATTGCCCGACCTGTGGTCGGCCGACGGATGCTGCGCTGTGTTCGAGGCGTCGACGGCACACATGCAACAACGCGTCCACGGTCCGGGCATCGAGATCAACCGGCTGCTTCGGGTCGGCCAGCAGGTGCCGCAGCCTGCGGAAATACATCTCCGACGGGACCCCGAATGCGACCATGATGTCCTCGGCGTCGCCACCCCCGTACGGCATCCACTGAAGAGCGAACGCCAGCATCCGATCGCGCTCGTGCGGGGTGTCGGGTGTCGGCGGCATGACTGCAGTATCACCCGGCCCGTCGACCGTCGCACTCGCCGCAAGCAACCGTAAGGCAACCGAAAGGTGAACTCTAACAAACACCCTGAACGGGCCTACACCCCTGGCACGGAACGCCGACGGACACCGAGCCAACTACACCCACGGACCGATCATCGGGTGGACGGATCGACTGTGATGGTTTCGACCGGCACGCACTCGGGGCATCCACACCGATGACTACACCGACCAAATCTTCGCGATCAGCTCCAGATGCGGGCGTAGCACCCGTCGTCGCCTATGTGCGTGCGCAGATCAGTGCCATCCGAGAAGGAGATGCCGCGCTTCGGCGCGGCGAAGATCCGATCCACGCCACACGTGTGGCGATCCGGCGGCTCCGCAGCACCCTACGGGCGTTCGCCGACGCCTTCGACCCGGGCGTCGCCACCGGTCTGGACGAGGAACTGTCCTGGTACGCCGGGATCCTCGGCCATGTCCGCGACCACGAAGTGCAGCGTGCCCGCTTCGCGCAGGCCGTGGCCGATCTCCCCGACGAGTGGGTGCTCGGTCCCGTGGCTGCTGACATCGAGACCACCCTTGCTGCCGAACAGCGCACCTACCGAGCCGACGTCGATACCGTTCTCACCGGTGATCGGTATGCCGCCTTGATCAGCGCCCTCGCCACTCTCGACACCGCGGTGCGGTCACTCTCACGCAGGAACGTGACGTCACTGTCGAACAAGGCCGGCAAGAAGGCCCGCACCCGGCTGAAAGCTGCGATCGCAGGCGAGACCGGCGATGACGAAGCTCTGCACAGAGCCCGTAAAGCGTTCAAGCGTGCGCGGTACGCCGCGGACTGGCGACACCGCTGCTCGGCAAGAAGCACACCAAGAAGACGGTCCGGCGCTACAAACACGTGCAGGAAGTGCTCGGCGAACACCAAGACAGCTTGGTCGCCGCGGAGTTTCTTCGCCGCCTCGGAGCTGCCGCAGGAACCCGACCCGCAGAGAACGGTTTCACGTACGGCCTGCTGTTCGCCCACGAGCAGCAAGCGGCCGGAGCCGCACGACGTCGAGCTCGCACACTGAAGCTTTGAGGTACTCGCCGAGCCGAAGATTGTGGTTCGGGTCGTACGGTGTGCTGGTGGGTCTCGGCCTCGACGGTGGGGTTTGTCCCTGACTCTACGACGGCTGTGACCGCTGCCTTCGATGCCCGTAGCGAAACGCACTGCACCACAAGGTCTCGCACCGAGGAGAGCTGATGTGACCCGACGGAGATGGTTGATCGTGCTGCCTGTGGTGGCAGTTCTGGTCGTGGGTTTGTCTGTCTACTTCTGGCCTGAGCCCTCCCCGAAGGCGGCAATTGCGACGGTGCCGTCGTGTGTCGATGACCGCGAAGTGTCGAGCGGTGTGTTGTCGGGGGCAACGCTGAGCATTCCGCCTCGCCCTGAGTTCGGTTCCCGACCCGCTGGCTTCACGGTCGCGTCGGTGATGGTGTGTGGAAATCCTGGTGAACAGTTGGTCGAGGTGCCGTTCTACGCGGTGCGCCAATTGACATATTCCGGTGACGGCATCGATGAGGTGGCGGAAGCTTTCGCGGCCACGTCGTACCGGTTCCGGGTGTCGATCCTCTACTCGTGTTCGGGTGATTACCTCCCCCCCACCGGTGGTGTGGCTGATCGACGCGTCCGGAGCCGGCTACCGGACACCATTTCCGAAGAATCATTGCGGTAGACCCGACACCGAAGCCCTCGACCACCTTCGCCGGATGGTGCCGCGAACCGATGACCTGATAGCGGTTGATGCCGCAAACAGATGAGTCGGCGGTCTTCGGCGCGAGTAGGAACTGATGGAGCTCCGTCAAGGCACGGCAGGGTTTCCGAGGTATGTCGTGGCGTTGGGGCGTGCCGTTCGGTCGAGCCCGACGAGCTTCGCCGCTGCCGCGGTGAGGCTGGTTTGGAGGCCTTCGGCTTGACCGGTCCAGCGAATGTTTCGTACCTCGGCGATGCGGTCGCGGAGGTTTGCGAAGATGGCGGTCAGCCTCGTTCGAGCGGTCGGGTCGACCTGCTGGCTGGGGCATCGGATGCAGGCATGTTCGTGTTTGCACTGAGTGTTGTAGGGGCGACCGCAGGTTCCGAGTTCGAGCTCGCGATGCTCGAAGTGCTGTTGAAGGTCGTTCCACTCCGCGTCGGTGGGGCTGCGGTGTTCGTCGTCCGGTCGTTGCGCACGGCGGGCGTCGAGCAACGTTCGATAGGAGCGAACGAGCTCCTCGCCGAAGACGGCGGTGTCAATCTGAGTTGTGGAAAGATGCTTGCGCCCGAGCAGTTTTGCGGCGATGTGGATGGGTAGTCCGCTGCCGACCGACTCGGTGGCAAACATGCGACGGAAATCGTGCGCGGTGTAACTGAGCGGTTTGCCCTCGTTGTCGATTATCGCTGTGGCGGAGAAGTTTTGGTTGAGCCACTTTTGAATCAACGTCCGTGCCGGGACCGCCCATTGCCATTCCATTCGATGCTGGAACAGATCCGGTCGCGGAGGATCGGCGATGCGTTCGTGGCCGTCGTATCGCGCGGTCAGGGGCACTGCGCCGTCGTTGGCGGTTCGGCGGCGCGCGATGATCGTTGCGAGCACGCTCGCGAGTTCCGGGCTGACCAGCAGCAGGCGTTCTTCGCCGGTCTTGGACGGGACGATTTGGAGCATGGGCACGATCTCGCCGGTCGATGGCAGCGCGTAGGACACGACTGCGAGGTAGGTGAGTTCGAGGAGTTCCTCCCACACGAATTCCTCTGTGGGAACGTCTCGATGACCGCCCACGCCCAGAATGCGTCGTGCTCTTCTATTTCGATTTCGATGATCTCGCCGGTGTCGAGGACCTCGGCGAGTACCGGTGAACGGGCACTAGTTGTGACAGCCTCGTGACACCGAGCCGCATGCAGAGACAACGATTCAACGCGAAAATCGGCCCTGAGCTGCACGAATGCGAGATGCAACGGACGAGAGGAGCCATCCGCCGCGGATCTGAAATCCGCTGTCTCGGTTGTCCACTCAAATCCGTGGTAGGCCGCTGAAGTCCACGCTACCACCCGAAAAGCACTGTCTCGGTCCAGAAATCTGGATCCATATGGACTCTGGTGCCCCCAGTCGGACTCGAACCGACACTGTGCGAATTTTAAGTCCCTAGAAGTGGATTCACCTGAACTACGTTGGAGTCGATATTTGTTTATTTGCAACACTTTTCGTACATCACCGTCCGGGCCAGTCCATGCCCGAACGTACCGACTTGTGACACTCTCGTGACACCGAACTACCGCCGCCTCTCCGACACCGGACAGTCCCGATCGGTGCCGGACAGCCACGGTATCGGGTGGACGGAAAGCGCCATGCCGCATCGACAGACTGTGCGGACTCGTGGCAACGAGACTCATTCGTCGCAAACCGACATCGGCCTGGGTCAGTAGCCAGGTGCGTCTGTGCGACCCAACCGCAATTCGGTGTCGAGCGGGCGTGTTTCGTCGCTGTCGTTGCGCAGCCTGAATTTCGCCACCCGGCGACCCGCTTGGTCCGTCTTCGTTTTGCGGAGCCGGCCGAGAAAGCCGTCGCGGTGATACTCAGTGACGCCACCTGTCGGCTCACAGGTCGCCCGTACTACGAGTTCGAAAGGCTGTCGCACGGCACGCGCACAAGGGGGCTGTTCGCGCTTTCGGTCCCGAAGCGCTTGGAACTGCCGCCTGGACACACCACACACCACTTCCTTTTGGAGCACCCGCTCTGTTAAAGTGGGCGTATGCCGCGTCCAAGAATTCATGACCTCGACCTACTTCTCGATGCTGCCGAGCAGCTCGCTGTCGAGTCCGGTGCGGCGTCGGTAACTGTGCGCGCACTGTCGGAGGCGACGTCGGTGTCGAACGGAGCGATCTACCACGCGTACGGTTCCCGGGCCGGCCTCGTCGGGAGTGTCTGGCTACGAGCCGCTCAACGATTTCTCGCGCTACAGAGCACGTCAGTCGGTTCCGTTTTCGACACTCATCCGCCGCGTGACGCCTCGGACGCTGTTGTCGCGGCGGCCGATGCCCCAGCAGCCTTCCTGCTCGAATACCCGCAGTCGGGACGATTCCTGTTGGCCGTTCGGCGCAGCGAGCTGATCGGCTCCGACGACATACCAGAGCAAATCGCCGAAAGTCTACGAGCACTCGACACCTCGATAACGGACCTGCTCATTCGGCTCTCGCGCGCAGTGTGGGACCGATCCGACCGAGTCGCGGTCGCGGTCATCCGCGAATGCATCGTCGAGTTGCCCGGCGCGATGCTGCTGCGCGGTGAACGCACACCTGATCCGGCCGTCAGAGAACGTTTGGCTGCCGCTGTCCGTGCCGTCCTGGCAGTCCCCCTTCCTCCGTACACACCGTCACAGACGGCAAACAAGTAAGGAACATTCGACATGACCGCAACAGTGGACATCAGCAACGACATCGCAGTACTCACTCTCGGTGACGACGAAAACCGTTTCTCGCCGGAATGGCTCGAGACCGTCGACACCCACCTGACCGACATCGAGTCCAACGCCCGGGGGCTCATCACGGTCGGGTCCGGCAAGTTCTACTCCAACGGACTCGACCTGGAATGGCTCATGTCCCACGGCGATCGCGCCGAATGGTATGTCGGACAGGTGCAAGCGTTGTTCAACCGGATCCTGACCTTTCCCCTTCCCACTCTCGCTGCCGTGAACGGACACACCTTCGGTGCGGGAGCAATGTTCGCCATCGCGCACGACTACCGCCTCATGCGCGAGGACCGCGGCTACTACTGCTTCCCCGAAGTCGACATCAATATCCCCTTCACTCCCGGCATGGCAGCGCTGATCCAAGCCAAACTCTCCCCGCAAACAGCAACGACGGCAATGACTACCGGACACCGTTACGGTGCCGACGAGGCCGTTGCTGCCGGCCTTGTCGACGGCACCGCCCCCGAGAGCGAACTGATCGCCTCTGCTCTCGATCGCCTGACCCCGATAGCCGGAAAGGACCGCGGCACACTGGGCGCGATCAAGACCACCATGTACGCCTCGGTGTCGACTGCATTGAGCCAGGGCCGCACGGCATGAGCACCGTGACCGAGCACATCGGGGCCAATTTTCGGATCTGGAACTCTTTGCAGCGCATTCCTTTCGGGAACTGGCTCTTCACCCAGGCCCTGTGCTTCAAGGCACCGTACTTCCGAACCGTCCATCCGTTGGTGCTTGAAATGCGACCTGGACTGTGCCGCGTGCAGGCCCCGAACCGCCGTGGAGTCCGCAACCACCTCGGGAGCTACCATGCCATCGCCTCGTGCAACATGGCAGAACTGGCCGCTGGCATGATGACCGACGCCACCGTGCCCTCCACTCACCGCTGGATTCCTGTGGGTATGACCGTCGAATACAAAGCAAAAGCCACCACGGCTGTCACCTCCGTCGCGCGACTGGACCGAATCCCCGAGTTCGCCGATGCACCAACAGAACTGGTTGTGCCAGTGGACGTACTCGACTCCGACGGCGCCGCGTTCGTCACTGCCCGCATCACCATGCGGGTATCGAAAAAGCCTGCACCGTAGCCAATACCGTCGCAATCACGACTGCCGCCGCCTGATTCCGCATAGCGGCTCGCACATCATCGAGTGAATTCACTACCTGCCCCCGGGCATCGCTGTCCACAACAGTGGCACCGCGTGTCACGCACGAGCGCGACGTATCTGAGCTGCACTCCCCTCTGCCGCTGAGCAGTTCCACTTTCGGCGTGCGCATCACCGAGACGAAGGCCCCACCCATGTTCAGTCCACCGAGACCAGTCCGCGTCGCCATCGTCGGTGCCGGACCGGCAGGCATCTATGCCGCCGACGCGCTCATGAAGTCCGACCACAATGTCAGCGGACCGGGCGTGAGCATCGACCTCTTCGAGCGGATGCCTGCACCGTTCGGGCTCATTCGCTACGGCGTGGCCCCCGACCACCCGCGCATCAAGGGCATCATCACCGCCCTGCACAAGGTCCTCGACAAGCCACAGGTCCGGCTGCTCGGCAACATCGACTACGGCACCGACATCAACCTCGATGACCTGCGCCGCTTCTACGACGCCGTCATCTTCTCCACCGGAGCCAACGCAGACCGCGCACTGGACATCCCCGGCATCGACCTCGACGGCAGCTACGGCGCCGCCGACTTCGTCTCCTGGTACGACGGCCACCCCGACGTGCCGCGCACCTGGCCGCTCGAGGCCGAGAAGGTCGCCGTCCTCGGCGTCGGAAACGTCGCCCTCGACGTCGCACGCGTGCTCGCCAAGACCGGCGACGAACTGCTCCCCACCGAGATCCCCGCCAACGTCTACGAGGGCCTCAAGGCCAACAAGGCCCTCGAGGTGCATGTCTTCGGCCGCCGCGGACCGGCTCAGGCCAAGTTCACCCCGTTGGAGCTGCGCGAGCTCGACCACTCACCGAACATCGAGGTCATCGTCTCCCCCGAGGACATCGACTACGACGAAGGCTCCGAGCAGGCCCGGCGTAGCTCGAAGCAGATCGACATGGTCGCCAACACCCTGCAGGACTGGGCCATTCGTGACGTCGGCAGCCGCCCGCACAAGCTGTTCCTGCACTTCTTCGAGTCGCCCAGCGAGGTACTCGGTGAGGACGGCAAGGTCGTCGGTCTGCGTACCGAGCGCACCGAGCTCGACGGCACCGGCAACGTCAAGGGCACCGGCAAGTACAACGACTGGGACGTTCAGGCCGTCTACCGCGCGGTCGGCTACCTCAGCCAGAACATCAGCCAGCTCCCGTTCGACGAGCAGGCAGGCACTCTCCCCAACGAGGCCGGACGCGTCGTCGAGTCCCCGTCGTCCACCACGCCCGTTCCGGCCACGTACGTCACCGGCTGGATCAAGCGCGGACCCGTCGGCCTCATCGGTCACACCAAGGGCGACGCCAACGAGACCGTCGCGAATCTGCTCGAGGATGCGCCGAGCTTCGTCGGTGCGGCCGAACCGGACCTCGACGCCGTCACCTCGTTCCTCGAAGGCAAGCAGGTGCCCTTCACCACGTGGGACGGCTGGTACCGCCTCGACGCGCACGAGCGTTCACTCGGTGAGCCCGAGGGCCGCGAGCGCGTGAAGGTCGTCGAACGCGAGGACATACTGGCCGCATCCCGGGCCTCGGGTGATGCTTCTACGTCACCGCGCGTCTGATGCCGCCGACGTCTCTGGGACTGCCGACCCTCAGGGGTGCCAAGACTGCGCCGGGGTCCGACAGGCCTGCAGCCGATGGGTTGATCGACCGCTTCGGCCGCGTTGCCACCGATCTGAGGATCTCGCTGACCGATCGATGCAATCTGCGGTGTACGTATTGCATGCCCGAGGCGGGCCTCGATTGGCAACCCACCGACGAGCTTCTGTCCACCTCGGAGATGCAGCGGTTGATGCGGATCGCCGTCGAGCATCTCGGTGTCCGAGAGATTCGGTTCACCGGAGGTGAGCCCCTGCTCCGCGCGGACCTGCCCGAACTCGTCGCCTTCGCAGCGGCGCTGGAGCCGAGACCGTCGTTGTCGTTGACCACCAACGGCCTCGGGCTCCACCGCAAAGCGCAGATGCTCGCCGACGCCGGGCTGGACAGGATCAACGTCTCGCTAGACAGTATCGATCGAGACATCTACGCCGCGATCACGCGCCGTGACCGTCTCGACGACGTACTGGCCGGATTGCGCGCAGCACGGGAAGCCGGTCTGACACCGATCAAGATCAACGCCGTGTTGATCCGGGGCATCAACGACATCGGTGTCGGTGATCTTCTGGATTACTGCTTGGAGTCGGACTTCGAGCTTCGCATCATCGAGCAGATGCCGCTCGATGCCGATCACCGCTGGCGGCGCTCGGAGATGATCACGGCGGACGAGATCCACCGGCTGCTTCGAGCCCATCACGACCTGACGGTAGATCCTGCTCCACGTGGCGCTGCTCCGGCGCGGCGATGGCTCGTCGACGGTGGGCCCGCCGCGGTCGGCATCATCGCCTCGGTCACCCAGCCGTTCTGCGGTGACTGCGACCGAAGCCGTCTGACCGCCGACGGTCGAGTGCGAAACTGCCTGTTCGCCGCGCAAGAGACCGACCTCGCGACGCTGCTGCGGCATCCTTCGTCGAGTCCTTCGGTCACAGACGCAGAGATCGCGAGTCGGTGGCGAGAGGCGATGTGGGAGAAGCAACCTGGGCACGGTATCGACGATCCGACGTTCCTTCAGCCGGCGCGGCCGATGAGCGCAATCGGCGGATGACCGGTCACCGGGCTGTCACAGCAATCTCGCGGTGATGGGATGCCCCTCGGGTAGCTCGGTGGTGTCCCGATCGATCCGGACGAGGCAGTCGGCGTCGAGGACACCGCGGAGACCGTGTCGGGCCGGTCCAGTCGCGAGGGTGATCGTTCCGGCGGTATCGCGGCGGGCCAGGTAGATACTGGTTCGTCCGGTCGTCGCGGTGACCGGGTGCGCCAACGGAGCTGTGACAGTGGGGCGCTCGTCGTCGATCATGCCCATTGCCCGGCGCAGCAGCGGGCGGGCGAACAGCTCGAAGGAGACATACGCAGCAAGGGGGTTGCCAGGAAAAGCCAGTACGGTTGCGCCCAGGATCCGTCCGGCACCTTGGGGTTTGCCCGGCGAGAGGGCGACGCCTCCGAAGTGCATCCCCTCGCGGGACTGCAACGCGTGCTTGACGACTTCGTGGTCGCCGGCGCTGATTCCGCCGGTGGTGATCACCACGTCGGCCGCCGCGCAGACTCGGTCCAGGACGAGGCGGAACCGGTGAACCGAGTCCGACACCGACTCGCACGCAACGACGTCCGCGCCGCAGTGGCGGACAGCGGACGCGAGCATCACCGAATTGGACTCGTAGATCTGACCGAAACCCAGGGTGCCCGACGTGTGCGCAATTTCCGTACCTGTGGACACGAGTGCGACCCGAATCCGGCGCCGCACCGGAACGCGGTCTACCCCCACAGCGGCCAGCATCCCGGTGTGCAGCGGCCGTAGGGTCGTCCCTGGTTCGAGCAGGCGGCGACCGGCTTCGATGTCCTCACCGAGCCGACGTATGTTGACGCCGGCACGGGCAAGGTGCGCGAAGAGCGCGTTCTGGCCGCAACGGTCGACCAGCTCGACGGGCACCACGCCCGTTGCGCCCGCCGGGAGCGGCGCGCCGGTCATGATCTTGTCCGTGGTTCCCGGGGCCAACGTCGTCGGTGCCGAGTTGCCCGCAGCGATGTGGCGGCGGACCGGCAGCGAGACCGGTTGGCCGCGGCGGGCACCGGAGATATCTGCCGCATGCACTGCATATCCGTCGACGGCCGAATTGTCGAAGCGCGGCAACGGGTTCGGCGCATCCACCGCTCCCGCCAGGACCAACCCTTCCGCGGCTGCCAGGGTGGCCTGAACATTCGGTGTGTCGGTGACGAGTCCGGCGACGAGTCGGCGGTGATCGTCAACCGACGCTAACGTCGGCTGTGCTGTCACCGGCGCGGCGGCAGTGCGGCGACGAACGGTGCATCGGTGCCGGTGGCACCGAGCTTCGCTGCTCCGCCGGGCGAGCCCATCTGGTCGAAGAAGTCGACGTTGGCGCTGACGTATCCGGTCCACTCCGCGGGAACGTCGTCTTCGAAGAAGATCGCTTCGACTGGGCAGACCGGTTCGCAGGCTCCGCAATCGACGCATTCGTCGGGGTGGATGTAGAGCATCCGATTGCCTTCGTAGATGCAGTCCACGGGGCATTCTTCGATGCATGCTTTGTCGAGGACGTCCACGCACGGCTCGGCGATGATGTACGTCATCGGGCCGCGCCCTCGGCGACCGATTCGATACGGGCGGGCACGTTCTTGTGCCATGGTGTGCCGGCGATCGGGTCACGCCGCCGGGCATCGGTGAGCTGGTTGAGCGGGACCCCGGTGACCGGTTCGCCGCCATCGCCGGATGGATCACCGGTGGTGTCCAAACCGAAACCGTTCGGCAGCGCGGCATGCCCGGACTGCATCCGATCGTCGATCTCGATCTCCGCCGTTGCGGTTCCCCGTGCGGTCACTATGCGCGCGAGCGATCCGGTGTCCAATCCGAGGTTCGAGGCGTCGACGGAACAGATGCGCAGTGCACCCTTCTTGTCCTTCATCCGCCAGCTGTCGTCGTGAATGATGGTGTTGGCGGTGAACGCTCGGCGCTGTCCGGCGGCCAGAACGAACGGATAGTCCTCACTCGTCTGCAGTGCGTCTGCGGCGTCGAGGCCGTCGAGTATGCCGAGTAGCTCCGGGATCAGCAAGGGAAAGCGCTTGTCCTCGTGTGGAAGATAGCCCCACGCTTCGGCTTGGGTGTTCTCGGTGAATACGTCACCGGACCGGCCTGCGACGATCGCGTCGAACAGTGCATCGGCATTGGCGTGACCGGCCCGCTTCATCGCTTCCGGGTGCGATCGAGCGGTGCCTTGAGCCAGTGCCCACAGCACCGCGGCGGCTTTGGCACCGTCCGGCAGTGTCGGGCCGAGCGTCTCGTACAGCAGATACGGGGCCATGCGGACGGTGTTCTTGTCGATCGCTGCGAGGGCGGCGAATGCGAGTTTGAACGGCGTTCGGCCCAGTTTGGCGGCGACGCGCAGCACCGCGAGACTGCGCGCGTCGACCGCGCCGAGTGCGCGAGTGAGGCGGGCATAGATTTCCGGTTCGGGCAACGTTCCTGGCAAGGGATCGAGGACAGGGGCCCGCAGGTGGAAGGAGTTGGAGGGGAAATGGAAGTTGAAGAAGGTGGCCTCGTACTTCTCGTACTGTGAGGCAGCAGGAAGCACGTAGTCGGCGTAGCGACCTGTCTCGGTGAGGGTCACGTCGATGACGACGACGAGATCCAACGCATCCAATGCCTCGCGGAAGGTCTTGGAGTCGGCCAGCGAATGCGCCGGGTTCGACGATTCGATCAACATCGCCCGGAAGCGATCGGGGTGATCGGTGAGGATCTCCTCGGCGATGACGTTCGCCGGTACCAACCCGGCGGGCATGCGGGCACCGGTGACCGGAGTGGTCCTGACGGACGTGGTGTATTGACCGAGCGGGAACATCGCGGAATGTGGTTGCATCGCACCTTTTTTCGCGAAGTTCCCGGTCAACAGCCAGATCAGTTTGTTCAGATACGAGATGAGAGTGCTGTTCGGGCTCTGCTGCACACCGAGGTCTTCGTAGGTCGAGACGCTCTCGGCTGCGCCGATGCGACGGGCTGCTCGGCGCAGTAAGTCTTCCTCGACGCCGCACACGGTCGCGTACTCGGCGATGTCGATAGCGTTCAGACTTGGTGCGAGCTGCCCGAAATCGCGGGTGTGGTCGGTGATGAAGGCCTGATCGAGTAGATCTTCTTCGACCAGGATCGCCAGCAGCGCGGCCAGACACCATGCGTCGGTGCCAGGCTTGACCTGCAGGTGGAAGTCTGCGAGGTCGGCGGTTTCGGTGCGGATCGGATCGACGACGATCATGCTACGAGCCGGGTCCTTGTTGATTTCTTTCAGAATGGTGCGCGCCCGCGAGACTCCGTGGCTTTGAAAGGGATTCTTGCCCATGAAGATCGAGACCTCAGCGTGCTCGAAATCGCCGTGGGTGTGTCCACCGGTGAAGTGCGCATCGACCCACGCTTCGCCGGTCTTTTCCTGAGCGAGTGGGTTCGAGCGATACTTGGATCCGAGGGCGCGCAGGAACGGTCCTGCGTATGCCCCACCGAGGTGGTTGCCCTGCCCTCCCCCTCCTTGGAAGAAGATCTTGTCGCCGCCGTGGGTGTCGCGGATTGCGGCGAAACGCTGCGCCACCTCACGAATAGCAGTGTCCCAGTCGATTTCGGTGAACGACCCATCCGACTCGCGCCGCAGCGGAGTGGTCAGACGCCTGCTTCCGTTCTGATAGTGATCGAGCTTGAGCGCCTTGTTGCAGGTGTAACCGTGCGTCGAGACGTGGTCTTTGTCGCCCCGTATCTTGAGGAACTTTCGATCACCTTGGGCGGGGTCTGTGAGAATCTGTACACCGCAGTTGTTTTCGCACAGGATGCACGCCGTCTTGTGCCAGGTGCCGGTCTCGGTGCTGGTGTTGATTGCCATGCGCTTCCCATTCGTTGTTAGAGCGTCCGTTCCGATTCCCCGCCGCGTGCCGGTGAGTGGTCCGCGTCTCGACGGTAGCAGAGCGCTCGCTCTGTAACAATGGTAGCGCCCACTTCACATGGTCAGCGTGCAGGCAGAGCACCGTCGAACACGGCACCGGCCGCTCGCGACCGTGGGCGACCCCGGCAACTGCGGCGCGTTCAGGCAGCCAGAACCGGGATTCCGTTCGACCTGCGCGGCAATCGTCCGGCGGTGTTTCGCTCCGGCTCTGCCGACATGCCTGCGCAGACCTAACCCGTGTTGCCCAGGATCAGGCAGGTTGTGGTCGCATGCGCGATCAGGCGGTCCCGGTCATCGCGGACCGACCCCTCGGCAGTCGCCGTTGTCCTACCGGCGTGAATGACCGACCCACGGGCCGTGAGCGCTCGATGGTCGGTGGATACCGAGCGGATGTAGTTCACCTTGAGTTCTAGGGTGGTGTAGCCGACCCCTGCAGCGAGTGTGGTGTGGACGGCGCAGCCCATCACCGAATCCAAGAGCGTCGCAGCGATTCCCCCGTGCACGGTGCCGAGAGGATTTGCGAAGTCCGGTTGCGTGGTCAGCTCCATCGAGACTCGACCGTGTTCGATATCGATAAAGGTCATGCCCAACAGGCGTCCGATCGACGGAATGTCCTCGGTCCGTTGGTCTCTGGCCCACCGTAGGAGCTCGAGCCCCGTTAGTTCCGCGAAGTTCGTAGTAGTCATGCCTACCTCAGATGACGAGTCGGACGAGTCGATACCCCTGTGTTTACCAGACCCGGATTACACCCCGAACATATCAGAGCGATCGCTCTGAAATGGCAGCCGTGACGCACCGAACACCCAGGGGGACGACCCGATCTCGTTCACTCGGTCCAGTAGGGCGTTCTGGTTGCTTGCGGTGGTCGGGCTGGTCGCATGTCCATAAGCGGCAACATGGAGCAGGTCGCCGACATGGCCGCAGCGTCGAACTGCGCTGAGCTGGCGTTTCCAACGAGTCGGTGCGCGAAACGCAATTTACGTAGGCGACTTCCGAGAATGCTTCGTCAGGGCGTAGCTCTCGTCATATCACCCGCCTACCTGCCAAACCTGTTTCAGCACAATGTTTTCGATAAGAGGAATTGAGAGGTCGCTTGTCTCGAACAGGTTGGACAGCCCCAGTTGTGACAGCCTCGTGACAACGAGACACCTGCGAGACCACCAATCGACACGAAACCCAGCCCTGAGCTGCAAGAATACGAAGGTGCTTCGCCGAATAAAGCGCATCCCGCGCGGATCTGAAATCCGCTGTCTCGGTTGTCCACTCAAATCCGTGGTAGACCACCGAAGTCCACGCTACCACCTGAAAAGCACTGTCCTGGTCCAGAAATCTGGATCCATATGGACTCCGGTGCCCCCAGTCGGACTCGAACCGACACTGTGCGGATTTTAAGTCCGCTGCCTCTGCCAATTGGGCTATAGGGGCCACCGCTGAACTATCGCTCCAGCGGTGACGATCATATCGGGCTGCTACTGGGCCGGAATGACCGGCGGCACGAAGTCGAAGGTCATACCGAGGAGCCACACGAGCAGCAGGACCACCGGAAAGTGAAAGATGAACTGCAAGAACGTGAATCCGATCAGGTCGCGCGCTCGCAGACCCAGAACCGCCAGCAGCGGCAGCATGAAGAACGGATTGATCAGGTTCGGCAGGGCCTCGGCCACGTTGTAGATCTGGACGGTCCAGCCGAGGTTCATCTGCACGTCGGTGGCCGATTGCATCACGTACGGCGCTTCGACGAGCCACTTCCCGCCACCGGAGGGAACGAACAGTCCGAGTACGACGGTATAGATCGCGATGACCACAGCGAATCCGCCGCCACTGCCGATGTCGGTGAAGAAATTCGCGAGGTGCTCGGAGATCGTGACGCCTCCCCTGCCCTCCGCTTTGGTCAGCATGGCCGCCATCGCGGCGTAGAGCGGGAACTGCACCAGGATCCCAGCGGTCGCGGGAACTGCCTTGCTGACCGAATCGAGGAAGCGACGCGGGGTGCCGTGCAGCACCAACCCGAGCATGAGGAACACCAACAAATATCCGTTGAGGCTGCTCACCACAGACAGCACTGGCAGCGTCAACAGCTGGGAGACAAGCCATCCCAGGGTCATTGCGCCGACGAAGAGCGGAAGAACTCTGCTGTACTCGAGCCACTCGCCCGGTCGACTGCGCGGAGCGGGCTCGGCGACGGTGTCGTCGAGATCGACCTTCATGTCTGCGGCAGTCTTGATCGCGGCACCCTTTGGGGCGGACACGTGCGCGATGACGACCGTCAGAACGATGATGATCACGCACATCAGCAACGACTGCCACGTGAAGATGGTGGTTCCGAAGTCGAGTACACCGGTGACCGAAAGCAGCGTCGCCGGAAGCGAACTTGCCGTCGCCTGCAACTGCGCGGCCGAGGAAGACATTCCCAGCGCCCACACGGCCCCGAGTCCCATGAACGCCGCAGCCCCCAGTGCTCGGTAGTCCGTCCTCAGATCGTCCCGCCGCGCGATGGCTCGGGCGAGCAGACCGGCGAACACCAAGCTCAGACCCCAGTTCAGGAACGACACCGAGCAGGACAGCAGTGCCACGAAACTGACTGCGCTGCTTGAGCTCTTGGGCACCTGCGCCAACCGCGTGATCAATCTGGCGACCGGTGGAGAGGTGGCCACGACGTAGCCGGTGAGAACGACCATCGCCATCTGCAGGGTGAAGGCGGTCAGGTCCCAGAAGCCGTTTCCGAACGCGTCGACCACATTCTGCGGAGACGACCCGTTCGCGAACGCAGCGACAGCCACGACCACCACACCGACCAGAGCGAAGATGTACGCGTCGGGAAACCACTTCTCGGTCCCCTTGGCGAGCGCTTGCGCTACGCGGGCCAGCCCTTTCTCGGCCGGTGCCTGGTCGGCCGCAGCCTGTTCGGCGGGTGACGTCATCGGTGGTCCTCACCTCGAAGGGAGCCGTGACGTGGGCCACAGCACCTGTAAGGCTTCACCGAATGACGCAGCGATGCAACCGACATCGCCGCAGACCGCCTCTGCAGAAATGCAGATCAGATCTTGATGGACATCGCGATGCCGTCGAGGATGTCGTGCTCACTGACCGTCAACGAGCTCACGGCACCGCGTCGCTCGAACTCCTCAGCCAAGACGCTGCACACAATTGCACCGCCGCCGATGACGTCGACCCGTCCGGGGTGCATGGGGCCCAACGCGCTTCGCTGCGTATGCGTCATGCCGATCAGTCGCTCGCACACCTCGAAGAGCTGATCGAACGGCACTCGCGAAAGATGCACGGCGTCGGCGTCGTACTCGGGCAGTTCCTTGGCGATGGCCGCGATGGTCGTCATCGTGCCGGCCACCCCCACCCAGCTCGACGCGTCACCGATCGACACTTCCTCGAACGCCTCCGCCAACTTCTCGCGGGCGTACTCACGCGCACCGTTGATCTCGTCGACAGTGGGTGGGTCACTGTGCAGGAACCGTTCGGTGAGGCGTACGCAGCCGATGTTGGCCGAGAACGCGGACTTGACGCCCTTGGCGTCGCCCAGCACGAGCTCGGTGGAACCGCCACCCAGATCGACGACCAGGAAAGGCCCTGCCGCAGGGTCGAGTTCACCGACTGCACCGGCGAACGACAGTCGCGCTTCCTCGTCGCCGGTGATCACTTCGGCCTCGGCACCGGGGATGACGTTGCCGAGCACCTCACGCACCATCGAGAAGAAGTCCTCTCGATTGGATGCATCCCGAGTGGCCGAGGTGGCGACCATCCGCACTGCTGTGGCCCCGGTCTTGCGAATGATCTCCGCGTACTCGACCAATGCCACGCGGGTGCGCTCGATCGCCTCGGGTACGAATGCTCCGGTGGCATCGACGCCTTGCCCGAGCCGTACCACTCGCATCTCGCGAGCGACGTCGGCGAGCGACTTACCGTTGTTGTCTGCGACGAGCAGGCGGATCGAGTTGGTGCCGCAATCGATTGCTGCAACCCTGGTCATTGCTTCTCCGCACGTAGTTCTTCGATGGTCGGCCAATCGGCCGGAATTGCCTTGCCGCGCAACGAGTTCTCCGCTGCCAACGCAACCGACTCGTCACCCAGCGGGTTGACGCCCGGGCCCTTGGCCAACGAATGCGCGATGAGCACGTGCAGGCACTTGACGCGATCGGGCATACCGCCGCCGGTGAAATCCGTTCCGAGAGATTCGATCTCGTCACGCTCGGCCAGATACGACTGATGGGCGCGCAAGTATGCCGCGGCCAGTTCGGGATCGGTACCGAGACGCTCGGTCATCTCCCGCATCACCCCGGCCGATTCCTGTCGACTGGCCTCGGCCGTCAGCCGCGGATCCGTCAGATAGAACAGAGTGGGAAAAGGCGTGCCGTCGGGCAACTTCGGGGCGGTTTTCACCACACCCGGCCTGCCGTCCGGAGATCGGTACGCGATCTCGAGTACGCCACGCGGTTCACGTCCGAGCTGCGCTGCGACCGCATCGAGATCTTCCTGCGAGACTGCCGAGGAATTCACCCGACCGGTCCTCCTTCTGGTTCTGGCACCGCCGGCGCGGCCGGTGCAGGTTCTGGCTGTACGAGTGGCATGGGTGCGGACGTCGGCTCCGGGGGTTCGTTCGATCCCTGCGGCTGGACGGCGGTGTTCCACAGTTCGGTGAACCACGGTCCCGTCGGCGTGTTGTCCACGGCGAGGTCCGCGGAGCTCGGCGAGTAATCGCCGGGCAACTGCACCTGATACGGCGTCTCCCCCGGCATGACGAAACGCAGCCGTTCGCGAGCGTCGGCCGCAATGCGCGACGGCTCGTCGAGCTGCGACTTCTGCGTCTGGAGCGCGTCCACCTCGTCCTGCAGGGTCTGACGCTCGGCCAACACGGACTCGAGTTCACTGCGTTGCGAGAAATACGTGCGCAGCGGCACGGCCAGCGTCAACGCCAGCGCGCACACCACGACGCCGAGGATGACGGCTCGGCCGGTGGACAGTCCGAAGAACGTCCGCTCGGGCATCTTGGGTCGACGAACACCGACGCGCCGGGGCGCGGCCTTGCCGCCGACCACGGCGTCGCGCGCCTGATCCGAGGGTTCCGGTGGGGTGGCCTGCCGGCCGGAGGCGTTCTCCTCGCGAGAGACGCCCCCGGCCTTGGACCGACTCGATGTGGAGGACCGGCCGCGGGGTCGGGGATCACGTCCACCTGGACTGGTCCCGGACCTGCCGCGCCGTGCCATCATTCACTCTCCACTTCGTGCCATACGTGCCTGTTCGCTATCCCTCGTAATTGAACCGGGGGAAAGACAACTCGCCGGCGTAACGCGCCGCGTCGCCCAGAGCTTCTTCGATACGCAGCAACTGGTTGTACTTGGCCACGCGCTCGCTTCGAGCCGGAGCACCGGTCTTGATCTGGCCGCTGCCGACAGCAACTGCCAGGTCAGCGATGGTGGTGTCCTCGGTCTCACCGGACCGGTGGCTCATCATCGTCTTGTAGCCGTTACGGTGCGCGAGATCGACGGCGTCGAGGGTCTCGGTGAGCGTGCCGATCTGGTTGACCTTGACCAGCAGCGCGTTGGCCGCACCCTTGACGATGCCGTCTTCGAGACGCTCGGGGTTGGTGACGAACAGATCGTCGCCGACGAGCTGAACCTTGTCGCCGATCGACTCGGTGAGGGCAACCCAGCCGTCCCAGTCGTTCTCGTCGAGCGGATCCTCGATGGAGACCAGCGGGTAGGCGTCGACGAGCTCACCGTAGAAGGCCGACATCTGCTCGGCGGACTTGGTCTCGCGCTCGAAGGCGTAGCCGGTGCCCGCGGTGTAGAACTCGGTGGCCGCAACGTCGAGCGCGAGGGCGACGTCCTGTCCGGGCTTGAGGCCGGTCTTGCCGATCGCCTCGAGGATCAGGTCGAGGGCAGCCTTGGTGCCGGCGAGGTCGGGAGCGAAGCCACCCTCGTCACCGAGGCCGGTGGACAGACCCTTGGCCTTGAGTACGGACTTGAGTGCGTGGTAGACCTCGGCACCCCAGCGCAGCGATTCCTTGAACGTGGGCGCACCGATCGGCGCGATCATGAATTCCTGCACGTCGACGCCACTGTCTGCGTGTGCGCCACCGTTGATGATGTTCATCATCGGGACCGGCAGGATGTGGGCGTTCGGGCCGCCGAGGTAGCGGAAGAGCTCGAGGCCGGTGGACTCGGCCGCGGCCTTGGCGACGGCGAGCGAGACACCCAGCAGGGAGTTCGCGCCGAGGCGAGACTTGTCGGGCGTGCCGTCCAGATCCAGCAGGGCCTGGTCGACGGTGCGCTGCTCGATGGCGTCGAGGCCGATGACCGCCGGTGCGATCTCGTCGAGGACCGCGTTGACTGCCTTCTCGACGCCCTTGCCGCCGTAGCGGTCTCCGCCGTCACGAAGCTCGACGGCCTCGTGCTCACCGGTGGATGCGCCGGAGGGAACGGCTGCACGGGTCAACGTCCCGTCGTCCAATGCGACCTCGACCTCAACCGTGGGGTTGCCACGGGAATCGAGGATCTCGCGAGCTCCGACCTGCTCAATGATGGCCACGAATGCTTCTCCTAGTAACGGGGACCGGCGGACTGTGCCGGGTGCAAGACTAGCCGCTTCCCGGTGCCTCCCGCGATGCACGGAGATCTACGGCCTGGTGCCCACCGAGTACGCGGCCGCTCGATCGCGCACGTCCCGCAGATACTGACCCGACAGGTTGTACGCCATCAGCGCGCTCTCCCAGCCCTGCGCCGTCCGCAGATCACCGCCGCGGGCGCAGAGGTAACGCGCCGCCGTCAGCGCGGCGTCGTCGATGTTGTCCGGATCGGCGACGCCGTCGCCGTTGGCATCGACGCCCCACTTCTTCCAGGTCTCGGGAATGAACTGCATGGGGCCCATGGCCCGATCGAACTCGGTGTCGCCGTCCATGACGCCACCGTCGGTGTCCGGAATTTCGGCGACGCCCGGTCCGCCGTCGAGCGGGATTCCGCGAATCGGCGGTGCGACGAGACCGTCGGGTGCCACCGACGAGCCCTGGTACGTGCCGTGGCGACTCTCGATGTAGCCGATGCCGGCGAGTGTCGTCCACGCGATTCCGCAGTCGGCGTCCGTCTCGGTCATGATCGCCGCAGCGTGCCCGTACGACGCCAGGGCGGTCACCGAGATGCCCAACGCGTCGGTCTGGGGTTCGGCCCACGCGAGCAACAAGTCGGCCGTGCGTCCGGGCGCGTTGAAGTCGATGGCCGGTACTTCCGTGCCGGGTCCGGGCGGGATGCCCTCGGGAATCTCGCGTTTCGGTTCGCCGGTGCCGCACGCCGTCAATGCAAGAAGGAGCGACGCTGTGGCGAACACGCAGATACGGGAGATCACCACTCCATCCTGCACACGCAAGGTAATAGAAAGCTAAAGGCCGAGATAACCCCTGGTCAACGCGTGTTCGGGTTGGGTTGCAGGGTGTATGTTCTGGGCAGCCTTCATTCATGAGGGTCGCCTACCCTTTGCGAGGGAAGGCGTACCAATGTTCGACGCATCACAGGAGCATCACCCGTGTCCACAGTCGTTCTCGCCGCCGGTTCAGCGCCGTCGATCGCCACCCAGATGTTCGGTAGTGGCTTGATCGGCCTGCGCGAAGGGCTCGAGACCGGCATCGTCGTGATGATCCTCGTCGCGTTCCTCGTCAAAGCCGAACGACGCGACGCGCTCAAGTGGGTCTGGCTCGGAGTCGGCCTGGCCGTCGCCATGGTCGCCGCCATCTTCTTCGTGATCCACTACGGCACCTCCACCGTCACCGGACTGACCGCCGAAATAATCGCCGGAGCCGCCTCGCTCGTGGCCGTCGTCATCGTGACCGCGATGGTGCTGTGGATGCGCACCGCCGCCAAGAACATCTCCGGCGAACTGCGGGCGAACATGGAGAAAGCACTCACCGTCGGCCCCGCCGCAGTACTCACGCTGTCCTTCTTCGCCGTCGGGCGCGAAGGCGTCGAAACCGCATTGCTCATGGTCGGCTACGCCGAGAACACCAACGGCAGCCTGTGGCCACTGCTCGGACTCCTGCTCGGCATCGTCGTCGCCGCCGTGCTGACGGTGTTCCTGTACTTCGGTGCCGTCCGCATCAACTTCGCCGTGTTCTTCAAGTACACCGGCATCTTCCTGATCGTGGTCGCCGCCGGAATCCTCGCCTACGGCATCCGCGCACTACAGATCGGCGGCATTCTGCCCGGCGGCAGCGCAGTCGCCTTCGACATCAGCGCTCACTTCGACGCCTCGAGCTGGTACGGCACCGTGCTCGGCGGCATCTTCAACTTCCGTCCCGAGCCCACTGTTTTCCAGGCGATCGCGTGGGTGCTCTACATCGTGATCGTGTTGTTCCTCTTCCTCCGCCCGGTCCGCGTTCCCGCGGCTCCCGAGCCTGTACTTCAGAACTCCTGAAAGGCACCACCACCATGCGTCGTTCCACCTTCGCCCTGGCCGCAGTCGCGGTTCTACCGATGGCATTGGCCGGATGCACCGAAAAGTCCGCCACCGAGGCCGCATCGGGCGATATCGCCGTCACCGCGACGGACTCCTCCTGCGATGTGAGCGCATCCGAGGGCACCACCGGCAACTCGACCTTCCAGATCACCAACAACGGCAGCAAGGTCACCGAGTTCTACGTCTACGGCGAGGGTGACCGCGTCATGGGTGAGGTGGAGAACATCGGACCCGGCCTGACGCGTCAGCTCATCGTCGCCCTTCCCGACCCGGGCACGTACCAAACCGCATGCAAGGCAGGCATGGTGGGCGACGGTGTGCGCGCGGACTTCGTGGTGACCGGCGAGTCGGTCCGCTCGGCGGGCGAGGACGGGCTGCTCGCCGAGGCCGCCGCGGGCTACAAGCGCTACGTCGTCAGCCAGATCGACGCACTGCAGGACACCACCACCTCGTTCGTCACCGCCGTCAAGAGCGGAGATGTGGCCGCGGCCAAGGCGCAGTTCCCCATTGCGCGTAGCTATTACGAGCGCATCGAGCCCGTCGCCGAGAGCTTCCCCGACGATCTCGACCCACGAATCGACCTGCGTGAGCCCGACGTGGAGCCCGGAGCCGAATGGACCGGCTTCCACCGCATCGAAAAGGATCTGTGGACGCAGGGCCTGCAGCCCGACACGAACGCGATGGCCGATCAGCTCGAGGCCGACATCACCGAGCTCGCCGACAAGATCAAGGCCGACGACTTCACCATCGACCCCATCCAGGTGGCAGGCGGCGCGCAGGGATTGCTCGACGAGGTCGCCAAGACCAAGATCAGCGGTGAAGAGGACTTCTTCTCGCACACCGACCTGTGGGACTTCCAGGCCAACGTCGACGGCTCGCAGGCCGCCATCGCCGCCGTTCGTCCGATCCTCGACGAGCGCAACGCCGAACTGGGCACTGCCATCGACGCGCGCTTCGCCGAACTCGATGCCGAACTCGCCAAGTACCGCAGCGGCGACGGTTTCGTCTTCTACGACACCGTGACCGAACCGCAGCGTCAGGAACTGTCCAACAAGATCGATGCATTGTCCGCCGAAGTGAGCCAGGTGCAGGGTGTCGTTGCCGGACAATAAGACCGGACAGTTCTCCCGGCGGCGCCTCTTCGGCGCCGTCGGGACCGGTGCTGCGCTCGTCGGAGTCGGGGCAATCGCAGGACATGCGACGGCGTCGGGTGCCGAGGTGCCCACCTCGGATGTCGTCGAATTTCGTGGAGACCACCAGGCCGGAATCGTCACCCCGGCGCAGGATCGCATGCACTTCGTCGCGTTCGACATCACCACCGACTCCCGCGACGACTTCGTTGCGCTGCTGAAGAAGTGGACACTGATGGCCGAACGCCTCACCAAGGGCGAGGAAACGTTCGACGGCGGCGCGGTCGACGGTGGCCAGTACAACCCGCCGTCGGACACCGGCGAGGCGCTCGGCCTGAGCGCGTCCTCGCTCACGTTGACGATCGGTTTCGGACCGAGCATGTTCGATCGCTTCGACCTGGCCTCGAAAAGGCCTGCGTCGCTTGCCGATCTGCAACACTTTCCGGCCGATGATCTCGACCCCCGCCGCTCCGGCGGTGACCTGTGCATCCAGGCCTGCGCCGACGACCCGCAGGTTGCCGTACACGCCATTCGCAACCTCGCCCGCGTCGGCTTCGGCACGGTGTCGGTGAAGTGGTCGCAACTCGGCTTCGGACGCACCTCGTCCACCTCGACCACCCAGGCCACCCCGCGAAACCTGTTCGGCTTCAAGGACGGAACCGCCAACCTCAAGGCCGAGGACCCGACGCTGCTCGACGAGAACGTGTGGGTCGCTTCCGAGGACGATCAGGAATGGATGGCAGGCGGCTCCTACCTCGTGGCCCGACGCATCCGCATGCTCATCGAATCCTGGGACCGCACCACGCTCAAGGAACAAGAACGAGTGATCGGGCGCAGCAAGGGAACCGGCGCACCGCTGGGTCAGAAGGACGAGTTCGACGCACTCGACTTCGAATCCCAGGGGCCCGAGGGCACCTTCATCGACAAGACCGCCCACGTGCGCCTGGCGTCCAAGGAAAACCTCGGCGGCGTCCAGCTCCTGCGTCGGGGATACAACTTCACCGACGGATCCGACGGCTTCGGCCACCTCGACGCCGGACTGTTCTTCATCGCCTACTGCCGCGACCCACTGACCCAATTCGTCCCGATGCAACTGGCCCTCTCCCGCAAGGACGCATTGAACGAATACATCCAACACGTAGGATCCGCGGTATTCGCCTGCCCTCCCGGCGTCGGAGAATCGGACTACTGGGGTTCGACGCTGTTCGAGTAGACCGGTCCCCGCGTCGGCGTCAATGGACCCTTGCATGCGTCTGGCCGCTGCAATGGTCCATTCACGCACGACCCCGGCCTGCGTCGATGGCGCATTGCACACGTCTGACCGCTGCAAGGGTCCATTGACACAGGCGGGCGGTGAGTTAGTACGGTCGGCTCGGTCCATACGTCGTACATCATCGTCATCGACTTCGGGAGCACACATGGGACAGCTGGTTCGGGTACAGAATTTCACCGTTTCGAGCGACGGAATTGCTGCGGGGCCGGACCAAAGCTTCGAGAACCCGTTCGGTCTGGACCATCTGGCACTGATGAGGTGGTACTTCGCCACCGCCAGCTTTCCTGGAAACGCCGGTTCGGGCGGCAGTCGCGGACTAGACGATTACCTCGCCCGCGACTTCTCCAACAACATCGGTGCCGAGATCATGGGCCGGAACAAGTTCGGACCCCAACGCGGACCGTGGACCGACCACGAATGGCAGGGCTGGTGGGGCGAGGAACCACCGTTCCACACCCCCGTCTTCGTCCTCACCCACCACGCGCGACCATCGATCACACTGTCCGACACCACGTTCCACTTCGTCGACGGCGAGCCCGCCGAGGTTCTGAAGCAGGCAAAGGAGGCCGCGGGCGGTAAGGACGTGCGGCTCGGCGGTGGCGTCACCAGCATCCGAGAATTCCTCGACGCCGACCTCGTCGACACCCTGCACATCGCCGTCTCGCCCATCGAATTCGGCTCGGGCCTGAAGCTGTGGGATTCACCCGACGAACTGAACGACAGATTCGAACACGAGGTGATCCCCAGCAGCAGCGGCGTCACGCATCATTTGTTCTGGCGCAGGTAGCAGGTCCGGATCGAGGTACGAGGGGTGGATGGGAACCCTCAGCCCCGCAGACCCCAGTGCTCGATCCAGTCGAGTGCAGACATCTCCCCGGGCGCGATGCCGGCGTTGCGGGCCGAGGCTTCGGCGTTGCGGATCAGGGATGCAAAATCCAATACCCGACGCCGAAGCAGGTCCTCGGCACTGTCTCCGCCGTGCGAGTGATCGACTCCGATGTGTACGACGCGAAGGCCGTCGGGAATCAGTTCGTCGGGCAGGCCTGCCTTGGTGGCGCGGCCGATCACCTTTTGTGCCAGTGCCAATGACGGCTGAGACAGTGCGATTCCGTCGACGCAGGATCCGCGCGCCTTCTCCGAAGCCTTCTGCTCTTCCCAGGCTCGCTCCTGCTCGGCGATGTCGATGGGGCCGTTGCCCGTTCGACCGAGGTGCGGGCTGCGGTGGGTGAGCTTGGCGACGAGTCCCGCAGCGACGTCGTCGACGTCGAATGCGTTCTCGGCAGCATCCTGAGCAATTCTGGAATGAAAGAGCACCTGCAGCAACAGGTCTCCGAGTTCTTCGCGCAGGTCCACCAAGTTGCCCGCTGCGATGGCGTCGAGCAGCTCGTACGTTTCTTCCAGCAGGTACCCGCGCAACGACTCGTGGGTCTGCTGCGCTTCCCAGCCGCCGAGTGTGCGCAGGCGATCCATCAACCGGACCGCCGCGATGAGGTCGTCACCGGGGAGCTTCTCGGCGGCGATGATCCGTTCGCCGAGCCCGATCCGTTCCTGAACGTCGGGGTTGGCCGGGTCGGTGCTCACCAGAACAGCGTCGACGGCGTCGGGCGCAGCGGTTCCGGAGAACAGCCACCGCACTCGCACCGGCACTTCTTCGGTGAATTGCACGGGCTCGCCCAGAAATTCGACGGCGTCCACCGGGACCTGCGTGGGACGGACCGGGTCGAGCAGAACTACCGTCACCGCTACACCCCCACTGTTTGCTCCAGCAACACCGACCGAGATGGTTTCCCGTCCAAGGATAGGATGAGATCGGCGATGAACTGGACCAATTCGACGTCGCGTACGCGCGCCGCCCCCACGCCGCCGCCCTCGACGCGCGGCAGCGGCAACTGCACCACACCGGTGGTGGCCCGGTACGCAGCATTCGGGTACAGCCGCTTGAGGCGGATCTGCTTGGAATCGGGCAGATCCATGGGGGCCAGCTTCACCTGCGTTCCGGCGACGTTGACGTCGGTCAGACCGTATTCCTTGGCGATCAGGCGCAGCTTGGCGATGGAGACCAGGCGGCCGACCTCCTCGGGCAGCGGACCGTACCGGTCGACGAGTTCGTCGATGACGGCGTCGATGCCCTCGGAATCTGCTGCCGCAGCGAGCTTTCGATAGCCCTCGAGCCGCAATCGATCGCTGGTGACGTAGTCGGGTGGGATGTTGGCGTCGACGGGCAGGTCGATGCGCACTTCCTTGGGTGCCTCGTCGGTGGTGATGGGCTTGCCGTCGGCGGCCGCGCGGTACGCCTCGACCGCTTCACCGACGAGCCGCACGTACAGGTCGAAGCCGACGCCTGCGACGTGACCGGACTGCTCCGCGCCCAGAACGTTTCCGGCACCACGGATTTCGAGGTCCTTCATCGCCACGGCCATACCGGCACCGAGATCGGAGTTCTGCGAGATGGTCGCCAGCCGGTCGTATGCGGTCTCGGTGAGCGGCTTCTCCGGCGGATACAGGAAATATGCGTAACCGCGCTCGCGACTACGGCCCACTCGGCCTCGCAGCTGGTGCAACTGAGAGAGGCCCAGTGAATCGGATCGCTCGACGATCAGCGTGTTGGCATTGGAGATGTCGAGACCGGTCTCGATGATGGTGGTACACACCAGCACGTCGGTCTCGCGCTGCCAGAAGCCCTGCACGGTGCGTTCGAGTGTTTCCTCGTTCATCTGACCGTGCGCCGTCGCCACCCGCGCCTCGGGCACCAGATCACGAATCTTCTTGGCGGCCTTGTCGATCGAGCTGACTCGGTTGTGCACGAAGAACACCTGACCGTCGCGCAGCAGCTCACGCCTGATGGCCGCGGCCACCTGCTTGTCGTTGTACGCACCCACGTACGTAAGCACCGGGTGCCGCTCCTCCGGCGGAGTGAGGATGGTCGACATCTCCCGGATTCCGGCCAGGCTCATCTCGAGCGTTCGCGGAATCGGCGTTGCAGACATCGTCAGCACGTCGACGTGGGTCCGGAGCGACTTGATGTGCTCCTTGTGCTCGACGCCGAAGCGCTGCTCCTCGTCGACGATGACCAGACCGAGGTCCTTCCAGGCCACACCGGTCTGCAACAAGCGGTGCGTACCGACGACGATGTCGACCGTTCCGTCGGCCAGCCCGGCCATGACCTCTTTGGATTCGGAGCCGTGAGTGAAGCGGGAGAGCCCCTTCACCGTCACCGGGAACGACGCCATCCGAGCGGTGAAGGTCTGCAGATGTTGTTGTGCCAGAAGCGTTGTCGGGACCAGCACGGCGACCTGCTTGCCGTCCTGCACCGCCTTGAACGCCGCGCGAACCGCGATCTCGGTCTTGCCGTACCCGACGTCACCGAGGATGACGCGGTCCATCGGAACCGCCTTCTCCATGTCGGCCTTGACGTCGGTGATGGCCGTCATCTGGTCGACGGTCTCGGTGAACCCGAACGCATCTTCCATTTCGAGCTGCCACGGGGTGTCGGGGCCGAAAGCGTGCCCGGGCGCTGCCTGACGAGCAGCGTACAGCTGCACGAGTTCGCCGGCGATCTCGCGAACTGCCTTGCGCGCCTTGCGTTTGGTGTTGGCCCAATCGGACCCGCCGAGCTTGCTCAGAGCCGGCAGCTCGCCGCCGACGTAACGCGAGAGCTGATCGAGCGAGTCCATCGGGACGAAGAGTCGGTCGCCTGGATGGCCCCGCTTGCTCGGTGCGTATTCGACCACGAGGTATTCGCGTCGGGCGCCGCCGATGGTGCGTTCGACCATCTCGACGAATCGACCGATGCCGTGCTGATCGTGCACGACGCTGTCGCCGGCGACGAGGGCGAGCGGATCGACCTGGTTGCGACGCTTCGCCGGGAGCTTGCGCCCCTCGCCCGCTGCGGCCACGCGGTTGCCGGTCAGATCGCTCTCGGTGACGACCACGAGTTTCGCATCGGGAAAGACCAGGCCGTCGTGCAACGATCCGCACAGGACGTTCACGACGTCGGCGACGGGGACCGCACCGGAATCGAGATGTGCCGCAGGCACTTCGGCCTCGGCGAGGCGTTCGATGATGCGGGAGGCGGTACCTGCACCCGCGACGGAGATGACCGCACGACCACCGGTGGCGATGTGCGCCCGCAACGTTGCGAACAGGGCCGTCAGCGCCTCCTCGGATCCCCGCACCTCCGGGACCGAATCGACGGCGAGTTCGACTTCTTCACCGTTGCCGGATGCCAACGGACTGATGGTCCACCACGGACGACCGTGCACCTGCGCCGATTCGCGAACCTGTCGAAGTGAACGGTAGGCCGAGGCACCGAGATCGAGAGACGCACCTTCGAGGCTGGACGTATCGAGAGTGGAGGTATCGAGCGGCGCAGCTCCTCCGATCGACGCCGCCGTCCAGGATGCTTCGAGGAACTCCTGCCCGGTGCGGACCAGATCTGTTGCGCGCGTTCGGATTCGCTCGGGATCGCAGAGCAATACGTGTGTTCCCGCGGGGAGGGTGTCCGCGAGCAACTGCAACTCACCCGGTTGCAGCAGCGGCAGCAGCGCCTCCATGCCCTCCACCGGGACGCCTGCGGACAGCTTGTCGAGCATCTCCACCAACGCGGTGTCGCCGGCGTTGTCGGCTGCGAGGACCGCGGCGCGGTCGCGGACCTCCTGGGTGAGCAGCAGTTCGCGGCACGGCGGAGCGATGACGAGATCGACCTTGTGATCGGGCAACGAACGCTGATCGGAGACCGCGAACGCGCGGAGCTCGGTGATCTCGTCGCCCCAGAATTCCACGCGGACCGGGTGATCTGCCGTCGGCGAGAAGAGGTCGAGGATGCCGCCGCGGACGGCGAACTCGCCGCGCTTGCCTACCATGTCCACGCGCAGGTAGCCGAACTCGACGAGTCGGTGGATCAAGCCGTCGAAGTCGATGTCGAGGCCGACCTTGAGGGTCACGGGTTCGATTTCGCCGAGACCGGGTGCCATCGGTTGCACCAGCGAGCGGACGGTGGTGACGATGACGCGCAGAGGATCGCCGTAATCGGTGTCGCCGGGGCGAGCGAGCCGTCGGAGCACGTCGAGCCGCTTACCGACGGTATCGGCGCTCGGCGAGAGTCGCTCGTGCGGAAGCGTCTCCCACGACGGGAACATGACCACGCCGCCGCCGAGGATCTGGCGGAGTTCGTCGGTGAGATCGTCCGCTTCACGCCCGGTGGCGGTGACGATCAACAGTTGCGTGTGCTGCGCGATCGCGGCGGCGACGAACGGGCGAACCGAGTGCGGTCCGATGAGTGTGTGTTCGGCGGTTCCGATCGCGTCGGCGACGGCCACCATGGCCGAATCGGTCAGCGCGACGCTGGCCAGACCCGAGAGTTGCAGCGCCGCGTCGGGAACGATCGGGGCCGGCCCGGATGAAGAAATGGCAGGCAGAGAATCGGAAGACAACAGCAATGCTCCTACAAGCGAGTCGAGGCGATGGCTGCTCACACACAGTCACCACCGAGTCTATGGGAGCACACCGACAGCCCGGCGAGCGGGAGACGACGGGCTACGTCAGAGCAGCGTCGAGCATCGTCGAGAGAGACTCGGCAGCACTGCCCGACGGGACCGTCCGGCTCTACCCGGACGCCTCACATGCCGTCAACGGCGAGTATCCGGAACGATTGCGCGACGACATCGCCGACTTCGTGGGCCGGCACCGCTAGTTACGGGCCGAAGCGGATGACGCGACGCGCTGCGAATTCGCGGAAGTAGTCGAGCTTGTTGGCGGGAACCAACGCCGGGAGAAGGTAGTACCAGAGGCGCTCCATGCGCGACGGCAATTCCTCGGTGGTGGAGGTGGCAACTGCCACCATGTGTACGCCGGTGAGGATTTCCAGGACCAGAGATCCGATGGTGCGCGAATCCGAGTTGGGGTCGATGTCCCCCTGCGCGATGGCCTTGGCGGCGAGCCTGTCGAACGACTCGCTCCACCCGGCCATGACGTTGCCCTCGGTGCCGCGGTAATCGCCGATCTGATGGCTCAGCCGAAGCATGGCAGAGACCATGGGGTCGCTGACCGAGAGGTCGACGACGATGTAGGAAATACCGATCGCCGCTTCGAGTGCGGGGATTCGACCGTCGTTGAACTGCGAGCAGGCCGTCGTCAGACGAGCGTTGCCCTCGTCGATGACCGCACGTGCCAGTTCTTCCTTGGAGCCGAAATGGAAGTACAGAGCGCCCTTGGTGACCTGGGACTGAGAAATGATCTCGCTGAGGCTCGCGTTCGCGTACCCGAGGCGCAGAAATACGTTCGCTGCGCCAGCCAGCACGGTGTCGCGAGTGATTTCAGCGCGGGCCTGCCTGACCATGGGATCCGCCTTCGCAATAAGAACTGCCACTGCGCAAATTACGCCCGAACGGTACCACTGAGTGGCTTTACGTCTCGTGCCAACATGCATCGGTCCGATTGAAGCACTGTGCCGTAGGTTACACAGCTCTCATGGCCGACAAAGGGGACGATACCCCCTCATACGCCGCGGAGAGACCGAACCGTGTACTCATTCCTCGGTCAATCGAGGGTCCGCTTCCAGATTCGTCAGCCCGTTCCAGCACAGGTTGACCACGTGCGCCGCCACCACTTCCTTCGACGGGGTACGCACATCGAGCCACCATTGCGCGGTCATCGACACCATTCCGACGAGGGCCTGGGCGTACATCGGCGCGAACTCGGGATCGAGGCCTCGGCGCGAGAAATCTCCGGCCAGCATGTGCCCGACGCGACCGACGGCCTCGTTGAGCAGCGACGAGTACTTGCCGTCCTCGGCGGAGACCGGAGAGTCACGAACGAGGATGCGGAAGCCGTCGGTGCGGTCCTCGATATAGGTGAGCAGCGCCAGCGCAACCCGCTCGACACGGATCCGCGACCTGTTGAGATCGAGGGAACTGGTGATCATTCCCAGCAGAGTCGACATCTCGCGGTCGACGATGACGGCGTAGAGACCTTCCTTACCGCCGAAGTGCTCGTAGACGACCGGCTTGGACACGTTCGCGCGTCCCGCGATCTCCTCGACGGACGCGGCCTCGTACCCGCGTTCGGCGAACAGCGTCCGACCCACCTCGATCAACTGCTCGCGCCGTTGCGTCCCCGTCATCCGGACCCGAGGTGAGCGTTCCTGCTCGGAGGCTGCGCCTGTCATGGAAAACCGCTTCCGTCACCGACCGTGTGCATTGTCAGACGCCACCCTCGACGTCTCCCTCACCCTAACCATGTCCGAACCATCCGGTTTCGAACGTCGCGAGTGCAGGGACAAGAACAACTCGAACGGTCTCATGTGCGCCGCGGTTCGACTCACCACTACCTCGCGTGCGAGGATCGTTGCGCTCAGTGGGAGCGCAGCGGCAGACGAAGGCGTCGTTCGATTCGTCGGCCACTGATGAAACCGCTGGCCGTTTATCCGCCGTGGTGTAATGGCAGCACCTCTGATTTTGGTTCAGATAGTTCAGGTTCGAGTCCTGGCGGCGGAGCGAGCAACATCATTCACGCATGCCGTCATTCGCGTTACCGCCTGAGGAGCTCAATGCCTGTGCAGACCGCCGTGGTCGTTCTCGCTGCGGGTGCAGGTACCCGAATGCGATCGAAGACTCCGAAAGTTCTGCACCCCCTGGCCGGTCGCACCATGCTTGCGCACGCCCTCCACGCAGCCGCCGACCTGGGCCCCGACCATCTGGTGACGGTCGTCGGACACGATCGCGAACGAGTCACGGACGCCGTCCAGGACCTCGCAGCCACCTTCGGTCGCACGATTCACACTGCCGTCCAGGATCGCCAGCTCGGCACCGGGCACGCCGTCCAGTGCGGCCTCGCTGCACTCCCGGACGACTTCGAGGGCACGATCCTCGTCACCGCAGCCGACGTCCCGCTGCTCGACGGCCACACTCTCAAAGCTCTGCTCGACGAGCATCTGAGCGCCCCCCGGCCCGCCGCGGCCACGGTTCTGACATTCCTGCCCGACGACGCCAACGGATACGGCCGCATCGTCCGCACCGACGACGGCGAGGTGGCCGAGATCGTCGAGCATGCCGACGCCACGCCCGCTCAGGTCCTCATCGGCGAGGTCAACTCCGGCGTCTACGCGTTCGACGCCGTTGCGCTTCGTACCGCCCTGGGCAAGCTCAGCACCGCCAACGCTCAGCACGAGCTGTACCTGACCGACGTCGTCAAGATCAGCAAGGCGGACGGTAAAGCCGTGTACGGCACTCAGCTCGCCGATCCCGATCTGGTGGTGGGCGTCAACGACCGCGTCCAGCTGGCGCACGTCACGTCCGTGCTCAACCGCCACATCATCGAACGGCACATGCGGGCCGGCGTCACCGTCGTGGACCCGTCGACCACCTGGATCGACATCGACGTCACCCTCGGCGCGGACGTCCGCATCGAACCCGGCGTCCAACTCCACGGCAAGACCCACGTCGCCGACGACGCCATCGTCGGGCCCGACTCGACGCTGCGTGACGTCGAGATCGGCGAGCGCGCGTCGGTCGTGCGGACCCACGCCGAGCAGGCCGTGATCGGACCGGATGCCACCGTCGGACCGTTCACCTATCTGCGTCCGGGCACGGTGCTGGGCGCAGGCGGCAAACTCGGTGCCTACGTCGAGACCAAGAACGCGACGATCGGCCGCAACACCAAGGTCCCGCACCTCACCTACGTCGGCGATGCCACGATCGGTGACCACAGCAACATCGGTTGCTCCAACGTCTTCGCCAACTACGACGGCGTCAACAAGAGCCGCACGGAAATCGGATCCCACGTACGGACCGGTTCCGACTCGACGTTCGTCGCTCCCGTACATGTGGGCGACGGCGCTTACACCGGTGCAGGAACAGTGGTTCGGGACGATGTTCCTCCCGGCGCATTGGCCGTCTCCGGTGGTAAGCAACGCAATATCGAAGGCTGGGTCATGGACAACAGGCCCGGAACCGAAGCTGCGAAAGCAGCGGCGCTCGCAGATCGTGATCGGCAAGAACAAAAGGACGGCGAAGAGCAGTGACCACCCCTAATTGGATCGACAACCAGAAGAACCTGATGTTGTTTTCTGGTCGAGCACATCCGGAGTTGGCCGAGCAGGTCGCCAAGGAACTCGGAATCGACGTCACCCCGCAGACCGCGCGTGACTTCGCCAACGGCGAGATCTTCGTGCGCTTCGAGGAGTCGGTCCGCGGGTCGGACGCCTTCGTGCTGCAGTCGCATCCGTTCCCGCTCAACACGTGGCTGATGGAACAGCTCATCATGATCGACGCGCTCAAGCGCGGATCGGCCAAGCGCATCACCGCGATCCTGCCGTTCTACCCGTACGCCCGCCAGGACAAGAAGCACCGGGGACGCGAGCCCATCTCCGCTCGTCTGGTCGCGGATCTGCTCAAGACCGCCGGTGCCGACCGCATCATCACCGTCGACCTGCACACCGATCAGATCCAGGGCTTCTTCGACGGGCCCGTCGATCACATGCACGCACACAGCCAGCTCGCCGACCACATTCGGGCGACCTACAGCCTCGAGCACATCACCGTGGTCTCCCCCGACTCCGGCCGTGTGCGCGTCGCCGAGAAGTGGGCCGACTCGTTCGACGGCGCGCCGCTGGCGTTCATCCACAAGACGCGTGACCCGTTGGTGCCCAACCAGGTCAAGTCCAATCGCGTCGTCGGTGACGTCGAAGGCCGCACCTGCATCCTCATCGACGACATGATCGACACCGGCGGCACCATCGCCGGCGCCGTGAAGGTGCTCAAGGAGGCCGGAGCCGGTGACGTCGTCATCGCCGCCACCCACGGCGTTCTGTCCAACCCCGCCGCCGAGCGCCTCGCGAACTGCGGTGCCAAGGAAGTGGTCGTCACCAACACGCTGCCGATCAGCGACGAGAAGCGCTTCGCAACGCTGACCGAGCTCTCGATCGCGCCGCTGCTGGCTCGCACCATTCGCGAGGTCTTCGAAAACGGTTCCGTCACCAGCCTTTTCAACGGCAGCGCATAACAGTCAGTCTGTTTCACCCCGCCCCGCCCACTCTCCGTCCGCGTCGCATGAACTACGTCACGTCCGTGACCGGAACATGCAGCTCGCGAGGCGGGGGTGTGCGGGGCGGGTTTCGTTGTCACCTAAGATGACTCGTCGTGATCGACGCAGACTCTCCCCACGGCCCGGCTGGAACTACTACGGTCAGAATTGCCCGATGGACGCCGGGCGGGTGCGTCTGGTGCGGTAGTACCGACAGCGTCGAGGACTTCCGAAACGAGCCGCGCTGCGGGCTGTGCCGCGAGAAGGAAGCGGTCATCGACGAGGCCAAGCACTTCATCGGGATGTACGGTCTGCGGCCCCTGGGCGGCACGCTGGCGTCCGAGGACGAGGAGGAGCGCGAGTACCGCGTCACGGCTCGGGATGCCCGTGAGGTGCTCAACCGTATTCGGCTCGAGAAGCTGCCCGATCCGGCTGCCGTCCGCAAAGCGTTGCGTCCCAGGGCCGCTGCTGCGGGAAACACACCGGCCTCGACGACGTCCGGAGCGCCTGCGAAGGCACCGACGAAGAAGTCGCAGGCCGGTGTCACCGGAATCGACGCGATCGAACTGCAGTCACGTGTGCAGAAGCTGCTCGGCCAGCTCACCTCCGTCGACGAGCAGATCAGCGCACTCGACGGCGTACAGGGCCTGCCGGCACGTGCACGCATGAAGGATCTCGAACGGCAACGCACCACAGTCCTGTCGACGCTGGCCGCGCTCGAGAAGGCTCGTCGCCGCACCAACTGATCCACGTAGTCTGATCGAGTGCTGCGCAAGCGTTCGATCTCACGGCAGGTGCTCGATGCCACCTACGCCGTCGTCTTCGTTCTGCTCCTGCTGCCGTCGACGCTGAGCGGCCCGTACGGTTCTTCCGGCGCGGGTGTGCTGGTCGGTTTCGGCGTAGCGCTGGCCATCAGGCGCCGCTCACCGCAACTATCGCTGGCACTGGCCTGGCTGCTGGCCGTCGTGCAGATGGTCGGCGGGGTGCTCCCCCTCTCCGCGGACACCGCAATCTTCGCGATTCTGTACTGCTCGGCCGCTTACGGCGACAGCGTCGTTCGACGCTTCGGGCTCGCGTCGGCCGTCGGCGGCGGAGTGATCGCCGCGCTGTACCTGGCGTACGTGGACGGCAATCCCTTCGGCCCGCCCACGGAGGAGGGCTACCAAGAACCCCGAATCGCGCAGTTCGCCCTGCTCCTCGCCGGCCTGTGGGCCATGCTCGGATTGTCCTGGGCACTGGGCCGTCTCGCCTACGCCCGGCGCACCGCCATCGAATCCGCACACGCACGCGAGCTCGCCGAGGTACATCAGGCCCGCGCCGAACACGAAGTGGCAATCGAGCAGGAGCGCAACAGAATTGCTCGCGACATGCACGACATCGTGGCGCATTCGCTCGCCGTGGTGATCGCGCAGGCCGACGGTGCACGCTACGTACGCGCCATCGATCCCGCAGCCGTCGACACCGCGCTGACGACCATCTCCGACACTGCGCGCGATGCACTGACCGACGTTCGGGTGTTGCTCGGACAGCTTCGGCACAGTCAGGGCGATCTACCGAACCCGACACCCGACGATCTCGAGCGTCTCTTCGACCAGGTGCGCGCGACCGGACTGACCATCGACTCCTCGATCGACACCACGTCGGTCTCGTTGGGTGCCGGTGCACACCTCGCGCTCTATCGCATCGCGCAGGAATCGCTGACCAATGCCCTACGTCACGGTGATCCCGACAAGCCCGTCAGCGTCACGATCGAATCCGACTCGGCGGGCATCGAATTGACGGTGCGCAACACCGTGCGTTCGGTGCGTTCGGCATCGGAATCGGGCGGGCACGGAATCGCCGGTATGAAGGAGCGCGCCAGCCTCGCCGGCGGCATGTGCACCGCGTCCGGCAACGGCTCGTCGTGGACCGTGACTGCCTGGCTTCCTGCTGCCGGCTCGTCCACGAAGGGAATCGACTGATGGCAGATCGAATCGAGGTGGCTCTGGTCGACGACCAGCAGCTGTTCCGAGCAGGTATTCGTATGCTCATCTCCTCGCAGCCGGACCTGGAGTTCGTCGGGGAAGCGGGCAACGGGCGAGAGGCCGTGGAGCTCGCCGCGTCGGCGAAGCCCGATGTGATGCTCATGGACGTCCGGATGCCGGTGCTCGACGGTATCGCCGCCACCGAGCAGATCGTGGCCGCGTCCGATACTCCACCGCGGATTCTGGTGCTCACCACTTTCGATCTCGATGAGAGCGCCGCGCGAGCGATCCGCTCCGGAGCAAGCGGTTTCGTGCTCAAGGACGCCGACCCGGAATTTCTGCTCGCCGCGATCCGGACGGTCCATGCGGGTAACTCTGTGATCGCCGCGTCGGCCACGACGGGGCTGCTGGCGCACTTCACACCTACGCCCGAGGTACCGAAGGTTCCCGCCGAGTTCGCCACCCTCACCGCACGGGAGAAGGACCTGTTTCGACTCACCGCCCGTGGGCTGAGCAATTCCGAGATCGCCGCGATGGAATTCTTGAGCGAGGCGACGGTGAAGACACACATCAGTCGAATCTTCGCCAAACTCGCGTTGCGCGACCGAGTGCAGTTGGTGGTCTACGCATTCGAGCACGGACTCACCGGAGACTGACACCGAAGTCATCCTCTCGATGTACGAGGCGAAGACTCGCGCCTGATTACTCCTGTCCGCCCACTTCATAGCGTTGTGGGCATGACAACAACACTCCCCCCGGTCGCCCGGGCATTCCAGGTCAGCAAGTATTTCGGTGACTCGTCCAACCCGGTCAGCGCCCTCGACAACGTCTCTCTCGACATTCACGGCGGCCAGTTCACCGCCATCATGGGACCGTCCGGTTCCGGCAAGTCGACTCTGATGCACGTGATGGCGGGCTTGGACAACGCCAGCACCGGACATCTGATGTTGGCCGGTGCCGACATCACCGAGGCGAACGACGACGCACTGACGACGTTGCGCCGCACGCAGGTCGGGTTCATCTTCCAGTCGTTCAATCTCGTTCCCACCCTCGATGTTCGGGGCAACATCCTGCTGCCGTTCGAGCTCGACGGCCGCGCCCCCACCGCCGAAGAGGCGGCATGGACAGAGCAGCTCATCGACACTCTGGGATTGCGAGGGCGAGTGAACCACCGCCCGCATCAGCTCTCGGGTGGACAGCAGCAGCGCGTCGCGATCGCCCGCGCACTCGGTACGCGGCCGCACCTCATCTTCGCCGACGAACCCACCGGCAACCTCGATTCCCGAACCGGCCGTGAGGTTCTCGGCCTACTCGCCGCAGCGGTGCGCGAGTACGGTCAGTCGATCGTCATGGTCACCCACGACCCCATCGCGGCCAGCTACGCCGATCGCATCGTCTTCCTCGCCGACGGCCGCATCGCCGACGAACTGCCACGTTCGACGCCGGAGCAGATCTCGAGCTACATGCTGGGAATGGAGCACGCATCATGAACGGTGTGACTTCTGCTCGGGCGTCGAAGGAGCACGGCGCCAGTCTTCTGGTGACGTCGCTGGCGTCGTTCTTCGGTGTGGTGTTGATTCAGGCGACGGCGTTCCTGGTCGATATCTTCGGGGACATGGAAGGTGCCGCCGTCACGGCGCTCTACAGCGTGGCGCTGGTGTTCATCGGTCTCGCGCTGTATGTCGCGGCGGTGGTCACCTCGAACACGTTCGCAACGATCGTCGCGGGACGCACGCGCACCATTGCTCTTCTGCGACTCCTGGGTGCCCGGGCCCGTGACCTACGTCGATCGGTGGCCAGGGAAGGCTTCCTCGTCGGATTGTTCGGTGGTGCGGTCGGTTCGGTTCTCGGAGTCGGTGCCAGCCATCTGGCCCGTGCGGTCGCCGTCTCGGCCGGTCAGCTGCCCGATGTGGAGTACACGTCCGTTCAACCGCTGGTGATCCTGCCGGTGGTCATCGTGGTACTGACGACGACCCTCGCGTCGTATGTCGGGTCACGAAAGGTGCTGGATGTGACACCCGTTCAGGCGACCGGCGGTGCCGTTGACACGGGAGTGGAGGCTCCGCGGTCGCGCCGTATCAGGACGGCACTGTCGATCGTGCTGATCGCAGGCGGAGTGGCGCTGCTGGGGCTGGGGATCCTGGTCGGGATGGTGAACCCGGCCGGTGTTCTGGTGGCGTTCCTCGGCGGTGTTGCGTCGTTCACCGGAATCATGGTCGGTGCCTATCGAATACTGCCCGCGACGCTGAGGCTGGTCGGAAGACTGTTCGGTCGGGGGCCCGCGGCAAGATTGGCTGCGGCCAACGCAATTCGCTACCCGGATCGCAGTACCCGTACCGCTGTGGGACTGCTGATCGGCGTGACGCTGGTGACCACGTTCGCCGTCGCGATGTACAGCTACCGGTCGATGCTCGTCGACGAATACGACGAGGCCTCCGTCGACCAGGTACTCACCGTGACGGTGGGAATCATGACCGGACTGATCGGGTTCTCGGCTGTGATCGCGGCAGTCGGGATGGTGAACAATCTGCTGCTGAGCATTCTGCAGCGCACCCGAGAGATCGGTCTGCTGCGGGCACTCGGATTCACCCGCAAGCAGATTCGGACGATGATCGTCTCGGAGAGCAGTCAGATGGTGGTCGCGTCGATGGGTTTCGGTCTGATTCTCGGCATCGGTTACGGCTGGGCCGCAGCACAATCGCTGCTGGGCTCGCTGGATTCGCGCGGACTCACCGCCCCCACGCTGCCGTGGGTCGTCATCGCCGGAACCGTGCTGTGCGGTGGACTCCTCGCCCTCGGTGCGTCACTGACTCCGGCGCGACGTGCCAATCAGATCTCACCGGTGCTTGCATTGGCGGACGTCTGACCTCGAGGTCTGTACCGCTCGGCGATTGCCAGGGCCCGGCGGTACAGACCATCGTGCCGGCCGACGCCTCTGCTCAGGCTTCGCTGTCGAGTTGCGCCATCTGCGCCTCGGCGTAGCGCTCGCCCGCTACCGCATCTTTCGGCACGGTACTCTCGATCCGCGACACCTCCTCGGAGGTCAACGAGATCTCCGATGCAGCAATGGTTTCCGCCAAACGCTCGACGGTTCGTGCGCCGACGACGGGCACGATGTCGTCACCCCGGGAGAGGACCCAGGCAATGGCCAGTTGCGCGACCGAGACGTTGCGCTCGTCCGCGAGCTCGGCCAGCAACTCCACGAGTTCGCGATTCCTCGTCAGGTTCTCCCCTTGGAATCGGGGGCTGTGTGCACGGAAGTCGTTGTCGGCCAACACAGTGGACGTGCGGAACGTGTCGCTCAGCAACCCACGTGAAAGCACGCCGTACGCGGTGGTACCGACACCGAGCTCGCGGGCCGTGTCGAGAATGTCGTCCTCGATTCCACGCGAGACGATGGAGTATTCGATCTGCAGGTCGCAGATCGGGTGTACCGCCGCGGCACGACGCAGCGTCGCACTCCCGATCTCGGACAAGCCGATGTGTCGCACGTATCCCGCGTCCACCATCTCGGCTATGGCACCGACGGTGTCCTCGATCGGCACCTGCGGATCCAGTCGGGCGGGTCGGTAGATGTCGATGTGATCGACGCCGAGCCGTGCGAGTGTGTAGCCCAGCGCGCTCTTGACGGCGTTCGGCCTGCCGTCGAATCCGAGCCAGCTTCCGTCGGGTCCACGTAGTGCCCCGAACTTCACCGACAGCACGACCTCGTCGCGGTTGCGCTCGCTCAGTGCCCGCCCGATGAGCATCTCGTTGTGGCCGGCACCGTAGAAGTCGCCTGTGTCGACCAGGTCGACGCCGGCGTCGAGCGCAGCGTGGATGGTGCGGATCGATTCGCCGTCGCTGGAATCGCCGTATGCGCCGGACATACCCATGGCACCGAGACCGATGCGCGACACCGTGGGTCCGGTATTTCCCAATCGTGTTCTGTTCATGCCGTCCACTGTGTGCTCTGTGGCGATTGTCGCGCCAGAGAGCGGTTGTCAGGGGACTGCCCGTCCCTGGTTCGGCTCGACGATTCGGTGGACACTGAGCGAGTGGAACGTGACGAACTGGCCGACTTTCTCCGACGACGACGGGCGCTGCTGACGCCCGAGGACGTCGGTGTGTCACCCGGACCGCGCCGCCGCACGCCGGGGCTGCGCCGCGACGAAGTGGCACTGCTGGCCGGGATGTCCACCGATTACTACACCCGCCTCGAACAGCGTCGTGGGCCGCATCCGTCCACGCAGATTCTCGGTTCGCTCGCCCGCGCGCTGAGATTGGACGACGACGAGCGCGACCATCTCTACATCCTCGCCGGCCAGGCACCGCCCACCCGTGTCGGCGCGGACAAGCACGTCGGGCCCGGCCTGATGCACCTGCTGACCAAGCTCGACGACACTCCGGCCTGCGTCGTGACAGACCTCGGCGAGATCCTGGCGCACAACGCGATGTACCTCGCGCTGGCCGAGGACCCGCGCACGTACACCGGGCTCGACAGGTACGTGGTGTGGCGGTGGTTCACCGATGCCGGCACGCGCCGCAACTTCGTCCGCGAGGACTGGGATCGGATGGGCCACAAACACGTAGCCGATCTCCGAGCAGTGTCGGCCAGGCGAGCGGGCGATCCCGAGGTCGCTGTACTGGTCGAGCGTCTACGCGCCGCCAGCTCCGAGTTCGAGACGATTTGGAGCGAGCACCGAGTCGCATACAAGACGTCGGCGTCCAAACGCTTCGTGCATCCCGAACTCGGCGTGATCGCCGTTCATTGCGAGACCCTCGTGACCCAGAGAGAGGGCCAGCATCTCCTGGTCTATTCGCCGCAGCCGGGAACCGACGCCCGCGAGAAATTGAATCTGCTCGGGGTCATCGGTACTCAGCACCTGGGCGTCACTGCCTCCGAGTAGTCGAGGGCTCGTTCACACTCGACCCGCAAGAATCAGCGCGAACCGGGAATCGGAGTCGGACCACAGATGCTCGACGCCGAATCCCGCTGCAGCCAGTTCTTCGGTGATGCCGTCGGGTCGGAACTTCGCCGAGATCTCGGTGCGCAATTCCTCGCCCGCCTCGAAATGCACGTGCAGATCGAGATCGGCGATATACACCTCCTGCGTCGATGTCGCCCGCAGTCGCATCTCGATCCACTCCTGCTCGGCGTTCCACAGCGCGACGTGCTCGAACGCATCGGGATCGAAAGTGCCACCCAGGCGAGAGTTGATCACCGACAGCACGTTTCGATTGAACTGCGCCGTCACCCCCGCCGCGTCGTCGTACGCCGGAACCAGCACGTCCGGGTCGATGACCAGTCCGACGCCGAGGAGCAAGTGCTCCCCTGGATCGAGCGCGCCTGCGATCGCCTTCAGAAAGTCCTCGCGCTCCTCGGGGATGAGGTTGCCCAGGGTGCCACCGAGAAACGCGATGGTGCGCGCGCCCCCACCGGGCAGATTGTGCAGAGTATCGGTGAAGTCGCTGACGATGCCGTGCACCTCGAGAGCGGGAAACTCCTGGGCGATCTGCTCGATGGCTCCCTCGAGCGCCGTGACCGACACATCCTGCGGCACATAGGTCTTCAACGAACCGTGCTTGGCCCCTGCAGCGAGCAGGATCTTCGTCTTCTCCGACGAGCCCGACCCGAGCTCGATCAACATGGTGGATTCGGTCGCCTCGGCGATGTCGAGGGCATGCTCTTCGAGCAGGGCACGTTCGGTGCGGGTCGGAAAGTACTCGGGCAGCTCGGTGATCCGCTCGAACAGCTCGCTGCCCACGGCGTCGTAGAAGTATTTGGGCGAGAGCCACTTCGGCGTGGACGTCAACCCGTCTCGCACGTCCTTACGCAATTCGTCCACCAGTGCCGTGTCGGCGAGGTGTACCTCGACAGTGCTCATGTGTGCTCCTCTTCGTCGAGACGGGAAACGGTCAACTCGGACGCCGTGGCAACGACGAGACTGCGGTCGTCGACGGGCGTCCAGTCGGAATTGTCGTCGGTGGGTTCGGACGCGATCGTGACGGCGTCACCGGAACTGCGGACGGACAGTGCGTGATGCACTGCGGTGGCGTACAAATTCTCCCCGTCGCCGAGGAGAAAGTTGAGCCTGGACCCCGGTGCGCGCGCCTCGATACGCCGAACCAATGCGGCAAGCGCTGCCGGCGGTTCGAGGGTTGCGAGCAACTGCCGCAGAACGATCCAGACTGCGGCCGCGTCGGTCGGAGCCGGCAACGTGAGTGCATCTTCGGGCGGCACCTCGGACCACAGGTCGGTCAGTGAGTGGGGCCAGCCGCGGACCACTCCGTTGTGACTGAATGCCCAACGGCCGTCGGTGAACGGTGCGCAGGCCGATCGCTCCACCGGCATTCCCACCGTTGCCGATCGCACGGCGGCGATCACCGACGTCGAATCGAGCTGCGGCAGAACATCGTCGACCGCGGGGTCGGTCCAGATCGGCATGGCGTTGCGGTAGCTGCGAACCGAACCGGCCTGCCACCATGCGACCCCGAAGCCGTCGGCATTGATGGTGCCCCCGCCGCGCATGTCGTCGGGGGCATACGACTGCACCCGCAAACTGTGATCGCCGCCGGTGAGCACTCCCCCGACCGACGTGAGAGGGCCGAGATACCCGAGATGTCGGCACATTCAGCTGGGCTCGACGTCGCGGGCCAACCGGAATCCGCTGAAGATCTGGCGTCGGATCGGGTGATCCCAGTTGCGGAACGTGCCCCGACATGCCACCTCGTCGGTGCCGAACGAGCCGCCGCGCAACACCTTGTAGTCGCCACGAAGAAACACCTCGGAGTACTCGGCGTACGGAAACGCCTCGAATCCGGGGTACGGCTCGAAATCCGAGGAAGTCCACTCCCATACGTCACCGATGAGGTGATGCACACCTGCCGAGGAGGCACCGTCGGGATACGCGCCGACGTCCGCCGGTTCCAGATGCCGCTGATTCAGATTGGCACCTGCTGCAGTGGGTTCGGCATCGCCCCACGGGTACGCGTTACTGGTGCGAGTGTCGGCGTCGAAACGCGCGGCCTTCTCCCACTCGGCCTCCGTCGGCAGTCGCTTGCCTGCCCAGCGGGCGTAGGCGTCGGCCTCGAACCAGCACACGTGCACCACGGGCTGCTGCGGGCGAACCTTCTTGGACACCCCGAAACTGCGACGCCACCACGTTCCGTCGGAGTCGGACTCCCAGAACTGTGGCGCGGTCAGGTTCGCGTCGACGCGATGCTGCCAACCCTTCTCGGTCCACAGTTCGCGGCGTCGGTAACCGCCGTCGGCGATGAAATCCATGAACTGCGCGTTGGTGATCGGTGCCCGGTCGATGGCGAAGGTGGGCACGTGCACCGAATGAGCCGGTCGCTCGTTGTCCAGTGCCCACGGGTCGAGCGAGGTCCCCATCGAGAACGGGCCACCCGCGATGACGGCCTCACCCGACACCGGCACCACCGAGGCCGGTGGCGCAGGAGCCGTGAGAACCGCGGGCCCCGAACGCAATTGATGGGTCGCGAGCATGGTCTCGTCGTGCTGCTGTTCGTGCTGGGCGATCATGCCGAACGCGAAACCGTGCTTCTCGACCGGTCGACCCTCGAAAGTGCTGTGATCGAGCACATCCCAGGCCTTGTCGCGCACGGTCCGGACGTAGACGCGCGCCTCGTCCGGAGTGAGCAAGGGAAGCGACGTACGCGAAGACCGCGAGTGCTTGAACGCGTCGTACAGCTCGTCGATGTCCGGACGGACGGGATCGCGGCCACCGACGTCGCGTACGAGCCAGAGTTCCTCTTGACTACCGATGTGCGCGAGATCCCACACCAGCGGGCTCATCAACGGCGAATGCTGCGCCATCAGTTCGGTCTCGTCCACACAGTCGGTGAGTGCGCCGCTGCGGGCACGACTGCGAGTGAGGACCGTTTCGATTCTGTTCCTGAGTTGTTCGGCGCTCACACCGATTCCTTTCGAGTCCGAAATTCCCGTGTCGCCGTGTCGAATTCACTGGGGGGCTCGCCCGCACCGCATCGGCGAGATGCCGCCGACAGCAACTCGGAGTACTCGCCGCCGACCTCCGCGGCGAGTTGGAGCAATTCGGTTGCCGCCGCAAGGAGGTCGTCGTCGGCCAACCCGAAGCGGGCCGCGTCGAGCCACCGTCCCGCCGTTCCGCCGCCGATCTCGGTGGCGCGAGCCACCAGTTCGGGTGTGGACAACAGCGCCTCGAACGCCGCGGCCGGAACCACCCACTGACCGTCCGGCTGCGCATCGAGATAGCGAATCTCGAAGTGCCCACATGCGCGCACCTTGGGGAACAGGGTGGTCAGGTGATAATCGAGGTCACTGTAGGTCGGCGCGCGTCCGACGATGCCGGGATCGTCCATCCACTGAGCGAACGTGGTGCCCGCAGGTGCTTCCCAGTTCTGCGTGATGCCCTGGATGCAGAGCAATGGAACGTCGAGTGCCCAGCGTGCGTAGTCGGCAATCGGGTCACCGGTGTTCGGAACCGCAGTTCTGCTGGAATCGGTTCTGCTGGAGTCGAGTTCGAGCCAGGTTCGCATCCGCTGCGATGCCCAGTCCCCGGCAGGTGCTCCGGCGAGTTCAGGAGAGCGGGCAAACGCGGACACAAAGGCGGGACCGATGACGTGGAGCATGTGCCAGCGCGCGGCGACCTCGGCGCGATCACGTCCGGCGTCGACGCTCACCTGAGCCGCAGCGGTGTTGCACATCATCAACTTCCCGAAGGGGCCGATGGTGGTGAACCGATTCTCCATCGCACAGTACCGCGGGAGGACGAGGAGGCGTTCCGGTGCCCGAGCGGTATCGGCCGGAACGGACGCCATGTCGATGCCGGCATCACCGAGGATGTTCCGCAGCCGCTGGGCATCGGCGTCGAGCATCGGTGCGAGTCGAGAAACGGATACATAAGGCGAACTGGACAATTCGACCTGACCACCGGGTTCGACGGTGACGATGCTTCCGCCCGGCAACGACAGGGCGGGTGATTCGGGATCGATACTGCGCGGGGAGTGAACACCGAGCGCATCGGCCAGAGCCGAGAGGGTCGGACGGGTTCCGTCGTCGAGGGCGGTGAGCCACTCGAGTTCGGCACCGACGAGTGCCGGTGGCCCCAGCTTGAAACACACCTTCGACACGTATGCCTCTGCTGCCGGGCGCGAGCTCAGCCCGAGAGACTTCTCGTTGGACGACACTCATTCCTTCTTTCCGCACTCAACACGTTCTCCGCTCGGAGAACGTACCCAGCTGCGAGGATCGAAAACGCCGCGATCCCTCGTCCGGTCGAGGCTACCGATTGTGGAACTCTGGTGCCCGAGAGTTCGCAACCGAAAGGACGACCGATGCTCGATCACGACCGCATTCGACGCGACACCCCAGGTGCGTCGGGCCGCGTGTTTCTCGACAGCGCCGGATCCTCGTTGCCCCCGACCGTCGTCCTCGACACCGCGATCGCGCATCTACGCCGCGAAGCGGAGATCGGCGGCTACCGGGCCGCGAACGAACGACTCGACGACCTCGCCGCGGTCAAGACCTCGATTGCAACATTGATCGGCGCGCAGGCGTCGAGCATTGCACTGAGCGATTCCGCGACGCGGGCCTGGACGGACTTCTTCTACTCGGTGCCGCTCTCGGCCGGCGACCGAATCCTGCTGTGCGAGGCCGAGTACGCCAGCAATGCCATCTCCGCCCTCCACCGCGCCGAAGTCACCGGAGCGACCGTCCAGGTCATGCCGAGCGACGCATCGGGACGCATCGATCTGGACGCGCTGGAATCGATGCTCGACGACCGCGTGAAACTGATCTCGGTGGTGCACGCCCCCACGAACGGCGGCCTGATCAATCCCGCCCGTGCCGTGGCCGATCTCGCCCACCAGCACGGTGCACTGGTCCTGCTCGACGCCTGCCAGTCCATCGGGCAGCTACGCGTCGACGTCGAGGAGTTGGGAGTCGACGCCCTCTCGGCCACCGGCCGCAAATGGTTGCGCGGCCCACGCGGAACGGGCTTCCTCTACCTGCGTCCGGGATTGGCGTCGACGCTGCATCCGCCGGCCCTGGACCTGCACAGCGCAGAGTGGACCGATGGACGGACGTACCGGATGGCAGACGACGCCACGCGTTTCGAATTCTGGGAATGCGACGTCGCGGCCAGGCTCGCGCTCGGTGCGGCCGTCGACTACCTGCTCGAACTCGGTATCGACCGAGTCGAAGACGCCGTCGTCGAACGTGCCGACTACCTCCGCTCGGGGCTTCGGAAGGTTCCCGGGGTGACCGTGCGCGACCTCGGCGACCGTAAGAGCGGCATCGTATCCTTCACCGTCGACGGCGAGGATCCCGTGGCAGTGCGTGACCGACTGGCCGAACGAAACGTGACGGTCACCGTCAGCCATCGCGGTTCCACGCGTCTGGACATGACGGGCCGGGGACTCGACGCCGTCGTGCGTGCATCTCCGCACTATTTCGTCGCGTTCGCCGAACTGGACGCGATGCTCGCTGCGCTCGCAGGTGAGTGACACTTCGTAGCAGGGTCGGCAGGAGTGGAGCCGGCGGAACGACCCGTCGAACCGTCGCTCACATGGGTTCCGCGGAGGTAGGCAGCCACGCCGATTGCGGAGACCACGAGTCCGCCGAGCCCGAGCCAGGTGATCTCGTCGCCGAACATCAGCAAGGCCCACAGCATGGTCGTCGGCGGTGTCAGGTAGAGCAGCACGCTGGCGCGCGTCGGACCGTTGCGACGCACCACGAACAGGTACGCGCCGTATGCCCCGAAGGTGGAGAGCACCACCGTCCAGGCCACGGCGGCGATAAAGCCGGTCGTCATCGGCGGCGCGACGTCCCCGGCCAGAGCACTCCACGTCATGAATCCGACTGCGCTGATGGAACATTGAATCGCCATCGCCAGCGCGATCGGCTCCTTCGGTGCCAGCACGCGTTGGCCGATCGTGCCCACCGACAGTGCCAGCATTCCGGCAGCCGGTAGCAGGTAGACCGGCCAGAAGAGGTCGGCACCGGACAGGTCTCCGACCACCACCAGCGAGACACCCGCGATCCCGACGACGAGTCCCAGAATCTGCCGTCGTCCCACGCGTTCGCCGAAGATCCTGCTCGACGCCATCGCGACCACCAGTGGCTGCAACGCGGCGATCAAGGCGGCGACGCCGGGTGGCACGCCCATCCCGATGCCGGTGATGGTCGCACCGAGGTAGAGGAACTGGCAGAACAGGCCCAGGACGGCATGGATTCGGATGGCATGCCAGGTGGGGGTCAGTTTCCGGAACCGGCACCACGCGATCAGCAACGCCGCCGCGGCGAGGTAGCGCCAGGCCAGAAGCGTGTGGGCCGGGGCTTCGGCGGTTCCGAGCTCTGCTCCGATGAAGCCCGAACTCCACAACACCACCAGTGCTGTACCCGCAATGACGTCGACTCTCGATCTCATGAAGCGATGTAAACATACAGGTCTGTATACTCGCGGTGCACCTGCCGCTCACCAGCGCTTTCGAAAGGCAACCATGCTCGACAAGCCGCTCACCCCCGCCGGAGAACGCATCCTGACCGTCGCCAGCGACCTGTTCTACGCCCGCGGGATTCGCGCCGTCGGAGTCGACCTCATCGCGGAGGAGGCCGGCACCACGAAGAAAACGCTGTACGACCGATTCGGCTCCAAGGACGGCCTGGTGCAGCGGTACCTCACCCGCCGATACGGCCTGTGGTGCGATCACGTGACCCGGTACGTCGAATCCCTCGAATCCGGCGACGCGCGCATCCTCGGGGTGTACGACGCCCTCGATCTGTGGATGCGCGACAACCATCGCGGCTGCGGATTCGTCAACGCCTTCGCGGAGTTCGGCGGTACCGGCAGCCCGGTGCTCGCGATCATCGAGTCCGAGAAGGAATGGACGAGATCGTTGTTCGCGCGTTTGGCCACCGAAGCCGGTTACCCCGATGCCGAGCAGCTCGGAACCCGACTGTCGGTACTGCACGAGGGCGCGGTGGTGATGGGCACAGCGGGAGCTCGCGATGACGCGATCGTGGTCGCGCGGGGCATCGCGTTCGATCTGCTCGCTGCGCTCGCAGTGGTGCGGACAGGTGCCCCAGGGGGCGCATAGCCAAGCCACTGCGCGGCATCGTGTATTGTTTCCCAGGTTGTCTCGGCGAGGGTAGATCCAGATTCCCAGGATCCACCGTTATCGACGCGGCTCGGCCCCGTTGGCCGCGCTCGTTCGTGTCCGCCCCGACGAGCTTGACCGCCCGACGAAGTACGCCGCACGAACCACAGTTATCAGGAGCATCCAGCACCATGGCATCGAAGGTAAACAACCTCACCGCACAGGTCCGCACCGAATTCGGCAAGGGAGCCGCCCGCCGCACCCGTCGCGACGGCCTCGTTCCCGCAGTTCTGTACGGACACGCCACCGACCCCCAGCACCTCGCACTGGACGCTCGCGCGTTCGCAGCCGTGCTGCGTAACGACGGCACCAACGCCGTGCTGACCCTCGACATCGACGGCAAATCGCAGCTGGCGCTGACCAAGTCGATCGTCGTGCACCCGATCCGTCGCAGCATCGAGCACGCCGACCTCCTCGTCCTGAAGAAGGGCGAGCGCGTCACCGTCGAGGTCAACATCATCGTCGAGGGCGACGCCGCACCGGGCACCCTGGTCACCACCGACTCGACCGCGGTCGAGATCGAGGCCGACGCACTGGAGATCCCGGAGAACTTCGTCGTCTCCGTCGAAGAGGCTCAGATCGGTACTCAGATCACCGCAGCCGACCTCGCCCTTCCGTCCGGCGTCACGCTGGTGTCCGACGGCGAGACGCTGCTCGTGAACGTCGTCGAGGCTCCGTCCGAGGAAGACCTCGAGGCCGACGGCGAAGGCACCGAGCCCATCTCCGAAGAGGGCGACGCCGAGACTCAGGAAGAAGCCGAGTCCTCGGACGAGGACAGCTCCGACGAGAGCTGATTCTCCACCTGCACGCTCGACGGCGCGCTGCTTCCCTCGGGAGCAGCGCGTCGTTCGTTTCGAAGGCCTGATGAGACAATGACGACCGTGAGTGTTGATCCCGCAGCGCCGGCCCTGATCGTCGGCCTCGGCAATCCCGGCCCGCAGTACGAAAAGACCCGTCACAACGTGGGATTCATGGTGGCCGACGCCCTGGCCGGACGCATCGGTTCCGCGTTCTCCTCGCACAAGAAGTCCAACTCCGACATCGTGCAGGCCCGTCTCGGCAGTCGCTCGGTGGTCATCGCCAAGCCGCGCACCTTCATGAATCTCTCGGGCCAACCAGTGGCTGCGTTGGCGCGCTTCTTCTCGATCGAGCCTGCGAACATCGTCGTGGTGCACGACGAGTTGGACATCGACTTCGGTGCTCTACGACTCAAACTCGGCGGCGGCGAAGGTGGCCACAACGGCCTCCGCTCGATCTCGCAGCACCTGAGCACCAAGGACTATCTGCGGGTGCGCGTCGGCGTCGGGCGACCACCGGGACGGATGGATCCGGCGTCTTTCGTGCTCAAGCCGTTCTCCGCTGCCGAGCGCAAGGACCTCGGCGTCGTGGTCGAGGAAGCAGCCGACGCCGCCGAGCTCCTGCTCTCGGCCGGACTCGAGGCCGCACAGAATACGGTGCACCCGCGCTGATCCTCACACCCCTGTTCTGAGGTGCGCGCCCGTTCTCGCTTCCTGACGCACGCGCGCACCCCGTAAAAACGGCGTGAGGTCTCCTGCGGGTTCAGTTCAGCAGCGACGCCGAATTCGCCCGCCGCAGTTTGCCGCTCGACGTCTTCGGGATGCTGCCCGGCCCCAATACCGCGACGGTTCGCGGCCGCACTCCGACCTCCGAATGCACGGCATGGATCACTTCACGTTCGATGCGCCTGACCTCGTCCGGCTTGTCGATGTCGTTGGTTTCCACAGCCACCGCGAAACTTTCGCGTTTGTCACCGGCATCGAGCCGAATGGCCACGGCATTGCCCGGCCGCACACCGGCGACGGTGCCCGCGGCCCGTTCGATGTCGGTGGGATAGATGTTGCGACCACCCATGATGATGACGTCCTTGATTCGCCCGCAGACGACCACCAGTTCGTCCTCGGTGATGTAACCGACGTCGCCGGTGTCGAGCCAGCCGTCCGCGTCGAGCGTCGACACCGGGCCGTCGACGGTGATGTATCCGGGCGTGACGGCCTTGCCTCGCACCTCGATGATGCCGACGCCCCGTGCGGTGAGCACCTGCCCCTCCTTGTCCACGACACGGCCCTCCAACCCGGGAACGAATTTGCCGAGCGTCGCCAGCGAGCGGGTGTTGCCGCGAGTGGACGGGACGGCACGACCGAGGGTCTCGAGCAGGTCCGCGTCGACCACGTCGATCACCTGCCCCTGATCGGGGTTCGGAATCGACACGGCCAGAGTCGTTTCCGCCATTCCGTAGACCGGAGCCAGTGCGAGGGGGTTCAGCTTGTACCGGGCTCCGGCCTCGGCGAGGGCGATCATGGTGTCCGGATCGACCGGCTCGGCTCCGTTCCAGGCGTAGCGCAGAGTCGACAGGTCGAGATCCAGGTCGTCCTCCGCCTGACCGAGCCGCCGCGCCAGCAGCGAATAGGCGAAATTGGGTGCTGCCGTGACGGTTCCGCGGTACTTGTGAATCAGCTTGGCCCACAACAGCGGCGAGCGCAGAAAGTCCAGCGGAGTGATACTGACGACCTCGGCACCGACCTGCATGGGCACCGACAGGAAGCCCACCATGCCCATGTCGTGGAACAACGGCAGCCAACTGACCATCACGTCGGTTTCGACATCGAATTCGATGCGGTCGATCATCGCGTAGGCATTGACGTAGAAGTTCTCGTGCGTGATCCGTACGGCCTTCGGCGAACCGGTCGATCCGGAGGTGAGCTGCTGCAGCGCGATATCGGACTCGGACGTGGGCACCGGATCGATGTCGCGACCGGTCTTCATGTCCTCGATCTTCAGCACGGTGATGCCGCGCTCCTCGAGCACGGGTGCGGCGATGTCGAACGGAGCCCCGAGGATCACGGCCTTGGCCTCGATCATCCGCACGACGGTCTCGGTGTCCTCACCCCAGACGGCGAGGTCGGTCCGCGGTGTGGGCTGATGCAGCATCGTCACCGATCCCCCGCGCATCCAGGTCGCCTGGCACGCAGGAGCGATGTCGACCGGCTGACCGGCCAGGATGCCGATCGCATCCCCGTGTTCGACGCCTGCGTCGGCCAACGCACCGGCCATCCGACGCGCCTGCTCGTGGATTTCACCCCAGGACTGTCGCAATGCCTCGTCGGGCTCGCCGGTGATCAGACCGTGCTTGCTGGTGCTCGCGGTCTCGAACATCTCTTCGGTGAACTTGCTCAACGCGCGTCTCCTCGTGAGGGAATCCCGGCCCACCGTCCACAGTAGGCAGTCCCGCCCCGACCGAAGGGTGCAACAGGCCGCGTATCCTTGATTTCTGCCCCGGCACCCGATTCGGTGCCGCCCTTGCTAGGAGAATGAGGTTTTCGTGAGCACCCCGTCCAGTACCCCCGACGTCGACGCCACGATCGACGGGTCCGGACCGGCAGCGCTCGACGAGTCCGGAACCACCCGCAGCCGGGCCAAAGAACTCGAGACCGAGGTCGCGAGGCGTCGAACATTTGCGGTGATCTCGCACCCCGACGCCGGCAAGTCGACGCTCACCGAGGCCCTCGCCCTGCATGCACGCGTCATCTCCGAGGCCGGAGCCATCCACGGCAAAGCCGGCCGCCGCTCCACCGTCTCCGACTGGATGGAGATGGAGAAGGCCCGTGGCATCTCGGTGAGTTCGACTGCGCTGCAGTTCAATTACCAGACCTCCCCCGACGCGGAGATCACCAACGTCATCAACCTCGTCGACACCCCCGGCCACGCCGACTTCTCCGAGGACACCTACCGCGTGCTCACCGCCGTCGACGCGGCCGTGATGTTGATCGACGCCGCCAAGGGTCTGGAGCCGCAGACCCTCAAGCTGTTCCAGGTGTGCCGCCAGTTCGGCATCCCGGTCATCACCGTCATCAACAAGTGGGACCGCCCGGGCCAGTCGCCGCTCGAGCTGCTCGACGAGATCGAGTCGCGGATCGGCCTGACTCCGACGCCTCTCTACTGGCCCGTTGGGATCGCCGGCGACTTCCGCGGCCTGCTCGACGTACAGGACGGCAGCTACATCCGGTTCACCCGTACCGCCGGTGGTGCCACCATCGCACCCGAGGAATTCATGACGGCCGAGGCCGCCGCCGAACGTGAGGGCGTCGACTGGGACACCGCCGTCGAGGAAAGTGATCTGCTGATCTCGAGCGGTCAGCAGCACGATCAGGAGATGTTCCTGGCCGGTCAGACGTCGCCGGTGATCTTCGGCTCCGCGATGCTCAACTTCGGCGTCCGGCAGATTCTCGACACCCTCGTCGCTCTGGCACCCGCCCCCGGCGCGCGCGACGACGTCTCGGGCGGGGTACGCGAGGTCACCGATCCGTTCAGCGCCGTCGTGTTCAAGGTGCAGGCAGGCATGGACACCGCGCACCGCGACCGCCTGGCGTTCATGCGCGTGGTCTCCGGAGTGTTCGAGCGCGGCATGGTCGTCACCCACTCCCAAACCAAGAAGCCGTTCACCACCAAGTACGCGTTGACGGTGTTCGGTCGCGATCGTACGACCGTCGAGAACGCCTATCCGGGAGACATCGTCGGCCTCGTCAACGCGACCGCACTCGCCCCCGGGCACACGCTCTACACCGACAAGAAGGTCGAGTTCCCGCCCATCCCGTCGTTCGCGCCCGAGCACTTCTCGGCACTGCGCGTCGACAGCGCCGACAAGTACAAGAAGTTCCGCCGGGCCGTCGAGCAACTCGACTCCGAAGGCGTGGTTCAGGTGCTGCGCAACGACATTCGCGGCGACGCCTCCCCCGTGCTCGCCGCCGTCGGACCCATGCAGTTCGAGGTGGTCACCGCACGAATGAAGACCGAGTTCGGCGTCGACGCCCGAATGGAACCGCTCGGATACTCCCTTGCCCGACGCACCGACGCGGCCTCGGCCGTCGAGTTGGGTCGCCAGCGCGGTGTCGAGGTCTTCACCCGCACCGACGGTGCGCTGCTGGCACTGGTGAGCGACAAGTGGCGTCTGCAGTACATCCAGAAGGAGATGCCCGAGCTGACTCTCGAACCACTCGTCGCCGCGGGTGATCAGTAGCACCGGCGTGCTGATCGATCTGCTCGACGCAAAGTTCTCCGTACTGGGGCACCCGATTCTGTGGCGTGAGGTGGTCGGCAACGGTTTCGGCTTGCTCTCGGCGATCGGCGGGATGCGGCGCGTCGTATGGGCGTGGCCGGTGGGGATCATCGGCAATGCGCTGCTATTCACTGTCTTCCTCGGCGGCGTGTTCCACACTCCGCAGGCTCTCGATCTGTACGGCCAGGCCGGGCGACAACTGATGTTCATCGCGGTGAGCGTCTACGGGTTGATGCGTTGGCTGCGGGACTCCAAACGGTCGGGGGCAGCGGTTCTACCGCGGTGGGGCACGGCGCGGGAGCGGACCGCGATGATCGTCGTCGCGATCGTCGGCACGGTGCTGTTCGCGCAACTGTTCGGCTACCTCGGCTCGTTCGGCAAGTGGGCCGACGCGTGGATCTTCACCGGATCCATGCTGGCGACCTTCGGAATGGCGCGTGGACTCACCGAGTTCTGGCTGATCTGGATCGCGGTGGACATCGTGGGCGTTCCGCTGCTGATCGTCGCCGGGTTCTATCCCTCCGCGGTTCTCTACCTGGTGTATGCCGCGTTCGTGGCCTGGGGTTTTGCCGTGTGGTTCAGAGTTCAGAACAAGAACTTCGGTCAAAAAATGGCGTCGTAAACAATCGTGATGATACTCTCAGCGTGTCCGAACAAACTTCGAGTACGTTTCTGCGTGCTCGACGCCGAGTAGCCCGTCCTGATCGATGCCCGATCGTGACATCTCGGCGCGGAACCACCTGGGATCACGATGAAGTGGAAAACGACATGACTAAGGGATCGAACTACCCATTGGCCGGGATCAAGGTCGGTGGCGTTCCTGCGCATCGTTTGGCGACGCCGCCGAAGTCCGACTCCACTTCACCCGCCGGTGGCCGCACCGATTCTTCGGCGGCAGCGCCCGCCGAGAAGGCGGCCGAGACCTCTACCACCGAGAATTCGGAGGCAGTGGCCACGTCCACCGATAAGGCGTCCGCAACAACGCCTGCACCAGCAACGTCGTCCGTCACGGATTCAACGACCCCCCGCGCGGATCGACGTCGTCCAGAGAAGCCCGCCACGGAATCGAACGAGGTTGAAGTGACTACAAGCGATCAGATCTCAGAACACGGCCTGCCCACCAACGGCCGCTCCACGTCTCACGGCTCCAGCTCCTCGCCGTCGCTCGGTCGCGGCCAGGGACCGGACCGTCGTACCGCCATGGGCGTCGCCTCGGTACGCATCGCAGGCCGCCTGACCCAGAACGAGCTCGGCAGCCGCACCGGCGACATCCGCACCCCCGACACCTCCGTCGGTCCCGACGAGCTGCTCCAGCTCCTCGGCGAATACCTCGTCTCGGGTGGCCTGCAGAACCCCGAGATCCACGTTCGCTCCAACGGCCAGACCATCGTGCTGGACCTGCAGAACCCCGCCAAGGGCTACCGCTGACCCCTGCCGGTCACAACAGCTGCTGGAATGCCTCTGGTCGCACCATCTCGAGTACCAGAGGCTTCCATTGCGGCGCTCGGTCCTTGTCGACCAGCACTGCACGAACACCCTCGGCGAAGTCCGGTTCGGTGATGATCCACGTCGCCATCCGCAACTCCCGATCGAGACATTCACGCAACGTGCTGTCGGCCCCCCGTGTGATTAGCGCGTCGGTTGCCATCAGGGACGTGGGCGACAGCGTCGCCAACTGAGTCTTCGTCGTCCGCGACCAGGGCGTGTCGCACACCAGCGCATCGATGATGTCGACGAGTGAGCTCCTCTCGAACACTGCAGCCACCGCCTCCGCGTCGAACGAGAGTTCGGTGGTCGACGGCGTAGTGGTGTATCGATCCAACACCTCGTCCAGATCCATGCCTGCGAGAATGTCCGCCTTCAGATCGGACACGACCTCGCTCGGGCAGAAATGCGTCGCCAATCCCAGTGCGAGCGCATCGGTTCCGGTGATACGAGTTCCCGTCAGCGCCAGGTACCGTCCGGCATGGCCCGGCAGGCGCGAGAGAAAGTAGCTCGACCCCACATCCGGCACGAAACCGATCGCCGTCTCCGGCATCGCCAACACGGCGTTCTCGGTGACGATGCGGACGCTGCCGTGAATCGAAATTCCCAGGCCACCACCGAAAGCCGCCGCTTCGATGACGGCGACGTACGGCTTGGGGTAGCCGGCAATCACCTCGTCGAGGTCGTACTCCGCCGCGAAGTACGCCGGGCCCGCCTCGTGGTCACCGTCGACGACGGCCTGCCGAATCGCCTTGATGTCACCGCCGGCGCAGAACGCCCGAGGTGAACTGCTCGTCACGAGAACAGAAGTGACCTCATCGTCGTCTCGCCACGCATCGAGTGCGGCGCGGATCCCGTCGATCATCGCACCGTTCAACGAGTTCAGAGCCTCCGGCCGGTTCAGGACGATATGCCCCACTCCGCCCACGGTCTCGGCTTCGACAACGGCCACTGTTGACTCCTTCACACGCACATCGTTCGACGCGTAACAGTAGCGCTATTCGCGAGACTCGACCGACCGTGGACGCGCGTCAGCGGGAATGTCGGCGGGAGGACACGGCCGCTCCTCGGCAGTGAACCATCCACGATAGAGAAACAGCTGCCCGAGCACCGGGCTCTTCACCTCGATCTCGATGCGATGCCGCTCCTCGGCCGCATCCCACCACTCGCGACCGATCGTCACCGCCGACGCCGGCTTCGGCAACTTCGGCGCAAGAGGGCCGAGCAGGAATCGCGGCACCTCGCTCTCGAGCACCAGTCCACCATCGGCATCGACCTCACACCTGGTGTGCACCACCATGTCCGACGAGAAACCCAGGTAGTCCAAGGCATACGCGTCGGACTCGGCGGAGGACACCATCACCGAGTTCATTCCCTGCGGGCGACCGGCGAAAGCGAAACGCCGCACGAAAGACATTGTCTCGCGGCCCAGTTCGTCGACATACGCATAGTTGGCGATGGTGAACGGCACGTCCTTGCCCACACCCGCAGGAAAGAGCCCACGCTTGCGTCCGGCCCACAGCAACGGCGGCGGCACGAGCCGAGAGTGCGTCATCTCCTCCATCACGCCCACCCCGAACTGGGCGAGATCGTCCGAGGACTGCAATCCGAAGCGCCACTGAACCTTGGGATGCAGACGGGCGAAGTCCGAACCGAGTACTTCCGCGACGACCGATGTCATGACTCCAGTATGCGCTGCGCGCAGGTGAGCGAAACTTCGTAGCAGATTACGAATTACCGTTCACGTGCCGCAGGCTCTACTCCAACTCGGCGGCCAACTCCATCCAGCGTTCCTCGGCGACATCCTTGTCCGCGAGGACCTGCTTGAGCTCGGTGTCGAGGGCGACGAGCTTGCCCTGCTCGGTGGACGCGTCGACGAGTTCGGCATGCAACTCGACCTCACGCTTGGAGAGCCGAAGGACGAGCTTTTCGAGCTTGCTCAGTTCCTTACGGGCCGCGCGCTCGGACGCCGCATCCCGGGTCGCCTTCTTCGGCACCGCGCCGGTGGTCAACGAATCCGGAGTGGCCTCGGCCGCGAGAACCGACCGGCGACGCAGGTACTCGTCGATCCCGCCGGGCAGATTGGTGAGCTTGCCGTCGCCGAACAGTGCCCAGGTGGAATCACAGATGCGCTCGATCAGGTACCGATCGTGACTGATGACGACGAGGGTGCCCGCCCAGCCGTCGAGGATGTCCTCGAGCTGCTGCAGGGTGTCGATGTCGAGATCGTTGGTGGGCTCGTCGAGCAACAGCACGTTCGGCTCGGCCATCAACACGCGCGTGAGCTGGAGCCGACGACGCTCACCGCCGGAGAGATCTCCGACGGGGGTGCGCTGACGCGCCGGGGTGAAGCCGAGCCGCTCCGCGAGCTGCCCGGCCGAGATCTCGCGGTCACCCAACGTGATCCGCTCGGCCACTTCCTTGACCGCATCGAGAACACGCAGCTTCTTGGGTAGGTCGTCCAATTCCTGCTTGAGCCAACCGATCTTGACCGTCTGGCCCTGGATGCGCTTACCCGCAGCAGGCTGCAGTTCACCGGCGAGCGTGCGGAGCATCGTGGTCTTGCCCGAACCGTTGACGCCGACCAGGCCGACGCGCTCACCGGGAGCCAGACGCCAGGTGAAGTCCTTCACCAGTTCTCGGCCGTCGGGAGTCTCCAGGCGCGCGTCCTCGAGTTCGATGACGACCTTGCCGAGACGACGCTGAGCGAACGAGGACAACGCGACGGAGTCACGCGGTGCCGGAACGTCGGCGATCAGAGCCTCGGCCGCCTCGATGCGGTACTTCGGCTTGGAGGTACGAGCCGGGGCACCGCGGCGCAGCCACGCCAACTCCTTGCGCGCGAGGTTGCGTCGACGCTCCTCGGACGCGTCGGCCTGACGGGACCGCTCGGCGCGCGCGAACACCCAGTCGTTGTAGCCGCCCTCGTAGGCCTCGACGCCGCCGCCGACCACTTCCCACGTGCGATTGGCGACCGTGTCGAGGAACCAGCGATCGTGGGTGACGACCACCAGCGCACTGCGACGGCTGACCAGGTGCGCGGCCAACCACTGCACGCCCTCGACGTCGAGGTGGTTGGTCGGCTCGTCGAGCACCAGCAGATCGAGATCCTGAACCAGAGCCGCTGCCAACGCAACTCGTCGACGCTCGCCGCCCGAGAGGTTGTCGATCGACGCGTCGAGTCCCGAACTCCCCGCAGGCCCGAGATCGGCAATACCGATGCCGGTCAAGATGTTTCGCACCCGAGAGTCACCCGCCCACTCGTGCTCGGCCATTCCGAGTGGGTCGAGGACCACCTGGCCGACGGTCGACCCCGGAGGCAACACGCCGCGCTGGGTGACGACGGCCATGCGCAGGCCGTTGACCCGGCTGACACGTCCCGAATCGGGCGGTTCGATGCCGGCGAGAACCTCGAGGGTGGTGGTCTTACCGCCGCCGTTGAGACCGACCATGCCGATGCGTTCGCCCTCCTGCACGCCGAGCGAGACGCCGTCGAGCAGTGGCTTGACGCCGAAGGACTTGCTGACGTTTTCGAGATTGACGAGATTGACCATCAGGAAAAACCAATCGATTCACTAGTGACAACACGAGCACCGGGAACCGGTCCACTCGCAACACGGACGGTGCGGCACACACCGGCACCGGACAATTCAGCGCTCACCGACACCGCCGCGTCGGCGTCGGCGCACAGAAACGCGCAGGTGGGGCCCGAGCCGGACACGATGCCCGCCAATGCCCCGGCGGTGACTCCCGCGCGCAGCGTGCGACGCAACTGCGGCATCAGCGAGACCGCAGCGGCCTGCAGGTCGTTGCCGAGCAACGGCGCGAGTGCACGCGCATCGCCGGACGCCAGCGCATGCATCAGATCCTCGGTGCCGCCGAGGCGAGGCGGATCGCCCTTGGCCCGCAACTCGTCGAGTTCGTTGTACACGGCAGGCGTTTGCAGACCACCCTTCGCCAACGCCAGCACCCAGTGAAAACTGTTGCGCGAGAGCACCGGAAGCAGCTTCTCCCCGCGACCGGTTCCGACCGCGGTTCCGCCGTGCAACGAGAAGGGCACGTCGCTCCCGAGCTGGGCCGCCACCTCGTCGAGCTCGTCACGCGAGAGATCGAGATGCCACATCGCGTTCAGTGCCACCAGGGTCGCGGCAGCATCGGCACTTCCGCCTGCCATCCCGCCGGCCACCGGAATTCCCTTGTCGATGGTGATCTCCACCGACGGCTCGCGCCCGACCCGACGCCCCAGCAACTCGGCGGCCTTCCACACCAGATTCCGTGAATCGGTGGGAACCACCCTCGCGTCGTCGCCGCGCACCCGAACCGAAAGTGTCTTGGCCGGAATCACCGACAGTTCGTCCGAGAGCGAGAGCGCCTGGAACACCGTCGTCAGCTCGTGAAAGCCGTCGGGACGCAGGTCACCGACCGACAGATGCAGATTCACCTTCGACGGGGCCCGAACGACGACGGGTGTGGGAACGACAGACAGCACGAGTAACCACAGTAGTGGAGAAACAACGCCCGAGTTCACCACCAGGGCGGCCTCCGGTGGGTACTCGATGTGACGTTCAGTGGACTTTTGGGCGGTCGATGTCACATTCAGTGGACTTCGGGGGCGGGGATGATCGGGCGATGCGGACCGAATATGTCCGCATTCGGTGGCATCGTGGGCCCATGAAGGAAACATCGGCTCGGTTGTTGCGGCTGTTGTCTCTGCTGCAGACGCGTCGTGATTGGGCGGGCGCGGAATTGGCAGAGCGACTCGACGTCACTCCTCGCACGTTGCGGCGCGACGTGGACAAGCTGCGCGACATCGGTTATCCGGTCAATGCGACGCCGGGTGTCGGCGGTGGGTACCAGCTCGGTCCCGGCGCGGAGATGCCTCCGCTGCTGCTCGACGACGACGAGGCGCTGGCGGTGGCCTTCGGGTTGCAGTCCGCCGCCGGGGGCTCGGTCGCGGGTATCGGGGAGGCGTCGTTGCGGGCGTTGACGAAGTTGCGGCAGGTGATGCCCTCGCGCATCCAGCATCGGCTCGACGCGTTGCGCATCGACGTGGTGGAGAAGACACCCCGTTCGGCGGTGGATGCGTCGGTGCTGTCCACGGTGGCAGCGGTGTGCCACGGACACGAGCGGTTGCGGTTCGATTACCGCAAGCACGACGGTTCCGAGTCCAGGCGCGAGGTGGAGCCGTACAGCCTGGTGCGGGCGGGAGCGCGCTGGTACCTGCTGGGTTGGGATGTACTGCGGGAGGATTGGCGGTCGTATCGGGTTGATCGTCTGACTCCGAAGATTCCGACGGGTCCGCGGTTCACGCCCCGGGCGCTGCCGCCGGGCGGCGCGGCGTCGTTCGTCTCGAAGGGAATCGATCGTGCGTTCGCCAGAGTTCAGGCGCGGATCGCGTTGCACGCCCCGATCGAGACGATCGCGCCGATGATCGACGAGCAGTGGGGCACACTCGAATCCATCGACGACCGCACCTGCGCGGTGGTGTTGGCCGGGGATTCGCTGCCCTCGATCGCACGGTGGCTGGCGGCGTTCGACACCGATTTCACGGTGCTCGATCCACCGGAACTGCGCGAGGAATGCCGCATCGTGGCCGAGCGGCACGCGAGGCTGAACGAGCGATACCTCGCGGCGGTTCACCCTCCGGTAACCGGTCCGTGAGTCAATGGGCAGATGACGACACCACTCGGTTTCGACCCGAAATTCCTGGCCGACATCGACGTTCCGTTGCCCGATCGCGCCGACGTGGTGGTGCTTGCGTACACGCACTTCTCGGTGTCCATCGACCCTGCCCGACGCCTCGCCGCGGTCACCGGCGTGAACATCGACGGCGCGAGCCTGCAGGATGTCGGGCGGGGAGACAACTGGCGACTCGACGATCGGCTACCGGCTGCGCAGCAGGCCGGCAACGAGCTGTACAAGAACAACGACCTCGATCGCGGGCATCTGGTTCGCAGGCGAGATCCGGTGTGGGGTGAGCGTGCGGTGGCCGAGCGCGCCAACGAGGACACGTTCCATTACACCGTGTGCGCGCCACAGACGGCCACCCTGAATCAGTCGAAGACGCTGTGGCTGGGGCTGGAGGACTACGTGCTGGGAAACGCCGAGCAGTACGACCGAAAGCTCTCGGTGTTCAGCGGTTGCATCTTCGCCGACGACGATCCGATCTACCGCGGTGTCGCCATTCCGCGGCAGTTCTTCAAGATCGCGGCATGGTCGCAGGATTCGACTCCCGCATGCACCGGATACGTTCTCGACCAGTCGCCGTCCCTCGATCCGATCCTCGACAAGCCGTTACGACTCGAGACCGATCCCCCGCCCCTCGGCCCGTATCGGACGTACCAGGTTCCGGTGGCCGACATCGCGTCGATGACCGGCCTGGAGCTGGGTGTGTTGATCGAAGCCGATCGCTATGCACCGGTGGCTGCCGCTCGTGCGGAGGCGTCGAAGTGGACCGAGCTGACGCGACTGTCGGACATCCACCTGTAGAGGGGCCTCAGGCTTCGGTAGCGGCCAAGCGGACGAAGGCTGCGGCGTCGATGGTTTCGCCTCGCGCCGTCGGGTCGATTCCGGCCTCACGCAACCGGCGTTCGGCCGCCACCGGGGAGCCGGCCCAGCCGGCGAGGGCCGCTCGCAGGGTCTTTCGTCGCTGCGCGAATGCGGCATCGATCACCGCGAAGACGGCCTTGCGATGCGCGGTGTCGGTGGGCCACGGCGGCTCGGCGTACCGATCGATACGCACCAGGCCCGACTCGACCTTGGGCACCGGCCAGAACACCGAACGGCCCACCGCGCCGGCCCTTTTGACGTCACCGAAGAACCTGGCCTTGACGCTGGGGATGCCGTAGATCTTGCTGCCCGGTACCGCGGCGAGTCGATCGGCCACCTCGGCTTGGACCATCACCACCGCGACACGGAGGCTCGGCAATTCCGAGAACAGATGAATCAGCACGGGAACGGCGACGTTGTAGGGGAGGTTGGCCACCAGTGCAGTCGGCTCCCCCGCGATGTCCGCCGCTCGGACGCGAAGCGCGTCGGCCTCGATCACCGTCAGCCGATCGGCCAGGGTCGGGGCTCGGTCGGCCACCGTGGTGGGCAAACGGTTCGCGAGCTTGGGATCGATCTCGACGGCGATGACGGATTCGGCCACGTCGAGCAACGCCAGAGTCAGCGAACCGAGGCCGGGGCCGACCTCGAGGACCGTGTCCTGAGGGCCCACTCCCGCGGAGGCGACGATGCGTCGAACAGTGTTTGCGTCGTGCACGAAGTTCTGTCCGAGCTGCTTGGTGGGCCGCACGTCGAGCTCGGCTGCGAGGGAGCGGACCTCGGCGGGACCGAGCAGAGCCGCGGATCCCCTCACATGTTCGGACACGGCGGAAACTCTACGTGGGCAGGAGTGGAGCCTGCGGAATGACCCAGGAAGGCAGGAGTGGAGCCTGCGGAATGACCCAGGAAGGCAGGAGTGGAGCCTGCGGAATGACCCAAGGCAGTCAGCGATAACCCAGGCGCGAGGTGCAGGCGGGCCATGCGCCCCAGCCCTGCGATTTCTGCGTCACCGATGCGATTGCGATCTGCTCTTCGCGGGTGGCGAGGTCGGCGCGCGGTGCGTACTTGAGGCCGCCCTGACGTTCCCAGGTGTTCTGGTCGAACTGCACGCCACCGTAGAAGCCGTTACCCGTGTTGATCGCCCAGTTGCCGGTTGCCTCGCACTGTGCGAGCGCGTCCCAGATCGCACCGTTCTCCACCGGCGGCACCTCGGTGCCGGGCTTTGCTCCGACGCGGACGGTCTTCGGCTGCGCGGGTACCTGCACCTTCTCGTCGACCTTCTCGCGACCGACCTCGACGCCGTTGATCATGTTGATCTTCCAGGTGATGTCGGAGACGCCCGGGGCACCGGGGTTCTCGACGACGGTGCGGCTCATGTTCATCGTCGGATCTTCGATCCGCTGCTCCGGCGCATCGGTATCGGTGGTCTCGGTCTTGGTGACGGTGCGGTCACGCGTGACGACGATCTCGGCGCCGTCGGTCACGGTCGCGTCGGGATCGGGGCTGACGGTGTCGGCTTCTTCGAGCGGCGCGCCTGCTGCTTCGAGGAATTCGCGCACGGTCGGTGCGGCCAGGGTGATCGGGGTGGCGGGGGCTCCGCCGTCGACGAGCGAGACCTGCTTGGGCAGTGCGACGTCCAACTCGGTGCCGTCGAGCGGCAGTCGCTCCGAGCGCGAGGCGGAGACGTGCACGTCCTCGGCGAGGCCGGTCTGCTGCAGTGCTTCCTCGACGGTCAGTGCGGTGGTCCAGATCTCCTCGGGCTTGCCGTCGACGTTCAGTGTGATCTCGCGGGCGCGGCGAAGGACAACGGTGTCGCCGTCGCTCAGGCCGGAGTCGGGAGCGGGAACGACCAGATCCTTGTCCGACGGGGCATAACCGGCGTCGGCCAACGCACTGCTGACGTCGGTTTTCATCGTGCTCAGCGAGATCATGTCGCCGTCGACGTCGATGGTCACGGTCTTGTGACGGCTCACGGCCATCACACCACCGGCGACGAGCGTCATCAACAGGGCCGCGATGACCAGGTAGAGAGTGGTCGAGCGGGCGGAGTTGAGGCGTCTGATAGTCGACAAGTTTCGTATTCCTGGCGGTTGCGAGCGTGACTTCGGCGTCGAAACGCCCGAGTTCGGTCACGGTACGGTAACGAATTAGCACCCACGTCGCAACTTCGGCAGCTAGAGGCCGTACACCCGCTCCGCATTGGCTGTGGCGTGAGCAGCGAGCGCTGCCGGATCCTGACCGCGAACCTCGGCCAACGCCCGCGCGGTGTACGGCAGGCAGTACGGCTCGTTGGGTGCACCTCGATACGGATGCGGCGTCAGGAACGGCGCGTCGGTCTCCACCAGCACGAGCTCGTCCGGTACCAGAACCGCGGCCTCCCGCAACGCGTGCGCGTTCTTGAAACTGACGGTCCCCGAAAAGCTGAGAACGTAGCCGGCGTCGACGCAGGCCTTCGCGGTCTCGAGACCACCGGAAAAGCAGTGGAAGATCACCGTCTCGGGCGCACCTTCCGCCGTCAGAACGGCCAGCAGATCCTCGTCGGCCTCGCGATTGTGAATCATCAACGGCTTGCCCAGGCGCTTCGCGAGGTCGATGTGCCAGCGAAATCCCTCGTGTTGCTCGGCCACCGTGGCGCACCCGTCGAGCTTGCCCGGCCAGTAGTAGTCCAGTCCGGTCTCCCCGACCGCCACCACGCGAGGATCGGACGCCAACCGCTCGATCTCGGCCCTGGCGTCGTCGTCGAGCACGTTCGCGCGGGTGGGATGAATCGCCACCGCGGCCCATACCCGCGGATCCCAGGACGCCGCGTCGACGGCGAAGCGCGCGGCATCGAGGTCGTCGGCGATCGTGACCACCCGCGTGACACCGACGGACTCGGCCTTGTCCACGATCGCGGCCACACTCGCCGCGTCGGTCGCCCCACACGCATCGAGGTGGGTGTGCGCGTCGACGAGAGTGCCGACGGACTCGGGCAACGGTGGTGCGGGACGGTCTCTGCTCACGCTGGTTAGAGTAGGCGCACCATGACTGCGCCAGCTGATGCCCCACGGCCACCGTTCTACGTCACCACGGCGATTGCGTACCCCAACGGCGCTCCGCACATCGGACACGCCTACGAGTACATCGCCACCGACACCATCGCGCGCTTCAAACGCCTCGACGGCTACGACGTGCGATTCCTGACGGGTACCGACGAGCACGGCCTGAAGATGCAGCAGACCGCCCAGACCGAGGGCGTGGACGTGCGTGAGCTCGCCGCGCGCAACTCCGACGCATTCCAGACCGCTCAGGACCTGCTGAAGATCTCCTACGGACGCTTCATCCGCACCACCGACGCCGATCACCATGCCGCCAGCCAAGAACTGTGGAAGCGGATGGAAGCGAACGGCGACATCTATCTCGACTCCTACTCCGGCTGGTACTCGGTACGAGACGAGGCGTTCTACACCGAGGCCGAGACCACCCTCGCCGAGGACGGCTCGCGCGTCGCGACGGAGACGAACACTCCGGTCGAGTGGACCGAGGAGTCGTCGTACTTCTTCAAGCTGTCGCAGTACCAGGACAAACTGCTCGAGCTGTACGACGCGTCGCCGGACTTCATCGCGCCCGGCACCCGTCGCAACGAGATCGTGAACTTCGTCAAGGGCGGCCTGCGCGACCTGTCGATCTCCCGAACGACGTTCGACTGGGGCGTGCCGGTGCCCGGCGATCCGGCGCACGTGATGTACGTGTGGGTCGACGCGCTCACCAACTACCTCACCGGTGCCGGCTATCCCGACGTCGAGTCGGAGTCGTTCCGGAAATTCTGGCCTGCCGATCTGCACATCATCGGCAAGGACATCACCCGCTTCCACACCGTCTACTGGCCGGCGTTCCTGATGTCCGCGGGCATCGAACTGCCCAAGCGAGTGTTCGTGCACGGGTTCCTGAACGTCAAGGGCGAGAAGATGTCCAAGTCTCTCGGCAACGTTCTGGACCCTAAATCGTTGGTGGAGAACTACGGCCTCGACCCGGTGCGCTTCTTCTTCCTCCGCGAGGTCTCGTTCGGTCAGGACGGCAGCTACAGCCACGAGGCAATCGTCGCCCGCGTCAACGCCGACCTGTCCAACGAACTCGGCAACCTCGCGCAGCGTTCGCTGACGATGGTCGCCAAGAACCTCGACGGAGCTCTCCCGACACCGGGAGAATTCACCGCCGAGGACGACGCGATGCTGGCCCGCGCCGATGCACTCCTCGAGCTTTGCCGACGCGAATTCGATGTGCAGGCAATCCATTCCGCGCTCGAAGCGATCTGGTCGGTGCTCGGTGAGACCAACCGCTACTTCTCGCTGCAGCAGCCGTGGGTACTGCGCAAGACCGATCCCGATCGCATGGCCACCGTGCTGTACGTGACGATCGAGGTGCTGCGCATCGTGAGCATCCTGACGCAGCCCGTCATGCCCGATTCCGCGTCGCGCATCCTCGACCTGCTCGGCGCACAGAACCGCGAATTCACCGACATCGCAACACGTTCGGTGCCCGGCACTGCACTACCGACCCCGACGCCGGTGTTCCCCAAGTACGAGTAGAGCGCTCCACGCATGTGAGCGAAACTTCGTAGTGGGCTACGAAGTTTCGCTCACATGCGGCGAAGCCGCACTCACAAGGTCTTCTCGAGTTCCTCCAACGTGTTCTCCAGATGCGTCAGCATTCGCTGCAGGTGCGGCACACTGCGTCGGCATCCGATGAGTCCGAAGTTCAGCGAGTCGCCGTTGCTGGCGACGGTGATGTTGAGAGCCTGCCCGTCGGCCACGATGGACGCCGGGTAGATGCCGTCCAGTTTCGCGCCGTTCCAGTACAGATCCTCCTTGGATCCAGGAACGTTGGAGATGATGACGTTGAAGGGCGGCGGGGTGTAGTCGACGAATCCCGGCACCGGCCCGAACAGCAACGGAGCCATGGTGACTGCTCCCACGGCGAGCGCTTCGAGGGTGTTGAGCTCGCTCATCATCTGCTTGCCCTTGACGGTCGAATCCTTGATTCGTTCCAGCCGCACGAGCGGATCGGATTCGTCCGTGGCGAGGTTGCACAGGATGGTCGTCACCGAATTCCCGGCGTCCTTGCCGTCCCCCTCCTTGCGTAACGACACCGGAACCATCGCGATCAGCGGTTCCTCGGGTAGCGCGTTGCGATCGATGAGGTACGCGCGCAGAGCCCCGGCGCACATCGCGAGCACCATGTCGTTGAGCGTGGCGTCCAGAGCCGTTCCGACCGTGCGGATCCGCTCGATCGACCAGCTCTCGGCAGCGAAGCGGCGCGCGCCGCCGATGGGCACGTTGAACATGGTGCGCGGTGCCTGCAACGGCAGCTGAGCCCCTTCTTTCTTCAACGCGCGCAATCCGATTCGTGCTGAGGCCGGAGCGAAATCGACGAGGTCGCCCGCGATCTTGCGTCCCAGCGAGAGCCCACTGCCCAGCTGAGCAAGCCGTCCCGGCTGCTCCTCGACGCCCTGCTTCTTGCGCTTACCGAACAGTGACGGGTCCCAGGTGGCGACTCCGCTTCGGTCGTCGGGATCGGTCGAGAGCGTGCGCTGCATGAGTTTCAATGCACTGACGCCGTCGACCAGCGAGTGATGCACCTTGGTGTACAACGCGATTCGGCCGTCCGCCAGACCCTCGATGATGTGCAGCTCCCACATCGGTCGATACCGATCGAGCGGTGCGCTGTGGTTGAGCGAGAGGAATTGGAACAGCTCGCGAATCCGGCCGGGAGCAGGCAGCACCGTGCGGCGAACGTGGTACTCGAAATCCACGTCCTGATCGAAGGCCCAGGCCAGATTTCCCATGATCTGCACGGGACGCGCAGGGCGCTTACGGAAGAGCTCGTGTACCTCACCGGTGGTGAACTTGCGGTGTACCTCCTCGGCGAAGTCGTGCGGATCACCGGGCGGGACGAACAACTCCAGACCGCCCACGTGCATCGGGTGCTCCCGTGACTCGGCGATCAGAAACATCGATTCCGTGATGGGCATGAGTGCCATGAGCTGTCCCTTTTCCATTCGTTTCGGTCACGGTACGGCACCGAATGTGACTCAGAACACGACCTTACGTCCGGTCACGAAAAGCTACCCGCTATTGTCCGTTACCAGGGGTTCCAAGAAGAGCGGGGTTCCGACGCACGGCGCAGATGCGCCGTGCACCGACGACGGGGATGGAGGCGACGGCTATGAATCCGGCGCTCACCGTAGTGAAATCGACCGACCCAGCAGTCACCGCACGCAGGCATTACGTCCGCGGCGCAAGCCTGCAGTCGCAGATTCTGTCCAAGGGCCTACAGCTCACTGTCCGACCGTTCCTGACGATCTGGGCGCAGACACCGTCACTTCCGTGGCCCATGGGGTTGGTCGATTACGCCGGACTGCTCGTCCCCCAGATCAGCGGCACCACCCGCAGCCGCGTCATGCTCGCCGAGTGCGACGCCGAATGGATCAGAGCCGAGGGCACCGGGTCCGATCGCGTGGTGCTCTACCTGCACGGCGGTGCCTTCGTCTGCTGCGGGCTGCGCACCCATCGCCGAATGACCTCGCGAGTGTCGAAACACGTCGACGGAGCGGTGCTGTCGGTGAACTACCGCATGATGCCGCGCAATCCGATCAGCCATGCGGTCGAGGACGGTGTCGACGCGTACCGCTTCCTCCTCGATTCCGGATACCGGCCGGAGCAGATCATCCTGGGCGGCGACTCGGCAGGCGGATACCTCGCGTTCATGGTCACCCTGGCGCTGCGTACCGTCGACTTGCCCGCGCCCGGAGGAATCTTCACCATGTCCCCCTTGACCGACATGGACCCCACCCGCAAACTCGACCACGAGAACGCGTCGAAGTGTTCGGTCTTCCCGTCCAATGCGGTTCCCGCACTCACTGCACTGGCCGATCGTGTCGATGCGCGCATCGTGGTCGACGGCGACGTGGGTCCGCGGGTGTCACCGGTCGACGGAGATCTGACCGGCCTTCCGCCGGTGCTGATCCAGGTCGGTTCGACCGAAATGGTCTATGCCGACGCCGAACTCATGGCTCAGCGACTCGCCGTCGCCGGAGTGGACTGCGAGTTGCAGGTGTACGAGGACCAGGTCCACGTGTTCCAGGCAGCCGATTTCGTCCCCGAGGCCCGCCGCGCGCTCAGAGCCATCGGCGAGTTCGCGCGGAACGTCAGCCCCCGCAGAGAAAGCTGAGATACGTTCTCCCCATGGCAGTCACAGTGAACAAGTCCGTCGACATCGACGCGGATGCAGCGGCAGTACTCGAGGTTCTCGCCGACGTCGAGGGCATTCCCTCGTGGTCCCCGGTACACAAGAAGTGCGAGGTCGTCGATCGGTTCGACGACGGCAAGCCGCACCACGTGAAGATGCAGGTCTCGATCATCGGAGTCAACGACGAACAGCTCGTCGAGTACACGTGGTCGGACAACGAGGTGTCCTGGACTCTCGTGGAGAGCACCCAACAGAAGGCCCAGGACGGCCGGTACACCCTGACTCCGAAGGGCGACGCCACCCACGTCGAATTCGAGCTGACCGTCGACCCGAAGGTCCCGCTTCCCGGCTTCCTGGTGAAGAAGGGAACCAAGACGATCCTCGAGGCCGCCACGGAGGGCCTGCGTCAGCAGGTCGTCGGCTGACGCGCTACTGCTCCTTGCGCGCAGCGAGCACTGCCTCGTAGACCTCACGCTTGGAGACGCCGTCGACCGCCACCTGAGCACAGGCGTCCTTCAACCGCATGCCCGACGCCACCAGCGCTTCCACGTCGGCAACGAGATCCTCGGGCTCCTCGGCAACGGCGACGGCTCCTTCGAGCACGACGGTGATCTCGCCGCGCACGCCTGCCCTCGACCATTCGAGCAACTCGCCGAGGCCACCGCGTCGGACTTCCTCGTAGGTCTTGGTCAGCTCCCGGCACACCGCGGCGCGGCGGTCGGAACCGAGCACGTGGACGGCGTCCTCGAGGCATGCGACGAGGCGGTGCGGTGCCTCGAAGAAGACGATGGCGCGTGGTTCGGCGCGCACCGACTGGAAGTAGCTGCGACGCTGCCCCTGCTTGCGTGGCGCGAACCCGTCGAAGCAGAACCGTTCGACGGGCAGACCGGACAGTGCGAGTGCGGTCGTCACGGCGGACGGACCGGGCAGACAGGTCACCGGCAGATCGGCGTCGACGCACGCCGCGACGAGGCGGTAGCCGGGATCGCTGACCGACGGCATCCCGGCGTCGGTGACCAACAGCACCGTCTTGCCCTCTGCCACGGCCTCGACCAGCGCCGGCAGGCGAGCCGTCTCGACCTGATCGTAGAAACTGACGACCCTGCCCGAGATCACCACGCCGAGCGCGGAGGCGAGTTGCTTGGTGCGCCGGGTGTCCTCGGCGGCGACGATATCGGCACTGCCGAGTGCGTCGCGCAGGCGCTGCGAGGCGTCACCGACGTCGCCCATCGGGGTGGCGGCAAGGATGAGCATGACTCCAGTGTCCCGTACGCGGTGCATCGGTTTGTCGGGCACTACCGATCAACGCCTACGATCGGTACGTGACCTTGCTGACCTCTGAGCGCTCCGGCGACCGGTCGATGGTCAGTCCCGGGCCGACCGTTGCCGCGCGCGACTGGTTCCACGACACCGATGTCCGCCGCGGTTGGATCGTCACCGTCGTCATCACCGTCATCTGCGCCATCACGCGCTTCACGATGTTGCGGTACCCCACCGATGCAGGAACCCCGGTCTTCGACGAGAAGCACTACGCGCCTCAGGGGTATCAGGTTTTCACCGGCGGCGGGCTCGAGGACAATCCGGCGTACGGGCTGGTGGTGCATCCACCGGTCGGCAAGCAGCTGATCGCCGTCGGAGAGGCGTTGTTCGGCTACAACGGGTGGGGTTGGCGTTTCTCCTCGGCCGTGGCCGGAACCCTGTTGGTACTGCTGGTCATCCGGATCGTGCGCCGGCTCGCTCGCTCGACACTCGTCGGTGCGATCGCGGGAATTCTGCTGACCGTCGACGGCGTGACGTTCGTCAGCAGCCGGATCGGCATGCTGGACATCTTTCTCGCACTGTTCGTCACCGCGGCACTGGGCTGCTTGGTAGTCGACCGCGACGACATGCGGCGGCGACTGTCGAGAGTACGCGCCGACGGCCGAATGGACGCCAGTGTTCTGGGGCCGCGAATGGGGGTGCGCTGGTGGAGATTCGGGGCGGGCGTGATGCTGGGTCTCGCCTGCGGCACCAAGTGGTCGGGTCTGTACTTCATCGCGTTCTTCGGATTGCTGAGCGTGGCATTCGATGTGGCGGCGCGGCGCTCGTACGGCGTCGGACGCCCGTGGCGGGGAACGGCGTTGCGCGACATCGGCCCTGCGCTGTACGCGCTGGTGGTCGTCCCGATCGCGGTGTATCTGATGACCTACTGGGCGTGGTTCACCTCCGAGACCGGCGTGGACCGGCACGAGGTCGGCAACGGAATCGGTGCAGGCGGGCCGTTCTCGTTCCTTCCGGAAGCACTGCGTTCGCTCTGGTACTACAGCGGCAACGTGCTGGAATTCCATGAGGGCCTGACCAATTCGGCAGGCAACCGGCACCCGTGGGAATCGAAGCCGTGGACCTGGCCGATGGGCCTTCGGCCGATGCTGTACTACTTCGCCGACGGCGAGAGCGTATCCGGGTGCTCGGCGTCCTCGTGCGTGAAGGCGATCATGCTGATCGGCACTCCCGCGATGTGGTGGTTGGCACTGCCGATGCTGGCCTGGGTGATCTGGTCGGTGTTCGTCCGACGCGATTGGCGTTACGCCACCGTGCTCGTCGGCTATTGCGCAGCCTTGTTGCCTTGGTTCACCACGCTCGACCGGCAGATGTACTACTTCTACGCGGTGGCACTGGCACCGTTCATGGTGATGGGCTTCGCGTTGGTGTTGGGCGACATCATCGGCAAGGCCACCGCATCGGCCGAACGGCGAGGTACCGGACTCCTGCTGGTGTCCCTGTACCTCGCCGTGGTGATAGCGAACTTCGTCTGGCTCTGGCCGATTCTCACCGCAATGCCGATCACGCCACAGATGTGGCAGGAACAGTTGTGGTTACCGAGTTGGCGGTAGGGCGGTCGTGCCAGGACGAAGCAGAGCCTGCGGAACGACTCACGCAAGCAGTGCCGTCTTGCCCTTGGTGACGCCGTCGATGCTGATGCGTCCGGCACCGAACGCGGCGAGCAGGAGCGAACCGACGCCGAGCGCGACGACCAGTTCGTAACCGTTGTCCGCAGCGAAGACGCCGTTCTCGAAGTGGACGAAGACGGCAGCACCGAGCATGTCCAGGAGCAGCAGCAGCCCAGCGATCGGGGTGAAGATCCCGAGCACGAGCGCTCCGCCACCGATGAGTTCGACGAACGTCGCGAAGTACGCGGACGCGGTGGGCAGCGGAATGTTCATCGCCTCGAAGCTCGCGGCGGCACCGTCGAGGCCGTAGGTGTTGAGCTTCTGCCACCCGTGGGCGATGAAGACGACTCCCAGTCCGATTCGAGCAACGAGGGCGACGGCGTCGCGGACGACGGTGGAATTCATGACACATCCTTCTGACAGGGCGGTACGGGCAGCACCACCCTGACAGAAGTAGGTTGAAGCGTCAACTCAGTTGCCGCTGGCACCCTTGAGCGCGGATTCGAGAAACGAACGGGCCTGGTCGTCGTCCAGGCCGATGGATCGCACGGTCCTGACGAACTCCGTCGCCGCCCGGGCCGCGATGTCACGCGACGGGTCACCGCCCGACGCGACGAACGACCCGGACCGACCTCGCGTCTCGATAATGCCCTGCTGCTCGAGCTCGCGGTAGGTCTTCGCGACCGTGTTCGGCGCGATCTTCAGCTCCTCGGCCAAGCCGCGAACCGTCGGGATCTTGGTCCCGGCAATGAGATCGCCCGATCGCACCAGCCCGAGAATCTGCATCCGCAGTTGCTCGAACACGGGGGTCGTGTTCGACGAATCGATATGCACGCGCACAGTAGGTGCCTTATCCGAGAGCGTCGACTGCGTCGACGATCGACGTCGAACCGGACGTGAGCATCAAAGTCTTGCGTACAGCCGCGCCGGTGTCGAGCAACTGCGCGATCACTGCGGCCACGTCGGCCCGGGTGACCTCACCCGAGTCCATCGGCGGTTCGGTCAGTGCCACCGAGTTCGTCGGGTCCTCGTCGGTCAACTTGCCCGGACGCAGAATCGTCCAGTCCAGTCCATGCCGGGCCGAAACATCTTCTTCTGCAGCAGTTTTGGCCTTGATGTAGGCCTTCCAACCATCGTCGAGATCCTCGGCGACCGGCTCGCCCGCACCGAACGAGCTGATCAGCACGTAGCGGCGGACACCGGCCTTCTCGGCGGCATCGGCCAGCAGCACCGCGCCCGCGCGGTCCACCGTGTCCTTGCGCTCGGGACCGCTGTTGGGGCCCGCACCCGCCGCGAACACGACGGCGTCGGCACCGGCCAACACCGCGGCCACATCGTCGACCGAAGCCGATTCGAGATCGATCACCTGCGGCAACGCGCCGAGCGCAGTGACGGCATCGACGTGGTCGCTGTTGCGAATCAGCGACACCGCGCGGTCTCCGTGGGCGGTGAGCACCTGAGTCAGATGTTGGGCGATCTGGCCGTGGCCACCTGCAATGACAATGCGCTTGTCGGTCATATCGACTACTCCGTTCCTGACGTGAATCTGTCGGGTTGGCTACCCGCGTGGCAGGATTGCAAACATGACCGTCCCTGGGGAGAGGAGCCTGCGGAACGACCCATCGGGCTCGGCGACCATCTACCACAATCCGCGGTGCAACACCTCTCGCACAGCGCTGAAACTGATCGAGGAAGCCGGTGTGGTTCCACGTGTGATCCGGTACCTCGAGTCGCCTCCTACCGAGGACGAACTCCGCACACTTCTCGCCGATGCCGGTCTCGAACCCCGGCAGGCCATCCGGACTCGCGAGAGCATCTACAAGGAACTGGGTCTCGCGGGCGCGGACGCCGACACGTTGATCGCCGCGATGACCGAGCATCCGATTCTCATCGAACGCCCGATCGTGGTGACCGACAAGGGCACTGTGCTCGCCCGACCGGCCGACAAGGTGAACACCGTCCTGTAGAGCGCTACAACCTCTCGCGGGACACCGGGCACGACATACACCGCGGACCGCCGCGTCCCGAGCCGAGTTCCGATCCGGAAATCCGCAACACCTCGATGCCCGACGCCTCGAGTCGTGCGTTCGTTTCGACGTTGCGCTCGTACGCGACGACGACTCCCGGCGCGATGGCCAGCGTGTTGTTACCGTCGTCCCATTGTTCGCGCTCGGCGGTGACGTGGTCGAGTCCGGTATCGATCAACCGCAGCTTGCCGATTCCCATCGCAGCGGCGGCCGCCTCGAGAAACGGGTCGGCACCGCGAATACTGACTCCCGTGTCCTCGCGGCGAATGGTGAAGGCGGACAACGTGTCCTGAATGGCCGGATACATCACCACCGCATCGGTATCGACCATGGTGCACACCGTGTCCAGATGCATCGACGCGCGCTCCTGCGCGATCGGCACCACCAACACACTGTGCGCCAGACCGTCCTCGAACAGGCTGCGCGCCAGCGCTTCTGCACCGGCGGGCGTGGTGCGCTCACCCACTCCGACAGCCACCACACCGGGAGCGAGCAGCAACACGTCACCACCCTCGACCGGTGCGGTCCGCGACTCGTACGCGCGCCGCACACCCCGAAACATCGGATGGAACGCGTAGATCAGATCGGTCAGCGATGTCTCCCGCACCCGGGCAGGCAGAGCCAACGAGGTGATCGCCACTCGATCGTCTATCCAGAACGACGAGTCGCGAGTGAACAACAGGTTCGGCAGCGGATCGATGACGAAGTCCCCACCGTGATGCATCCGCCGAACCAGCGATGCCCCACTGAGCTGCGGCTCCCCCGTCTCCGCCTCGAGCAGTTCGTCGAATGTCATGCCCGCCATCAGGATCTGCGCCAATTCGGCCGCGGGGACACCCCGCAGGTGTTGGGCGAGGTCCTCGGCGAGCGACCGGCCGAGCCGTCGGGCATCGACAGCGGCGGAGATACCTTGCATTCGCGCTGCGCCGCTGACCGTCATGGCCTCGGTGAGAAGCTCGCCGAGGAGGAGCACCGTCACCCCGCGACCACGCAACAGATCGGCGAACGCGTCGTGCTCGTCCTGTGCGCGATCGACCCACGGCAGACCGTCGAACAGCAGCTGGTCGTTGTTTCGCGGCGTGAGGCGTCGAAGCTCGTCGCCCGGCCGGTGCAGCATGACGGTGCGCAGCACCCCCACCTCCGAGTCGGCACCCAACGGGCCTGCAGCCGCATCGACACTCATGAACGAACGGTAAACCCATTCGCCGGTCGCCGCCGGCATCAGGACCTGAAGTATTGTCGAGGTCGTGCCGATGCCCGAGTGGAACGTCCGCGAATTGACCCCCGGCCAGCTGTCCGAGCGCAGTGGAGTTGCGGTCTCGGCGTTGCACTTCTACGAGAAGCAGGGGCTGATCAGCAGTCGCCGCACCTCGGGTAACCAACGCAGATTCCATCGCGAAACTCTGCGACGGGTCGCCTTCATCCGGATCTCGCAGAAGGTGGGGATCCCGCTGGCGACCATACGTCAGGCATTGAGCGAACTACCGGACGAGCGGACGCCGACGCGTGAGGACTGGGCCAGGCTCTCGACGCGGTGGCATCGCGAACTCGATTCTCGGATAGAACAATTGATCCGACTTCGGGACAACTTGACCGGGTGCATCGGGTGCGGTTGTCTTTCGTTGGCCGGCTGTGCGCTGGCCAATCCGCACGACGAGCTGTCCTATTCGGGGCCGGGTGCTCGCACGCTGGATGTCGATTTCGACGAACCCTCGACTCGACGCGGCTCGAGCAGTTTGGAGAACTGATCGTTCGCCTTCTGCAGCACGAACTCGTAGGGCGGGGCGAACTTTCGCGCGACCCAGTACCCGAAGCGAATGTCGTTGGAGGAGTAGACGAGGTATTTGCGTTTGGCGATTCCGGCGAGAATGGCATCGGCGACGACCGACGGTTCCACGGCGCGCTTTTCGAATCGGTGTTGCAACTTCTGTACGCGCGGGTCGTCACGATCGATGCCGGCGATCTGAAGCGTCTGCACCAGTCCGGTCTTCACGCCACCGGGCACCACGAGACTGACACCGATTCCGTGGCGCTTGAGGTCGTACTTGAGTACCTCGGACACTCCGCGCAGCCCGTACTTGCTGGCGCTGTAGGCAGCGTGCCACGGCAGTGGGATCAGACCGGCAGCAGACGAGACATTGACCAGATGACCACCGCGACCGGCCTCGATCATCGGCGGCAGAAACTTCTCGATGACGTGGATCGGACCCATCAGGTTGACGTCGACCATCGACTTCCAGTGCCGATGCTCGAGGTTCTCGACGGTTCCCCAGGCGGAAATTCCCGCGACGTTCATCACGACGTCGAGACTGCCGAACTCGGCATGGATGTCGTCCGCGAAGGCGGTGACCGCCTCGAAGTCGGACACATCGAACGGCAACGAGTGGCTGACGGTGCCGCCCGCTCGACCCACCATGTCCACCGTCTCCGCCAAACCGGTGGCGTTGATGTCGGTGAGGAAGAGCTCGGCTCCCACCTCGGCGGCAGCGACGGCCGTTGCCCGACCGATTCCGCTGCCCGCTCCGGTGATCAACGTCTTCTTGCCGCGCAGATCGTATGTAGCCATCGAAACCTGTATCCCCCACCGGTCGACACGTGTCAGTTCGATTTCGACCCTACGCGGTGACGACCGAGAGGGGCGTCACAATCTTTGCGACATCTCGTCTCGGTAGTCCGCGATGGTGCGCTCTATGCGAGCAGCGTCATCGGCGGCACCCCGCTTGCGGGCATCGTCCGCGCGTTGCTGCAGGGTGCCGATCGCTTTCCGGAGCTCGTTGTCCGACATCTTTCGATCGTGCGTGATGTGTTCCATGTCACACAGTGTGCCCGGCGGCCCGAAGCGCGGCAAGCACATCGGGATCACGAACACGATCAGACGGTGACGGACCCCGACGTGATGTTCTCGCGTACGAAACTGGACAGACTTCGCGCCGCGAACTCACGGAAGTAGGCGAGCTTGTCGACCGGCACCAGCGAGGGAAGGACCGTGTTCCAAACCTTCTCCATGCGCGACGGCGCGTCTTCGAGACGGGATTGCGCCTCGGACACCATCAGAACACCGGCCAGCATCTCGCAGATCAACAGCGCCGCGTTGCCCGCATCCAGATGGTCGGCGACATCACCGTGCTCGATGGCTCGCTCGAAGAGATGCTCGAAGATGTTTCCCCAGGTACCGAACACGCTGCCGCGGGCGGTGTCGGATCCGTCGATCTCCATCTGCAACCGGTACATGACGCGCACCAGAGGGTCCGAGGCGGCCAGCTCGAGTACCGAGTACGAGATTCCGATGACCGACTCGAGAGCCGGACTGCGGCTGTCGACCATGCCCGCGCACGCCGTGGACACGCGCTCATGACCCTCGTCGACGATCGCGCGGGCCAGTTCCTCCTTCGATGCGAAGTGGAAATACAGCGCGCCCTTGGTCACGCCCGACTGCGCCGACACCTGACTCAGCGTGGCATTCGCGTGCCCCACCTCGAGAAAGAGGTCTGCTGCAGCGCGCAGTGCGGCCGCTCGTGTGGCTTCTGCTCTGAGTTGTCTCACCATGTTGGAACACCCCTGCTCTGTCGACCTTGCCATGACATCGACGCTCTGTGCGCGCTGCCTGCCCGTCGGCCGATCGAGGTGAACGTGGAATTCACTTCGCCATATCGAGCTGCCAGCGCTGGACAATAGTAACCGGTCCGGTGGCGACTTTGTGATTCGAAAGTGACAATTACATGAAAAACGGCTCGTTTACAAAACGATTGAAATGAAAAGTTCCACCTCTCCGGCATTTGTAACGACTTCGACTTCCTCTTTGTAGGCGCGAAATATCGATCCGGACAAAACGCACTCGTCGACCTGAGCCCATACGTCCTCGATCGGATCCGCCAGTGCGCCACTGGGCGTGAATACTGCGAACACACCGGTCGGTATCGAAACGAACACATCGCCCACAGCCACATCACTCGGCGAGTCCACCGAGACCGCGACCACCGCATTGACCGTGCCGTGCGGATCCGGAACGTACACCGTGCTCACCTGGGTTGCGTCGATGTGCTTCTCGCGCACACGATCTCGCAGGAATCGCATCCACTCGCTACCGCTCGATTCCGCGCCGGGCTCCACCCGCGGTGCCACCAACCCACTGAACAGCTCCGCGCTGCGTGCCGTGACACGGAAGGTCATCACGAACCGCCGGGCGCAGTGATCGCCAGATAGAGATCGATCTTGTACGCGTGCGGATAGCACTCGTAGTCGCCGGTGAACGATCGCACGATCTCGCCCTGCTCTTCGGCATGATCGATCTGAGTCCACAATCGAGTGAGAACCTCGGGGAAATACCCCACCGCAGAAAAACGCGCGTATTTGGCCGCGGGCACTTTCGCAACCAGATGTCCACGCTCGACCTGACCGAGTGAAGAACACAGATAACCGACTACCTGCGTATTGTACGAACCGATACCGGGGGCGTAGTCCGTATAAATGGAAGCGAGCGGACCGGAGGTCTCCTGATTGAGAACAGCGGACCATGCTTGATCGAGCGCCGGGTCGTTGAGGCGACCGAGCGCCCGTTTGGGGCTGCGAACTGGAAGACCAGCGACCCACGTTTCGTCAAGGTCGACGATCTCGAACGACATTCACACTCCGTAGAGAAGTTGCAGGGGCAGATCCTGTGTTCGGAACCGGCCCGATCACAATATCGCCCGTCAATCTACCGGCGCGACTGGTAGGTGGATCGTCGAACGATCAACCGAACTTCGCACCCGTCTCGATCGCCGCAACAGCTGCCGACAGTTTCTGCCTCGAAGCTCAGGACCCCCTGCATCGCATCGGTCACTGCGGCCCACCCGTGCGTGCTCGATCCCCCGGTTCTGCGGGCCGCGCCGGCTCCGGTCGATCGCCGACACGAATCCGGCACGGACCGTCCGTACTCGAAGGACCTGCTTCGGCGACCCTGCCCGCATTCCTCACGCAAGAAGGAGGACGAACACAGCGCCGAAGTATCTACTTTCCGTGCGCTGCGGCAACGTAACTCTCGCCGTGAATATCCGACAGATCACGCACAGGCGTGTTGCTCGCTCCGGAATGCGAGACCGGGAGAATCCGAGATTCGCACGACGACAGAATTCGCGTCAGGGGCCAGTGCACCGTGTGCAGAACCAGGTCCGAAATCAGTAATCTGCGCAACCAGCCACTGGCCAGACCGTGATGGGCCCACGTGCGATACGAACTCCGGACGTAATGCCGATACTCGAGCGGCGGCGTCAGTAACCGACGGCCGGACACCTCGACGCGCATCGGCTCGATCTGCGCGATCCGCAGACCGACCTTGTTCAGACACAGCGACAGATCGATGTCCTCGTGCAGGTCGGTTCGCAGGCTCGTACTGTCGCGAACGGCTTCCCACGCGGATCTGCGGATAGCGAAGTTGTTGCCCGATGCGGCAGAAACCCACTGCTCAGCAGGCCTGTTCCGCACGGAACGGTTGACGAATGCCCGGTACGGGCGCGCCCACGGAGAGTCGTAGAGGTAGATCGGGCCGGTGACTGCGACATAGTCGAGTCGGCGATCGAAGAAATCCAGTACCGCGTCGACCCAGCCGGCCTGGACACGGGTATCGGCGTCGATGCGGCCGATGACCGATCCGTGGGCGTGATCGAAACCGGTGTTGCGTGCGTGCACGACGCCGCGCTCGGACTCCCGCAGCAGCACCACCTGCGGAAATCGCCGCGCGTATTCCGCGACGATGGCCGCGGTGTCGTCGGTCGAATTGTTGTCGACGACAATGATTTCGTGAATGCGTTCGCGTTGAACGAGCAATGCATCCAGGCATTCGCGCATGTGAGCCGACTCGTCGAACGCAGGCACAACAATGGAAAGAGTATTCACAACGCCAACCCCTGACATATTTTTGGCAATCGTGTAGCTCGATACCCATTGGCGCTGAACGCATTTGAATTCGAGCCGCTGACGTTGACGATGCTACATCATTACTTCAAGAAAAGAACCCGTCGAATTATTCGGACTTTATGAATCAGAATTCGGAATTCGGAGGAATTACCAATCTGTGCATTGCTTCCCGATCACGAAAATCGGCCTTCTCCCCGATCCACTGCTGCGCTGCGGGAAGGTCGTTCAACTCTCGGCGACGGCGCGCCGGAGACCCGACGTACACCCCGTCCGGTTCGCAATCTGCCGTCACCAGCGAGTTCGCCCCGATGATGCAGCCGGCCCCGACGTGCACGCCCGGCATCACGACCACGCCCGATCCGATCCACGCTCCCGGTCCGATCACCACCGACTCTCCCCGCAATGCACCTGCGCGATGATGCGACGGCCCGGTCTCGTGAGTACTGGTGAGAATGCGAACGTGATCCGCGATGAAGACGTGATCACCGATCACGATGTCGGCAACGGTGTCGAAGTAGCAGCCGAAGTTCACGAACACGCCGGTGCCCAATCGAACCGACGCCAGTCCTTGAATCATGGAACCGCCGTACATCAGGCACGGACCGGTTGTCCGCAGACCCGCAGGACGCAGGGCGGATGCGCGCAGCACAGCAGGCAGGAAGGGCGCATTCGCCAGCGAGACGACAGTCGCCTGACGCATCTGAGCGAGGGCCCAGCGGACGTCCGATGGGTTGCGCATCCAGTCGCGGATACGCGAACCGGCCGTCACGCGGCGGCTCGCATCCGTTCGTCGGACTCGGCACGATCGTCGACCGGCAATGCCCGGCACGGTACTGCGGCGAACAGTCGCGAGATCGGCCACCGCAGTGTGTGCATCAGCCAATCCATCGCCACGATGCGTCCGAGCTTGCGCGACGCCAGACCGTGCTCCTGGTAGGAGCGGTAGCCCGCCAACGCATAGTGGACGTATTTCACCGGCGATGTCGTTGCGCGCCTACCGGACACTGCGGCCTTCATCGACCCGTTCTGGGCAACAGGCAAGCGCTCGGCAGCCAGGCACAGGCACAGATCGATGTCTTCGTGGACACAGGTTCGCTCACTGACCGCATCGCGAACCGTGCGCCAGGCTGATGCGCGAATCGCGAAGTTGTTGCCCGATACCGCCAGGGCGGCGCGCACCGCCGGCTCACGTCGTTCGGCGCGCGAATGCATCCACGCCAGGGGCCGAGCCCAGGGTGATTCGTAGAGGAACGTCCGTCCACCGGTGGCGGCGACGGAGGCATGCTCGTCGAAGAAGTCGACGATCGAGCGCGCCCACCCGGGCCGAACACGGGTATCGGCGTCGATTCGACCGATGATCGACGAGTCCACCAGGTCGAATCCGGTGTTGCGAGCGTGGACCACGCCGCGGTTGGGCTCGTGGACCAACATGACCTTGTTCGTGACCGCGCGGATGTCGTTCACCAACCGAAGTGTGCCGTCGGTCGACCCGTTGTCCACCACGACGATGCGATCGATGTCGTCGCCCTGATCGAGCAGCAGCGTCAGACATTCACCCAGATGATCGACCTCGTCGAGCACCGGAATTACCACACTGAGAGTGTTCATCGCGATCCCCTGACAAATTCGGACATTGAATACAGCTCAGCTACGAATTCGAACCTACGACATGTTCCAGGAATTTCCTAAAGCCGCCCGAATTGCATATCCGCAGTTCAGCGGCTCGAAAGATTCTTTCGGTCGGGTCGATTCGCTACAAACAATCGAATCGACGGTTTTATGCGGGCAATTGTGCAACTGCAGTTTGCGAAACACGCCTTCTGAAGTCGAATCCCGAACCGATCACCCAATTCGTTCGATATGAATCCATCTCGAATTCACTTCGCGGTAACACGTGCCTCCGCAGTTGCCGGGACCACGAAAAAACCGCCACTCGCGTGAGTGACGGTTCTTCGTGTCGGTGGAGCTGAGGGGAATCGAACCCCTGACCTTCTCGATGCGAACGAGACGCGCTACCAACTGCGCCACAGCCCCTTTGCCGTCATGTCGACCGGCTGGGTAACTCTAGCAAAGCCGCTTCGGGTGTCGGTTACGCGCCCTGGGCTCTGCGCAGGTCCCGGTCGTCGTCACGACGGGCCTGGAACGGCTCCTCGTAGTGGTCGAGGTGCTCGAATTCGGGATCCTCGTCGTCGATCTCGAGCACCACCGCGCCGGGGCGACGCAGTCGCTGCGGGACGAGCTCCAACTCTTCGTCGGTTTCCGATTCCACGCCGAGACGTGATCGGCCCATCCGAGTGAGCCGACGCCTGCGCACCTCTTCCTCGATCTGCACCTGACGACGCAGGTAGTACAGGTAACCGACGAGGACAGCGACGGACAGTCCACACAGCCACCAGACCGCCGGGGAGATGATGAAGGCCAGGGCTGCGGTGGTGATCGCCGCGAAGACCAGGCCGAGGACGGCTCGCTGTCGGAATGCGTACCGCGCGGCCCGGGCGATCGCATCGGCCTCGGGATCGAAACCACCGCGTCCGCGTCGGCGAGGGACGAAATCGTCGTCGACGACACCGGGTTCGTGCGCGGGCGAACCTCCGCGCGGTGTTTCCGTGTCCGGTGCCTCGCTGTCGAGGTCGCTGTCTGCAGCGTGAGTGTCCATCGGGTCCTCCGCGGTACCGGGTAGATCGGGTGAGTCTGGACGAACGGTCGCGATCGCGGCACCGAAGATCTCTCGGGCCGGCGCGGAGACTCGCAGGTCGTCTTCCGGTCGCCAGTCGGGATCGCTGCGATGCCCGGTCGCGGGGCCGCGCTGCTTTCGCTTGGTGCCACCCCGATGCAGCACGCGGGTGGCGAGGGCAGCGTCCGTGGTCTGCATGATCTGCGGACGCTTGGTCATGAGCATGGGCAGAAGAACGAAGAGCCAGACGGCTACGAGACCGATCCAGATGATCGAGTTCGGCATCGGCGTTGTTCTCCTCCCCTTGGACGACGGCGACAGTGAAAGACGTCCTCAGGCTATGCGGAGGAAGAACGAGAACGACGCAGACGCGCCGACCCGAATTACACTCCTGTCACTTTGACAACACGAGTACTCGCGCCGCGGCCGCGAAGATCACGCCCACGCAGCCCGGCCCGCGCGAACCAACCGCTCGACGACGGTTCCCTGCACCTCACCCGAGGTGATCGCGACGAGCTTGTGATCGCGCCATTCGCCGTCGACATCGAGGTACTTGTAGAGCAGCCCCTCTTCACGAAAGCCGACGTTGCGCAGCACTGCCTGACTGGCCAGGTTCTCCGGTCGCACCGTCGCTTCGACGCGATGCAGTCCGACCGGACCGAAGCAGTGGTCGAGCCCGAGCGCCAAGGCCGCGGTGGCCACACCCTTGCCATTGACCTCCTTGGACACCCAGTACCCGATCCAGGCCGATCGAAGTGCTCCCCGCACGATGTTTCCGGTGGTGATCTGGCCACAGAATTCACCGTCGACTTCGATCACCATCGGCAGCATGTGCCCCTTGCGCGCCTCGGACTTCAGGCCCGAGCACAGCGTCGGCCACGAGGAGATGTGATGCCGCGAATTCCAGCTACCCTCTCCGCTGGGCTCCCAGGGTTCGAGGTGGGCGCGATCCTCCGTGCGAATCCGGCTCCACGCGGCCGCGTCGCGCATCCGTACCGGCCGCACGGTGACGGTTCCGGCGGCGACTCTCACTGGACCCAATTTCGCCGGCCAACCTGGGTGGCTCGACCACGTTCGCGGCATCCGTCGATGTTATGCGCTACGCGCAGGTGAGCGGAAACTCGTAGCCCACTACGAACTACCGCTCACATGGCGTCAGCCTCTCTGAGCGAGGAACGAGACCTTCACTTCTTCGCCGGTGCGGATTTCGGTGACCTCGGGATCGATGACGACCAGGCAATTCGCCTCGGCAAGTGTCGCGAGTAGGTGCGAGGACGATCCTGGTGCGCCGCCGAGCGCCTGCACCAGGTATTCACCGGTTCCCTCGTCGCGCATGAGCTGGCCGCGCAGAAATCCTTTACGGTCCTCGATCGAGGTGATCGGCGCGACGGTTCGAGCGGTCACGGTCCGTCGCATCGGCTGCCGTCGGCCCAGAGCGATCCGAATCAGCGGACGCACCATAACCTCGAACACCACCAACGCGCTGACGGGGTTGGCAGGCAACAGGAAGGTGGGTACTTCGTCGCGTCCGAGTTGACCGAAGCCCTGGACGGACCCGGGGTGCATGGCAACTCGTTCCACCTCCATGTCGCCGAGTTCGCCGAGCGCCTCGCGCACACCGTCCGATGCGCCGCCGCCCACCGCTCCGGCGATGACGACGATCTCGGATCGAATGAGCTGGCCCTCGACCACCTCGCGTAGTCGCTTGGGATCGGTGCTGACGATCCCGACCCGGTTGACGTCGGCTCCAGCGTCGCGCGCTGCGGCGGCGAGCGCGTAGGAGTTGACGTCGTACACCTGACCGGGCCCTGGGGTCCGATCGGTGTCGACCAGTTCCCCACCGACGGAGATCACCGACAGTCGCGGCCGAGGATGCACCAGCACCTTGTCGCGCCCGACGGCGGCGAGCAGCCCCACCTGAGCCGCGCCGATGATCGTGCCTGCGCGAACCGCGACGTCACCGGGCTGCACGTCGTCGCCGATCTTGCGGACGTAGTCACCCGACCGCACCGGACGGAACACCTTGACGCGGGCACGACCGCTGTCGGTTCGATCCAGGGGCAACACGGCGTCGGCCAGTGTGGGCAGCGGCGCGCCGGTGTCGACTCGTACCGCCTGACGCGGTTGCAACCGGATGGGTTGACGCGATCCGGCGGACACCTCGCCGACGACGGGAAGCGTCAGATCGATGCGTTCGTCGTCCTCGTTGCGCAGGTCGGTGCCCGCGGCCGCCACATCGACGCTCCGTACCGCGTAGCCGTCGATCGCTGCCTGGTCGAAACCGGGAAGGGGACGCTCGGTGACCACTTCTTCTGCACACAGCAGGCCCTGTGCTTCCGAGATGGCGACCCGGACAGGCCGTGGAGCCACCGCCGCGGCGGTCACCCTGGTCTGCTGATCTTCGACCGAGCGCATCTGGCCCTTCCTCTATGGCATCGACCCGCGATGCTATTCGTACGTGGTCAGTTCCGGTGCCCAGCTGTCGCTCAAGCGTTCGTTCAGCCATTCGCGCAGCGCCGGACCGTAGTCGTCACGTTGTAGAGCAAAGTCAACCGCAGCGCGCAGGTATCCCCCGGGATTTCCGAGGTCGTGTCTCGATCCACGGTGCACCACCACGTGCACGGGATGGCCTTCTTCGATGAGCAGCGCAATGGCGTCGGTCAGCTGCAGCTCGCCGCCTGCACCGGGCTTTATCCGGCGCAGGGCGTCGAAGATCGCGCGGTCGAGCAGATAGCGGCCCGCGGCAGCGAGGTTGGACGGGGCGTCCTCCCGCTTGGGCTTCTCGACCATACCGGTGACCTTGAGGACGTTCGGGTTGACCGCGTCGGGCACGATCTCGACAGAGAAGACGCCGTAGGAGGAGACCTTGTCGTCGGGGACCTCGATGGCGCACAGCACCGAGCCTCCGCGCTTGGCGCGCACGCGGGCCATGACGTCGAGCACACCGCGGGGCATCACGAGATCGTCGGGAAGCAGAACGGCAACGGAATCCTCGTCGTCGTCGAGGACTTCTTCGGCACAGGCGACGGCATGTCCGAGTCCGAGCGGCTCGTGCTGAATGACCGATTGGACGTCGAGCAGACCGGGGGCAACTCGAACCTTCTCGAGCATCTCGAGCTTGCCGCTGGCCTCGAGCTTGTTCTCGAGGACGAGGTCCTCGACGAAGTGGGCGACGACGCCGTCCTTGCCGGGGGACGTGACGATCACGAGTCGCTGCGCGCCGGAATCTGCTGCTTCGCCTGCGACGAGCTCGATACCGGGAGTGTCGACCACCGGAAGCAGTTCTTTCGGAACGGTTTTCGTGGCCGGCAGGAACCGGGTACCCATGCCCGCTGCGGGAACGATGGCCGTGCGGAAATGCACGGGCGTGGCGGCGGTCGTCGCTGTAACGGCTTCTGTCATGGTGCTCACCCTATCCATGGTTTCTGGTGATCTGCTTGCCGTGTGCCGCGTTTTACCCCCGAGTGCATATCGTTGAACGACAGCACAGGAAGGGAGGACGAATCGTTGTGACCGTTCCCGATTTCACGGAGAACACGTCCAAGGATCGATGGCGAAAGTATGTTCTCGCCGAACGCCGACTGCTCGACGGTGCGCAACGCGCAATGGAGTCCTCTGCACTCTGTCACGTCCTGGGCGAATTGGCGGCCGAACACTCGGTGGTCGCCGCATACGTTCCCGTCGGCCGGGAGCCCGGTTCGGTCGAGATGCTCGACGCGATGGCCGCGGCCGGGTCGACCGTTCTGCTTCCGAGTGCGCACGAGCCGGGTCCGTTGCGCTGGGCTCGGTACGCCGGACGTGAGTCGTTGGTGACGGCCCCGTTCGGGCTGTTGGAACCGTCGGGGCCGACGCTCGATCCCGACGCGGTGTCGGGTTGCTCACTGGTGTTGATCCCCGCGCTGGCCGTGGACCGGCGCGGAACCAGGTTGGGCCGAGGCGCGGGCTTCTACGACCGCACCCTCGACCTGTGCAGACCCGACGCAATGCTGGTCGCGGTGGTGCGCGAGAGCGAAGTGGTCGATCGCCTACCCGCCGAGCCGCACGACAGACCGGTGACGCACGTGTTGACCCCCGGCAGCGGACTCCTACGCTTGGGTACGGAATAACGCTACGATTCGATTCGTTGGCACTCCTGACTGTAGAGTGCTAATGCTCTCCCCAGTTTCGACAGTTTCGACGAACAGACAAGACACCGGCGGTGTTCGGCCTCGGCCAGCAGAGTGGCGAATTTCCTCGGTGACCAGCGCGGAGGAAACACGATGCCCACTTACTCATACGCATGCACCGAGTGCGACAACCGCTTCGACATCGTTCAGTCCTTCACCGACGACACACTGACGGTGTGCCCCGCGTGCTCGGGCAAGCTCCGCAAGCTGTTCAACTCCGTCGGCATCGTCTTCAAGGGCAGCGGCTTCTACCGCACCGACAGCCGCGGCGGCGGGGGCACCTCCAGCGAGGGCGCGGGCGAGAAGAAGTCCGATGCGGCCGCTGCGAAGTCGGACTCGAAGTCCGAGTCCAAGCCCGCGGAGAAGAAATCTTCCGATTCGTCGTCGTCGAACTCTTCGTCTTCCTCGTCCACCACGAAAGCTGCTGCCAGCCAGTAGCTTTCCGCTTCATCCACAGGCCGGGCCGTTATCCACAGCCCGGCCTTTTCGGTGCCTGTACCGGAACGGCCACCGATAGCGTTTCGGCCATGGCTGCCGGCAAGAATCGACTCGACTCGACGCTGCTCGATCGCATCACCGTGCGTCCGGCGTGGGTCGGATCCACGAAATTCAGACGGATCGCAGCGGGAGTTCTGGTCGCCGTTGCCGCCGTTCTGTTCGTCGACGACACCGCCGGTGACGACCGAGTACGAGTGATCACGGCCGGACGCGACCTGACACCCGGCACCGTACTCACCTCCGCCGATGTGGCGGCGGCCGAGTGGGACCGGGCGAACGTCCCCGAGGGCGCACTCGTCGAGTCCGAGGCCGTGAACGGTCGAACACTCACCGGACCGGTCCGGTCGGGTGAATTGCTCACCGACGTACGCCTACTCGGATCTCGGACCGCCACGACGGCCCTGGGGACCGAGGCACGCGTCGTACCGGTGCATCTGGCCGATGCCGCGGTGACCGACCTGCTGCGGGAAGGCGACCGCGTCGACGTGTTGACGGTCGAGTCTCAGGAGAACCCCGATGCAGTCCCCGCGGCCCGGGTTCTCGCGTCGGGAGCGATGGTCGTGCTCGTCTCCGCCGACGCCGGTGGCAGCAGGCAGCGAGACCGCGTCGTACTACTGGCTCTACCGACGAACGATGCAACAACGGTTGCGGCCGCCTCGTTGGTCAGCGCAATCACCGTCACCCTGCACTAACGTCTGTCGAGACAGAACAAACCGAACGTTGGGAGAAGGGCTCATGCTGAAGGGCTTCAAGGACTTTCTACTCCGCGGCAATGTCGTGGATCTCGCAGTCGCGGTCGTCGTCGGCGCGGCTTTCACCGCCATCGTCACCGCATTCACGACGAACGTCATCAACCCCCTTGTCGCAGCGCTCGGTGGCAGCAACGAATACGGCTTCGGGTTTCAGATCACGTCGTCGCCGGAATCGTTCGTCAACGTCGGCGCAGTCATCACCGCGGTCATCAATTTCGTCATCATCGCGGCAGTGGTCTACTTCGTACTGATTCTCCCGGTGAACACGGCCAAGAAGCGCTTCGTCAGTCAGCCGGAGAAGGAACTGAGCGACGTCGACGTGCTGGTTCAGATTCGCGACATCCTCGCGGGGGGAACCGAAGCGGGACAGAAGCTTTCGACTTCAGCCGACACCACCGGCGGTAGCGGCGAGGCAATCGACGCGGCACCGGATCTCGGCAAGCACTCCAAGGACTGATTCGCGCACCCGAGCCAGTCGGGTCCCCTATCGAATGAATGCGCCATTCACGCTGTCTGACAGCGTGAATGGCGCATTCATTCGTTCAGGGGGGAGAGCCGAGACACGGCCGGCCCCACTCAGTTGGTGAACGTCGAGAGCGGAAGCGCGTCGAGCGTGATCGTCGTGCCGTCTGCCTCGCACGCCGAGGCAACTGCCGCCCCGTTGTCGACGAAGGCCTTGCCGGACTCACTGTCGGTGGTCGAGAGCTCCAGCGTATCCGCGGGCAACGCATCGACGAATGTCGTCAACGAACTGGCGACATCACCGGAGGCGGTGCCGGGCAGCGCCTTCAGCTTGTCGACAGCTGCCTGCTTGTCGGCGGTCCACTTGTCGATGTTCTCGGCCGATCCGGGTCCTGCTGCCGCCAGTCCGACGAACGCGTTGTGGTCGGCGGCAAAGGTATTGCAGACATCCGTGTTCTCGCCGGAGGCCGCGGACTCGTCGCTGCTACAACCGGCGGCGAGGCCGAGAGCAACGAGCGCTCCCGCGGCGACGACCGTGAAACGGGCTTTCGAGTGCATCTTCGGTTCAGTGCCTCTCTGTGTACGTCGAACTACTTCTGTGCAGAACATAGTTCAGGCCCGTACGGAGTTATCCGTACGGGCCTGAACTTGTCTCGAATTTCAGCAGGTGACGTTACGTCACCGAGCTACAACCGATTCGGAAATCAGTTGAGGCGAACCGGGACGCCGTAGGTGATGGCCGTGTCGCCCGTTGCGCTGGTCAGCGAAACGTACGGACGGATCGTGACGTTGCCCAGGATGCCGGTAGCGGTGCCGTGCAGGTTCGCGACCTGGATGGATCCGCTGGTGCCTGCTGCGTCACCCTCGGAAGAGGTGATGTCGGCCTCTTCGTTGAGCACTGCGTATGCGCTCTCGGACTGGACGACGCCGGGGCCGTTGGTCAGTGCGATCGTGCCGGTGGCCTGCGGGATCAGCTGAACGCCGACGTCGAGGCCGCTGGTGGAGGTGCCGGTGCCGGTGAGCGGTCCGACGCTCGGAGCAGTGCCGTCCAGCGGGAACGTGCCGGTGACGGAGGACTCGTTGCCCGAACCGAGGTTGAACTCGGCCGAAGGCGAAGACCACTCGACGGTGACTCCACCGTTGAGGCTCAGCGGGTAGCCGATCTGGTAACCGATCTTGAGGGTGCCTTCGAAGTCGTCGGCCGAGGGGCCCTGGACGTCGTAGGAAGCCCGGCCGTTGGCGAACCACTCACGGGTGAGCGGGCTGCCGTCGAGCGGAGCAACACCGTTGATGAAGGTGTCGGACAGCGTCACCGTCACGGTGTTGCCGTCGGCGTCGACGATCGAGTTGGAGCTGTCGACTGCGGCGGAAGCCGTTCCGGTACCGAGCACCAGGCCGACTACCGAAGCGCTGGCAGCAACTGCAACGCTCATGGACTTGAGTCCCCGGCTGCGCCGCGACTTCTGGATCTCCGTCATTTATTCCTCATCATGTTCAGTCCCAGCGCGGTGTCGCACGGGGAAGCTTGTGGCTTTCACCCTCGAACTAGATCGCACTCAACGATGTGTGCGAGCCCGAGCCGGATGTAGCCGCGAAGGCCACATCCTTGATCACACTGTTCCGAGGTCAAGAGCGCGGAACCGGTTGGTCCCACGCTCTGGCCTCTGGAAGCTGAGGGGAACATTAGAGGAGTTGCCCGATCGTGACAATCCCTACGATCGGGACCACATCGTTGCCTCGGCGTGATGTGTTTCAACGGCGTGAACAACTTTCACACCCCATTAGGTGGTAATGCGCGTCACACTATCCGGTTACGTGACCAAACCGTTACACATTGCGCAAATCCGCAAAACCGCTCTGATGTGGGAAGACGCTCGGACCGGCCCGCCCGTTACGGGCGAATCGTCACTTCTCACGCCACACTGAGCGGAAGCAGTGCGGTCCCCCAACCACCCGTACCCCGGTCGCGCGTCGCTAACGGCAGGTAAACGAGTAACTAACAGACCTGTCATTCAGGCCAAATAAATGTGTCGTGGATCACATCAGAAGTAATGGGGTGGTCGCTGTTGCTTCAACCATTCGTCCGACGCCGACCCGCCGTTCTCGACACCCGAACCCTCACCCCGTTCGTCTCCGGTCGTCTCCGGCAGCACCTCACCGAAGATGCGAGCGAGCCGGGCCCGTTCTGCTCGGGCCCGGCTCGCGTCGTCTTCGGCCGATCGATCGTCGTTCGGCTCGTCGCTCATGGGTATCGCTATGCGTCCAATCCAGACAGCTCGGCGATGACCTGACTCGCCAGTGGCGTCAGCGTCGCCATTCCGTCTCGAATCGCAGCCCGCGACGAGGCCAGATTCACCACCAGGGTGCTTCCGGACACACCGACCAGCCCGCGGGACAGACCTGCGTCCAACGAACCTGCTGCCAGCCCCGACGATCGCAGTGCCTCACTGATGCCCGGAATCTCACGGTCGAGGACCTCCGCGGTGACGTCCGGAGTGACATCGCGCGGTGAGACGCCCGTGCCACCGATGGAGACCACCAGATCGACGCCGCCGATCACCGCGGTGTTGAGTGCGTTGCGCACGTCCACTTCGTCCGCCGTCACTGCGACGACACCGTCGACCAGAAAGCCTGCCTCGGTCAGCAGCTCCGTGACGAGTGGGCCCTTCGAATCCTTCTCGGTGCTGTGCGCTGTTCGGTCGTCAACGATGACGACCAACGCGCGCCCTGCCAGTGGTGCGTCGAGTTCCATACCGCTCACCGTAGTAGTAAGGCCTCCACCCGGCTCACGCTGTGCGTAAATCGTTGCAACCGTGCTCTGTCTGCCCGCTTCTCCGAACATCAGCGACCACCGGGGAACGACGGGACCTGGAACGGCAATTGCTGTTCCTGCTGCTGAGTCTGTGGCTGCGCCGCTGCGGGCTCGGCGGTGCCGAGCGTCACGGTCGCGGTCTTCTCGCTGCCGCCGTCGGTGTAGGTGATGGTGACCGAATCGCCCGGTGCGTGTGACCGCACCGCTGCGATCAACGCGTCACCGCTGGCGACGATGCGATCGTCGACCTTGGTGATCACCGCACCCTTCGGTATGCCCGCAGCTGCTGCCGGTCCTCCCTCGGTGACCTCGACGACGGTTGCTCCGTTGGCGTCGTCCTGCGACGGCACCTGAACGCCGATCATGGCCTGGGTCGCCTTGCCCGTCGTGGTCAATTCGTCGGCGATGCGCTTGGCCTGATCCACCGGGATGGCGAACCCGAGCCCGATGGAGCCGCTCTGCGCGGACCCCTGACTTCCGCCGAGCGTGGCTATCGCAGTGTTGATGCCGATCAGCTGTCCGTCGGTGTTGACGAGTGCGCCCCCGGAGTTACCCGGGTTGATCGCAGCGTCGGTCTGGATGGCGTCGATCACCGAGTTCTGATTGCCGGACTCGCCGGACGTCGACACGGGCCGGTTCAGCGAGGAGACGATGCCCGTAGTGACCGTGCCGGCCAGGCCCAGAGGGGAGCCGATCGCGATGACCTGCTGGCCCACTTCGAGGTTCGAGGACGATCCGAGTTCGATCGGCGTCAGGTTCGACTTGCCCTCGGCCTTGATGACGGCCATGTCCGAGACCGAGTCGGCACCGACGATCGTCGCGTCGGCCACCGATCCGTCCGAGAACGCGACGGTGAGCTTGCCGTTGGCACCCGCACCCGTCGCGACGTGATTGTTGGTCAGGATCAGGCCGTCGCTGCTGAGAATGACGCCAGAGCCCTCACCCTCTTCCTGGGAGCCCTTCACCTGAATCTGCACGACGCTCGGCAGAACCTTGTTCGCTACTGCCTGGATCGAGCCGTCGGGGAAATTGGCGGCAGGCTGAGCTGCAGTGACCGTGGAGTTCAGTGAGTTGGTCACTCCCCCGCCATTGCCGTTGGCATTGTTTGTGGCGATCGCACCGACCGCACCGCCGATTCCGCCACCGACCAGAACGAGCGCGATGGCTCCGGCCACCAGTACCGACCTACCCGGGCGGGACTTCACCGCAGTCGGTGCCGAATCGGACTGCGGCGCAACGTGCTGGGGCTGTGCGTGATGAGCCTGGGTGTGCTGCGGATCGCCCTGCTGACCGTACGGGCCGTAGCCGGGCTGGTAGGCCCCCTGTCCGTAGCCGGCGTACTGCTGGGGGTAACCCTGCTGCGGCGGGAACTGCTGAGTCGGATGCTGCTGAGTCGGATGCTGCTGGGCCGAGTAGTTCTGCTCGTCGCCGCGCGAAGCCCGGTCCGCCGGATGCTGCTCGCCACCGGCACCCTGTCCGCTCTGTTCGGATTCGTTACGGTCGTCGCTCATCGTTGCTGCTTCCTTCAGTAGAGACCTCGGTATCCGAGGTCCGCCCGCCTTCTTGCTACTCACTGTGCAGGGCGGGACTGAGAGCGCGCTGAGATCCGGCTATCAGTTTGCCGAGAGTGTGGTGGGATCAGGAGCACCCTCGCCGGGCAACACGATTCGTATCAGCGCGCCGCCCCGCTCGGACACCTCCACTCCGATGGTGCCGCCGTGCTTGACGACCACTTGCCGCACGATGGCAAGTCCCAGACCGGATCCGGGCATCGAACGCGACGCCGTCGAGCGATAGAAGCGCTCGAACACCAGCTCGCGATCTTCCTCGGGGATACCGGGGCCCGCGTCGTCGACCGTCAATTCCAGCAGGCCATCGCCGATCTGCCGCATCGCGATTCGCACCTCACCACCGCTGGGACTCCATTTGGCCGCGTTGTCGAGCACATTCAGCACGGCTCTCGAGAGTCCTGCTTGATCGCCGTAGACGAACCACGGCATCAACGTCGCTTCGAAGTCGATCTCGTTGCGACGGCGGCGTGCTCGTTCGAGACTGCGTTCGACGGCATCGGCTAGATCGACTCGCTCGAACACCGTCTCCGGCGCGTCCTCTCGCGCCAGATCGACCAAATCACCGACCAAGGTGGACAATTCCTGAATCTGCGCCACCACGTCGGTCCGCAACTCGGCCATGTCCTCGTCCGGGATGGACGGCGCTCCTGGGCGTCCCGCCGCGATGAGCAACTCCATGTTGGTCCGCAGCGAAGTCAACGGGGTGCGAAGTTCGTGGCCCGCGTCGGCGACCAATCTGCTCTGCCTGCCGCGAGATTCGGCCAGTGCCCGGAGCATCGTGTTGAAACTCTCGGTCAGACGCGCCAACTCGTCGTCGCCGGTCACCGGGATCGGCGTCAGGTCGTCGGTGCGTGCCACCCGTTCGGCAGCCGCGGTCAGTCGGGCGATCGGACGTAAACCGGTGCGCCCCACGGCCATACCTGCTCCCGCCGCCAGCACCACGCCGCAGGCACCGACGATCAGCAGCACCCACGCCAGACGGTCGAGTACTTTTCCGGTCGGCAGTAGTCTCTGTGCGACGACGAGAGTGCTGCCGTCCTTGGTGCGTAGTGCCAGTACCCGCTGATCGTCGAGTGTGCGTAGCGACGATTCCTGCTCTCCGCTCACCACAGCGAGTTCGGCATCGCCGATCGGCACCTTGGGCCCGGGCGGGTTGTAGCTGGACATGTCCGGATAGATCAGCGCGACACTGACATCGGTGCTGTACAACGTTGCTCCAGCGACGAACCGCGGGTCGTAGGACACCAGACTGGACTCCGCCAGAGCCGAAGCACGCGAACGCAATTGAGTGTCCACATCGCCGTACAGTGCTCGGGATACCACCGTGTACGCGGCAATGGCCATGACCGCCACCGCAATTGCGACGACGGAGGCCGCGAGCAAGGTCACTCGCCACCGCAGCGACACCGACCGTGTCAGTGGCATCGGTGGCCGCATCGCCGTCGGCGAGGAGCCGACATTGTCGGCCGACTTGCGCCCGAACGAAGCGACCATCACGGGGGCGTCTCGCGCAGGACGTACCCGACACCGCGAACGGTGTGGATCAGCCGCGACTCCCCCTCCGCCTCGGTCTTGCGCCGCAGGTACCCGACGTACACCTCGAGCGCGTTGCCCGACGTCGGGAAGTCGTAACCCCAGACTTCCTCGAGGATGCGACTTCTGGTGAGGACTCGACGCGGATTGGTCATCAGCATTTCGAGCAACGAGAATTCGGTCCGGGTGAGGCTTATCGAGCGTTCGGCGCGCGAGACCTCACGAGTGACCGGGTCCAACGACAGGTCCGCGAACGTCATGGTCTCCGAGTCGATGCCCGCTTCCATCGCGGTACGCCGAAGCAGTGCGCGCAGGCGAGCCAGCAGCTCCTCGAGCGCGAACGGCTTGGGCAGGTAGTCGTCGGCACCGGCGTCGAGGCCGGCGACACGCTCGGACACCGAGTCCCGTGCCGTCAACACCAGAATCGGCAGGTCGTCACCGACACTGCGCAATCGACGGCACACCTCCAGGCCGTCGAGGCGAGGCATCATCACGTCGAGCACCAGGGCGTCGGGACGTGCCGCCGCGACCTGCTCGAGCGCGTCGAGCCCGTCGACCGCCAGGTCCACGGTGTACCCGTTGAATGTCAGCGACCTGCGCAGCGACTCACGCACTGCCCGATCGTCGTCGACCACCAATATCCGCATTCGTACAGTTTGTCCTGGTCGACTGAGATATGTCTGAGAGGGGTGCGGATAGCGACCTAGAGCGTCGGTAGGTGCTTCGCCAGCGGGAGGTTCCACTTTCGCCACAGCGCGAGCAGGCGCAACCCCGTCGCGAGCAGGGTTCCCGCGACCAGACCCACGTTCTCCGGCAGGGTCGCGGCATCGGCCAACACGACGGCCGTCGCACCGAGCATGGCCGGCAGGGCATACAGGTCCCGATGCAGCAGCAGGGGAACTTCGTTGACCAGCACGTCTCGGATCACGCCGCCTGCCACCGCCGTCGTGGTGCCGATGAGAGCTCCCGCCAACGCGCTACCGCCGGCAGCCAACGCGATCGTCGCACCGGTCGATGCGAACAGTCCCATCCCGAAGGCGTCGAGCACCAGAACACCGCGCCGGACCTTGCCCATCTGTCGGTGCGCAACGAACACGACCAGCGAGGCGAACAAGCCGACCGTGAGGTTCGGCCACGTGTCCAGTGACGTCGGTGGGTGGATGCCGAGCAGCAGATCGCGAATGATTCCGCCGCCGATGCCCGTCGTGATTCCGACGACGCAGACCCCGAACAGATCCAACCGGCGATGCACTCCGATCAACGCCCCCGACGCCGCAAAGGCCGCGATACCGATCAATCCGAGTACGTCGAGAAGCATCGGATCAGCATGTCATGGTGCTGACAGAAACCTCACAGCAAAACCCGAGGTCGGACCTAGAATTGAGGGGCACCGTCGTGTTCGAAGATTCCGGCTCACCCGAGGAGAACATCATGCGTATCGAATTCAAGAAAGCCGTCGCCACTGTTGCATTGACGGGAGCCATCGCGCTCGGTGGCGGCGCAGTCGCTCAAGCTGCTCCGGATCGCGAAAGAATTCCAGACGTGATCGGAATGTCCCAATCTGCGGCCATCGCGGCCCTGGAGGACGCAGGCTTCGACAACGTCACCGTCAATTACGACCGCCCCGACGCCCGCGTGATCGGCCTCAACTTCCCGGTCGGGGTGAAGGTCAGCGAGAACGCGGAGATCAAAGTGATCGTCATAAGCGACTAGACCAGCCGCACGGCCACCTCGAGTTGTGGCAGATTCCCGGATCACCCCGTTGGGGTCTGCCACCTGAGCGTGACAACCGGCGGCCGATGAGGGATGCGGCGTCGTGATCGGCGTCGCACCCGCGGTGATGGCTGCGCCGAAAAACACCGCCCCATTTTCGCAGGAGATAGTCTCGGTCGTGATGCCGTCCGGCACATTTCCTTCTCGAGCCGAGGTGAACGAATAGGTGCCGATCATCGACAATGCCGTCTACGTCGACGGCAAACGCACTGCCAATCCCGAGAGCCTCGACATCACGTTCGAGTTGATGCGCGAGCGGCACGGCATGGCCTGGATCGGCCTGTACCGCCCCGAGATCAGCGAAATCAATGCTGTAGCAGGCGAGTTCGGTCTGCACCGCCTAGCCGTGGAAGATGCCATTGCAGCCCATCAGCGACCGAAACTGGAACGGTACGCCGAGCAACTATTCGTCGTTCTCCGACCCGCTCGATACATCGACGAGACCGAAAAGGTCGAATTCGGCGAATTGCACATATTCCTCGGACCCGATTTCGTCGTCACCATTCGCCATGCCGAATCCCCCGATCTGGCAATGGTGCGCAAGCGGCTCGAAGGATCTCCCGAACTGCTCCAACTCGGCCCCGAGGCAATTCTCTACGGCATCCTCGATCAAGTGGTCGACGAGTACGTCCCGGTGGTGACCGGACTGCAGAACGACATCGACGAGATCGAGGATCAGCTGTTCACCGGCGACCCGTCGGTATCGCGTCGCATCTACTCACTGCTCCGTGAGGTGTCCGAATTCGACCGTGCCGCAAAGCCCCTCGTCGAAATGATCGAATCACTCAAGCGCGGTTCGGACAAGTACAACGTCGACGTGGAACTGCAGCGATACCTGCGCGACGTGCACGATCACGCGATCCGCGTGTCCGACCGCATCGAGTCCTTCCGCTCCAACCTGCAGAATGCGTTGACCGTGCACTCGACCATCGTTGCGCAGCAGCAGAACGAGGAGATGCGCAACATGACGGTGGCCAGCCTGGAGCAGAACGAACAGGTCAAACGGATTTCATCCTGGGGCGCAATACTTTTCGCGCCCTCGCTGATCGCCGCCATCTACGGTATGAACTTCGAGGACATGCCGGAACTGACGTGGCAGCTCGGCTATCCGATGGCTCTGATCGCCATGGTGATCTGCTCCACTGCACTGTTCGTGGTGTTCAAGCGTCAGAAGTGGTTGTAGTGCGCTCCGCACAGTGGTGCGGTTAGGTGCCCTCCACGGCACTCAGCCACACCACTGCCGCCGGCACTAGGACGAACCGAACACCGGACCAACAGGGATGTCTCGCTCGAACGTCAGACGGTCGAACTCGTTACCGTATTCGTCGATTGCACCGATCGTCATCCTGCTGGCGGTGATGCCCGGAATACCCGGCACCACATCGACTCTGACGAACGAGTAGTTGAGGAATCGCACCCGAGACCAGGTGATGGACTCGGCCGACTTGGTGCCGTCCGGCGCCCATACGTAACTGTTCGGAACTGCCGTGTCGGGCAACTCGTTGCCGCGGTAGCTCACGCCCTCACCGTCCTGGAACGTATAGCGTGGACGACCACCACCGCCGACTGTGTAATACACGGTGCCGTCGGTCTTTCCGTTGACCGTGGCGTTGTCACCGGCGACCCGCGTCGCACGGTTGCCACGAATGGGATCGGTGCGCTCGAAGACGTGATTGTGGGCTTGAAGCACTACGTCCACCTGGTACTTGTCGAACAGCGCAACCCACGCGTCGCGGACGCCGCCGTCGCTCGCGTGCGTCGACGTGGTCGAATACGCGCAGTGGTGGAAGAAGCAGACGATGAAGTCGATGTTCGGATCTGCACGGTACTTCGCCAATGTCTGTTCCACCCAGGTGTTCTGGGCTCCACCGCTGTAACCGGTGTTGGCCTTGATCTCGTAGCTGACGTCGTTCGCGTCTAGCGAGAGAACGGCAGTGTTGCCGTAGACGAACGAGTACGCCGACGGGCATCCCTTGGGTCCGTTGGTCGGCTGATCGAGCCGCGCGGCATGTCCGCCGTAGCCGTTGGGGCTGTACAGCGCTTCCATGTCGTGGTTACCGGTGGCGAACAACCACGGCGCGGTCGATGCACTGGCCTCGATCGCCTGGAAATAGCCGTCCCAGACGAACGGGTTGAATTTGTCGAATCCCTTCGGTGGGGTCTGACCGTGCTTCGCGAACTGCGGCGGCAGACCGGCACCCGACGGGTCCGCGTACGCGATGTCGCCGGCGAGGATGTGGAAGTCCGGGTGCGAGGCCTCGATCTGCCGATTGATGTTGCGCGCATGCTTGACCGACGGCTCGTTGTCCGCCTTGTAGTACTGGTCGTCGTAGTCGCCGGCAACCAAACCTGGCGGCTGCGAGGGTGTTTCGTCTACGCCCTGATCGCCCATCATCGTGAACCGGAACGGTGCGATGCGACCGGTCGGCAGGGCCGGGGACGCACTCCGAATGTCACTGACGAAGCCGTCGGCGGTGCGCCAGCGGTAGTAGTGCGGCAACTTCGGCGTCAGATTGTCGACCGGCACATGTACGTAGTACTGCTCCGCCGACAGAATTCCGCCGTCGGTCTGCGGAACCTGACTGATCAGGTTGCGCACCTCGGCCGACGTCGTAGCGCCGAGTGCGGGCGTGGGGCCGTGATCGAGGAAGACACCGGTGAGCCCTGGGTTCCTCGAAAGCTGTGCCGAGAACCGCAGTTGCGTCGCCGGGTCGTTTCCGAAGCCCATGTGCCGTCCGGCCACGGCCAGCGGGGCGTCCTGCGCGTACGCGGTTCGCGCGAACACTGAGTTCCCGACGCCTACCGCGGCGGCCGTCGCGGCGGCTCCCACCAGGAAGTTGCGTCGGCTGACGGGGTGCCGCCGCAGGAACGACCGATGCCAATCGTGCTGCTCGGCCATGGTCATGTTCTCGGCGAGCGTGCCCGGGATTCCGGTCGCGACGGTTTCGCCTGCGGGATTGAGCGTCATTCCTCGATGGTGACGGTGACGCTCTCTCTCTATCCGTTAACCAAGCGAAGTTGTTGGGTGAACAACACGAGAACACCGATGCACAACGGGACGAACGCGGACAATCCCGTCGTGCACGGATCTTCGTAACCCACTACGAATTTCCATGCACGACGGGAGGTCGATCTAGGTCCCCTTGACGTTGAGGATCTGCCGCAGTTCGTGCTCGATGCTCACCAGGTCGCGGGCGTCCTCCATCACGACATCGATCGGCTTGTAGGCGTCGGGAATCTCGTCGATGAAGTCTGCACTGTCGCGAAATTCGATCCCTACCATCCGCTCCCGCAGGTTCTCGTGAGTGAACCGCTTCCTGGCCTCGGTCCGAGAGAACTGTCGACCGGCACCGTGAGGCGCCGAGCACAACCCCGCCTTCGAGCCCTTGCCGACGACCACGTACGAACGAGTTCCCATCGACCCGGGAATGATCGCCTTGACACCCTCGTGTGCGTCGACCGCGCCCTTTCGGGTGAGCCACACGTCCTTCTGAAAGTGGTTCTCCTTCACCGTGTAGTTGTGATGGCAATTGATCCGTTCGACCTCGCGATGGTCGTCGGTTCCCATCCACTCGGCGAATACCGCACTGAACCGGTCCATCATCTCGGCCCTGTTCAGGTATGCGAACCGCTGCGCCCACTTCAATTCTCGGAGGTACTGCCCGAATTCACGGGAGCTCTCGGGCAGGTATGCCAGGTCCGTGTTGGGCAACGGAATCCACCACTGCGCGCACAATCGCTGTGCGATCGCGATGTGCTTCTTGGCGATCTTGTTGCCGACGCCCCTCGACCCACTGTGCAGAAACAGCCATACCCGATCGGTTTCGTCGAGGCACAGTTCGATGTAATGGTTGCCGCCGCCTAACGAACCGAGCTGCTCGCGCCACTGCGGTGAATGATTCAGCTCGACACCGTCCGTGGCCGCCAACTCCTCGAGTTCGAGTAGCTTCGGAGCGGTGAAATTCCACCGGTCGACGCCGACGTTGTAGTTGCCCGGCGACAGCGGGATGCTTGCCTCGATGGCGAGTCGCAGGTCAGTCAGATTACGGCCGTCGACGTCGTCGAGTGTGAATTCTGTTCGTACGCCGATCATTCCGCAACCTATGTCGACGCCGACGGCGGCCGGAATGACAGCGCCCAGCGTAGGAATCACCGTTCCCACTGCGCTTCCCATACCGCTGTGAGCGTCGGGCATCAGCGCGACGTGCGGATGCACGAACGGCATCGACGATGTTTCACGGGCCTGCTCGAGAGTCTTGTCCTCGAGCTGTGAAGCCCAATTGAGCAAACGCAAGCCCACCTTGTTCGGGGGCATGATGTTCCTTCCTGCCCCCTTGCACAAGAGGGCGCTATTCGATGGGTCGATTCACGAGCCGAGCTTGTTTGCCGCAAAAAGCGGCGCATCGCTCCGGTGAATGCGCGCGCAGCACAAGGCTCACACCGACTCTCGTGTCGAGAGCGGCACCGGACAGAACGGTTGCACGCATGACCGGAACCCTATCGATCGATCCCTCGTCCACGCGAGCGAATTACTCAGAACGCCGGGCCCTACACACCCCCACCGAATGCCAAGCCCAACAGATACGTCGCTCCGGCCGCGCCGTAGCCGATGGCGAGTTGGCGCAGTGCACGTTTGACGGGCGGTCCACCGCTGAGCAGTCCCACCACCAGGCCGGTGCAGATCAACGCGAGTCCGACGAGGACGGCCGCAACAGCAAGGGCCACATAGCCTTCGAGGCCGAACAGGTACGGCAGTACCGGGATGACGGCTCCGGAGGCGAAGAAGCAGAAGCTGGCTGCCGCCGCACCCAGCCCCGTACCGATCGACTCGTGCTGGTCCACCTCGGGGGCCATCTCCTCGGCGGGAAGCGACCGCAGCACTTCCGCCGCTTTGGCGTCGGCCTCCTGGTGGGTCATCCCTCGGGCTCGGTAGACCAGGGCCAGTTCGTTGGCGTCCACGTCGAGGTGTTGAACGGCATCGCGCGCCCCACTGTCCGGCGACGACGCCTCGAGCAACTCGCGTTGTGAACGGACAGAGACGTATTCGCCCGCCCCCATCGACAGCGCGCCGGCGAGCAGTCCCGCGAGGCCGGTGACCAGGACGATCTGATTGGACACCCCGGAGCCGCTGATACCCAGAACGAGAGCGAGGTTGCTCACCAGTCCGTCGTTGGCACCGAACACCGCGGCCCGGAACGTTCCGGACAATCGATTGCGGCCGCGGGCCGCCAGTGCCCTGATGACCTCCGCGTGGATCTGCTCGTCGGCCGTCATCGCCTCCGTCGCGTCGGTGTCGGTGGCGTACGGCGAACGGGTTTCCGCTCGTTGGGCCAGCGCGAGTACGAACACCGAACCGAAGCGACGTGCCAACACCCCGAGGATGCGAGTGCGGATGTCACCTTTGAGCGGCATTCCGACCCGATCACCGAGCAGATTTCGCCAATGCTGCTCGTGGCGGCCCTCCGCATCGGCGAGTGCGAGCAGGATCTCGCGCTCCTCGCCGGTCCGTCGGCCTGCCAGATCGCGATAGACGGCGGCCTCGGCTCGCTCGTCGGCGAGGTACTGGCGCCACCGCTTCACATCTCGCGCACTGGGTCCATCGTTCATGAAAGTGAAGATAGACCCGTAGCGAGTCAGCTCGGGTCGTACACCCCGGTCTGCACTGCTTTGACCAATCTCCGCGGCACCCTGAACTCTTGGCCCTGAAAACGCACGGTCACCAGATCAGGAGCAACGGCTTTCCATTGCGCGCGACGGCTCCGAGTGTTCGAGCGCGACATCTTTCTCTTCGGAACAGCCATGATTCAGGAGTCCTTTCGGCTTCGTCGGCCGTATCGCTTCTCGAACTTCTCGACGCGTCCCTGGGTGTCCATCACGCGGGCGGCTCCGGTCCAGAACGGGTGTGATTCCGACGAGACGTCGACGACGATCAGCGGGTAGGTGTTGCCGTCTTCCCACTCGGTCTCGCGGGCGGACGTGACGGTGGATCTGGTGAGGAACTTGTTGCCGGTACTCGAGTCCTGGAACACGACCGGGTGGTAGTCGGGGTGGATTCCTGGTTTCATTCTGTTGCCTCTCGTGATTGTTCTGCGTACGGGGATTCGCTGCTCTCGCAGGGGTCTTCGTGCCACTGACCGAATGGGTCGTTCCAGGCGGACCAGGCCGCAGGGTCTGCCATTTCGTCGTCGGACACCAACGCCCACTGCAGGGTTCGGTCGATCTCGGTGGGGTCGGCCTCGTGGACGAGGATGACCAGCGACGTGTCTCGATCACCGAACTTCTCGTCCCACCGCAGCGCCGACATTGCCCGACGGGTGGCGTCGACGCGGTCCTGCTGCTCCGGAGTCATTGCGGCAAGCCACTTTCCGGCGCTGGCGACGCGAAGGCCGCCGCCTGCCGATTCGATCCACAGAGCTTCGTCGGGCTGAGTGGCCACCCACGCCCGCCCCCGTGCGGTGACGACGCCGTCGAGCAATACGTCGATCGCCTCGTGGAACCGCTCGGGATGGAACGGCCGCGTGGCGGTGAACTCGACCAGGGTGATGCCGCAATCGACGGTCAGTGGCGGCTGTCCGCGCAACAGCGGTGAGTGCGCGTCGCTGATCGCACCGCGTCGTGCATCGGCAGGGACACTCGCGAGAAGTGCCGGGGCATCGACCAGTGCGTCCTGGGACACCCAGACGACGGGAGCATTCGGGGCCAACCGCGCCAGGACTGCAGCGAGTCGGGCGCGTTCCCACGCGTCGACGTCGGAACCTGCGGTCACGACGAGTGCATCGGCGTAGTCGACCTGACCGACCACCAACTGCGCGACGGTTCGATCGTCGTCGCCACTGGCGACGACGCCTCGGTCGGCCAACGCGTCGTCGCCGGTGGCGTCGGCCAACCAGGTTGCGGCGTCGAGGCAGTCGATCACTGCCTCGATGCGGACGTCACGCGAGGCCGGGCCGTCGATCTGCCCGACGACACCCGCAACGACGACGTTGTCCACGGCCCAGCACAGTGCCTCGGGCTCGAGCGCGGGGTCCATGGCGAGCACGATGCGATCGACGTTGCTGCGCGTCGACAGTGCCCGCAACAGTGGCAGTAGATCCTCCCGAAGGGTGCACGAGACGCAGCCGTGCGCCAGCTCCAGAATGCTCTCGCGCGGTTCCTCCCCCAGTACGGACAGTGTGCGACGCACGACTCCTTCGGCGACGCGGCTCAGATCGTGGCGGACCGCGACGGTGCCCGGCGCGAGCAGTGATGTCACGACCGCGTCCATGGCTCCGGTCCAGCCGGAGACGAGGACCATCGGGGTTCGATCGTCCGGTGAGTTGTTCACGAGCACCCTTCTTCTCGACAACGATTGTCATTACCTGCGAATGCACGCTACATTCGAGAACACGCTTTGTCGAAAACGATTGTCATAACGGCAAGAAAGGAGTGCTCATGTCAGCGCACTGCCAAGTCACCGGCCGCACCCCCGGATTCGGAAAATCGGTCTCGCACTCTCACGTGCGAACCAGCCGCAGGTGGGACCCGAACATCCAGCGCAAGACCTACTACGCGCCGAGCCTGGGCCGACGCGTCACCCTCACGCTCTCGACCAAGGGCATCAAGACCATCGACCGCGACGGCATCGACGCCGTGGTGGCAAGACTGCGCGCACGCGGGGAGAAGATCTGATGGGCAAGAGCACGGACGTTCGTCCGATCGTCAAGCTGAAGTCGACCGCCGGTACCGGCTACACCTACGTCACCCGCAAGAACCGTCGCAACGATCCCGACCGACTGGTGATGAAGAAGTACGACCCGGTCGTGCGCAAGCACGTGGATTTCCGAGAGGAGCGGTAGACAGTGGCGAAGAAGTCGAAGATCGCGAAGAACGAGCAACGCAAGATCGTCGTCGCCCGGTGGGCAACGCGTCGAGCGGAGCTCAAAGAGACCATCCGCAAGCCCTCGAGCAGCGACTCCGAGCGTGCGCAGGCTCGAGCAGCACTGCAGCGTCTGCCGCGCGATTCGAGTCCGGTACGATTACGCAATCGTGACGCTGCGGATGGACGTCCGCGCGGTTACCTTCGGAAATTCGGGCTGTCCCGCGTGAAAATGCGCGAGATGGCTCACCGCGGGGAACTGCCAGGCGTCCACAAGTCGAGCTGGTAAAGGGAAAAGGTTTCAGATGGCAGTCAAGAGAGCACCGTCGAAGAAGGTCCGCGCAGAGGCAGGCCGTCGACCGAAGAAGAACCCGTTGAACGCCGCCAAGGTGACCACGGTGGACTACAAGGACATCAACCTCCTTCGTCAGTTCATCTCGGACCGCGGCAAAATCCGCAGCCGTCGGGTCACCGGGCTCACCCCGCAGCAGCAGCGCCAGGTCGCTGTCGCAGTGAAGAACGCTCGTGAAATGGCATTGCTGCCGTTCACCAGCCGCTGATCCACACTTTCTTTCGGAGAGGCCACGTAGCCATCGGCTACGTGGCCTCTCTGTCGTTCCCGATCCAGAGATGAGCAGTCCGTAGATGTCCGGCGTCCTCGAGGGCTTCACCGTCATCTTCGTCGTCATCGCCCTGGGCTACCTCCTCGCCCACTTGAAGGTGCTCGGCGAGCACGGCCAGTTCGTCCTCAGCCGTCTCGTCTTCTTCGTCGCGACCCCTGCGTTGCTGTTCGTCACGTTGGCGAACTCGGACCTGTCGGTCATCCTCTCGCCCGTGTTGGCCGTCGCCGGTTCCACGGCACTGCTCGTCGGAGCGATCTATTTCGTCATAGCCAAGCTCGCCCTGAAACGGACCGTGCCCGACGCGACCGTCGGCGCACTGGCTAGTTCGTACGTCAACGCCGCCAACCTGGGCATCCCGATCGCCGTGTTCGTACTGGGCGACGCGAACTTCGTGGCTCCTCTGCTGCTGTTCCAGATCATGATCTACACCCCGATCGCGGTGACGATTCTCGACATCTCCACCAAGGTCGACGAGGTTTCCCTGTTCAAGACCGTCACGACGCCGTTCCGGAACCCGATCGTGTTGGCCGGCGCAGCGGGACTGGTGCTGTCGATTACCGGACTCGAGCTGCCCGAGGCACTGATGCAGCCGTTCCAACTCGTCGGGAATGCGTCGGTCCCCGGCGCGTTGCTCGCCTTCGGCCTGTCCCTCTACGGTGCCCGGGTGCTGCAGAAGGGCATCAGCCCGCGGCGGGACGTCGCTCTGGCCACCGTCTTCAAGATGGCACTCCAGCCCCTGCTCGGCTACCTCATGGCCCGGTTCGTCTTCGGTCTGGACGGGCACGATCTGTTCGCCATCGTCGTGGTGTCGGCACTACCGACAGCGCAGAACGTGTTCGTCTTCGCCAGCCGCTACCAGCGCGGTGTTGTGCTCGCCCGAGACACCGCGTTCGTGACCACACTCGTCTCGATCCCCGCCATAGCGCTCGTGACGGTCTTCCTCGCATGAGCCGAACACAAAGGTTCTCCTCAGCTCCCGGCGCTACGTTGGATTCATGAGGTTTCTCGCTGCAGGTGTCATGTTGTGCCTGCTGCTGGTCGGCTGCAGCACCGCCTCCGGTGGCGACGAGGACACAACCCCGACAGTCGGTTCCACCTCCCCAGTGGGGTTCGCCCAGCAACCCAGCGCCCCTCCGGTTCCGCACGAGGTGCCCGTCGGCGACGTCGGCACGATGTTCGAGCCGACGGCCGATCTGATCCGCGCCACCACCACCCCGTTCGAGTCGTGGAGCCAGATCTCCCCCAACACCATCGCGGTCCACTTCGTCACCGGCACTCCCGAGTGCTACGGAGCCGACGCGTCGGTCACCGAGACCGACACCACCGTCACCATCGAACTGCGTACCGGCACCCGGCCCGATGCCGCGGACAAGTCCTGCATCATGGTTGCCGTCTACGCCACCATGCAGATAACTCTCGCGTCACCGCTCGGGAGCCGCACCATCCTGAATGCGGCCTGACCCAGGCTTCGGTAGTGTCCGGCCAGTGAGCGATCATCTCCCCGACCGAGATCGGAGCCGGATTCGCGCAGCCGATGCGGACAGGAACCTCGTCGCGCAGTTGCTGAGCGACGCTTTCGCGAACGGCCAACTGACCATGAGCGAATACGACGAGCGCACCGCCGCGGTGTACCAGGCGAAGACCTACGGAGAACTCGACCTGCTGACCGGTGACCTGGTTCTCTCCCCTCCCCCTGCGGCCGCACCGCCCGGTGGCTCCTCGAACGACCGCGTGATCGCGATCATGAGCGGTGCCGTGCGGAAAGGACAGTGGACCCCCGCGGCGCGCATCGACGCGTTCGCCTTCTGGGGCGGTATCGAACTCGACCTACGCCGCGCGTCGTTCGCCGCCGAAGAAACCACCATCAACTGCGTCGCCATCATGGGCGGCATCGAGGTCACCGTGCCACCCGGAGTGAGCGTCGAAGTCCGCGGCATGGGCATCATGGGCGGCTTCGAACACGTCAGCGCGACGCACCCCGGCGCTCCGCGCGTGATCATCACCGGTTTCGCCTTCTGGGGTGGCGTGTCGGTGGAGATCAAGGCAGCGGAGAAGTAGCTACGATCGCCGACGCTTGAGGTAGTCGGTCACCACCGCGGCACCGAGTCCGTCGAGATCCGGCGCGATGACGCGTCCGCCCACCCGCTCGGCCATCTTGTCGACCACTCGCGCGAGGCCTGGATCGTCGCCGAGCCGGAAGATCGTCACCTGCGCACCCAGTTTGGCGACGGTATCGAGTTCGCGGACGGTCAACCCGAGGGTCTTCGACGACGGCGGATAGTCGAAGTACGCGTGGCCGTCGGGCTCGAGGTGCGCCGTCGGCTCACCGTCGGTCACGATCAGCACCACCGGTTGCGCATTGGGATGACGTCGCAGATGCCGAACCGCAAGCATCAGAGCGTGGTGCAGATTGGTGCCCTGGTCGTAGGCACCGTCCAACCCGGCCAGCTCGGAGGCCGTCAATGTCTGTGCGTGCCTGCCGAATCCGATCAGTTGCAGATCGTCTCCGCGAAATCGAGTGCTCACCAGGTGATTGAGTGCAAGTGCTGTGCGCTTCATGGGCACCCATCGACCGTCCATCACCATCGAGAACGACGTGTCGACCAGCAGTGCCACGGCAGCCTGCGTTCGCGTCTCGGTCTCGCTGATCTCGACATCGGTCACCTGCAACTGCACCGGGAAACCGGATCCTGTTGCCGCTGATCGCAGTACTGCATTGTTGACCGTGCGAGTGACGTCCCACGGCTCGGTGTCACCGAACTCCCACGCCCGCGACGCACCGGTGGGCTCACCCATCGCGCCTGCCTTGCGCGTGTCTCGCTCGCCGCCGCGTCGGGACAGCTTTCCCGCCACATCCTTCAGTGCCGACTGCCCCAACTGCCGCATCGCCTTCGGCGACAGACGCCATTGACCGTCGGCACCCTTGTCCATGAAACCCTGTTGCTGCAGCGCCTTTTCGAGCTCGGAGAGCATCCGCGCATCGGCCGCGGCTTCCGGGACCAGTTGCTTCAGCAACGCATCGGCGTCGATGTCGTCCAGGGCAGCCCCGTTGTACTGCTGTGAGAGTTGATTCCCCAGGTTCTCGAGGTCCGCGATGTCCTGGAGTGCACCGGTGCCGTCGCCGAGTCCCATCCCGTTCTCGCCGCGGAAGTTCTGCGAGCCGCCCCAGTCCTCACCGGGCCGGGCCTGCTGCAGATTCTGATCGAGCTGATCGAGCTGGCTCAACAGGTTCGAGTCACCGAAGGCCTGCTGCGCCAACGCATCGAGCTCTGCCCGCTGCTCGGGACTCAGCGAATTACGGAGCCGCTGGGCGGCCGCGGCTCGCTGGGCCAGGGAGTCCAACAGCTCCTCGACGCTCGACGGATTCTCCGGGAAGTGCTGTCCGTGCTTGTCCATGAACTGCTCGAACTGCTCATCGGTGTCCTCGCCCTTGTTGTGGGCGTCGAGCAACTCGTTGAGGTCTTTCAGCATCTCGCTGATGGCCTGACGGTCCTCGTCGGTTGCACCTTCGAGGGCCTGCTTCATGCCCGCGAAACGCTGGTCCAGCATCTCGCGTCCGAGCAGATCCTTGATCTTCTCGTAGTTCTCGCGTGCCTCCGACGAGCGCCAGTCGTAGTCCGAAAGCTCCTGCACTGCTTGCGCTGTGGACGGTGACAGGTCACCGATCTGCATCTCCTGGAACCGCGCGTCGTCGTCGAGCGCGCGCGCCAATGCTTTGCGTTCCTCGAGCACTGCCTTGTCCAGCAGCTCACGCACTTCCTGCAACGTGCCGTCGAGGTTGTTCTTCTTCAACAGGTCTCGTCGACGCTTCGCGGCCTGGGCTGCCAGGTCGTCGAGCCCGCGCATGTTCTTGGTCCCGCGGCGCAGCATCTCCTGCAGCGCCCGACGCGGCGACGCACCCTCGAGCACGTCCTCGCCGATGGCGTCGAGCGCCTCTCGCAGATCCACCGGTGGCGCAAGGGGATCCGGCCCGTCGTGATACCGCCCGTATCTGGAGCGACGCATCAGCTGTACACCGTCTGACCGTCGTCGTCGGGGTCCTTGGAGATCCGGCGCGCGAGGTAGAGACCCTCGAGTGCGAGTTCGACCGCGGCGGCCTTCTCGCCGTCCGAGGTGGCGTTGAGCCGCTCGTGGATGTCGCCGATGACCTCGACGTCGGGAAGCTCGTCGAGCAACGCCTTGGCGGTGATGCGATCGCCGGTGACGATGGGCTCGCCCGTCTCGATCGCCGTCACCAGAGCGGCGAGGTTGATGCCGCCGAGGTGGGCTCGGACGGTATCGGCAGTCGCCCGGCGCAACATGTGCTCGAGGACTTCGATTTCGCGGCCTTCCTCACCCGACTCGAATTCGACCTTGCCGCGGAGCACCTCGATGATGGTGCCGAGGTCGACCGGCCGGGCCACGGGCTCGGCCTCTCCGAGTATCGCTGCCCGGTGAACGGCTGCGGCAGCGATGGTTTCGGCCGCTGCTATGGCGAAGCGAGCAGAGACGCCGGACCGCTGATCCACCGACGGCGACTCGCGCAGCAGTCGGGTGAATCGAGCCAGCACCTCGAGCAGATAAGTGGGAACGGTGGCCTGCAGCTCCGCTTCCTGGTCGATGACGGCCACCTCGGCGTCGAGCTCGAGGGGGTAGTGCGTCCTGATCTCCGCGCCGAAACGGTCCTTGAGCGGGGTGATGATGCGTCCGCGATTGGTGTAATCCTCGGGGTTCGCGCTCGCCACCAGCATCACGTCCAGCGGCAGACGCAGGGTGTAGCCGCGGACCTGGATGTCGCGCTCCTCCATGACGTTGAGCAGCGACACCTGAATGCGCTCGGCGAGGTCGGGGAGCTCGTTGATCGCCACGATGCCGCGATGGCTGCGCGGAACGAGCCCGAAGTGAATGGTCTCGGGATCGCCGAGGCTGCGGCCCTCCGCCACCTTGACGGGATCGACGTCGCCGACGAGGTCGGCCACCGAGGTATCCGGGGTCGCGAGCTTCTCGGCGTACCGCTCACTGCGATGCCGCCACTCGACGGGCAGGTCGTCGCCGAGTTCCTTCGCTTTTCTGATGCTGGCGGGGGTGATCGGCTCGTACGGATGCTCGCCCAGTTCCGCTCCGGCGATCACCGGCACCCACTCGTCGAGCAGAAGATTCAGGGTGCGCAGCAGACGCGTCTTGCCCTGACCACGCTCGCCGAGCAGCACAACATCGTGACCGGCCAGAATCGCGCGCTCGAACTGCGGCAATACCGTCGATCCGAAACCGACGATCCCCGGCCACGGATCGGTGCCGTCACGCAATGCCTTCAGAAGATTTTCCCGCAACTCTTCCTTGATCGACCGCTGCCGATGTCCGGATGCCTTGAGTTCGCCGAGTGTGGAGATGCCAGGTTTGGTAGAGGTCACTTCTCCACGCTACGAGCGTTTGGCCGATGCTGCCATCGAGAGCAGAATAGCGCTGCCGCCGCGTTTGCACATATGCCTCTAGAACTGGACAAATCGCCCGCGTAAGTGCGACCTCGCTATACCGGGGCACCCGCTGCCCGGAGTGTTGCCCTCACCCGTGCCACAACCTCGTGGGTTCGCAGCCGCATCTGCTCGGAATTGACGCGGACGACCCGCCACTCGGCTCGGTCGAGATCTTCGAACCGCTCGATGTCCCGGGTCCGCTGACGCTCGTCGAGCCAGTGATGAACGCCTTCGTACTCCACCCCTACCTGCCAACGACGCCACCCCAAGTCGATACGTGCCACGAACCTGCCCGAACTGTCACGAATTACGATTTGTGTCTCGGGCTGCGGTAGCCCGGCCTCGACCAGTAAGAGCCGGGTGCGTGTCTCTTGTGGCGACGCCGAGCCACCATCGGCGAGGTCCAGCGCCTCGATCAACCGCCGGATTCCTCGGGTGCCCGGCCGCTGCAACGCATACTCACGTATGGCCTCGCCGTCGACCCCGGTTGCGGCCAACAGTGAGTCGAGGAAGACCACGGACAGCGGCGTCGGGACCCAACGCCCGATATCGAATCCAGTGCGCACGGGAGTGGACACCGCGAAGCCTTGGATGATCGTCACATCGTCGATATCGAACGCGTCGTGGTGAATTCGCAGGCCCGGCAACTGGTGTGATCTCCCGTTCGCCAGAACACTCGGCGGAATGCCCGGGTCGATCCACTTCGCGCCGTGGACTGCTGCCGCGGAGACCCCAGCAATCACGGCACCGTGGCCGACGCAGATCGACGCCGCGACGGCCATCGTTCGCGCATCGAGGATAGTCCCGCTACCGACATACGTGTCGCGAAGGACCCTCACGTAGTTTCGGCTCAGCTCGTACCTGCTGAGAGCGCCCGAGCGCACCGCTTGCGAACCCCGAAAGGGCCCGGCCTGAATCCCCATGGCTCAAGCCTGGCAGGGGCGACACCCTGGAAAGGCCCTGCTCAGCAATCTGTGGATAACTTCTTATTCATCCACAGATAGTCGACTTCGCAGTTATGCGGCCATAAATGGGGTAAAGGCCTGCACAACTGCGAACTCGGCGTCACGATCAGTGAGCGAAGTGCCGCGATCCCGTCAGATACAGCGTCACTCCCGCGTCCTGTGCCGCGGCGATCACTTCGTTGTCGCGTACCGAACCACCGGGCTGCACAACGGCTTTGACGCCTGCGCTCATCAGCACCTGCAGACCGTCGGGGAACGGGAAGAACGCATCGGAGGAAGCGACCGAACCGGCGACGCGATCTCCGGCTCGCTGCACGGCGAGATGTGCGGCGTCGACGCGGTTGACCTGGCCCATTCCGACACCGACGGACGCACCGTCGTGGGCGAGCAGGATCGCGTTGGATTTCACGGCCCTTCCTGCGCGCCAGGCAAATTCGAGATCCTTCAGCGTCGCCTCGTCGGCGGGTTCGCCGGCTGCGAGGGTCCAGTTGGCCGGATTGTCGCCGTCCGCGTCGAGCACGTCCCGCTGCTGCAACAGTGCGCCGCCGGAGATGGGTTTGAGTTCGACGCCCGAGGTGGGCGGTGCTACCGCGAGCAGCACGCGAATGTTCTTCTTGCGCTGCAAGACTCCGAGCGCACCGTCGGCGTAGGACGGCGCGATGATGACCTCGGTGAAGATCTCGGCCACCTGCTCGGCCATCTCGACGGTGACTTCGCGGTTGGCTGCGATGACGCCGCCGTATGCGCTCACCGGATCACACGCATGGGCCTTGCGGTGCGCCTCGGCGATGTCCTTGCCGACGGCGATGCCACACGGATTGGCGTGCTTGATGATGGCGACGGTGGGATCGGCGTGATCGAACGCCGCCCGCCAGGCCGCATCGGAATCGGTGAAGTTGTTGTACGACATCTCTTTACCGTGCAACTGTTCGGCCTGCGCGATGCCTGCAGCAGCAGAGGAGTCGACGTACAGGGCAGCCTTCTGGTGCGGGTTCTCGCCGTAACGGAGCACGGCCGAACGGTCCCAGGTGCCGCCGATCCATTCCGGGAACACCGTCTCGGTGTCGGGGGTCAGAACGCTGCTCATCCACGATGCCACCGCGACGTCGTAGGCGGCCGTGTGCTGAAAGGCCTGTGCCGCAAGCGACGTGCGCTCGGCGAGGGTGAATCCGCCACCGGAGACGGCCGTGAGCACGTCCTCGTAGCGGGCCGGGTCGACGACGACGGCCACCGACGGATGATTCTTGGCCGCGGCGCGCACCATCGAGGGTCCGCCGATGTCGATCTGCTCGACGCATTCGTCCGGCGTCGCGCCACTGGCGACGGTCTCGGTGAACGGGTAGAGGTTCACCACGACGAGCTCGAAAGCCTCGATGCCCAATTCCTCGAGCTGCGAAAGATGCTCGGGCTTACGGGTATCGGCGAGCACGCCCGCGTGCACCCGCGGGTGCAGCGTCTTGACGCGCCCCTCCAGGGTCTCGGGGAATCCGGTGAGGTCCTCGACCTTGGTGACCGGGATTCCGGCGTCGGCGATCTTGCTCGCCGTCGATCCGGTGGACACCAGAGCGACGCCTGCGCTGTGCAAGCCGGTCGCCAGTTCGATCAGTCCGGTCTTGTCGTAGACGCTGACCAGCGCGCGGCGCACTGCTTTACGTTCACTCATCGGATTATCTGAGCCTTTCGTCCATCGGAGGTGACACCTTTGGCGGCCACGGCTGCGATCACGTCGACCAGCAACCGTCGCTCCACAATCTTGATGCGTTCGTGCAACGCGGATTCGTCGTCGCCGTCGAGAACCGGTACGGCTTCCTGCGCCAGGATCGGCCCGGTGTCGACACCGGAATCGACCAGATGAACCGTCGAACCGGTCAGTTTGACGCCGTGGTCGAGCGCGTCGCGGACGGCGTGTGCGCCAGGGAACGACGGCAGGAGTGCAGGGTGGGTGTTGACGATGCGTCCGGTGTAGGCCCCGAGGAACTGCGGGCCGAGTATCTTCATGAACCCGGCAGTGACGACCAGATCGGGCCGGTGACCCAGGACGGCCTCGGTGAGGGCGACGTCCCACTGGGCCCGATCGGCATGGTCCTTCAGCCCGATTCGGAAGTTCGCGATTCCGGCCTCGTCGGCACGGCGGGCCGCGTCGCAGTCGCGATCGACTCCGACGGCGACGATGCGAGCGGGATAGTTCTCGGTGGCAGTCGCGGCTATGAGCGACTGCAGGAGCGAGCCGGTCCCCGACGCGAGGACGACGACCCGCGCGGGTGTCTCACGCAAGGCAGTCAGCGCACTACTCCTGAAGTATCGAGGCGGATCGTTCGAGCCAGCGGAAAGCCTAGTCGCTGCGCCTCCGAGCCCTACCGGGCAGGTCCGTCCTGGTCTCCGGGCGGAGCGACGACCTCGGCATCCAACGGTTCGTCGGTAGCGGCCTCGACGGGTGCGTCCGGTTCTTCGGCCGGGGGCATCTCGGCAGGGACGTCGTCCCCGACCTCGTCCACGACCTCCGCTTCGACGACCTCCTCGGCCTGTTCGTCATCCTCGGTCTCGGGTGGGGCGGCCTCGATCGCCAACTCGGCCGCCGGGGGTACTGGAGTCGGATCGGGCTCGTCCTGGACCGGCTCGGGTTCTGCTCGACGCCACACGACGAGGGCCGCGGAGGCGGACCCGACGACGGCCAACCACGCGAATGTCAGCAGCCCGAAGCTCCACACGGTGACTTCGACGGTGCCGAAGGTGCCGAGGTTGCCGCCTGCGGCGTAGCCGAACAACGCTGCCAGCACGCCGGTTGCCGCAGCGACGACCCACACGGACGACACGGCGACCTGGATGTCGGCACTGCGGATAGCACAGTCGCGGCCGAGCAGCAGGCCGGCACCGATCGGGACGACGAGCATCACGACCCAGATCGTCTGCGCCGGTCCTTCGGGGAGAACGGCGAGGATCGGCAGCGGCGGGAGCGGTCCTCCCGTCGTGGAGAACAGGCTGACCGACGCCTCGCCGAACCCGGCAGTAGAGCCGGTGGCCACCGCGAGGGCACCGATGACGACATTGGGGAGGTAGAGCACCGACACCACGGTCAGCCCGAGCATGCCGACGACATCGCGACCGCTCTCGACCAGCGCTCCCGCACTTTCCCAGGAGGCGAGCAGGGCCAGCAGTACGACGGCGGCGCCGCCTGCGGCAAGAAGCGATATCGCCCGCACGAACGGAGCAACCAGCGCGCGCACCCAGTCCGGGAGTCCGCGGCGGACCACCAGTGAGTCCCAGCGCGCGAGAAGCAGACCGGTGCCGGACGCGGCCGCGTGCACGCCTGCGACCCAGGAGAACGCGACGAGTGCGTTGGGGCTGGACAGTACGATGACGGTGGACGCATCCTTGGCGACGGCCAGGGCGATGGCGGTGACGGCGAGCGGGCCGGCCATCGACGCCGCGAACACCCATCGAAGCATGCGACGGTCGGTGTCGGAGTCGACGGCGTGGTGGACGGTTCGGGCGACGGACCAGCCGATGATCAGTGTCGGCAGAAGCGGTGCGACGCCGAGGGACGTCCCGCCGATGCTCAGGGGTACCAGGTGTACGGCGAACCACGACCCGGCGATCGCCCCGAGGGTTCCGGTCAGGTCGCTGTTGACGGAGACGAGGGTGATCAGAGCCAGGGTCGTCGCGATCACCACGACCAGCCCGGAGGTCTTGAAGGCCACTGCGGCGAGCATGCGCGACTGATCGGGCGTCGGTCCGGTGCCTGCGCGGGGAGCCCGGGCGGCCGCGCGTCGCGTCTCTCGGTTCAATAGATCGCTCATCGCAACGAGAGTCGCATCATCTTCGCGGCGCGCCGGTCAGGCGCGCCGCGAAGTCGATTGTGATGCCTGAATCAGTCGCGCTTGTTGTCGTCTTCCATGGCGGGAGTGGCACCGAACGATTGCGTGGGCGCACCGTACGGCGTCGACTGTTCGCCCGATTCGGGCTCGTCCGACTTGGCCGGGGGCTGACCGTATCCGGACGGCTGGCCGTACTGGTACTGATTCGGCGGGTAGGCCTGCCCCGCGGCCGGGCCGCTGGGACCGGTGTAAGGAGGTGGTGTGTAGCCGCCCTGGGGCGACGGGGCGTTGGGGGCGGACTGTCCGTACGGCGGCTGGGCACCCGGGTTGTAGGAATGCTGTCCCGACGCCTGCCCGCTCGGTGCTTGACCGCTGAGGCCTTGACCGAAGTTGGACGAGGTTCCCTGGGGCTGACCGTACGACGGCGGATTGCCGTAGTTCTGGGGCTGCGACGGTCCACCGAACGAGGTCGTCGGTGCGTTGTACGGGTTCTGCTGGCCGTATCCGGGCTGCTGGTTCTGATTGCCGTAGCCCGCGGGCTTGGGAGCCGGAGCCTTGACGATGCCCGCATCGAGCAGCAGTGCCCCCACCGCGGCGGCGGCTTGGACGAAGCCCAGGACGAGCACCAGGATTGCACCGATACCGAGCGAACTGGTGGTGCTGGCGAACTCGTTGCCCTCTGCGCTGGGCAGGCTGAACGACTGGAAGACCAGCACCAGCCAACCGGCGATCGCCAGGGCGGCCACCACGGCCTGGTTCCTCGCGTCCTTCTGCAGTAGCGAGGCACCGGCGATCAGGCCCGCAGCCAGCAGTAGCGCAATCGACACCGCACTACCACCGGACGCGAAGAAGGTGGTGCTGAACGACGTCTGAATGCTGCTCGGCAGTTCCTGAGCCGAGGTGACCTCGGCGGTGACGAGGTCGAGCAGTCCGAGCAGGAAGGTGACGATGCCGAGCCCGAGAATCACGAACGTGAGAACCTTCGGCAGGTTCGACAGCGTTGATCCGGATGACTTCGATTGCGGTGCGGCGGAAGCCGGGCCCGGCGCCGAGGTGCCGGGGACCGGAGGGCCGAAGGGATTGGACACCGACGGCTGATGGAAGGGCTGATTCTGGCCTGGATGACCTTGTGGGTTGGACGACGGCTGATTCGGCGAGGACGACGGGCCGTAGGACGGTCCACCTCCGCCGTAGCCACCAGAGTTGGAGCCCCCTGCTTCAGGGCTGCCGGGCGAGTAGGTCATCGCGTCTCCTCATCTGAGATTGTCCGTACCCCAGGTCGGTCGGGTCCGAGAACTCACGCTACTGCACGGACCCGACCGATCACGGAACTCCAGGTCAGCGCGAAGCAACCAGCTCGGTGTCGTTCGATTCGGCGGCCTCGAGCTCCCGAACCAGCGGCAGCACCTTCGCCCCGAAGTACTCGATCTCCTCCTGGAAGTGCAGGAAGCCCCCGAGAATCAGGTCGACGCCGCGGCGACGGTAGGCGACGATTCGCTCGGCCACCTGCTCCGGCGTGCCGATCAACTGCGTCTTGAAGCCGTCGTTGTACTGAACGAGGTCCTCGAACGTCGAGTCCGCCCACATTCCCTTCTTGTCGCCCGTCGCATTGCCCGCCTGCTGCACCGCGCTCCTGAAACCTTCGACAGCGGGCTTGTTCGCCTTCTCGATGATCTCGCGCAACGTGTCTCGGGCTTCCTTCTCGCTGTCTCGCGCGATGATGAAGCCGTTGAGCCCGAACTTCACCTCACGCCGGTGATCACGTGCCACGCGTCGGAGGTTGTCGAGTTGCTCGGTGACGCCGTCGAAATCCTTGCCGTTGCTGAAGTACCAGTCCGAGTACCGTCCGGCATTCTCCTGCGCTGCAGACGAATTGCCGCCCTGAAACAGTTCGGGGTTCGGCCGATCGGGAGTGTTCAGCGGTTTGGGCTTGAGGGTGAAGTCGTGGATCCGGTAGAAGTCACCGCGGAAGTCGACGTCGTCCTCGGTCCAGATCTTGCGCAGCACCTGCAGGAATTCTGCGCTGCGACGGTATCTTTCGTCGTGCTCGAGCCATGGCTCACCGAGGTGGGTGAACTCGTCCTTGAACCAGCCACTGACGACGTTGACGGCGAATCGGCCGTTCGAAAGGTGATCGGCAGTGGCACCGAGCTTGGCGAGGACCGCCGGCTGCCAGAGTCCGGGGTGCACTGCGGCAATGACTTTCAGCCGCTCCGTCGCCAGCAGCAGCGCAAGCGAGAAGCTGGTGGATTCGTGCTGGAACTCGGCCCCGTAGCTGGCTTCGTAGCGAACCTGACTCAGGGCGTACTCGAAGCCGTTGTTCTCGGCCGTCTGCGCCAGCTTCTTGTTGTATTCGTAATCCCAACTGGTGCGCTGCTCGATGGTGCTGGTGACCAGACCACCCGAGACATTGGGTACCCAGTACGCGAACTTGATTGCGTCGGTAATTTTTTCGGTGCTCATGTGTGCGTCATCCTTCGGCGGATCAATGTGCCATCCACGCGCTCAGACGGCGTGAATGGCACATTCATCCGGAAATCGGGGGTCGGATCGGGGCCGGAGAGAGAGGGATTACGAGTACCAGGTGGGCTCGGGCAGCTCGCCGGTGAGAACCCAGCGGCCCACCTCGCGACGCTTGTAGGCCACCGGGTCGTGCAGGGTGTGCGTGCGCACGTTGCGCCAGAAGCGGTCGAATCCGTACTTGCTGGCGGTCGCACGCGCGCCGAGCGCCTCGAACACCGTCGAGGTGATCTCGAGCGAGACCTCGGTGGCGCGAGCCTTGACTGCGGCCACCCGAACCTCGTGCTCACCGCGCTCCTCGGCGGTGACGTTCCAGGCGTTGTCGTGAATCTTCTGTCCTTCCAACGCAACTGCGTCGGCGAGGGCTTCGACGGCCCAGAGCTTGGAGGTCAGATCGCCGTAGATGTCGATGATGTACGGCTCGTCCACGGCCTTGTCCACGGTGCTGTGCAGCCACGCGCGGGTCTTGTCCTTGGTGTACGACGCCGCCTCTTCGAGGGCACCTCTCGCGATCCCGAGGTAGAAGTTGGCGAACACCAGTTGAATTGTCGGGACGTTGAGGGTGTTGTAGACCCGCGGCTGAAAGGCCTTGTCCACGAACCCTGCTGCGCTGGCCCAATCGACACGAACCTTGTCGATGGTGACGCTGCCGCTCTCGGTCTGACGCTGGCCGATGTTGTCCCAGTCGTCGTGGAAGGACAAGCCCTCGATGTTCGACGGCACGATCGCGAACACGTGATCGGTACTGCCCTCGAGTGCTCCTTCGAGCACGGTGACGTCGGAGACGCGGCTGCCGGTGGAGAAGGTCTTAGAACCGTCGAACACGATGGTCTCGCCCTCGTCGGTGACGACAACGTCGTTGTCCCGCGGGTTGACGGCCCCGCCGAAGAACCACCTGTTCTTCGTGGCGTCGGCCTCGACCGCCTCGATCTGCTCGGGAGTACCGACCAGCCGGGCGGCCCAGAACCACAACAGGTGATAGCCCAGCAGCTGGCCGATCGAGCCGTCGGCCTTCGAGACGGTGCGAATCACCTGATACGCCGTCGGCCAATCCTGGCCGCCGCCACCATGCTCGACGGGGCCGAGCAGCGTGACCAGACCCGCGTCCTTGAGCAGCTGCACCTCGGCGGTGGGAATCTCGCGGCCCTTGTCGCGAGCGACGGCATCGACCGCGAGGAGTTGAGCCACCTCACCCGCGCGGGAAATCCATCCGGCAGCAGTGGTGGGCGCGTCGGGCCAGTTCTTGGTGAGAGCACGATTTTCTGTGGTTGTCATGACGCACAGTGAAGTCCTGCGCCGAAGCAATGAACACACTTCGATTCAGCGTGATTTTAAGACCCCCGTATCCGAGGTCATTCGCGCAGGATCTTCTCCATTTTCTTACCCTTGGCCAGCTCGTCGATCAGCTTGTCCAGGTAGCGGATCTTCTGCATCAGAGGGTCCTCGACATTCTCGACGCGGATGCCGCAGACCACTCCGGTGATCAGCGTCGAGTTCGAGTTGAGGTCCGCCGCCGCGAAGAAGTCGTCGAACGTCGTGTCGGCCTCGAGATGTCTATCGAGGGTCGGCTGATCGAACCCGGTGAGCCACCGGATGATCTCGTCGACCTCGGCTTTCGTCCGACCTTTGCGTTCGGCTTTGTTCACGTAGTGCGGATAAACCGAGCTGAACGCTGTGGTGAAGATCCTGTGCACGCGGATCAATCTAGACCCATCCGCGTCAATGTGACATTGCACCGCCCAGACGTATGCAGTGGTCCATTGACGCGGAGCAGGGGCACACGAAAAAGCCCGCCACCGAAATCGGTGGCGGGCTTCTTCAGATGCGAGTCCTACTTGACGGACAGCGATTCCAGGATTTCGCGTGCGAGTGCAGCGGTCTCGGACGGCGTCTTGCCGACCTTGACGCCTGCGGCCTCGAGTGCGTCCTTCTTCGCCTGCGCCGTTCCCAGCGAGCCGGAGACGATGGCACCTGCGTGGCCCATGGTCTTGCCCTCGGGAGCGGTGAAGCCCGCGACGTAGCCGACGACCGGCTTGGTCACGTTGGCCTTGATGTAGTCGGCTGCACGCTCTTCGGCGTCGCCGCCGATCTCGCCGATCATGACGATGACCTTGGTGTCGGGGTCCGCCTCGAACGCCTCGATGGCGTCGATGTGGGTGGTTCCGATGACCGGGTCGCCGCCGATGCCGATGGCCGTCGAGAATCCGAAGTCGCGGAGCTCGAACATCATCTGGTAGGTCAGCGTGCCGCTCTTGGAGACCAGGCCGATGGGGCCGGTTCCCGAGATGTTCGCGGGCGTGATGCCGACGAGAGCCTCACCGGGAGTGATGATTCCGGGGCAGTTCGGCCCGATGATGCGGGTCTTCTTGCCCTTCTCCACGTTGTAGGCCCACGCGTACGCGGAGTCCTGCACGGGGATGCCCTCGGTGATGACGACGAGCAGCGGGATCTCCGCGTCGATCGCCTCGACGATGGCGTCCTTGGAGAATGCCGGCGGCACGAACGCGATGGACACGTCGGCTCCGGTCTTCTCCATGGCCTCGGAAACCGAAGCGAAGACGGGCAATTCGATGTCGTTGCCCTGTGCGTCGACGTGCTTGACCGTGGTTCCGGCCTTGCGTGCGTTGACGCCGCCGACGACCTGGGTGCCGGCCTTGAGCATCAGGGCGGTGTGCTTGGTGCCTTCGCCGCCGGTGATGCCCTGGACGATGACCTTGTTGTCCTTGTTCAGAAAGATAGACATTGTTTCCTCTACTTCGCTGCCAGCTCGGCGGCCTTGTCGGCGCCCTCGTCCATGGTTCCGGCGAGCGTCACCAGAGGGTGCGCAGCGTCGGCGAGAATCTTGCGGCCCTCTTCGACCTTGTTGCCGTCGAGACGGACGACCAGCGGCTTGTTGGCGTCGTCGCCCAGCTTCTTCAGCGCGCCGACGATGCCGTTGGCCACTGCGTCGCAGGCGGTGATGCCGCCGAAGACGTTGACGAACACGCTCTTGACCTGCTCGTCACCGAGGATGACGTCGAGGCCTGCGGCCATGACCTCGGCCGATGCGCCGCCGCCGATGTCGAGGAAGTTGGCGGGCTTGACGCCGCCGTGTGCCTCGCCCGCGTATGCGACGACGTCGAGGGTCGACATGACCAGTCCGGCACCGTTTCCGATGATGCCGACCTGTCCGTCGAGCTTGACGTAGTTGAGGTCGTTCTCCTTGGCCTTGGCCTCGAGGGGATCGGCTGCGTCCTTGTCCTCGAACTCGGCGTGGCCGGCCTGACGGAAGTCTGCGTTGGCGTCGAGCGTCACCTTGCCGTCGAGGGCGAGGATCTGATCGTCCGGGGTGCGAACCAGCGGGTTGACCTCGACCAGGAGAGCGTCTTCGTTGATGAAGACCTCCCACAGCTTCTGGATGGTCACCGCAGCGGCGTCGAGCACCTCGGCGGGAAGCTTGCCCTTTTCGGCGATTTCACGAGCGAAAGCAAGGTCGACGCCCTTGACGGCATCGACCGGGATACGTGCGAGTGCGTCGGGGTTCTCCTCCGCCGTCACCTCGATTTCGACGCCACCCTCGACCGAACACATTGCGAGGTAGGTGCGGTTGGTGCGATCGAGCAGGAAGGAGATGTAGTACTCCTCGGCGATGTCGGACGCTTCTGCAACGAGAAGCTTCTTGACGACATGGCCCTTGATGTCGAGTCCGAGAATCGCTTCTGCGTTCTCGGTGGCTGCTGCGACGTCCTTGGAGTACTTGACGCCGCCGGCCTTGCCGCGGCCGCCGACCTTGACCTGTGCCTTGACCATTACTGGCTTGCCGATTTCTTCGGCAATCTCTGTTGCTCCGGCGACCGTGTCGGTAACACGGCCTGCGGAGGTGGGTACGCCATGCTTGGCGAACAATTCCTTCGCCTGGTATTCGAAGAGATCCATCAGCTCACCGTCTCGTCTACGTTGACGCCCGCTCCGTCGGGTGTGAGCGGGTCTGAGCATGGACTTTATCCAGGTGCCTCGACGGCGTATCGGGCGCATGCATGCTATGTGGCCTATCTCACCGCTACCGGCTCGTTGAAACGGGCGTCACCGATCTGCGCGGCGGGCCGAAAGTGCCGCCGCGACAGCGAGAACGAGGATTCCCGCCACCGACGGCAGCACGCCGGGTCCCATCTCGGGATCGGTGGCGCGCGCGGATGTCAGCGGCCACGACGACAGATGCACGATGCCCGCGACGGCTGCGGCAGCGAGCAGGACGGCACCGCGAGCGGACCTGGCACGCGCAGCAACGACGGCAGCGACGATCACTCCGACGGCGAGCAGCATCTGCCCCCAGGTATCCCAGCCCCACGGAAATTCGGTGACGGTCGCGGCCGTCAGGTCGCTGCCGCGATACAGGGGCAGCGCCAGTCCCACCGCCAGAAGTACGGCTCCGATCGATCCGGTACCGAGCACCACACCATCGGTCGCGGAGTCCTGGGACGTGTCGACATCGTCGCGCTCGGCAGATCCGGCGAACAGAGCCAGCACTCCGGCGGCAGCCGCGGCAACGACGCCTGCGATGATCCCCAGCGCGCCGACGCCGGTGCTCACACCCTCCACGTCCTCGGCGAGCACCACCGACTGGAGTACCGCCGCCGCAGCGGCAACCGCGCCGAGCCAGAACATCGACACGAACGGTCGCGCGGTCGAGGCGAACTCGGAGAACAGCAGCGGCACCGAACCCAGAATCATCACGAACCCGGCGACCAACACCACGCGAGTGGCCAATATCTGCGGCGCGGCGATCCCCGAGTCGGTCTCCAGAATCGGCAGCAACGATCCGAGAACGAACAGCACACCGGACAGCACGCCTGCAGTTCCGGCTGCCGCATGCCACCGCGTCGTTCCGGGACCGGAGACACCGCGGACACCGCGCGAACCCGTCTCGCGCTGCTGCGCTCTCTCCAGTGCTCGACGGTCACGCGCCGCGGCGACGGGCGCGACCAGTGCGCCACAGATCAGCAGTCCGAGCCCTGCGACCGTCCCCAGATATGCACCGAGTCCGGCATCCACCCGGTCACCGGTACCGAGGCCCGCGAGCAGGCCGACCCCGGCGAATCCGAGCACCCCGAGCCCGGCTCCGACGGATGCGCCCGACGCCACCTGCGGCGACAGTGCCGCCAACGCCGATGCGGCCACCACGAGCGCCGCGATACCGACAACTGCGGAGCCCACCGCGACGAACACCGGCGACTCCACCACTGCCGTCACGATCACGACCGGATCGGACGAGCGGTACAGCGAGGCGAACGCTGCAACGGCCGCAAGCACACCGAACGCGCCGAGCAGCCCGGCGAGCATCGGCCCGACGCGCCCCGCCGCCGCCCGCCCCACATGTTCGGAATACACCGAGTGGCCGTACCCGTCACCGAGCCCGGCGCGATGCACTGCGGACCACCCCGCAACACCCGCCAGAACCGACACAGCGTGACCGACGAGCAGAACATAGGCGCCCGGGGTGGCGTCGAGCATCGCGGCGCTCAGCGGGCGGAAGAGCTCGAGCCGATTCGCGTCGATGGGATCGGACAACAGAGCAACGTCGAGCAGTGTGAATCCGAGTGCCACCGCGCCGTATCCGGCCAGCAGGGCCGCCGCAAGCTCGACGCGTTTGCCCGCAAGGCCCACCGCGGCTCCGATCACCACGAGAACGGGGACGGCACCGGCCAGGATCGCGGCCACTACTGCCCCGTCACCCACCGGCGAACCGTCGGCGCTGCGGACGACGCCGATCAGTTGGGCCGCGACCGTGGCAATCGCAGCGATCAGAGCGAGTACGACGGCAAGCGCGCCGCGCGGGGTGGGCGACGGATCGTCCGCTCGGCCGAACTCTCCGTCCTGAGGTCGGATCCGTTGCGGTTCCGCTCGCTCGGAGCCGCGGGCGGACGAGTCGTCGAAGGTGGGAGTCGGCACTCGGATCACGGTATCGGCTCGATCGGTGCGAGAACCGTTACTGTCGCCGTGTGCCGTCCGCGGGTTCTCGTGTCCGATTACGAATGTGGCCCGTCACGACATAACCGCTGGTCGACTTGTGAGCCATCTCACATATGCCGCCGGTTTCGGCTGTTAACTTGCGCGCCCCGCAATCATTTCGTTACCGTCTGCCGAGTCTTTCAGTAACGGCCAGGTCACGGATAACGGAGGTTGTAGGTCTTGCAGCAACACCGTGCGTCCTTCACTTCCAGCCGGTTCTCTCGACCCACGGCCGACGACGCGACCACGGTCTACAGCTACGAGCCCATCTCCGAACCCGCCGAGGACAACAGCGCGTACGACGCGTACTCCTACCCCGCGTACCGGTACGCCGAGGCCGAGTTCGCCGAGACCCCGTACATCGCAGCCGACGAGTCTCCGACCGTCGTCACCTCGTTCGCCACCCCCGCAGACGCCACCCCCGTGGCCCGTCGCGGAGGCGCACACCGTATCCCCCTTCCTCCCACCGCACTCAAGGGCCGAGCTGCCGTTCTCGCAGTCGCCGCAGGTGCGGTAGTCGCAGCAGGCCAAGCCGTCGTCAACGACGACTCACCCGCCGCAGTCGCCACCTCCGAGTACGCCCTCGCCGCAGGTGAAGCACCCGCCGCCGCAGCAGTCGCGGCCACCACCACGCCGCAGACCACCGAGATCGAAGTCGACTCGTCCAGCGCGACGCCGTCGGAGGCACCGCAGATCCTCAGCATCGCTGCACCGGTGGATCTGAGCCAGTTCAACGACCTGCTCGCCAAGGGCCAGCGCTTCAGCGAGGAGCGTGCCGCACGCGAAGCCGCTGCCCGCAGGCCCCTGTTCGCACTTCCCGCGCAGGGCACCTACACCTCCAACTTCGGCACCCGCTGGGGCGTACTCCACGCCGGCGTCGACGTCGCCAATGCCATCGGAACTCCGATCTACGCCGTCGCCGACGGCAAGGTGATCGACTCCGGTCCGGCCGCAGGCTTCGGCATGTGGGTTCGCATTCAGCACGCCGACGGCACGATCACCGTCTACGGCCACATCGACACCTCGACCGTCACTGTCGGCCAGGACGTCATGGCAGGCGATCAGATCGCGACCATGGGCAACCGCGGCTTCTCCACCGGACCGCACCTGCACTTCGAGGTACACCTTCCGGGCGAGGTCAAGATCGACCCGCTTCCGTGGCTCGCTTCCCGAGGAATCTCCCTCGGCCCCGAGATGGACTGAATTCTCGCTCGTCGCACAACAAGCCGGACCCCGCTTTCGCAGGGCCCGGCTTTTTCGTGTGCTGAAAAGACTCAGAGCTTGGTCATCGGGACGCCGCCGATGAGCATCATCTTCACGCGGCCGGCGGAACCGAAGTCGATCAACACCATCGCCTTGACTCCGGCACCGGTCGATTCCAGCACCGTGCCCAGGCCGTACTTGTCGTGGCTGACTCGATCGCCCACAGCGAGAACGAGATTGGAGTTGCGGCCCTTGGCGGCACCGAAACTGGGAGTCGAACTCTGCCCGCGATTCGACGATCCGCCGTACCCGCCCGAGCCGTAACTGTTCGATCCGTATCCGCCACCCGAGCCGTAACCTCCGGATCTGCCGCCGCCGATGGCTCGGCCTCCCCCGGTGCCCGGATCCTCTCGTCGCCAGTCGATCAGGTGCTGCGGAACTTCTTGCAGGAAGCGCGATTCCGGGTTGGCGATGGGCTGGCCCCATGCCGAGCGCATGATCGCGCGCGTGAGGTAGAGCCGCTGTCGCGCACGGGTGATGCCCACGTACGCCAGGCGTCGTTCCTCGGACAGTTCGTTGGGATCGCCGAGCGCCCGCATGTGCGGGAACTGGCCGTCCTCCCAACCGGTCACGAAGACGACCGGAAACTCCAGACCCTTCGCGGTGTGCAGCGTCATCAGCGTCACGACGCCGGTGCCCGAATCGGGGATCTGATCGGTGTCGGCCACCAGTGAGACCCGTTCGAGGAACGCCGCGAGCGACCCCGGCTCGGCCAACCCGTCGACGCCACCGTCCTCGTCGCCGCTCTCGTCGTCCCCGGTTTCGAGCGCCTCCGCCGCCACCGCGGCCTGATTGCGCGCCTCGGAAGTGAATTCTCTTGCAACGCTGACGAGTTCGTTGAGGTTGTCCAGGCGCGCACCGTCCTGCGGGTCACTGCTGGCTTCGAGTTCGGCGCGGTAGCCGGTGCGGTCGAGAACGGCTTCGACGACATCGCCGATGTCTGCGATGTCGTTGCCGTCCCCGTCGGTCGCGGTGAGCACTGCACGGAGTTCGTCGAGCAACTCCATGAACTGCGCGATCAACTTCTGCTGACGCGAGTTGAGCAGAGCCACCTTGCCTGCGGCCGCGTCGTGCAGAGCGCGCGAGAAGCTGATGTCGCGCTGCTCGGCGTGCACGGCGACACAGGCCTCGGCGCGATCGCCGATCCCCCGGCGCGGAGTGTTGAGGATGCGCCGCATGCTGACGGTGTCGTCCTCGTTGGAGAGCACGCGCAGGTACGCGACGAGGTCACGGACTTCCTTGCGCTCGTAGAACCGAACACCACCGACGACCTTGTACGGCAGACCGAGTCGGATGAAGATCTCTTCGAGCGCACGCGAGGAGTTGTTGGTTCGGTAGAAGACCGCCACCTCGTCGAAGCGCACGTCTCCGCCGTCGACGAGTCGGTCGATCTCCGAGGCAACGAACGACGCCTCGTCGTGCTCGTTGTCGGCAACGTAACCGACGATCAACTCGCCCTCGCCGGTGTCGGTCCACAGCTTCTTCTCGCGTCGGCCGATGTTGCGCGAGATCACCGCGTTGGCGGCCGAGAGGATGTTCTGCGTCGACCGGTAGTTCTGCTCGAGCAGGATGGTGCGAGCGTCGGGATAGTCGCGCTCGAATTCCTCGATGTTGCGGATCGTGGCACCACGGAATGCATAGATGGACTGATCCGCGTCACCCACAACACACAGCTCGCCCGGTGCAACGGTGCCCTCGAGTGCGCCGTCGGCGTCGGGGGTGCCGACCAGTTCACGAACCAACATGTACTGGGCGTGATTGGTGTCCTGGTACTCGTCGACCAGAACGTGTCGGAACCTGCGTCGGTAGTACTGCGCCACCTGGGGGAAGGCCTGCAGAATGCCCACCGTTTCGCCGATGAGGTCGTCGAAGTCCATGGCGTTGGCCGCCCGCAGCCGCTGCTGGTAGATGCCGTAGACCTTGGCCACCAGCCGCGGCAGCTCGGCGGGATCGCCGTCGGCGTCCTCCGCCGCCTTGTCGGGACCGATCAGCTCGTTCTTCAGGTTCGAGATCGCCGTCGAGAGCAGCCGCGCCGAGAACTTCTTGGTGTCGATCTGCAGGTCCTTGGAGATCATCGTCAGCAGCCGCCGAGAGTCGTCCGCGTCGTAGATGGAGAAGTTCGAGTTCAGACCGGGCAGCAACGCAGCCTGCGCGCGCAGAATCCGCACACAACTCGAGTGGAACGTCGACACCCACATGGCGTTCGCTCGCGGCCCCACGAGTCCGGCGACTCGCTCACGCATCTCGGCAGCGGCCTTGTTGGTGAACGTGATGGCCAGAACCTGGCCGGGTGACACTCCACGCTCGGCGAGCAGATACGCGATGCGACGCGTCAGTACCGCCGTCTTGCCCGACCCGGCTCCGGCCACGATGAGCAGCGGAGATCCGGTGTGCACAACGGCCTCACGCTGCTGAGGATTGAGCCCTTCCAGCAGTGTGTCGGACGAGGTGTTCTGTCGGGATTGGAGGCCCTGGAGGAATGTGTTCATCGTCTGGTCAGGTTACCGGCGCGTACCGACAAACCCACATCCCGTGGTCGTCGGCCGAACCGACGACTTTTCAGGAGGGTTGACCCGTGGCACACTGGATCGGTGATCGAAAAAACCGTACGTCATCGCTTGCATCGGGTCGGCCGCTGTTCGGCCACGCGTGCAGGAGCCTGTCGATAGACGCAACGCCCCCGGTTCCGGACGGGAACCGAACGATCGGCGATGCAGTTCCGAATACGAAAGGCGTAACGGTGACGGACGACGCAACGATCCAAGATGTGACCCGAGGAGAGACGATGGCCATGACGACGAAGATCGACTCAGAGACCGCATTGCCCACCAGCGAAGCCGAGATCAACGACCTGCGCCAGGAAATCGACCGCCTCGATGCCGAGATTCTCGCCGCGGTTCGACGTCGCTCCGAGGTCTCGCAGATCATCGGACGCACCCGCATGGCCTCCGGCGGACCGCGCCTGGTGCACAGCCGTGAGATGAAGGTTCTCGAGCGTTTCAGCAGCCTGGGCCAGGAAGGCCACACGCTGGCCATGCTCCTGCTCCGCCTCGGCCGCGGTCGTCTCGGCCACTGATTCCCCCCAGGTCGGGCGCGCCGCGTGCGCACCCGACCTGCGTTCGTTCACTTCAGAGCGATGTACTTGGTCTCGAGGTACTCCTCGATTCCCTCCGATCCGCCTTCACGGCCGAATCCCGACTCCTTCACGCCACCGAACGGCGCAGCCGCGTCCGAGATCACTCCGCGGTTGACGCCCACCATGCCACTGTCGATGGCGTCGGCCACCCGTAGCGCACGATCGAGATTCTCGGTGTAGATGTACGACGCCAGGCCGTACTCGGTGTTGTTCGCAGCGTCGATGCCTTCCTGTTCGGTGTCGAAGCCGACGATCGGAGCCACCGGCCCGAACACCTCTTCCTTCAGGATTCTCGCCTCCGCAGGCACGTCGGTGAGAACGGTCGCCGGGTAGAAGTAGCCGTCGCCGCCCGGCGCAGTGCCCCCGAGTTCCACCGTCGCACCCTTGGCCACCGCGTCGTCGACGAGTTCCTGCACGGTTTCGAGTTGGTCGGCATTGATGAGCGGTCCGAGTTTCGTATCGGGGTCGACGCCGGGGCCGAGCTTCATCTCGGCCATCTTCGCCACGAGCTTGATGGTGAACTCCTCGCGCACGCTGTTGTGCACGTGCAGACGGTTCGCCGCGGTGCAGGCCTCGCCGCCGTTGCGCATCTTGGCGAGCATTGCGCCGTCCACCGCGTCGTCGATGTTCGCGTCGTCGAACACCACGAACGGCGCGTTGCCACCGAGCTCCATCGAGGTGCGCAGCAGCCGAGTCGCGGACTTCTGGACGAGAGACTTGCCGACACCCGTCGAACCGGTGAAGGTGAGTTTGCGCATCCGCGGATCCTCGATGAGGGGTCCGGTGACGTCGCCGGACTTCGACGTCGTCAGCACCGAGAGCACACCTTCGGGCAGGCCGACCTCGTCGAAGATCTGAGCGAGCAGCAGCATCGTCAGCGGGGTCTCACGAGCCGGCTTGACGACGATGGTGCAGCCGGCGGCCAGAGCGGGCCCGATCTTTCTGGTGCCCATCGCCAACGGGAAGTTCCACGGAGTGATCGCCAGTACCGGCCCCACCGGAGCCTTGGTGACGAGGATGCGTCCATTGCCCGCCGGGGCCGGGGTGTAGCGACCGCCGATGCGGACTGCTTCCTCGGCGAACCAACGGAAGAACTCGGCACCGTACTTCACCTCGGCCTTGGATTCGGCGAGGGCCTTACCCATCTCCAGGGTCATCAGCAGCGCGATGTCGTCGGCACGTTCGGTGACCTTCTCGAACGCCGCTCGCAGAATTTCACTGCGCTCGCGGGCAGGTGTTGCCGCCCAGCTCTTCTGCGCCGCCGCAGCTGCGTCGAGCGCTTTCATCGCGTCGGCGGGCGAGGCGTCGGCCACCTCCGTCAGGGGCCGCCCGGCGGCCGGATCGTTCACCGGGAACGTCTTACCTCCTTCGGCGTCGACGGCCTTGCCGCCGATCCACAGTTTTGCCGGAATCGATTCGATCAATGCACGTTGGTCCATACCGTCCATGATGCCTCCGCAGCGCCCGGCGCAAACGAGAACGACGCGCGCGCGACTGGGCACGGGATTACTGTTGGTTCGTATGAGCGTCGATATCACCGGCACGGATGCCTGGCAGAAGCTGACCGAACACCATTCCGCGATCGCCGAAACTCATCTTCGGCAACTGTTCGCCGATGACGCCGACCGAGGCCGTACGTTCACCCTCGAGGCCGCGGATCTGCACATCGACTACAGCAAGCACCGCATCACACGTGAGACCGTCGAGTTGCTGGTCGAACTGGCCCGCACCGCCGATGTCGAAGGCAAACGCGACGCCATGTTCGCGGGCGAGCACATCAATACTTCCGAGGACCGCGCCGTGCTGCACACTGCGCTGCGTCTGCCGGCCGACGCGTCGTTGACCGTCGACGGCCAGGATGTCGTCGCCGATGTACACGAAGTCCTCACGGCCATGGGCGAATTCACCGATCGAGTGCGTTCGGGCGAATGGGTCGGTGCCACCGGCGAGAAGATCTCCACCGTCGTCAACATCGGCATCGGCGGATCCGACCTCGGACCGGTCATGGTCTACAACGCGCTCCGGCACTACGCCGACGCGGGTATTTCCGCGAAGTTCGTCTCCAACGTCGACCCCGCGGATCTCGTCGGTGCGCTAGACGGACTCGACCCCGCGTCGACGCTGTTCATCATCGCGTCCAAGACGTTCTCCACCCTCGAAACGCTGACCAACGCCACCGCGGCCCGGCGCTGGCTCGTCGACGCTCTCGGTGAAGATGCCGTCGCCAAGCACTTCGTCGCCGTGTCCACCAACGCCGAGCGGGTTGCGGACTTCGGCATCGACACCGCCAACATGTTCGGTTTCTGGGATTGGGTCGGCGGACGCTACTCCGTCGATTCGGCAATCGGGTTGTCGGTCATGGCCGTTGTGGGCAAGGAGGCGTTCGGCGAGTTCCTCGACGGCTTTCATCGTATCGACGAGCACTTCCGGTCGACGCCGCTGGCCGAGAACGCGCCGGTTCTGCTCGGCCTCGTCGGCCTGTGGTACAGCTCCTTCTTCGGCGCGGAAACCCGTGCGGTGCTGCCGTATTCGAATGATCTCTCCCGTTTCGCGGCATACCTGCAGCAGCTGACCATGGAGTCCAACGGCAAGTCCGTCAAGGCCGACGGCTCCCCCGTCACCACGCCGACCGGCGAGATCTTCTGGGGCGAGCCCGGTACCAACGGCCAGCATGCCTTCTACCAATTGCTGCATCAGGGAACACGTTTGGTGCCCGCGGACTTCATCGGATTCGCCGAACCCACCGACGATCTGCCCACCCGCGACGGCACCGGATCGATGCACGATCTGCTGATGAGCAACTTCTTCGCGCAAACCAAGGTGCTCGCGTTCGGCAAGACCGCCGAGGAGATCGCCGCCGAGGACACCCCGGCAGATGTGGTGCCGCACAAGGTGATGCCCGGCAACCGCCCGTCCACCTCGATCCTCGCCCCCAAGCTCACGCCGTCGGTGGTCGGTCAGTTGATCGCCCTGTACGAACACCAGGTCTTCGTCGAAGGTGTCGTCTGGGGAGTCGACTCCTACGACCAGTGGGGCGTCGAACTGGGCAAGACCCAGGCCCTCGAATTGACGCCGGTCCTCACCGACGCCGAAGCTCCTGCCGCACAATCGGATTCATCCACCGATGCACTGGTGCGCTGGTACCGATCACAGCGGGGTCGTTCGGCCTGAGGGCCACTCCGCCGTGAATCAGCTCCCCACTTTTGGATTTCCGACGCCGATCGGAGGCGGATATCCAAAAGTGGGGAGCTTTTCCGTTGCTGATGGATCCGTTTCGACACCCGGCGCGTCCAAGCAGTCATGGAATTACCCCAGACGGATCTGTTCACCCGAGCCGATGCGCTCGCGTTCGGCTTGACCGACGACGACCTGCGAAGACTGCGCCGCACCGGTGAACTGTCGGTTCTGAGGCCGGGGTTCTACGTGCCGAATGCGGTTCTGCAATCAGCGAGTCCGACCGAAAGACATTCCTTGCTGGCGCGGTCTTACCTGACATCCGCGCCCGCGGACCACGTGCTCAGCCACGTCTCGGCGGCCATCGCCTGGGGCATGGACATCTGGCAGCTACCGCTGGACAGGGTGCACATGACGCACGGACTCGACTACGCCAGCAAGCGTCGCCCGCTCCGAATTCTCCACGGCACCAAGCTGGAACCCACCGAGCGGACGACTGTCAACGGCTTTCCGGTCACCACGGCAGCCCGCACCATCGTCGACATCGCACGCACTACGACCGTCGAGCGGTCCGTGTGTGTAGGCGACAGCGCGCTGAGATCCGGCCACACCGATTCCGACGCACTGTCGACGGCGGTGGAGTCGGCACGGTTCCGCACCGGCATCTCCGTCGCCCGACGAGCGGTGTCACTGATGAGCGGGCGCAGCGAGAGCGTCGGCGAATCTCGAAGTCGGGTGCTCTTCGAGACGCTTCCCCTGCCGACTCCGCTGCTCAATCAATGGGTGTACGACGGTGCAGGCCGCTTCGTCGGACGGGTCGACTTTCTGTTCTGGGAGTTCAACGTGATCGGTGAGTTCGACGGCGAATCGAAGTACGACTCCAAGCGGGTACTGCTCGACGAAAAGTATCGAGAGGACCGTCTCCGCGAGTTGGGGTGGGTGATCGTGCGGTGGAATTGGCGGGACCTGGACGATCCTCGGACACTACTTCGCCGCTTCGAGCAGGCCTTCGCCCGCGCGGGAGTCCTTCCTACGCCGGCCGGGTGGTTCGGAGACCAGCGGCTGGTGCCCAATCAGCTCCCCAGTTTCGGATAACCGACTCCGATCAGCGTCACATTTCCGAATGTGGGGAGCCAATCCCCCGCAGAGCCAATCCCCAGCATCACACCCGAGCCAACACCGCCGTCGTATCGACTCCTGTCGGGAGGGTGCCGAAAGCGATGCCCCAGTCTCGGTCGAGTCGACTGGCGCAGAAGGCGTCGGCGACAGCGGAATCCCCGTGCATCACCAGTTGCGCGCCCTGAAAGGTCAGTGCCATCAGTTCGACGACTCGGCGGGCCCGGTATTCCATGTCGGAGGTGTCGGAGAGTTCTTTGCCGACCCGCGCGATGGCGTCGTCCAGGCGAGAATCCACGCCCGCCGCCTGGCCGATCTCACCGAAGAACGCCTCGACACTGTCGGGTTGACGAGCCAGTGCCCGCAGGGAATCGAGTGCGGCGACGTTGCCCGATCCTTCCCAGATCGACATCAGCGGCGATTCGCGGAACAGCCGAGGCATTCCCGATTCCTCGACGTAGCCATTGCCACCGAGACATTCGAGGGCCTCGGCGGCGTGGGCGGGAGCTCGTTTGCACACCCAGTACTTGGTGACGGCCAACGCGATTCGGCGCAGTGCGCTCTCCTGCTCGTCGCCGCGGGCCGAGCCGTCGGTGGCCTGAGCCAGGCGGATCATGGCGGCGGTGGCGGCCTCGGATTCGACGGTCAGGTCCGCCAGGACGTTTCGCATCAGCGGCTGATCGACGAGTGCCGCCCCGAACGCAGACCGATGACGCGCGTGATGAACTGCGCGCACGGTGGCGTTGCGGATTCCGGCCGCCGACCCGATGACGCAGTCCAACCTGGTCATGTTGACCATCTCGATGATGGTGCGGACGCCGCGCCCCTCTTCGCCGACGAGCCAGCCGGTGGCCCCGTGGTATTCGAGCTCCCCGGATGCATTCGACTTGTTGCCCAGCTTGTCCTTCAAGCGCTGCAGCATCATTCGGTTGCGGGTACCGTCGGGCAGCACGCGCGGCAGCATGAAACACGAGAGCCCGCCGGGGGCCTGCGCCAAGGTGAGGAACATGTCCGACATCGGCGCAGACGTGAACCACTTGTGACCGACGATCGAATACGTACCGTCCGACGACGGGGTGGCCGTGGTGGTGTTCGCGCGAACGTCGGATCCGCCCTGCTTCTCCGTCATGGACATGCCCGCGATCAGTCCACGCTTCTCGGCCGGGGTCCGCAGACCGAAGTCGTATTCCCGCGACGCCAGCAGAGGTTCGTACTGTGCAGCCAGAGAGGGATTGTGCCGCAACGCCGGAACGACGGCGTAGGTCATCGAAATGGGGCACATGTGCCCGGCCTCGGCCTGGCCCCAGACGTAGAACTTGGCGGCACGGGCGACGTGTGCACCGACGCGGTCGTCGGTCCATGGGGTGGCGTGCAGTCCGTGCTCGACGGCAACGGTCATCAGATCGTGCCAGTGCGGGTGGAATTCGACCTCGTCGATTCGGTGCCCGTAGCGATCGTGGGTTCTCAGCACCGGCGGGTTCTCGTTGGCGAGCCTGCCCCACTCCTGGGCTTGCACGCCACCGGCGAGCGCCCCGAGCCGGCCGACCTCGTCGAGTGCCCAGCCTGCGCCTGCCCTCGTCACGCCGTCGAGCAACGACGGGTCCGCGGAGGTGTCGTAGGGCGTCAGGTCGATGGCCTGGTTGAATACCTCATGCGTGTCCATCTCGAACTCCTAACGCGCGCAACGACAATGCGACGAGACTGGGTACTGGATCCACCGATTCGTGCGAGGACAACGGGCCGACCATCACTTCGCCGACGGCACCGACCAGCGCTGCTGCCGAGATGGCCGCGTCCTGCTCGGGGATCTCTCCGGCGTCGATGCCCGCCACGATCGCGTCGGCGAAGGCGTCGGTGAACTTCTGCCGGAACACCAGACGCTCGGCGTCCACGGCCGGGTCGACCGGTTCGGCCAGCAGGGCGTACGCCATCGTCCGGTTCTTCAGGGCGCGTCCGGCGAAGGTCTGCACCACTGCGGTCACTCGCTCGACGGCGCTGCCGTGCTCGCACGCGGTGACCACCGCGGCGACCTCCCGACTGCAGACCTCGCGAAAGATCGCGACCACCAGATCTGCTTTTCCCTCGAAATGGGTGTAGACGCTGCCCGAGGACACTCCTGCTGCCGCGGCGACCGAGGCCACCGACAGGCCTGCATATCCCTGCGTCGAGAGGATCTCGATGGCGGCGGCGAACAGCTTGTCGCGACCGGCGTCGAGCCTGGCCTGCACTGCTGGGGTTCGTCGATACGGCACGCAAGGATTGAAGCATTGCTTCATTGCTTCACGCAAGAGAACTCGAGTAACGTTCACTGACATGTCGGTACGGATCGAGCGCTCAGGCCCCGTCACCACCATCGTCCTGTCGCGCCCCGAGGCGCGCAATGCCGTCGACGGCCCCACCGCCCAGGAGTTGATCCAGGCGTTCGAGGAGTTCGACGCCGACGAATCAGCCTCGGTGGCAGTGCTGTGGGGCGAGGGCGGCACGTTCTGCTCGGGAGCCGACCTGAAAGCACTGGGCACTCCACGCTCGAATCACGCGACCGAACACGGGGACGGCCCGATGGGCCCGACGCGAATGCGGTTGTCCAAGCCCGTCATCGCCGCCGTGTCGGGATACGCCGTCGCGGGCGGACTGGAACTCGCGCTGTGGTGCGACCTCCGCATCGCCGAGGACGACGCCACGTTCGGCGTCTTCTGCCGACGCTGGGGAGTTCCGTTGATCGACGGCGGCACAGTGCGATTGCCGCGCATCGTGGGCACGGGCCGAGCGATGGACATGATCCTCACCGGTCGCGCTGTCGACTCCGAGGAAGCGTTGAACATCGGTCTGATCACCAGAAGGGTTCCGGTGGGTCGAGCCCGGTCGGAAGCGGAGGCGTTGGCTGCTCAACTCGCCCTGCTGCCGCAGACGTGCATGCGAGAGGATCGACTGTCCCTGCTCGAACAGGACGGTCTCGACGAGGAGACCGCCTTGAGGAACGAATTCCGACACGGTGCCATCTCGATCAACGCCGACGCGCTCAGCGGCGCGAGCAGGTTCGCTTCGGGGGCGGGACGACACGGCACCGCGAGCCCGTGAAATCGACCCGCCTGTCGGTGATCGACGAGATCTTTCTCCGGACCCACCGCGGCTACGGAATTCCCATTGCACTCCAAGGCATCTGGCGCACCACCGAGTCGGTGAGCCGAGCAGAACTCGACAGGATCCACGACGAGCTGGCCGTCGGGCAGCTCGGCCGTCGAGTCGGCAAGCCCCGCATACCCGGAGCACGGCTTCGATGGGACATCTCGTCCGCGACGCTTCCGCTCGTCTACGCCACCGACCCGGTCGACGACATCATCGGATGGGCCGATACGCAGGCAGACGTTCGACTCGACCCGCAGTACGGGCCCGGCTGGCGGTTGACGGCCGCGCCCGTTGCACACGGCGGCACCGTGCTGTCCCTGGTGTGTTCGCACGCGCTGGCCGATGCCAGGGAACTGATCGACTCTGCCGCTCGCGCCTTCTCCGGATCGGCACCCGCGCCTGCGCTGCATCCGGGCTCGGATGTGAAGGACGCGATCTCGATGATCGTCACCGTTGCCCTGCGATCCATCGCGGCGACGGCCAGATTGTGGGTCAGCAGGAAGGCCCGAGCCGAACTGCGGGCGTTCACCACCGCCGACCCCGGCGGTATCGCGCCACACCACGCGCACGGGATGCAGTCGGTCATCGTGGATATCGATGCTGCGGAATGGGATTCGACGGCGCGACGCGTCGGTGGATCGGCCAATTCGCTGTTCGTCTCCATCGTCGCCGCCACGATGAGCGAACTCGGGTCACCCGCGGTGACCGTCGACATTCCTTTTCGTACCGGGTCCGGTGATGCCAACGCCATCGGCATGGCCACCGTCGCCGTCCGTGGAGACGACTCGCCCGCGGCCATCCGAGCAGCGTGCAAGGCGGCGTTCGGCAAACCTGTCGGGGCCCCGGCAGGCTATCCACCCGAGATCGTCCAGCTGCTCCCCCACCGTCTCGCCGCGAAGCTGACGTCGACCCCGGGCCGCGGAGAAGTGTTGTGCTCCAACATCGGCGACATTCCCGACGGCATCACCGCACTCGGCTCGCACCGATCGTGCGGACTCGCGACCCGCGCGATCCATCCGAACCCGTCGGGCGCGCTGTCGACGATCAGGATGTCGACCTACCTCTCCCGACTGGACGGCAACTACACACTCTCGCTCGTGTGCACCGACAACGCCCTGGCGGGATCGACCGCCGAGCTCACCGCGGCCGTACATCGAGCCCTGGCGACACGGAACCTGGCCGCCGAACCCTGGTAGGTCTAGCGTTGTCGCCATGAACGAGCACGATATCCACACCAAGATCCAGCAGCTCATCGCCACCGAGCACAAACTTCGCACCGAGACCCAGTCGGGCGATATCGACCCGGACACCGAGAAGGCTCAACTGGCATCCCTCGAGCACGCCCTCGACCAGTGCTGGGACCTGCTCCGCCAGCGCCGGGCGCGCATCGACGCAGGCCAGAACCCCGACACCGCAACCGCCAACAGCATCGACCAGGTCGAGGGGTACCTGCAGTAACCCCCGGCCCTGGAGCTACACCAGTCGATCCGTCAGCACATTCGGCAGGAACCTCAGCGCCGCGTCGATGCCCCGCCACTTGAGTCCGGGTAGCGCGGCGCGGCGGGTCTCGCTCTCGATGGCGTCGACCATCGCCGACACCCCCTCGTCCAGAGTGGCTGTGAGAGCGGCACTGTCGCCCGCATTGGCGGACATGTCGGTGGCGATGAACCCGGGTAGCAGGGTGGTGACGGTGATGTCGGTTCGCGACAGTTCCGTGGCCAACGATTCACCCAACGACGCCACTGCCGCTTTGCTGGCCGAGTAGGTCGCCTTGGCCCCCGGTAGTCCCCGGTCGGCGCTGATGGACGAGACGAACACCAGGTGCCCGCGTTTCTGCTCACGGAAGATCGACAGTGCGGCCTCGGCCTGCGACAGCGCTCCGATGAAGTTCGTGTGCGCGGTCTGCAGGTTGGCGTCGGCGCGGCCGGTTCCGATCTTCGCGCCCTTGCCGAGACCTGCGTTGACGATCACTCGATCGAGGCCGCCCAATTCGTCTCGCAGTTTTCCGAACACCTCACCCACCGCGTCGTGATCGGTGACGTCGAGTGCTCGGACCACCACGGTGATGTTCGGGTTGTGGTGCATCAGCTCCGCACGAAGGTCGTCCAGCCGCTCGACCCGCCGGGCGCAGAGCGCCAGATCCCGGCCCATGCCTGCAAACCGTCGCGCCATTTCCTCGCCGAGCCCCGAGCTCGCTCCGGTGATCAGAATCTTGTTCCGAGTGGTCGCCATAAGCGGCGAGCCTATGTCACTGTGGAGCAATGGCCTCAGAAAGCTCGGAATTCGATGTCATCGTCATCGGCGGTGGCCCGGTCGGCGAGAACGCCGCTCAGTATGCGACACAGGGCAGCGACCGCACGGTCGTGATCGTCGAGCACGAACTGCTCGGCGGCGAATGCTCGTACTGGGCGTGCATGCCGAGCAAGGCGCTGCTGCGCCCCAGCGAGGTTCTCGACACCGCACGAAACATGCCGGGGGTCAAGGAACTGGTCGGCGATCAGCCCCTCGATGCCGACGCCGTCCTGGCCCGACGCGAATCCTTCACCCACGGCCTCGACGATTCGTCGCAGATGACGTGGGCGGAGAAAGCAGGGATCTCCGTCGTGCGCGGTCACGGACGCCTGACCGGGGACAGAACCGTCGAGGTCGACGGGCGCACGCTCACCGCCCGGCACGCCGTCGTCCTCGCCACCGGAACCACTGCCTCGGTACCGAACACACCAGGCCTGCGCGATGCCCGGCCGTGGATCTCCCGCGATGCCACCAACATTCACGAGACCCCCGGCCACGTCGCCGTCATCGGCGGTGGCGTCGTCGCGACGGAAGCGGCCACCTGGTTGCTCTCGCTCGGAGCGAAGGTCACGATGATCGTGCGCGGCTCGTCGCTGCTCGCCGCTTCCGAACCGTTCGCAGGCGAACTCGTCGCGAACGCGCTGACAGCGCGAGGTGCCACCATCATGCTCGACGCCACTCTCGAGTCCGTGTCACGAGAGAACCCTGCCGACACCGGCATCGGTCGGATTCACGGTGGCCCGGTCGGTCTCGTCGTCGACGGCAGCGAGATCACGGTCGACGAAGTTCTCGTCGCCGCGGGACGTACTCCGGCGAGTGCGGACCTCGGGTTGTCGAGCCTCGGACTCGAGGAGGGGCGCTACATCGATGTCGACGATCATCTGAACGTTCCCGGCCACGAGTGGCTCTACGCGGTGGGCGACGTCAACGGACGAGCTCCGCTGACGCACATGGGCAAGTACCAGGGCCGGGTGGCCGGCGACGTCATCGCCGCCAGGGCCGAGGGAAAGCCTTTGGACAGCAAGAGATTCCGTGCGATCGCAGATCACGGTCGAATTCCCCAGGTGGTGTTCACGCCACTCGAGGTGGCCTCCGTCGGACTGACCGAGGCCAAGGCCAGGGAGGCGGGCATCGACGTCGAGATCGTCGCGCAGGACATCGCCGTCGCGGGTTCGTCTCTGCAGCAGGACGATTACTCGGGACGGGCGCAGCTGGTGATCGACCGCGCCGCCGACACGATAGTGGGCGCCACCTTCGTCGGTCCGGGAGTCGCCGAGCTGGTCCACGCAGCCACTGTGGCTGTGGTCGGCAAGGTTTCGATCGACGACCTGTGGCATGCGGTGCCGTCGTATCCGACGGTCAGCGAAATCTGGCTCAGGCTCCTCGAGGCTCGCAGAACAGCCGATCACTGACGCATGTAGGCCGCGGCGATTCCCTCGTAGGTCTTCGGGTCCGCTTTCCTGATGCGCAGAGCCACCAGGACACCGAGGATCGCGGCGAGTATCAACACCACGGGTATCGCGTTGACGACCACAGAATCGGAACCGGTGAGAACGCTGTAATGCGTTCCGGCGAGGATCAATCCGGTCATGAAACCGACGAAGCCGATGCCGGGGGCGACAGCGGTGCGCCACACGGAACGGTCGGGGTGGCCGAAGAAGAACACCACCACCGACAGCGCTGCGGCGGCCTGCAGGGCGATCACCCCCAGAGTTCCGAGTCCGATGGCCCCGGCGGCGTAGATGAGGTACGGGTCGGCACCGGTCACCGCGAACACCGCCAGCGCCACGGCAGCCACCAGTGAGGCGGTGATGCTGCCGATGTGTGGGCTCGAGTGATGCGGGTGAATTCGGCCCAACCGCGCCGGAAGTACGTGCTCACGCCCGAGGGCGAACAGATATCGGCTCGCTGCGTTGTGTACGGCGAGATACGACGCGAGCACGCTGGTGCACAACAATACTGCCGTACCGTCGTACAGCACCGTTCCTCCGTACTGCTGCGCCAGCGTGAACAGAAGATTGCCCAGTTCGCTCTGCGCCAGCACCGGCGCATCGACCCCGCCCGCGGCCCCGACGATGATCCAACTCGTCAGCACGTAGAAGACCGCGATGAGCGACACCGCGATGAACGTCGCGCGTGGGATGCTGCGTCTTGGGTCCTTGGTTTCCTCTCCGTAGAGGGCGGCCGACTCGAAACCGATGAAACTCGAGAAGGCGAACATCATCGCTATCCCCAGCGATCCGGAGAACACCTGTGTGGGAGTGAACGATTCCAGTGGTATCGCCGCGGTTCCCTTCTCACCCACCACCAGGACGTTGAACACCGTCAGAAAAGCGAATTCGAGAACCATCAGCGTTCCCAACACCTTTGCGGAAAGATCGGCATTCCTGAAACCCAGGAAAGCGACAATCACGACAGCGACCGCCGTGAAGACGTACCACGGAATGTCGATACCGGAATCGGCGAACACCAGGTGAGTGAAATAGCCGAACGCACCCGAAAGTCCACATGCGAGCGAGGTATACGCGACAACTGCGACATACGCGGCAGCAACTCCCGGCGGCTTCCCCAGTGCGAGACCGATGTAGGTATAGAAGGCTCCTGTGCTGTACACCTGCTGACTGATCGCCGCGAAACCCACCGAGAAGCACAGCAGCACAACGGCACTGATCGCGTAGGCCGCAGGCAGACCGGCACCGTTGCCGCGTATGAGGGCCAGCGGCACGTTGCCGATCATGGCCGCCATCGGGGCCGCCGCAGCAACCACGAGAAATACCACTCGGCCGGTGGTGAGAGTACGTCGATCGGACATCGTTCGGACGCTACTCGTCCGAAGTGCACAATGCTGACATGGAATACGAACGTGGATTCGACAGACTCGTCAACTTCAGCGACGCCGTGGTCGCGATTGCCGCGACACTGCTCATTCTGCCGTTGGTGGAACTGGCCGAACCGGACGAAAGCGCACAATTCGTCGTTATTCTGCGTGACCACGGTGTCGAGCTGTTCGCATTCGTACTCAGCTTTCTGGTCATCTTCTCGCAGTGGCTGAGCCATCATCGCGTGTTCCGTGCCCTGGTCGGCTACACCAAAGGTTTGATGTGGGTGAACTTCGTCTGGTTGCTCTCGATCGTGTTCCTGCCGTTCCCCACCAAGTTGATCGCCGAGAAGAGCGGGTACGACGCCAGTGCGGCACCGTTGTACGTCGCGACCATCGCGGTGTCGGTCGTCTCGATGTTCGCGGCCGACGTGATCGTCTCCCGGCATCCGAACATCGTCGCCGACGACGCACCGCGTCACGGCGGCGTACGCAACGGCGCGATCACCTCGGTTCTCATCCTGGCCGCTCTGGGATTGGCGTTCACACCGCTGGGCCTGTGGTCGCTGCTCCTCCTGTTCCTGACAGCGCCGATCAACCGCCTCCTCGGCCGTGTCTGACGAGTAGATTGGTCGGGTGAGTACCGAGAGCGCGTCGAAGCAGCAACCGCTTCTCGTGCTGGGCAAGATCACCGAGATTCTCGACGCCTTCTCGTTCGACCGCCCCTCGATGACGCTCGGTGAGATCCAACAGACCACCGGCCTGCCCACCTCGACGGTGCAGCGTCTCGTCACCAACCTTGTGCAGCAAGGATTTCTGGACCGGGGCGGCGATCGGATCCGTATCGGAGTGCGGATGGCCTACTGGGCAGCGACGGCGACGAAGGACCTCGACGTGCTGTCGGTCGTCAACCCCGTGCTCAAGGACATGCGCGATCTGACGACCGAGACCGCGTGTTTCTTTCGGCCGGAACAGAACTACCGCGTGTGCGTCGCCATCGCCGAGACCCGCCACGCCTTGCGCCGGGACATGTACGTCGGCAAGGTGATCCCGCTCAGCGCGGGATCGGCCAGCCGCGTCCTGCTGGCCTGGGACGACGACCTGGCCGAGCGTGTCCTGTCCCGTGAACTCGAATCGATGACCGAGCAGACGGTGACCGAAGCCGAGACGATGCGAACCCTGTTGGCGCAGACCAGAGCCGACGGTTATGCGATCACCACCGGCGAGCGCGAGACCGGCGCGTCGGGACTGTCCGCACCGGTGTTCGATTCGGCCGCGGACATCGTCGGTGCCGTCACCATCAGCGGACCGACACTGCGCATGCCGCAGTCGCAGTGCGAGGACTGGGTGGATCTGCTGATCTCCCACGCCGAGCAGATCACGAGGACGCTCGGCGGCCGCTACCCTGCGTGAGACCAGGCGTCGGGATTCACCGGATGCGCAGGCATCGAACCGCCGACCATCGCAGCTGCGTTGGTGGCGCACAGCCGGGCCATCTCCGAACGCACCGACACCGTCGCGCTCCCCACATGTGGGAGCAATACCGTGTTGGGCAGATCGGCCAGGCCGGGTTCGAGGGCCGGCTCGCGCTCGTAGACGTCCAATCCTGCTGCGGCAACGGTCCCCTCGCGGAGCGCGGTCACCAGAGCGGCCTCGTCGATCACCGGTCCTCGCGCGGTGTTGATCACGATCGCCGACGGCTTCATCGCCCCGAGTACCGCGGCGTCCACCAGATGGTGGGTGGAGTCCGACAGCGGAACGTGCAGGGACAGAAAATCGCTGGTCGTGACGATCTCGTCCCACGACGCATGCTCGACGCGACCCGCGAACTCACCGAGCTCGTCGTCGGAGACCTCTCGATCACCGGGCGGGCGCGGACAGAACTTCACCGTCATGCCGAACCCCAGTGCCCGGCGAGCGGTGGCGCGGGCAATGCGGCCGAAGCCGGCCAGTCCCAGTACTCGATCCGAGACATCGCTGCCGAGAAGCAGTTCCGGCTCCCACCCGGTGAACGAGCCGGAACGGACGAATGAATCGGCCTCCACGGCGCGGCGAGCAGTGGACAGTATCAACAGCATCGCGATGTCGGCGGTCGAGTTCGTCAGAACCCCTGGGGTGTTGGCGACGGTGATCCCGCGCTGCGTCGCGGCGGCGATGTCGATGTTGTCGAATCCGACGGCGTAGTTGGAGATCCCGACGATCGACGCCGTCTCCAGCAACTCCGCATCGAACCGGTCACGTAACTGGGACACGACGACCGAGTACTCACCGGAGGAGCAGGCGGCGACGAGTTGCTCGTGATCGACCGCCCTCAGGTCCACCTCCCCCGCCGCCCGCAGAATGTCCATCCCCGGTGCCGGGATCTCGGTGGTGACCAGGATGCGGCTCATGCGACCCACTCGAAGGCGCGCGCCTCGGACCGCACACCCTGAACGGCCTTCGATCGCATGGGCTCGTCCAGCTCGGCGAGCAGCCCCTCCGAGAGAGACGCCATGGACGCAAGCGTCGCCGGCTCGAACCAGTCCGGCCGTGTCGCGAAGAGAATGTCCTCCGACGAGGTGTTACCGCTGGCGCCAGGAGCGAAGGGGCATCCGCCCAGTCCGCCCAGTGAACCGTCGACCATCGTGGCACCGGCCGAGATCGCCGCGAGGGTGTTCGCGACGCCCAGGCCCCAGGTGTCGTGTCCGTGGAACACCACTCTGCGGTCGGGGGTTTCCTCGCGGACCCGCGAGATCAGCGACTGCACCTGTACCGGTACCGCCTGCCCGAGGGTGTCACAGATGACGATATCCGTTGCACCGGTTGCTCGTTCGTCGTTGGCGATCTCGATGACCCGGTCCGGCGGCACCTGCCCCTCGAAGGGGCAGGTGAAGGAGGTCGCGATGCAGAGCTCTATCTCACCGCCGACCGATCGAGTGATGTCGACGGCGTCGGGCATCGCAGCCAGGGACACCTCGGTGGTACGGCCGATGTTGGCCTGATTGTGCGAGTCCGAGGCGGAGAAGCAGTACTGGAAGTTGCGGGCTCCGGCGGCAGCGGCCTTCTCGATGTGACGTGGAGTGGCGACCCACACCCAGCATCGAGCGAGTTCGGCGGCGGTGAGCTCAGCGATCACCTCGAGCGTGTTGGCCATCGGCGGCACCTTGTCACCCCGAGCCATCGAGCCGATCTCGAGCGAAGGCACGCCGAGTTCGATGAGCGCTCTGATGATCTCCAGCTTTCGTTCGGTGGCGAGCATCTTGCCGGTGAGCTGCAGACCGTCGCGCATCGTGACGTCGCGAAGCTCTGCGGCGGGAGCGAATCGGTACATCTAGAGGCTCATCTCTTCGTCGGTGCGGCCGAGCAGAGTCGACAGTACTTCCCTGGTGTGTTCGCCCAGATCCGGTCCGACCGAACGAATCGGCAGGGACGCGTCACCGATCACCGGGACGACGCCGACAAATCCGACGTCGGTGGGCTCGTCACCTCCGGTGTCGACCGAGAAGTGCTGAATCATGTTGCGGGCGGCGTACTGTTCGTCGGCGACGATGTCCGCCGCGGTGTAGATCGGACCCGACGGCACCCCGGCGGCGTCGAGAATCTTCAACGCCTGCTCGCGCGAGTGCAACCCGGTCCACGCCGAGATCGCGGCGTCCAACTCGTCGCGTCGACGCCACCGACCGGCGTTGGACGCCAGGTCCGGGTCGGCTCCCAGATCGGGACGATCGATGGTCTCCATGTAGCGCTGGAAGATCGCATCGCCGTTGCCGGCGATGATGATCGAGTGTCCGTCGTTGCACGGGTACGCGTTCGAGGGTGCGATGCCTTCCATTCGGCCGCCCGTGCGCTCGCGTTCGACACCGTAGGCGAGGTAGTCCGGAATCAGCGATTCCATCATCGACAGAATCGATTCGTTCAGCGCCACATCGATGGAACGCTGTGCCAGCGACAGCGGAGACTGCCCGTCCGAGGCCTGCGCCGCGCGCTGGGTCTGCCGTTGGAACAGGGCCATGACGCATCCGAACGCCGCGTACAGCCCGGCGATGGAGTCCCCGATCGAGACCCCGACCCGGACGGGTGGCCGATCCGGGTCACCCACGAGATTGCGAAAGCCGCCGTACGCCTCTGCGACAGCGGCGAATCCGGGTCGCTGCGACATGGGGCCCGTCTGGCCGAAGGCCGAGATGCGCGTGATGATCAATTCGGGGTTGGCTGCGCTGAGCACTTCCGGCGAGATACCCCATTTCTCCAGCGTGCCGGGCCGGAAGTTCTCGAGCACGATGTCGCATTTCGCTGCGAGGTCGACGACGTCCTTGCGGCCCTGTTCGGTACGCAGGTCCAGCACGATCGATTTCTTGTTGCGGTTGATCGTGCGATAGAGCATCGACGTTGTGCCGGAGTAGAGCCGCCAGTTGCGTAGTTCGTCGCCGGTTCCCGGCCGTTCGACCTTGATGACCTCGGCACCGAAATCGGCGAGCATGCGCGCCGCAGTAGGGGCGGCTATGTAGTTGCCGAGTTCGAGAACTCGAACTCCGCTGAGCGGCAGTGCCATCGTGTTCCTTTCGATACTCCCGGAATCAGGGTTCATGGAATCTGGGCTCACAGGATCCAGCTCATCGGCACGATCAACGCGATGGCGATGACCGATGCCACCGAGACGCCCACCGAGCACGTCTTGAGTGTGCCTCGGGTCGACTGGCCCATCAAGGACTGCAGGAGCCAGAAGGTGTTGCTGGTGACGTGGACGGCGAACAACGATCCGGCACCGGCGGCGAGTGCGATGAACACCGGGTCGAGACCGATCAGCGGAGCGACCGGGGCGAGAATGCCGGCCGAGGTGATGGCGGAGATCGTCACCGATCCCACGGCGATGTGCAATGCGGCTGCGATGACCCACACCATCAGGAGCGGCGCTGCGGTGCTCGCCGTGAAGTACTGGCCGAGGATGTCGCCGAGACCCGCCTCGTTGATGACGGCCGCGAGCGATCCGCCGACGCCGGTGAGGATCAGTATCTGGCCGCTCTCGGCGAAGCCACGGGCGAGAGCCTTCTCCACCCGAGCCTGTCCGACGTGGTAGCGACCGATGAGGCACGTTCCCACCAAGCCGATGAGCAGCGCGATGACCGGGCTGGCAATGAACTCGACGACGGGAATCGAGATCTCGGCGACTTCGAGTACGGCTCCGATGGCAATGAGGACGAGCGCGAGCAGCAGCGGCGAGAGCAACACCAGCAGTGACGTCTGCTTCTCGGTGCGCACCTTCTGGGCTACGCCACCTCCGGTTTCGAGAGGCTCGTCGTCGGAATCGGCAGGCTCCGGGACCACAGGCTCTGGGACCACGACGATCTGCTGCTCGTCCTTCTCCTCGTTCCACCATCCGTGCCGAAAGACGAACGACATGACGGCCACCGACAGCACGACGACCGGAACGATCAGGATGAGTCCGTAGATCATCATCTTGCCCAGCGGCACGCCGAGCAGTCCGGCCAGTGCGAGCGTCGCGACACCGGGCACCATGAACACGATGCCGCATTCGAGCGCGATCGCCAGCGCCGTGGCCATTCGCGCTGTGCCGTACTTGCCGATCTTCGGAGCGAGGTTGCGGGCGAGCGGAGCGGAGATCACGAGCAGCACGTCGAGGAAGATGGACTGCAGCAGGGTCGCGATGGTCAGCGAGAGTGCGTACGGCAGCCGCTTGGGTCCGAAGGTTCGCAGCAACGTGCCGACGAGTCGCTGGATGGCGTTCATCTCCTGCAGTACCGAACCCATCAGCACACCGAAGGCGATGAGCAGGCCCACCTCGGCCATGATCTCGCCGAAGCCGCCGGTGATGGTGTCGACGGTGGTGCCGACTCCGAGCTTCGTCGCCAGTCCCAGGTACGCGGCCCCGAGTACCAGCGAGATCACCGGGTTGAAGTGAAAACGAACGATGAAGACCACCACCGCCAGGACGGCGACGACGGTGTTGATCACAATCCACATATCGGACATCGGCAATTCTTCCCGCTGAATGAGAGTGACCGCTGCCATCGCATGCGGCTCGATGTGATCCATCACACCAATACCCACATTATGGGCACAGATTTACTTCGTGAGCAAGAGCCTGGGCAGCACGGAACCACGAAGGTCCGCCGAGAGCCAGGTCAGATCGGCTGAGCGCGCCTTATCGAGAGCTCGGCCCGAGAGGGATCGAGTTCGACGGGCGAGCGGACCAGCAGTTCCCCGACCCGCAGGATGCCGTCGGACAGCGGCTCGACACGCAGTCCGCCGCGACCGATCAGCGCCTTACGTGCACCGTCCACCACCATCCGGTCCATCCACGCGCACGGATGGGCCGGCCGGCCACCACGGAACCGAATCCAGCCGTCACCGGAATCGAGCTCGAATTCCAGCCCTCGCAACGGGTCGAGCTCCAGCCCGCGTACGACGACGTTTCGCCTGGCCACGGACGGATCGGGCACATCGACCCCGAGTACGTCGCCGACGGCCTCCCAGGCCTCGACGGCCAGAAAGCTCACCGCCGCCTCGGTGTGTGCCTTCACGCCGAAGAACCGATCTCCACGAATGCCTTTGTGCGCCACGATCTCGACGCTGGTCGGCAGGTCCGTCGCCGACTCGGCCGGGCCGTCCTTGGATCTACCGAAGTAGGCGTGTGTGGGCGAGCGCAGTAACTGCACGATCTCGGCGCGATACTCGAAAAGCATGCCCTCGAGTCTGCCCGGTACCGATCTCCATCCGTTCTTACCCGCGGGTAAGAACTGATCAGTACACTCGCGACATGGCTGTGACGACACGCGTGACCACCTCCGACGGCATCATCGAGGGCAAGCCGGTGGGCGACCTGACCACCTGGCGCGGCATCCCGTACGCCGCCCCGCCCGTCGGACCGCTTCGTTTCCGAGCGCCGCAACCGACCCAACCGTGGTCGGGCGTGCGCGACGCCACCGAATGGGGCAACGCCTCCATTCAGCACAAGCGCGGCACGATGCTCGCCGTCGGCAAGTACCAGCCGTCGAGCGAGGACTGCCTGACGCTCAACGTGTTGGCCCCGAGCGCACCGAGCAAGAACCCGCGCCCGGTCATGGTGTTCATCCACGGTGGTGCCTACACGCTCGGCACCTCGGCGACCCCGCTGTACGGCGGCGGCTCGCTGGTGCGCCGCTCGCTGAAGGACGGCGACGGCATCATCTACGTCTCGGTCAACTACCGACTCGGCGCACTGGGCTACCTGGACATGTCCCAGTTCTCCACTCCCGAGCGGCCGTTCGACTCCAACCTGGGCCTGCGGGATCAGGTCGCAGCGCTGGAATGGGTGCAGCGCAACATCGCGAACTTCGGCGGCGATCCGAACAACGTCACCATCTTCGGCGAATCCGCGGGCGGCAATGCGGTCACCACACTCATGACGGTTCCCGCTGCGAAAGGCCTTTTCGCACAGGCCATTTCCGAGAGCTCTGCTCCCGGCATGACGGCCACCAAGGAGCGTGCCGATCAATGGGCACGCGAGTACGTGGGCTACCTGGGCGGCACCGCGGAGAACGCGGCCGAGACCCTGGAGAACGCCGAGGTATTACGGCTCGGGCGGGCCGGCACCAAGCTTGGCCTGACCACCCTGCACCGCACTCCCGGACTGCTTCCGTTCGGACCCGTGATCGACGGCGACTTCCTGCCGGTCAGCCCGGTGGAGGCCTACGCGAAGGGCACCGCGCACCGCGTCCCGCTGATCATCGGCACCAATGCCCGTGAGGGAACACTGTTTCCGAAGTTCCTCGACGCACTGCCCACCAACCCCGAACGCATCGGCAAGCTGTTCTCGCTCACCGATCCCGACGCCGAGGCCGTGGTCACCGCAGGCTATCGCGGCTACCCCAGTGAGCGGTCGGCCATCGACTTCGGCGGCGACTTCACCTTCTGGAAGCCGTCTCTCGAAGTGGCCGAGGGACATTCGCGTCACGCACCCACGTACTTCTATCGCTTCGATTTCGCTCCGCGATCGATGAAGGTGCTCGGCCTCGACGCCACCCACGGATTCGAGTTGTTCGCCGTGTTCGGCATCAACGAGACCCTCTTCGGCAAGGCGCTCACACTCACGGGTGGACGAAAGGCCTTCGCCGAGGTCACCGAGCAGGTGCAGTCGAACTGGATTGCGTTCGCCACCAACGGAAAACCGTTGGACACGTGGCCGGCGTACGACGAGGACTCGCGTCGGACACTGATCTTCGACACCCGCACCCGGGTACAGAAGGACCCACGGAGCGACCGGCGCAAGGCATGGGAAGGCTACCGGGGCTACGACAGCCAGAAGCTCGAACCCGTCACTTGAGCAGTCGCGACATGCGACGGTCGGCAAGAATCTTGCCGGCCGTCTGGCACGTCGCGCAGTACTGAAAAGAGCGATCGACGTAGGCGACTTCACGTACCGGGTCGCCGCACACCGGGCACGGAAGTCCGGTCCTGGCGTGTACACGCATCCCCGATCGCTTCTCCCCCTTCAGACGCGCCGCATCCTGCCCGGCCGAGCGGGTCACCGCGTCGGACAGAACCGATCGCATCGCCGCGTAGAGCGTCGCGACGGATTCGGGATCGAGCTTGCTCGACGACGCGAAGGGCGAGAGCTTTGCCACGTGCAGTATCTCGTCCGAGTAGGCATTGCCGATGCCTGCCAACAGCGACTGATCCACCAACGAGGTCTTCAGTCGCGCGGTGGTGCCTGCGAGGATCTCGGCGAATTCGAGCTCGGTGACCGTCAGCGCGTCCGGACCGAGCCGGGCGATGCTCGCAACCTGTTGCGGGTCGCGCACCACCCACACCGCCAGCCGCTTCTTGGTACCCGCCTCGGTGAGATCGATGGCGGGCGTCGCTCCCTCGGGGGTGAAGAAATGGATCCGCAGCGCCAAGGGTCCTTTGCCCGGCTTTGGCGGAGCGACGCTGGGATTGTCCACCCACCGCAACCATCCCCCGCGAGAGAGATGGGTGATCAGCCAGAGGTCACCGGCGCGAAGTGCCAAATGCTTCCCGAAGCGGGCGGCATCGGTGACGTCCTTGCCCTGCAGCTCGGTGATCGGCGGATCGAACGTCTTGAGAACGCTCAGTGCAGCGATGTCGATGCGACCGATCACCGCACCGACGGCATGCTCGCGCAGAAAGCCGGCAAGGGCTTCCACCTCGGGTAATTCCGGCATGTACCCAGTATGCAGCTACGATGACCGTCGTGATGGTTCCGACTCCGTACGAAGATCTGCTGCGCCACATCCTCGATACCGGGACGGCGAAATCCGACCGAACCGGAACCGGCACCACCAGCGTGTTCGGGCATCAGATGCGCTTCGACCTGGCCGCGGGCTTCCCGCTGATCACCACCAAGAAGGTCCATCTCAAATCCATCGTCTACGAATTGCTGTGGTTCCTGCGTGGGGATTCGAACGCCACGTGGCTGCAGGAACACGGTGTGAGCATCTGGGACGAGTGGGCTGCTCCCGACGGCGAGCTCGGCCCCGTCTACGGAGTGCAGTGGCGATCGTGGCCCACCCCGGCGGGCGAGCACATCGACCAGATCAGCCAGGTCATCGAGACCTTGAAGACCGACCCGGATTCGCGGCGCATGATCGTCTCGGCCTGGAACGTCGGCGAGATCCCGCGAATGGCGCTGCCGCCGTGCCACGCGTTCTTCCAGTTCTACGTGGCCGACGGCAAGCTCTCGTGCCAGCTGTATCAGCGCAGCGCGGACATGTTCCTCGGAGTGCCGTTCAACATCGCGAGCTATGCGCTGCTCACGCACATGGTGGCGGCGCAGACCGGTCTCGAGGTCGGCGAGTTCGTCTGGACCGGCGGCGATTGCCACGTCTACGATAACCACCGCGATCAGGTCACCGAGCAGCTCTCGCGCGAGGCGTACCCCTACCCCACTCTGAAACTGGCGCAACGGGATTCGATCTTCGACTACACCTACGAGGACATCGAGATCGTGGGCTACCGGCACCACCCGGCGATCAAGGCCCCGGTAGCGGTGTGAGTGCTCCGTTCGTCGGCTCGATCTGGGCGCAGAGCACCACAGGAACCATCGGGGACGGGGGCGGTATCCCCTGGCACATTCCCGAGGACCTGGCACACTTTCGCGCCGTGACGGGCGGTCATGCCGTCGTCATGGGCCGCAAGACCTGGGATTCACTTCCCGCGAAGTTCCGGCCGCTGCCCGGGCGTCGGAACATCGTAGTCACGCGCAACGCATCGTGGTCGGCCGAGGGCGCGGAGGTGGCACACAGCGTCGCCGACGCGATCGCGCTCGCCGACTCCGACCCGGTGTGGGTCATCGGGGGCGGCGAAATCTATCGCAGTGCAATGGATATCGCGACCCACCTGGAGGTGACCGAGGTCGATCTCGACGTCGTGGGCGATACGAGTGCTCCGGAGATTCCCGACGGCTGGGTCGCCAGGGCAGGCGACTGGCAGAGCAGCCGGGTCGACGGCACTCGATTCCGCTGGGTCGAGTACGGAAAGCCTACCCAACCTTCCTGAGCGCGTTCAGGATTCCCCCGTCGCGACTACGAGTGGTGCGTCATACTGACGATCATGGACAAGAAGTCACTCACCGCCCTTGCCCGCCAACAGCTCAAGCTTGCAGTCGGCGCGTCGAGTGGCCGCAGTTCGCAGACGGTCTACGGCGGTCACCGACGCCACCTACGGCAGACGGTCGTGGCGCTGGCCGCCGGTAACAAACTGGCCGAACACGACCTCTCCGGCGAGTCGACCGTCCTGGTGCTCAGCGGCAAGCTGGAACTGATCTCCGGTGAACGCTCCTGGAAGGGTTCGACCGGCGACCTTCTCGTCATCCCCGACGCCCGCCACAGCGTCGAGGCCCTCGAAGACGTCAGCTTTCTTCTGACCGTCGCTATGTGAGCGACTTCCGCACGACCAGCACCGGGCAGTCCGCGGTGTTGACGAGCGCGAAACTCGTGGAGCCCAACAGCATTCCGCCGAATCCGCCGCGCCCCCGATTGCCCACCACGATCAAGGCTCCGGTTTCGGACAGTCCGCTCAGAATCCTCACCGGACGGTCCTGAGCGACGATGCGCTGCACCTCGACGTCCGGGAACCTCTCCTGCCAGCCGGCGAGGCTCTCCGCCAGCAGAGCCTCCTCACCGTCGGCGATGGCCTGCCAGTCCTTGGGTGCACGGCCGAACGACTGGGTCAGATCGACATCCGACCACACGTGCACCGCGATCAGCACGGCTCCGCGGGCCGATGCTTCGACGAACGCCCACTCGACCGCAGCCTGGTTGACCTCCGATCCGTCGGTACCGACGACGACCGGCCCCTCGGCGACCGGCCGACCGTCGATGTCACGGCCTCGCACCACCGCGACAGGAGAGACGCTGTGAGCAGCCAACGAGAGTGTGACAGCACCGGTTTCGCTCGCCCCGATCACCAGGAGCTCGGCCTGAGCCGAGACCCCGATGAGAACGTCCATCACACCGCCCTCGACGGCACTGGAGGTCACCTCGAACGCCGGATCGTCGACCACCAGTGCCGCCAGAGTTTCCGCCGCCACCAATCTGGATTTGGCCGTGGCCACGAATTCGGTTGCTTCTCCGGCGAATTCGCTCAGGTCGACCACACCCGGCATGTCCACGGCCGTCACGATGTGCAATCGCCGATCGCGTCGGTGAGCACAGAGCGCCGCCCAGATCACGGCCTTGTCCGCTGCAGCGGATCCGTCGATGCCGACGATGATCGGTCGAGAGCCTGTCACGTTTCGGGCCTCCGGTCGTTGCGCGAGAACCGGGGCCTCGGGCGTATGACGAATAGGAGTTCAGGCTAGTCGATGGACCCCGCCGAAGCGCCTCTTCGATTCGAATCGAATCGAAGAGGCGCCGGTCCCACGGACCCCCCGGGGTATGTGGTGTCAGCTGGCGCGCAATGCGTTTGCGTACTCTCGGCTTCGCGTGCGGCTGAGCTCGACAGCGGTGTCCTGCGCGTCGAGATGATCGAGATAGTCGGCCAGTTGGTCGCGACTGCGGGCTCCGGCACCGAGGTCGGTGCGCTCGAAGATGCGCCACTGTGCCAGCAAGGGACGCAGGACCTCGTCGAGGTGGCGGCGTAGATCGTAGATTCCGTCACGCGAGATGAGCATCGCACTGCGCGCGAACCCCGGCAGGTTGCTGCCCGGCAGTTGGAAGTTCATGACGACCTCGGTGATCGCGGTGACGGTGAGCGACGGCGCAACCTCGAGCGCTGCGGAGACCAGGTCGGAAAAGAAGCGGACGTGCAGGTCCTGGTCGGCGACGATGCGTCCGAGCAGGCGATCGGCCACCGGATCGTGGCATTGTGCGGCGGTGTTGCGGTGGCACATGCTCGCGACCGACTCGTCCAGGGCGACCTGAGCGAGCGACCGAAGCAGGTGCGCTCCGTTCATCGGGGCGTCGAAACCCACCGTCATGCACTGCGCTCGGGCGCGACCGAGGGCGATCGGATCGACGCTGCGGGTGGCGACCAGGTAGTCGGTGACCGCCACTGCATGCCTGGTTCGTTCTTCGCTCCACACGGTGAGCCACGACGGCCAGGCCCCGATCTCGGAGGCGGCGGTGTCGCGCCGGTACAGCGGAATGTTCTGCTCGACAAGCAGAGTGGTCACCAATGCCGCTTTGGCGGCCTCGGTCAGGCTGGAGGGACGCGAACCCCAGTACATCTCGGCCCGAACGAAGTCGGCCGGTTCCCACTGCACGGCTTCGGCGCGATGACGAACGAGATTCGCCTCGATGCTCGGCAGCAGTTCTCGCAGAACCGCGAACTGCCCGATGTCACTGCGCATACCCACCCCTTCGCCGCCCGCACACCCACTCCGACGGTGATCAACGTAGATGCGCGGCCCGTCCGTCGGGACGGCTTGGCGATTGTTTAGGGCAAGTCGCAAGCGCCCACGGCACGCGCTCGAGATAGGTCACAACGAGTTTTGCCGAAATGGTGGATCACGCGTTGATAACAACCTATGATCGATCCTGTTAGAGGCCCAGAAACAAACTTGAAGTACGAAAATGCCGCGGTTTCGTCGGGGATTGCATACATTGAGCCGTGGAAGCGCGTCGATACGCGTGAGTGAGTTTGCTTTCTCGAGACCTGAAGAATCCAACACGAAGGGTTGATCTGTGACCGTTCACAACTCGACTAGCCTCGGAATCATGGTCGCGGGTCAGCCTGCGTCGGCTCCTCTTCGCGACTTCCGCGCGGTGGCTCGGCTCCTCGTGGGGCACTTCGCCGCCAACACCCCCTGCGGGTCGTTGCCGGGCGAACAGCTTCACGGCGACGTCACCGAATTCACCGTCAAGTGCATCAGTATCGCCGTGCAGATGCTCGACGAAAGACGTGCTCCGGCGGAGTCCGACCTGGCCGAACTCCGCGCCAAGGCCAGTCAGTGGGCGCGCGAGGGTGTGCCCCTCGAGTCCGTCCTCAGCGTCTACCACGAGGGCATCCAGATCGGCTGGAATCTCGTGTCCAAGCGGGCAGGTGAAGGCGACGCCGCCCAACTGATCGAGGCCGCGCGGATGTTCGTGCTGCTGTCGGAGAAGGTGTCCATCGCGGCCAGCAAGAGCTACGTCGAGGAGCTCCAATCGGTGGCCAGTGAGCATCACACGGCAGCGCACACCCTGGTGACCTCGCTGCTCAGCGGCCACAATGCGGTGTCGATGGCCCGTCAGTCCGGCATCGAGCTCGCCGACAGTTACCTCGTGCTCGCCATCTCGGTGCCGCCGCACCCCGACGAGAACGACCCCAACATCCAGAAGACCGTCGCCGCCCGTCGAAAGCTGCGCCGCGTCCAGGCCGAATTGGCCACGATCTGCGGTCGCACTCCCCTGTCTCTGCTGAGCACCGAAGGCGGCACCGTGCTGATCCCGGGTGTTCACGACGAAGAGTGGGTCGAGGCCCTGGTGCACCGCATCGGTACCGCCGCCGAGGTTCCCGTCACCGTCACCGCCGAGCAGGCCGCTACCGCCGACATCCCCACCGCAGCCGATCAGGTCCACGAACTGCTGTCGTTGGCGCACCAGCTGCACCGTCCGTCCGGGCTGTACCGCATGGACGACCTGGTGCTCGAATACCAGCTCACGCGACCGGGACCCGGCCGTCGCCACCTGACCCAGATCCTCGAGCCACTCGACTCGTCACCGGAGCTGCTCGAGACCCTCGAGATCCACATCTCCCACGATCTGAACCGTCAGCGGTCCGCACGCCAGCTCCATTTGCACACCAACACCGTCGATTACCGCCTCAAACGGATCGCCCAGCTCACCGGGTTCGACCCGACCCGTCCCTCGGGTATCCGACACCTGCAGGCCGCCCTGGTGGCCCGACGCCTCGAATCCTCGCGCGGCGCAGCGTGATCTGAGAACTCCGACCGGTTTCTCGACCCGACGGCAGGTAGCGTCGGAAGTATTCGAGGAGCAGGGGATTGTTGGATGACGAAGTTGAAGCTCGAGCTGTCCGGTGTGGTCAAGGAGTACCCCACCGGCGAGCAACCGGTACGCGCGTTGGACGGTATCGATCTCACGATCGAGGGTGGCCAGTTCGTCTCGCTCGTCGCGCCGTCCGGTGCCGGCAAGTCGACGCTGCTGCACATGCTCGGCGCACTCGACACGCCCACGTCGGGTTCCATCCGGTTCGACGACGTCGAGGTCACCACCCTCGACGACAATGCCCAATCCGATTTTCGACGCCACCAGGTGGGGTTCGTCTTCCAATTCTTCAACCTGCTGCCGACCATGTCCGCATGGGAGAACGTCGCCGTTCCCAAGCTGCTCGACGGCACCCCGATCAAGAAGGCCAAGTCCGACGCGATGCGTCTGCTCGACATGGTCGGACTCTCCAACCGATCCGAGCACCGTCCGGCGCAGTTGTCGGGCGGTCAGATCCAGCGCATCGCGATCGCACGGGCGTTGATGATGGATCCGGCACTGCTGATCGCCGACGAACCGACCGGCAATCTCGACTCGAAGACCTCCCACAACGTCCTGGAGATTCTTGCCGAGGTGGCGCACGCCAGTGACGGGCGTCGAGCGGTGGTGATGGCGACCCACGACCTCGAGGCGGCACGGTCCACCGATCGCATCGTCAGCATGATCGACGGTCGCGTCGAGACCGACACTCCCACGGCCGGCCTCGATCGGTGATAGGCACCGCGCTCAGCAGATTTCGAGTCATCAGCCTGCGCGACCTCCGCATGCACTGGGTGCGTTCGTTGGTCTCGGCCGGCGTCGTCGCCGTCGCGGCCGGGTTGCTCATCGCCGTCCTCGGCACGTACGGGTCCTTGACCGGATCCGTCGAGCGTCTCGCGGTGTCGATCGCAGGTAACGCCGACTACGAGGTCGTCGGTGTCACCGACTCGGGCTTCGATCAGAGCGAGCTCGACGCAGTTCGCGCGGTCCCCGGTGTCGAGACCGCAGTCCCACTGCTGCGCAGCACCGTTCGGTCCGACGTCGGAGACCTGACGATTCTCGGTGTCGACTCGTCCATCACGGCACTGCAATCCGATCTCGAAGGCGCAGTCGGAAACGCGGCCGGGTTGCTCACCGACCCGGCCGGGGTATTGGTCGGAGCCGCAACAGGTTTGACGCAGGGCGACACCGTCACCATCGACGATGTTCCGACGACGGTGGTCGGCGTGGTCGACGGCCCGGGGACGCAGCGGATCGGCGGGGGCATGTTCGCCGTCGCGCTCATCCCGACGGCTCAGACGCTCACCGACCGCCCCGATCAACTCGATTCGATCTTCGTCCTCGGCAGCGGCGACACTGTGCGTACCGACCTCGACGCCGCACTGGCGGGCCGGGTGTCGGTGATGAATCCCGACTTCAGGGCCGACCGCGCGAACCAGGCGATGAGCCTGACTCGCAATGCCACACTGATGGTCTCGCTCATCGCGTTCGTCGTCGCGGCGTTCCTCGTCTTCAACGTCATGAACATGGCCATCGCGAAGCGTCGACCCACCATCTCTCTGCTCCGGGCAGTCGGTGGCCGCCGCGGCGATATCGTCCGCGACCTGTTGTTCGAGTCCGTTCTGGTCGGGCTCGTCGGCGGTGCCGTCGGCGTTCCGCTGGGAATCGTGATGGGCCGCATCGCGATCGAGAGTCTGCCGCCGTTCCTCTCGCAGGCTTTCGATGCGCGGATCGAATACGTCTTGCCCGGCTTCGCGATTCCGGTGGCGATCGTGGCCTGTGTACTGGCCTGCGCGGGTGCCTCGGCAGTCGCCGCCGTGCAGGTGTATCGCATCTCGCCGATCGAAGCACTCGCCGTCGGCGGCGGGGAAACCTCGGGTGGCCCCGGTCTGCGATTCACCCTGGCTGCGACGGTGTTCGGCGTGCTCGCCGTGGCCGGATCCTTCCTGTTCGCAGTCAACGTCGACGGGCAGTTGACCCTCGGGGCCGGCGCACTGTTCATGTTCGGCGTCGTCGCACTGTGTGTCGGCGCGACCGGACCGATCGTGTCGATCACCGCAGCGGTCCCGCGCCGCTGGGGTGGTGCCGGTCGCCTCGCGACCGCCACCATCGAACGCGCCCCTCGCCGCATCTGGGCAACCGTGATGACGATCGTGATCGCGGTGGGAGTCAGTGTGGGAGTGTCGGGTTCGCTGACCAACATGACCGACTCGGCGGCCGAGTCGTTGTCGTCGTTGGCCGATACCGACCTGTACGTGTCGATGACCTCGCCCGACGCCATACCGTCGGGCCCGATCGTTCCCGCCGAGGTGGAGGACGCCGTAGCGTCGACGCCCGGTGTGTCTCGCATCGTCGAGGGACAGTGGGCGTACGCCACGATCGACGGCGAGACGGTCTCCATCCAGGGCGTCGCCGACGGCAGCAACGCGGTGACTCTCACCTCGCTCACCGAAGACGTGCGTTCCCAGGTGCTCGCCGGTGACGGGGTGGTGCTGTCCCGGGGATTCGGCAGAACGTTGGGTGTCTCGGTGGGCGACTCCATCGATCTGCCGACGCCGACCGGTGTGCAGACCGTGCGGGTGTTGGATCTGGTCGACTACATCAACGCCGCCGGCGGCACGATGGCGATCTCGCTGGATTCGATGCAACGGTGGTACGACCGACCCGGGGCCACCTACCTGGAGATCGGCGTCGACGGAGACGTTGCCGCCGTACAGGATTCGTTGCGTTCGACACTGCCGCCCGAAGCCTTCGTCTACACCGGCGCTGCGGCACTCGAGGGCACCAGCGCTGCAATCCGACAGTCCGGCGCATTGGCGATCGCGCTGCAGTGGATCGTCGCGCTGGTTGCTGCCGTCGCCTTGCTCAACACCTTGACATTGTCGGTACTCGAACGTCGCCGCGAACTGGGAGTGCTGCGCGCCATGGGCGGTGGCCGAGGAACCCTGGCGCGAATGGTGCTCGCCGAGGCGCTGTCGGTCGGCATCGTCGGTGGTGTCCTCGGCCTGATCATCGGCGCAGGGCTGCAATACCTGAGCACCCTGATCCTCGGAGCCAGCATCGGGATTCCGGTCGCTTACACCGCGAGCTGGTCGGTGCTGCTGTACGGACTCGTCGCCCTCGGGTTGTCACTGCTGGGTTCGGCTCCACCTGCCCTACACGCATCGCGACTGAACATCGTGGACGCCATCGCGGCGGATTAGGTGCTCTGCGGGGCCTCGGGATCCGCAAACGCGCGCGCGTTCGTCAGGTGCGAGCGGAATAGACAGCGATAGGCCGGCGATTCTGCGCACGTCTGGCAAATGCGCGCGCGTTTGTACGAGGATGACCGGCGTGGCCACATTCAGCGCCGAAGTCGAAGAGTACGACGTCGAGAGTCTGCGCGACTGCGTGGGCGGTCCTGAGTGGGAGGTGCAGCCCGAACGCGTCGCGGTTCTGGTGCACGACATGCAGCCGTACTACCTGAACGTGCTTGCCCAGTCTGTGTGTACGCGGGTTGCTGCGGAGGTGTCGAAGGTGGTCTCGCGTGCCCGGGCCCTTGGAATACCCATCTTGGCGAGTGGTCCGCGAACAGCGAGTGCCATCGAGCAGCGCGGACTGCTGGGACCGATGTGGGGGTTGGGTCCGTCCGCCGAGGAGGGCGCGATCACCGAGCCGGACTTCGTTCCGATCGCGAAGCGCAGCTACAGCGCCTTCTACGCCACCGATCTGGAGGTCGAACTGCGCCGACGTGGCCGTGACCAGCTCATCATCGTGGGAGTGTTCGCCTCGGCGGGAATTCTCGCGACGACATTCGACGCATTCGCCCGTGACATCCAGTGCTTCGTCGGCATCGAATCGATCGCCGATTACACCGCTCACCAGCACCGCACTGCCATGAACCTGATTGCGTCGCTGACCGGGACGGTGACGAGCAGCGGCAACCTGCTTCACGATCGACACGGTGGGCCGCTAGACTAGCGAGCGCGATGTGGGCCAGCTGAGCACCGGAGGCAGCGAACCCATCCGCAACCGATTGTTCGATGGATCGAAAGCCGTTGCTGGACAAGTGCTTTTGGTGAGCAGAACGATCACCAGCCTTCGTAGCTCAGGGGATAGAGCAACCCTCTCCTAAAGGGTAGGTCGCAGGTTCGAATCCTGCCGAGGGCACCACGTTCAGCCTGGTAGGGACGTTGCGACTCACCGCCTCAACCCCAATCGCATCCCCAACCCCGGCACCAGCCCGGTGCGCGGCGGACCGGGATCTGCACCCGCGGGAGCCGCACATGTCGGACCCCGGTGACAGAGTCGGGTCTCTGACAAACCCGGGGGGATGACTATGATTCATGGGTGGGTAACCAAACGACGACCGCCGCACAGGTGTTCGGGCCGCCAAGAGCTCCCCTGCGGGGATCGCCTTCGCGCTACACGGACCACATGGAGCAATTCCAGCTCGCATACATTCGCGGGGTCGCAGCGGCATCTGGCGTTGGTGTGTCGTCCCCGGAAATTGACGAGGGCATAGACGTGACGCTCACCCACAAGTCCGAGCGCCATACGGGAAAAGATGACTTCACGGCACGGCTAGAAGTTCAGCTAAAGTCAACCGGCGGTCGCGTTTCCGCGGACGGAACCAAAGTCAGCGCATCGCTGAGTATGGATCGTTATGATTACTATCGGACTCTGGATGCCTCAGTGCCGAAAATCGTTGTATTAATGCATGTTCCGAGGCTACAAGACGAATGGCTCCGTGAAACCGAGGACTCTCTCAAATTTCACCATTTGTCATATTGGGTTAATCTCTCAGGACAACCGGACGGTGACCCCGACAAGGCCTCGGTGACGGTAACGGCGCACACGTCCAACATCTTCACCGATCACACCCTGTGTGCGATGATGGAGCGAATTGGCCAGGGTGGGCAGCCATGACAAAGCCAGCTAATGGGCAGGCGGATGCTCTCGATCATCGTTTTGTTCAGAGCCTGTTGCTCCACCTGGGGTGGACGCGCGTGGGCGGTACTCCTGGAACATACTCAGCGTGGGCTCGCGATGGTGATCGAGAGAACGAACTTCTCATTCCTGAGAATCCCAATAAGGGCGATTACCAAGCGATGCTCAAGCGCGCGCGCAATCGATTGGCCCACGGTTATGGTCACGCGGCAAGCGAAGCTCTAGCTACCGAGGTCGTACGTTCCGCGGCGTTACTAGACACCACTAAGTGGGCGAAGGAAACTCCGGTCGAGGCTGGCATCATCGACTGGCGAACTGGCGAAAGCCTCTACGCGACCGCGCGCATGGCTTTGACAGCCGCGGCAAAGGCCTCCAAGGGGCCGCGACGCTACTTCGGCAATACGTCACCACATATTGCGAAAAGGTTGTTGGACGAGACTCTTATGGGCCAGACGGAGGTAGGCAGTTTCGTCGTGACTGCATACACCCCGGCCGGTGGTCGCTACTTCTTCAGCAAGACGGAAGAAGAGGCTGCAGGCGGAAAGCTTCTAGCATCTAAAAGCCGCAGCGGTGCAGACATCATAGATAAACTCGCTGAGATCGTGGGTTCAGTACGTGACTCGCTCGATTCGTATCGGTCAACACCGCGAATCGAACAGTTTGACGATTTGGTTGATCTTGGCTTGTCGCACGAGATGGCAACATCCTTGTCGAATCTATGCAATTCAGGGGTGGGCCAATTGCGGATAGAACGTGCAAGCGATGCACGTCCGGGCGCAGCCCGAGAGTTTGAATTTAATGCTTCCGAATCGGTAATACTAAGCAAAGTGGCTGAACGTTTTTCCGAGACGCGAGAGCCCCGCACGGCACGACTGGTCGGTGAGGTTTCTCTGCTCGACCATGTCTCGACCGCCGAACACCACATAATTCGACTGCACGTAAGTAATCAAACTGGCATCCGAAAAGTTCGTGTTCAATTAACACCTGAGCAGTATCAACTAGCCATTGAGGCGCACCGAGACGAATTGGCGCTTGTCGTATCCGGTTTGCTCGAAAAAGAAAAAAAATTCAACTGGGTACGCGAACCGACTGCGGTCTCGCTCGGTGACATCCTATCGGACGACGATGACGAAGACCAAGACGAAGAGCCCCACACCGAAGAGACGCTTTTCTGACTACCCTGATTTTTTGCCGAAGAGTGGGACAACGTTCGACGTCCCTTGCGTCGGAGCCTGGACGGCTGGGCGACTCAGCGGAGCCTGTTTTCCGCCTTCGTTCTCGGCGATGTAGTCGGCGTAGACGGTAAGGGTTGTTACATACGACGCGTGCCCGAGCCACTTGCTCACCTGCATGTAGTGCTCACCCACGCTCAGGCTCATCACGGCGAAGGCGTGGCGCAGATCATGCCAACGGCTGTGCGGCAACTTGAATGTGGCCAGGGCGGGTTGTAGGCAGCGCCGGTACACATTGGCGCACGTCAGCGGCGCGTCCCACCGGTACATCGCAGCCGGGTCGCTTACGTCGATGCCTGCGGCCACCGCGCTGGCGCGGGTGTGCCGCCCTGGAAACAGTGGCGCATCGGGGTCGTAGTCCGCGGTTAGCTCGTCGCCGTGCGGGTGCAGTTCCCGCAGATAGGTCCGCAGGTCGTCGGCCAGCCACCCGTCCACCGGCACGGTGCGGCGCGACTTCCTGGATTTGGGTGTGCCGGTCTCCCAGCTACCACCTACTGGGCGACGAGTGCGGGCCACTCGCACGCTTCCGTTCTGCCCGGTCATCGGCGGCAACGCCAAATCCCGCACGTTGAGGCCCTGCAGCTCGCCCGCACGCAAGCCGGTGAAAGCCGCGAACGTCACCGCCAGGGCGTCAATCGGCCGGCGGAGTTCAGTGCGGATGTGCTCGGCTACCGCGCCGATCTGGTGCGCGGTCAGCGGATGCGCCGAGAAGGGTTCTTCGTCCGGCGCAGCGTTGGCCGTGCCGTTGTTGCGGGGCAGCTTCACGCTCGCCATTGGGTTGCTGGGGATGGCTCCGTCGACCACCGCAAGGTCCAGAATCCGTTGCAAGCACTCCCACGCCGGTTTGATAGTCGTCCGCGCCAACGTGACCATCGCGTCGGGCCGTGTGGGGTCGGCACTGCGAGTGTCGTAGCTGCGCTTCGGACGGGGGCTGAGCAGCGCACCCCGGAACCTGCGCAGGTCCGCAGCTGAGACTGCGGCTACCGCTTTGTGTCCGAGCTCGGGTTCGACGTAACGCCGATAGACCGCCTGCACCTCCTTGGCGTAGCGCGGCTTCACAGTTCCCTGCAACGACTCGAAGTATCTGTGCGCGAACACCGTCAACGACTGGTCGCCGAGGCGGCGTTGTTCGCTTGGCGTCTGCGCACTAACGTGATGCTTGGCTGCGTTCAGTTCGTCGCGGCGCGCTTCCGCGTCCTCGCGGGTGGCGAACGACTCCTGCCGGGCGCGGGTCTTCTTCCGGCCGGTGGGCTTCGTTGGGTCTGTCGGCACCGGCAAACCCATCTCGTCACGGACGGGCTCGGTGAACACCACCTCATAACGTTTCACCGCCTTGCCGTTGCGGCGCTGAGTTGTCTCGTGAGCGCGGATGTAAGCCATCAGAAGTCCTTGAGTTCGTCGTCGGTGAAAGTGATCGGTGGGACCGCGATTGCGTTCGGCCCGTTGCTATCTGAAGTTGCTTGCAGTGCGGCGTAGTCCGCGCCGGTCTCCCGCCAGAACAGTTCTTCGGCGTCTCGGCGTTCGGCCTCGCGTCGTTCGCGGTAGCCGTCGTGCGGATTTACCCTCGACATCAGGCGTCCGCCTTGGCCAGCTCCACCGACTGGCAGAACCGACGCACGGTGCTCTCGTGCCACACCGGGCGACCCGCTGGGCTCAGCACCTGCTCGTCGGTGAGCGTCCGCGCGATAGCGCCGTAGGTCTGGCCGGTGGAACGCATCTCGACGATCCGCCGCGCTACGGCCGTGGGCATCTGACGCGGCCGACCGAGCGCAACGCCTTGCGCCTTCTTCGCTGCGAGTGCTGCCTTGGTCCGCTCACCGATCAGCCGCCGCTCGAACTGAGCGAACGTGGCCAGCATGTTGGCCATGGCCTCACCACTGGCTGTGGTGGTGTCCACCTGCACGTCGAGCATTATCAGCGCCCACTGCTGCCTGCGGGCGCGCTCCATGATTTCCACCGCGTGCAATAGCGACCGACTCATCCGGTCGAGCTTGGTCACGACCAGCCCGTCAGCGAGGCCAGCGGCTAACTGCTCCAATGCATCCCGCAGACCGGGGTTCACTTGACTGCCACTCAGCCCCTCATCGCGCAGGATCGTGAGGTCCCACCCTCGCCGGTCCGCTTCGGCGACGAGTGCGGCCTCTTGTGCCTCCAAGCCGAGGCGGCTGTCAGCTTGTTCCTCAGTCGAGACCCTTACATATCCGAGCATGTGCAGTCGCTCGTTCATCACTACGCTCCTGCCGTGTAGATGGCGGCTCCGGTGAACTCGGTGATGCCGACGATGACGAGGCCGGGCACGTAGTCGGCGTCGAGGATGGCCTGCACATCAGCGCGAATGTGGGCATCGCTGCTGCCGCGTGGGACGTGCACGTCTATCTCCTCGCTGCATCCCTCGCCCGGCTTCCCGACGAACGCTGTCCATATCTCGCGGCCGGTTGGAACGCACCCTCCGTTGAACTCGGTCATGTTGTCTCCCTGCGTAGTTAAGGCGTTAACGTCCGAAAGCGCCTAACGCCCAACTTACGCCGTGGTGACGCAGCTCACAATTCAGTTATGTTGCGACACTTGACTATTCAGGTTCTTCAGAAACGCTCACGCTTCAGCTTCGGCGAGATCGCACGATTCTTCTTGTGCGGGTTCCGCCGGGGCTCATCGCTGCCGGGGTGCGCGTCGGCAAGGCTCACAATGGGAGTGCCGCTCAGATCGTCTGTACGCCGTTGACGCGGCGCAGGCGTGCCAGTACCGCCGCCCGCCCCCGTTGTGCTGCCAGCATTGCCAGCAGCCACCGGCGAATGCGGTTGCGGTGCTGCACTGTTAGGCACCGGCGCAGCAGTACCGCTTCCAACGCCGTCGAGCATCCCCGCTGCGCCTACTCCGTCGCCGTCGACCACCTCGGCTTCCAGCACGAGCGGGTCGTCGCCGGCGAATCCGCGGGCTGCACGGCTCTCAGCGCGACTACCGCCTGCGATGACCGACTCCACAATCCGCAGCCATGGGGCGTCGTTGCCGATGCCGGGTATCGCCAACACGTGCGCAGCGACGTTACCGCCGCGATCGAGCAGATCCGCCGCTGCCGACCGTTGAACATTCGGCGGCACGGTGGGGTCGTTCATCAGCTCGATCAGCTTCGCCGCTGCGAGGTCCTGCGCCATGAGTATGCGTTCGGCTGCCTTTTGACGAGCCGCTGGCGCGGCCCCTCCATGGTTTTTACAGACGTTCTGCCCCTTCATGGGTCTGTTCGCACAGGGCTGTCCGTTCGACCGATGCGCAATGCACGTCACCACCGGAACCAGGCCCGCTGTCCGCTCGCTCTTCGTTGTCATGGCTGCTCTCCCGCGCTCGAGTTGACGTTCTGTGCGACCCGCTCCGCAATCGCGGCGATCAGCGTGGCGGTGTTCTTGGTCAGCCATTCGCCGAAAGCAGCCTCGACTCCGCTCTCCACTGCGGCGGGTGCGGTTACCTCATGCTGGCTCAGCCAGAAGTCCCATGCTTCGGTGACGCCGCGCGTCACCTTGTCCAGCTTGTCGAGATCAGTCATTCGCTTCTCCGTTCGTGTTGGTTTGAAAACTGTTCGTCGAGCCTGGCGTTCTGACGCCGGACGGTTGTGACAGCGGGTGCGCTTGTTGACCCGGCCGGACCTTTCGTAATTTCTTCACCGCGCCACAGCCACCGCTACCAGGCCGCACCGTCCAGGCCGCCCCTTCGGGGGGGCGGGCCTTGGCCTGGTGCGTGGCCGGGTGCTGGCCACCAGGCTGGCCGGGTGCACGGCCTGGTGCTGGCCGGGTGGGCCTGGTCATGGTGCACGGGGCGTTTCGGTGGTTCCGACGCCCACTTTCGCCGGTCTCGACGGCTCGTTCATAGTGGTGCCGTTCACCTTCAATCGGAAACCCGAACCAGAACCAGTTGCGGTATCGGCAGCAGCGGGCACGTAGTTGTCTGACTGCGGATCGTCGGCTTGGCGGTAGTCGGTCACTACCGAATGCAGGTGCGTTCCGCGTGGGCCTTCGTCCCAGCGGGCAAAGCCCTCGGTTACCAGAAGGTCCACGGCTCGTCTCCACATCGCACGTTTGGGCTCTTTCCCGGCGGACTTCCGTTCCTCGCACATCGCCTCGACGGTCTTCGTGGTCGACCGCAACGCAACATCGTCGGTGGTCTCCCAGTACCGGCTGATCTGCTCCATGAACCACGTCGGCCGGAACTCGGCGGGATCACCCGTAGTGCGAGCGCGGCCCGCAATCACATCGGTGGCGCGTCCTGCATCGGTCGGTGCCGCCAACGACCACACCGGAGCCGACGGGTCGGTGCTGTCCAGGTGGAAGTCGGCTACCCGCTGGGTGCGGTCGTTCTTGCGCCACGCACCACCCAGATTGCGAATGTGGCCGGGCCGATCTTTGCCGACGCGAACGCTCGCTGTGCCCGCCATCCCCACCCCGAACGGTTGCTCCATCTCCACCACGAACGCCGCCCCGTCCAGTCCGGCGAGCTTGTGTTGCCCACCCAGCGCGAACCGGCCACGACCTTCGGTGTCGCGGCTGACATGGTCCACGCAGACCACAGCCGCGCCGGTCTTGCGGGATATCTGCCGGGGCACTTCGCGTTGCCAGGCGGCGACATCGTCGTTGCTGGTCACCGAGTAACCGAACGTGCCCATGCTGTCAGTGACGCCATCGACCACTGCCAGTGCAAACCGACGAGACAACGTCCGTTGGAAGGCATCCAGCGCGGCGCTCGCTCCGAACGATTCTTCCGGCCGCACGTACACGAACCGCTGCACATCGGTCAGAACCTCCTTGGCGACGCCCAGCAGCAACAACCGGCCCGCGACCCCATCAACGTCGTCCTCGAAGTCGACGTACAGCACAGCGCCCTCGGCTTGAAGAACCTGCGCCGCAGCGCATTGCACCAACCACGACTTACCCGATTCACTCTCGCCATGAACCGAATGAACCTTGCCCGCGTAGAACAGATACGCGCCGTCGTCTCGGCGCAGCAACACCGGAGGCGGCGGACCTCCACCGCTCAGCGCCGCCGCTACATCCACCGGCTCCCACGACGACCGCGCAACGCCCGCGTCGGCGATCTCGCCGGCATCGTCGAGCACACCGAGCACCCGCAGATGCGCCCGGTTGCGCCCGGGGAACGGCGTCGCCGGATGCCACAAACCGCCCGGCTGCAACGCAGCCCACGCCTCTGGCCCGGCTGTGCCGTCACCGGCCACAATCTGTGCCGCGTCGGCCTCGGCCACTGCGAACTCGCGATGCGCAGCCGCTTCGCCTCCACGCGCCGACGACACCGCTCGCACGTATTCCTCGCGGAGTATCCGTAGCGCGGTCGGCACGCCGGGCGCACCGCATGCACCTTCCCTCACCAGGCGGATCACGTGCGAATTCATCGCGTCATATCGACCTCCATCATGACCGAACGCGTCCACGCAACTGGTGAACAGAACCAACACTTGACCGGTCAGCTCACCGTCCGAGAACTGTTCCAGCAGAGCCTGTCCCGCACGCCGAGTAGCACGCTTGTGCCGGTCCGGCGCGTTGCGGCGCAGACCGTGCACCCACTGTCGAGGCAACTCGGGCAGGCATTCCGGTCGTGGGAGAGCAGAACACGGTTCGCCGTCCGGCCCGACCACGATGTACTGCTCACCGGTGTGGTGAATGCTCGGGGGCATCGCCCCGACCCGGTGGTGCCGCTGCACGATCTCCACCCCCGCCCCCAACACACTGGCCGATTGCCAGCCGTCCTCGAGGTTCGCCGACGCTGCTATTCGGTACCACCGGATCCCGGACCCGTCCGTGCGCGCCGTAGTGATCCACGTCGGGGGAAGCGAACCCCATCGTTGTTCGGCGTCGGCCAGTGTTCTGCGGCCGTTCTTCTGGCCGTAGAAGTCGGCATCGATCCCGATCACACCGATCGGTGCACGCGAGGCGATGTTCAGGCCCGGTGACCGGCTCGCCCAACGCGCTGCGCCCGCGACCAGTTCGTCGACGTCGTCGATGTCGATGCCGTTGTAACCGGTCACTCCGCGTAGAAGCGGAGCCTTGCCGGTCGGACCACCAATCGGGACAGGATGCCATCCCCGCTCGACCAGCGTTCTGGCGGCATCCATGAATTCACCAGGAGATAATCGATTGTGCTGCAACCGTTTTTGGCGTTGCCGCGCAGTCGTTTCGGAAGTAGTATTACTCACGCCCATGGGCCTTTCAGTGGCCACGTCGAGGTTGCGTCTCGGCGTAGAAGATTCGGGGAATGCGGCCACCTGACAAGTCCGTCAGGTGGCCGTCTCGATCTCAGCGATTACGGTCGGATGGGTAACCGGCTGCGTGATCCGAGCCGTCCGCGAAGGTGAAGTCGAGCGCACCTGGCTGGGTCTCGTCCATCAGCTTTCCCCAGCATCCGAAGCAGATCGGAGCGACGTGCGTTCGCGCCTTACACGTTACGATCAGCGCGATATCGGCCTGTCCCCACTCCGCCCGGCATTGGTAGCTGTCGTCGACGAGAACGTCGGAGAACTGGCACGTACGCGGCAACGCGGACTGAAACATGAACCGCGCCACCCGCCTGGCCGACCATCCGTACGGGACCGGGTACTCGGTCAACGTCGGGTTACCGACTATTTCGCCGCCGCCCGGCATCCATCGCAGGTCGTCATCGCTCACACGTGCATCGCGGAAGACCCGCCCGCCCAACACTCGCACCTTCGGCACGTAGAACATCGCAGACGGATCGTGCAACACCACTGTTCGCAGACCCGTGGGACCGGTGGTTGCCGCTTCCAAAGCGAGACGGTACAGAGCTTCTTCACGGTCGAGCCGAGCCTGACGAGCAACCCGATCAGCCCCGCTGTTGAGGTACAACTCCTTCAAGTTGTAACCGCAACTGTTGTACGGCTGCGCTTTCCGATTGGGAAGGTTGGAATGCAGAAAGTCCAGGCCGCTGTGCAACAGCGCCTTGATGTCCGGCATCGTCGTCGGTGTTTCGATCCACTGGTCCAGCGAACGAGAAGTCGCTGGGTGGGACCGCACCCCGGGGGATGACACGATGCCCTCACCTTTGGTCGTCACCTCGTCCGCCCTCATCGCGGTCTCGTTCTGCTCCCCCAACGGCGCGATGTCTCGCCAGCCGTCGAGTACGCGGTCGACAAACTCGTGCGGGTCGCCTAGTACATTCATGCTGCGTCACCGCCCAGACGCAGGCTCATCAGCCAGTTGAACAAGCCGCGCTCTGAGAAGTAGTAGGCACCCGAGATGAGGAACACCTCCACTTCACGGTGCTCGGATGCGGCCCGCAACCGCGTGCGGGTGACGGCCGGAACGCCGAGCCCATCTGGGGCGGGTGCTCGGACAAAGTCGACGGCAGCGTCGAGGCCCTTGATCGTGGGCATCGGCGACAACGTCGAAGGGTCGAACGGTGGTTGATTGGTTCGCGGTGATCGCACCGCGTGAACCGAGGGAATGGCACTCATCTGGGGATCCTCTTTGTGGCGCGGACAAGCTGGGCATGAACCTTTGATTACCGATGTATTCAGGACGGTTCAAGTCCTTGAGCCGAAGCTCAGCTAGTCGCGGACCAGGTCGGAGTCGGTGGTGAATACTCGCTCCACGCCTGGCATTCTCTCGGTCTAACACTTAGCCGCGCCATTCGCCATGCCCCGGCTACTGGCAATGCACCAACCAAGGCAGCGCCAACTATACGCCTAGTGCGCGCTAACCCGCAAGCACTGGTGCAACAATATCGTCAGTGCTGCAACAACTTTGGGTAATTTTCTCGATTCGCCAAACCAAAACCGCCTGAATTGAACGGAGAGCCACGAACGCCGCACGGTCGACCAACTCCGGCCGAGAATTGAAGTCAACGAGAGGTCGAGATGACCCGCGACGAACGGGCGAGACCGTCGCGGGCCACCTCTCATCAGTTCCGGCCGTGGCTCCGGTTCTGACGGTTCTTGGTCGGCATCGGCGTTGCAGGTGCTTATTCCGTCGGATGCGCTGGGTGGCCTGTCCCTGATGCCTGAGCGTCGGCACGGCGGGCTGATGCCACCAACTGGTGCAACTGCCCACATCGGCCCGTGTCAACGCGTACGTACGGGCGTGCCAGCGGTCGTCTTGTTGGCAGCCTTGGCACGGGGCTTCTTCTTCGCGGCCGTCTTGGGTTTGGGCGAAACGCCCGCGATCGCCTTTACGACTACCTGTCGACCACCCGGTATGTTATACCGAGCGCCCACCTTGGCTCCGGTGAATCCGTCTTTCGATGTTCCGACGAAGCTCTCGGACTTCACTGAGCCGGCGACCAACCGCGAACGCGCCGTCTTGCTGCCGAGTGCCGCGCCGACTGCAGCCCCGGCTGCTGCGCCCGCAGCCGCTCCGCCTCCCGTAGAAGCGAAGCGGCCGAGCGCATCCCGCTTGATCTTGCCGCGACGGCGACCCATCAGGTGCGCCGTTTGGTTGCGTCAGTGTCGCGAGGAGTGGTCCCGCGGTATCGCCCGCCTTGCGAGGGAGGCAGATCGGCAACGGCCTTCGCATCCAGGCCGGGTCCGAAGCAAAATTCCGACTCACCGGGCGTGACCCCGCGTGTGTAGATGCCCGGAACTTTCCGGTAACTCGTCACGTCACCACGCCCACGTCGGAGCCGAATACGTTGCGTTGGTTGTGATTTGGGCTACCGCTGCGGCTCCGCGGCGACGGACGCCCACACCGAACGTTCGGGCGAGAAAGGATTCTCGAAGCGGGTAGTCAGGCACTGCACCGGGAATCAATCTGAGTCCGCGGTATTGCGGGTTTGTGTGCTCTCGCACTCCAATCGCGTTGGACTGAGCATTCGGACCACCGGTAGCGACAACGGCGACGTAGCCCGCTGGGAGGTGACTAGACTCCACGAGCCACGAAGGGCCAAGCGAGCCAACAACTTTCAAGCCGTTGTATTCACCGGGCGCAGCCTGGCCGATAATCTGGCCGTCTGGCTCGATGTAGGCCGGGGCCGACTGGCTCGGGATAAAGTCGAACCTTGAGATGATTGCACCACCGGTGCCGTTGCCTACGCCCCGACGCCAGGTCTGGATGACCTCCGATTCGTTCGGGTGCGCGAGGATCAGCAACTGCTGACCTTCCGAGCTTCCAAATCCCTTGCGGCCTAAAAGATTTAAAAGATCCTCAATGTCCGCCGAATCGATCAACGCACTTTGCGAAGCGATGAAGTGCTTTGTCGTCGACGGGAACGTCTGCCCGGCGTACGGGGGCGGCGTGAAGCCGTCGTTGCCGGTGTACAGGCCGTAGACGGTGTGGCCCCATTCGTTCTCGCCCGGCGTGGGGTCGAAAAGGCGCTTGAGAACGGTTCGATTCACCAGGCGGTTGTCAGCGGCGAGCATGTCCGCGAACTGAGCCTCGACCTGACGAATATCGCTGTCGCGCAGAAACTTCCACGTGAGACGGCTAGCGAGGTCGTAGTCGTTGAGAGTGTAGCCGAGGCGGAGAACGCCGCTCGGTACACGCGCCGACACTGGCTCCCCGAATTCCGAAGCGACTTCGAACTCGGAAGTAGTTTGCAGGGTCTGCGGGACGACGTCGTTGGAGAGCGTTGTGGAGAACGTCAGCAGGCTCACGAGGGCGGAACGTTCCGAGTTGTACGCCGCGAGAGCGCTGCGGAATTCGTCCCAGACGGCGTTGATGTCGGTGCCGTCAGCGGTCCGGGTTACCAGTGCATCCGCTTCGGTGCCGATGCCGCGATGCCCTCCAGAATCACCACCAAAGATTGGCCGGAGCAGTGGATCGAAATTGAGCGGGCCGAACGGTGCTGCGTCGGTCAGGGTGCTGGAATTCATTTGGGTCTCGTTTCAGGTCAAGGCGAAATAGTGGGCGATCGTTTCCGCGCACTGCGGACAAACCGAGCGGCACCTGGCCTACGAACCTGTTGCCCACTTGCCTGGCGCTCTGCACCGGCACCCAGCGGGTTGACCTCAACTGTAGGTGCCCAGCCACCCCGGCACCACCCCGGTGGCCGGGGGTGCATCTGAGGTAGATGCAAAGTAGCGCCGATCAAGCGCCAACTAGCGGCATCCGTTGCGCAGGAATGCGATTGGAGCTTGAGCGGGAGATAGCACCCTGGCCAACGCCTCTCGGAAAACGCCAGAGCAACCCTCTCCTAAAGGGTAGGTCGCAGGTTCGAATCCTGCCGGGGGCACTCTCTGACCAGCGGATACGCTGGGATATTGGGTTGTCGTTGAACACACATCGAATAGATCACACTCGGAGCCGCTAGAGCACAGCATGACTCCATCGCTCGTACGTCCGCTCCTCGCGTTCGATCTCAAGCCGCTGCCGGAGTCGCCGACTTTGAGTCGACTGCTCGATCTCCTTCACTTCGTCGCCCGATATCTCGCGGAAGTCGACCAGCAGGTGGTCTCCCGGCACCACGTCGTTGACATCGAGCACAAGGAAGTCACCCCTGTGCATCACGCGCCAATCGGCGTCTACACGGGCGTCAGTGCATGGAATTTGGCCGTGGTTGAACACCCACGCAGCTTGTAGCTGAACCGGCTTCCCGCCTGTTCGCGTCAGCACCGCCACACCCGACGGCTTACGTTCAGACAGCGAGAACGGTTCTGGACGGCGTAGCCAAGCCGCTACTTCCCGGATAAAAGCCGGAGCACCAAAGATCGCAGCAGCAACAGCGCCGACGGTTCCGAGAATTACGACGGTATCCATGCCACGTATCCAACCACCCGGCCCCGACAATTCCGGCACGCTGAGCGCTCCGCAGGCGCATGATCGGGTGACGGTCGGGCCGACTACCGGAGGTTTGCGCATGGATGACCAACAGCTCTTGGAGAGCGCCAGCAAGGAACAATTACAGGACCTTGTTGCGATCTGGACCGAGGTCCCCGCGGCGCTGAGGCACAGACCCGAGCCCGGCGACGACGAGGTACTAGCGCGGGTCGATCGGTGGCGGCTCGCAACGATTCAAGTAGCGCTCGCCAAGGGAATCACGCGCTCTATGCTGCCCGGAGAGATCCAGATCGACCAAGACCTAATCAAGGCACTTCGCGAGAATCGCTGCAACATCCTGGGCGGCTTCACGCCCGCCTGACCAACAAACATACGAAAGCCCCGACCAACCGGATTCGGCAACCGGCTGTTCGGGGCTTTCGTCGCGCTGGGAGCGAATCAGCACGGTACTCATCAACAGAATCGGGAGGCTTCCGTTCTCCCGTACGCCAGGGTACCCGCGTTCGTCGGCGCGTGCTCGCGTGAAATCAAGCCGTACGGCTGTACGGTTTAGGTCGAATCGGGGTAGACTTCGAGGCAGTTTTGCCCTCGATTCAGGGGGTCAAATACAGCTTTTTCCGAAAAACTCATATCGTACCTGCTCAGAGGCACAAAACGCCTGGTCAGAGGGGGTAAAAATCGACAGAGAGAGACGCGGCTGACTGGTCGCGGGGTCAGCCTAGGTCCCTGACCTGCGGAAGTAAGCCCCCCCTACCCTGTCGGCAGGCCTCTGACCAGCGCTTCTTAGGGCTCACTCACTCGGAGGGCACTGTGCAATCTGCTCTCTCGACAACCGTTGGTGGACAACGACTTACAAGCCTGTCACTCTGGACGTGGGAGCGAACCCACGAGACCTACTGAGACAGAGGCCATTCCATGTACGCAGACATCGGACTAGGCAGTCCACTACTGCCAGCACCACCGACCACGGACACCATCGTCGAGGACGACACGAACGATGACAGTTCAACTGAGACAACAACAATCACAACAACGATTACGAATGCTGTTGTCAGAGTGTGGAAGACAGGAACGATACAGACGATCACACGTTGGGCACTGCGACTGCTGGTGGTCTACGTCGTCGTCGGCATGGCGTGCGCTGCTGCACTGCTGGTGCATGTGTTGCCAAGGACTGTGCAGCTGATGGTCAACACAGTGTCATTCAGTTGGTGGACAACACAGTTGGTCATGTTCGTTGGGTGTGCAGCAACGGGACAGGGAGCACGGTGCTCACGTCGACCACGTCTGCTGCAGGTCCACCCGACCACACCATGGTTCAACACCACCAACCTGCAGACGTTGTGGACCCGCACGGCGTGGATGGTCTAACCCCACTGGCGAGAGGTACGGGGCTTGAACGGCACTCTGCGGCCTTCGGAGGTGTACACGAACTGCTGAGCCTCGGCGGCTTTCTTCTGCGCCCTGCGGATCTCTCGACGCTCGGGGTAGTAGTAATCGAGGGCAACGTCTTTCAGATGCGGCGGGCGCTCGGCAGCGATACGAGCCATGACAGTTTCCTCGCCAGGATCGAGCACGTGGATCTGTGCGTCGACTTCGGTGTATCGCTTGCGCTGGTGGGCATTTGGACTCGTGTGGACGATGTAGGCATCGAGAGCGAGCCCGCGCCAGTGATCGGACTTGAGAACGTAGTCCACCGCGGCGCGTCGTGAAGCCTGCACCATCCGAGCGAACGCCTGGTCGTACATTCGAGATCCACCCGCGCCGAACGCGTCGGCCATCACGTCGAAGTCGATCACGAGATCCACACCGGCCCGCGCATGATCGGCGACGAACGTCGACTTACCCGACGCTGGTGGTCCTGTGACGACGTGGATCATGATTCTCGGCTCTCAGTCGATCTGTGGCGGCGTTTCGCGGCGCTGGTGATACTGGAACACCCCCGGCCGATCATCGGAGCGTCTGCGGCTTGGTGGGGTAGCCGAGCGCTCGACGAAAGATCGGTCGAGGGTGTCGATCCCGCTCGGTGGGCTCCGCTAAAAGTACCGAACGGGAAGTGTTGCTCTGTAGGCGAACTCGGACCAACACGTCCAGTCGCTTACGCCGGGGTGAAAGAAGTCACAAGCCCCTCGGCGTACATCGGACTACTGAGCTATCGAGCGCCACGCGGACACTCGACCCCCAAGTCCTGCAATTGAACTCGGGGAAGATTGGGGACCTGCAGTGCGGTAGCCGCGTCCGACGAATACCGCACTGCAGGTGGTTCTACTGCCTGAGCTTGTCGGGCTCGGCGGTGGGTGAATCGGGCAGTGAGCGCCACTGAGAGACCGGAATGCCCTCCCGCAGTGGTTCACCGATCAGATCGTCCGCGCCTGCCAGGAGACGCTGAGCCTGTGACCACTCGGACGCGAGCCAGTCGACTCCCCCGGCACTACCGCCAACGATGCTCGGCATTACGCACGGAGTCCGAGATCGACCTGGAACGCCTTCGGCTGAGCAACTGCGACATCCCAACGCGAGGACGCCAGGAATGCGACCTGTCCGGTATCGGCGTAACGCTCTTCGAGCACCTTGATCGTGAACTCGGACCGGAGACCGATGTACAGCTGAGTGAAGTCACCGGTGATCAGGTAGCTCGTGTCGGTGCTGGTGCCCTGCAGCACGTTGTTCGGGACGACCGAACTGACCAGTCCCGAAGGCAGATTGGCGGGAGGCGTGAGGTAGTCACCCTGCGAGTTCTTCAGGAGCGCCAGCGACGTTGCCGTACGGGGCGATCCGATCTGTGCGGTAGGCAGGAAGTTTTCGGAGAGCACGTTACCGTAGGCCTGGATCAGCCAGTCGTAGTTCGTGACCGCGGTACCGTTGGCCCCGTGCGAGACCTTGGGCACTGCAGGCACGTTCACGATACCGAGCGGATTGGGAGCTACCCCGTCGCCGAACAACGCGAACTTGTCGATCCCCAGCGCATACTGTGCCGCAAAGGCATTCGAGATCACGTCGCCGATATCGGGGTTCGAGTCTTCGAGCAGTTCCTTGGAGATCAGGATCAGCCGGTCGAACGTCTTCGCGTCGAGGGTCACGCTGTCGAACGTGAGGTCCTGAGCGACACGCTGGGCACCCTCGGCGTAGAAAGCTGGCGAGCCTTCGCCGGTCAGTCGCGGCACCCGCAGAGTCTTCGAGGTCATCGGGACAACGGTCGCACCGGCCTTGAGCACAACGGCTTTCGCGCGCGCCAGGTCGATCACCTCGGACCCGAGTGGTGTCGGCACGATCGCCGTCGAGTTGGTCGTCACGAGAGCGCGCTCTGCCTCTGAGCCTTCCCAGCGGCCAGAAGCCATGCCCCGCAGGAGCTTGTCGAGACTGAGACCCGTTCCGCGGCCTTCGATGTGGCCGTTCTGAGCTTCCCACTGGCGCAAGCTCTCACCCTTCGAGAGGGTCAGCTTTCCGCGAAGTGTGTTGGTCGACTTGTCGTCCCGGTTCTGGGGCTTCGGATCGTCGGTGTAGTCGGAGTTGGCCCCGAACTGCTTGAGCGCGTCCATCCGAGCTTCGATCTTCGCCAGGTGCTCGCGAGCTTCCTTGTGCTGGGCCTCCAACGTGTCGAAACGCTCGGCGTCCTCGCCTACGAGATCGGTTCCGCGGGTCGCCAGCTCGGTGAGTTCGGCTCGGGAATCTGCCAGGAACTTGATTACAGCTTCCTTGTTCATCTTCGAGATATCCATGATTATTCCTTCTCTAGTTGTCTAGGTCGAGCAAACGCAAACGTCGCTGCGCTGCTTCAGAACTGAGTGATTGTGTGTCCGCGTGGCGAGATCCCGTAACGGCTGCAGCGTCTCCGTATGCGCCTTCGAGGACCAGTGAGACCTCGGAGAGTGCTACCTCTGTGAGCGTGCGCTGTGTCGACTTCCGGTCCCAGATCTCGGTGATGGCGCGGAACCCGATCGAGAGATGATCGAGCGAGCCGTCCCGTACCAATTCGAGCGCCTCGTCGCCTGCCTGAGTGCGTGAAACTCGGAACTCGGCATAGAGACCCTCGGTGCGCTCTTCGAGCAGTACGGCGCGGCCCAGGGGCATCTGCGAGCGGTTGTGGAGTCCGAGCAACTTGACCCGATCACCACGTTCCCTGATCGTCTTCGCGAAAGCGCCCTTGCGGATCACTTCGGTGAACGTGCCTTCCCAGCTGTTGATCTCGGCAGGCGAGTCGAAGGGCGCGGCGATACCGGCGATGATCCGTTCGTCTGCAGCGTCGGACCTGAGTTCGAGCTGTAGAGGGGTAGTGCGGCGAATGATGTTCTGGGACATGGGATTTCCGTTCGAGGTTCTGCGCGGCGTGGACACACGTATCCTTCGAGAACGGCCCTAGGTGCGCTGCGACCAGTGGGTTTCCTTCCCCGGCTGGTGCTTCTTCGCTGGTGAGCGTTGCTGCGGCGCTGGCGTATTCCCGTGGCTCGTGAGAGCTGAAGTCGGGGCGACCTGCTACTCACCAGGGTACCCACGGGGGGTATCGACTTGTCCAGCGTCGCGCCTTGGATTGGTCGATACCCCCTCGGGCCTACTCGGTGTGCGCGGCGACGAACTCGTTCCACTCCACCTCGGAGTCGAAGAACGAGCGGTCCACGCTCGCGTACGTGATCCCCGCGGCGCGGAACTCGATCCAGTCGTCGACGTGATGCGCGGTCGTGCCGGGTTCGAGCCTGATCCGCTCTCGGTCGTCGGCGCTGAGTGTGTCGAGACCGGCCCTCAGTTCGTCGTAGAGCTTGCGGTTGGCGGTCATGGTCTCTCACTCTCGGTCGAAGGTTGTTGCCGCTTGTGGCGGTCGATACGGGCCTGCACCGTCTGGTGCTCCCAGTGGCCCGAGTTCCACTTGCGCGCTTGCTTGGATGCGCCGACCTCGTGGACGTGATCGGTACGGCGTTTGCCCTCGATCCACACGAACTCGACCCGTTGTCCGGCCACGATCGGGTTTCCACACTTCGAGCAGTCCAGATGCCCGTTGTACTTCGCGTTGAACGCCACTATCGGGTTTCGAGTTCGGTAGACGGATCAGCGTGGACGTACCTGACTCGACCATCCGGTGCCTCCCGTAGGTGCCCGTAGGCGATCTGTCTGTCGATCTCCCAGTCGTGATATCCGGCCCGGTGCAACGATTCTCGGGTTTCCCCGGCGACGTGAGTTCGTACGCGCATGAGTAGCCCTTCGGTGCGGGTCATGGTTGCGCCTGCTGAATCCTGTTGTTGTTCATAGCTTTTGAGTCCTTCTGTTCGGTCGTTGATAACGCTTCTGGTGTAGAATGGCCTTTGTCCCGCGCAGACACTGGAGGAATTACATGCACCCCACTTCAATCTCCACCGACGACCGAATTCGATTCGAGATCGTCGATACTCCGGAATTCGACATTCGTGGCAATCGCGTTTATGCCCGAGTCTGGCGAAATCGGTAAGTCGAAATACCCCCAGCCCGCAGCTTTCGGTTCTTACGCCTGAATCGAACGCTGCGGGCTTTTTCGTGCCTGGGGTACCTCGGGTGTAGGGCCAGCTGGTCCAGTCGCTCAGTGGCGATCCTGGGCGGTTGGAATCACGGCCCGGTGATCCTGTCGTAGTCGTCGGCAGTCTGTCCGAGCGCCTGTCGAGCCAGATCCAGCGCTCTCTCGGCATCTTCGGCGTTGGCGAGGTCCACGAATGCCAGCGCTGTCCCGTCGTCCCATATCAAATCGAAATCGGCCACACGGATCGAATTTTCCTGAAGCGCTTTCAACAGTTTGAATTGAGCCATTGCGATGATTGCGAAATTGTAGGTCCATTCTTCCTCGGTCCATTCCGGTGAATCGCAATCGCAATCCGCCCAACCGAGCGAAATCGTGCCCGGTGTTGTGGGATCAATACTTAACGAAATCGGTTCGCTCATGCTAGATCACTGTTCCGTTCCCGAGGTCGATCAGCGCGCGTTTGCGCTTTCTTGGGTGTGCGCTTTCTGGGTGTGCGCCTCGGTCGGTGTTGGAGCTTTCCGGCGCAGAGCGAGCGTCCGGTTCACCGGTAAGCGCTGCGGCAGCGCCGCTGGAGTACGAAGTACTCCCTTCCCCTGTAGGGGAAGTCTTACTTCTGTCGCGCGATAGGTCCCCGGGGGGACAAGCGCTTTCTGTCCCTACCCGTGTCCCCTGGGGACGAGACTCGCTCTGCTCCTTGGTGGATCGGACGGCTCGGCGGCGTTTGCTGGGCTTGTTCCGATCTTGTTCGAGCGCTTGAACGGCCTGGTCGAGAGTGGTCTGTCCCTCGAAATTCAGGTACACGTAATCGGTGTCGTAGTCGAGCAAACCGGCCGCTTTCAACCGATCGAGGGCAGGTGGTACCCGGCGAATACCGCCCGAATTCGCGACACTTCTCGCCACTGCCATCGGCAACAACAGACGATTAAGATCGTCGAACCTCGCGCGTAACTTCTCGGAAGGGGCGTATTTCGCGTTCGTGTCCCCTAGGGACAACTGTGCTCGGCGGTCGGCCTTGAGGTCGGTTCGGAAGTCGTCCATGGCTCGTGACATCAGCTCGTGCCACAGTCCGACATCGGCGAAAGTGAGCCCGAATTCTTCGCGTACTGCGCGCATATCAGTCGCTTTCCACCAGTACTCACTCACCGCCGGACTCGTCGATTCGGAAAGTCTTTCGATGCGAATACAAAATGCCGCCGGTCTCGGGGTGGCGAGTTTCCGAGATGTATCCGAGTGCGGCCAACAGTTGCAGCGATGCTCGAATCGACGTTCTATTCCTGGCGTCGAGCGTGGTGGTGATCTCAGCCGTTGTGACCCAGAATTCCGAGAGGCTTTCGAGTAGGCGACTGGTTCTCAGTATGGAATTCAATACCGGATTGCGATGTAGTGATTCTGGTATATCCGACTGGTGTCCACGCTTTATCACTTCGACTTCCCTTCCCTGCGGCGTAGTTGCATGTAGTGGTTCTGGCACCGGTTACGTGAGCGCGCTTCTCGGTCGCACAATCGCTCGATACACAACGGTTTACCGTTCTCGGAATACTGCTCGACTGCAGCAAGCTCGGCAGGTTCGGAGCTGTAAGTCAGCTCGTTGGAATACCGAGCGCCAGCGACCACACCAGCGCTACGCATCGGGCCGAACCTCGCTGGCCGCGATCAGGGCGTCGACATCGCCCCTTAGGATGCGAACCGGCGAATTGCGACCGCTGCCGAGTTTGAACCCGCGCAACGTGCCGATCTTTACCCAGTTGAGAACGGTAGCCGATGTCACCGAAAGCTCCTGTGCCACTTCGTCGGGCGTGAGATAGGCGGCGGTCATCAGTTCACCGGCTCTAACCACGAGTCGACGGCTGCTCTGCGAATGCGGATCTGGCGACCGGCGCGAACGGCCTTGAGCTTGCGCTCGGCTATCGCCTTACGGACGGTATCGGGGTGCACGTCGACAAGCTCGGCAACTTGTGCGAGAGAAAGGAATTCAGACATGGGTAGGCCTCACTGAGTGGAGTGTCGGCGCGGCTCCGAGTGAAGTGGACGCCAACCCGTCCATACTCGCGATGCGCCAGTGAGTGCCTCGGCAGTCCTGGGTTCCGGCTCTCGACTACGCCGGTCGTGGTGCTCACCGAATACCCGGTTGGCTCGGGTTCGTTCGGTGTCAAAGTCGACTCTACCGACTCGATCCGACTACCGCACCCCTTCTGCCTTGAGTCCGTGCCGACGCTGGTCAGAGCGCGCATTCCGAGCCCTGAGATCCACGGAGCCGAGCGATTCGGCTGTCGAGGTGGTCGGTGTTACCGGACCCAATTTCAGGTGGCGTAACAAATGTTTCAGGCTGAGTCTTTTTACTCACTCACATCTCGTCGAGCTTGCGGGCGATCTCGGCGTCGAGTTCGGCGGCGGCGTGTTGGTAGATCAGCGCAGCGTCCACCGTGGCGTGCCCGATCCGAGACATCAGCTGTTTGGTCGTCGCGCCGGTCTGAGCGGCCAGCGTTGCTGCTGTGTGCCGTAGCTCGTGCGGGCGCAGATCCTCGATACCGGCGGCGTCCCCTGCTGCCCCTACCGCGCGACGTAAGGTCCAATCGGTCAGGTACCCCTCGGGGCCACCAGCGCCAGGGAACACGAGCGAATCAGGCCCCGGCGCGGTGTGCTGCTGCAGGTGCGCGACGATCACGGGCCTAATCCGTTTGGGCACCTGCACATCACGGATACCGGCCTCGGTCTTCGGTGGTCCGAGATAGTAGACACCGGACCGGTAGGTCACGGCGCGCTTGATCGACACGACAGAGGCGTCCTCGGCGATATCTCGGCGGCGCAAGCCTTTGAGTTCACCGGGGCGCAGTCCGCACCAACCGCCGATCAGCACTGCAGCGCGTAGCTCGATAGGGGTGTTCTCGGCGACGGCGGTCAGTTGCGCGACGGTCAGGGCTCGAATCTTCCGGGTCCGCTTGGCCACCATGGCGCGCTGCTCGACACACGGGTTCGAGGTGATCAGGTTCTCGCGCAATGCATCTCGGCATATCGAGTGCAGCAACCCGTAGGCGTGCGCTCTGGCAGTCGGCTTGTTCAGCAACAGATTCGAGTACCAGGCGCGAACGATCGTCACGGTCAGGTTCGACAAGGGCACGTTACCGAGCACTGGGACGATGTGGTTGGCCAGAGTCTCCTGGTATCCCTTGCGCGTCCTCGGAGTGAGTGTGCGCTGCGAGATGGTCAGCTCGGCATACTCGCGCAACGTCTGGCCGCGCTTGTCCTCGGTGCCGGGCGGGGTCCACGTCCCTCGGTCGATCTTGCGGCGCTCGTCGGCCAGCCAGCCCTCGGCGTCGATCTTCGACGCGAACGTCGTACCGGAAGGAGTCGGGGTGAATACCGTCATCTGGTGCCAGTAGCTCGCTCGGTAGCGCCCGCTCGGGAGCTTGGCCACTCTGCCCCACCCTCGGCGTGATCGTGGCTTAGCGGGCTTCTCAGATCTCGGTGATCCTGCCGACATTTCGGACGCTCCGTTGCATCTGCGTTGAATAACAGAGCCGGTTCGTTCGTACTCGATCCGATCTGTTCTGCCGGTGTCGACGATACCGACTGCAGGTCAGCGGCACAATCGACCACCTGACCAGCGGTGACAGAATCAGGTCACGGCTTATTCAAATCCTGCCGAGGGCACCACCAGACGAGTCCGATCTATGCCCTCCATCAGTTGCGTGCCGCTGTTGCGCTGCCTGAAAATCCCCGTTACTATCGAACATACATTCGAGTACTGGGGGGAACTCGTGATCACAGCTGTACAAGATTTGCCGTTGACGTCCGATGAAGTGCTGAGCTTCGTCGCGCGTCTTCAGTCATCGGAGTTCGATGTCGACGCAGCAGCAGGCATCGATCTGATCTCCGCCCTCGAGACGATCAAGTGCGCCAGCGTGGCCGTTCAAGCCATCGTGACCGACGCCGTGGCGACGAACATCAGTAATGTACGCCGCGAGCGCGGCAAGCCGAAAGCTCAGTGGCGCATAGGTATTGCGTCACAGATCGGCCTGGCTCGACGCGAATCACCGAACCGCGGCGGCACTCATCTGGGCCTCGCTCGCGCCCTGGTGCACGAAATGCCGCATACCCTGGCTCGCCTGAAAGCCGGAGAACTCAACGAGTGGCGCGCCATGATCCTCGCCCGCGAAACCGCATGCCTCACCGTCGACGACCGCCGCACCATCGACGAACGACTGTGCGCGGACCCCGCCACACTGGCCGGCGCGGGCGACCGCACCATCGAGGGCCGCGCCCGCGCCCTGGCCAACGAACTCGACGCCGCCTCCCAGGTGAAGCGCCGCGCCAAGGCCTACGCCGCCCGACGCACGAGCACCCGGCCAGCCCCCGAATCGATGGGCTTCTTCACGGTCCTCACCTCGATGGAGAAGATGGTCTGCATGTGGGCGACCTTGCGACGAGACGCCGACACCATCGTCAACTCCGGCGGTGAGACACGGACCCGCGACCAGATCATGGCCGACCTCGTGTTCGAGCGTGTCACCGGCGCAGCCGCCGCACAGAGCCCGCCGGTGACCGTCGACATCGTCATCGCCGACGCCGCCCTCCTGGCCGGCGGCTCCACGTCCGCGTACGTGCACGGCTATGGCGACATTCCGTCCGACGTCGCCCGGCAACTCATCCGACACACACTCGACAGTGAGACGCACGTCGCATTGCGTCGCCTATACGCGCATCCGACATCCGGCGCATTGACGGCGGTGGAGTCCACATCACGCGCATTTCCAACCGCGCTTGGACGCCTCATCGATCTGCGAGATCGCACCTGCCGCACTCCGTGGTGCGACGCGCCGATCCGTCACCACGACCACATCAGACCGCACTCCACAGGCGGCAGAACGAGCGCCGAGAACGGTGCAGGCCTTTGTGCCGCATGCAATTACGCGAAAGAGGGCGTGGGCTGGACGGCCGAGGCCCTACGAGACAAACGGGGCGCTCGACATCGCTACCGGCTCATCTCACCCACCGGGCACACCTATGACTCGAGCGCGCCGCCGATGCCGGTGGTCGAGGTCTACAACTCGAGAATCGAGAACGTGATCATCACCGGTCTGTTCGACGACGACGCCGCATGACAGGTCGCGGCGGGAAGATACCGAGCACCGACTCGGTTACACTCGTCAACGGCGCGCCCAGCTGCACGCCAGACGTCGTGGAATGCTCCCGAACCTCCATGTGCACCCAGCACAGGCTTCTCTTACGGCGATCGAAACTGCCCACCGGCAGTCTCGCCACCTTGCATCTCGGCCCGAAGGCCCGCAGGTGCAACACCCTGCCCGAAAGGCACTTTTCATCACTATGACGACCCCACAGACTTTCGCTGCACTCGGCGTACCCCAGGCCATCGCGGATGTACTCGCGAGCCAGGGCAAGACCGAGGCATTCCCCATCCAGGCCGACACCCTTCCCGACACACTGCAGGGACGCGACGTGCTCGGACGCGGAAAGACCGGCAGCGGCAAGACACTCGCGTTCTCCATCCCGATGGTCGCTCGACTCGCCGGCCAGCTCCCCGGTAACCGGAAGCCCGGCCGCCCCCGTGGCCTGATCCTCGCGCCGACGCGTGAGCTCGCCACCCAGATCGCCGTCGCGATCGAACCCCTCGCCTCCGCGTACTCGCTGAAGGTCACCACGATCTTCGGTGGTGTCTCGCAGGTCCGTCAGGTCTCCGCGCTCAAGGGTGGAGTCGACATCGTCGTCGCCTGCCCCGGCCGGCTCGAAGATTTGATGAAGCAGCGTCACCTCACCCTCGACGGCGTTCAGATCACCGTCCTCGACGAGGCCGACCACATGGCCGACCTCGGGTTCCTGCCGGTCGTCACCCGCATCCTCGCTGCCACCCCGGACAAGGGCCAGCGCATGCTGTTCTCCGCGACCCTGGACAACGGCGTCGACAAGCTGGTCAAGCGCTTCCTGCACAACCAGATCACGCACTCCGTCGACGAGGCCACCTCGCACGTCGAGGCCATGACGCACAGCGTGTTCGAGGTCGACGGCGTCGAAGCCAAGAAGAAGCTGGTCCACCAGCTCGCCTCCGGCACCGGACGCCGCATCCTGTTCATGCGCACCAAGCACCAGGCCCGCAAGCTCGCCAAGCAGCTCACCGACGCCGGAATCCCGTCCGTCGACCTGCACGGCAACCTCTCGCAGGCCGCACGCGACCGCAACCTCGCCGCGTTCTCCTCCGGCCAGGCTCGCGTCCTCGTTGCCACCGACGTCGCAGCTCGTGGCGTTCACGTCGACGACGTCCAGCTCGTCGTCCACGTCGATCCCCCGGCCGAGCACAAGGCGTACCTGCACCGTTCCGGCCGCACCGCACGCGCGGGAAGCGCCGGAGACGTCGTGACCGTCGTTCTGCCCGAGCAGCGCAAGGACACCGCAGTACTGCTGCGCAAGGCCGACATCAAGGTCACGCCCATTCGCGTCACCGCCGACTCGCCCGCCGTGGCGAACCTCGTCGGCGAGCAGGCTCGTTACGTCCAGCCCGCGCCGAAGGCCGAGCAGGCACCGGCTCGCACCGCGAATCCTCGCAACAGCAACAACGCGCGACGCGGCGGCCCGGCCCGCAGTGGTGGTCAGCCCCGCAGTGGTGGCCAGCCCCGCAGTGGTGGTCAGCCGCGCAGCGGTGGTGGCGGCCACAGCCGTCGCGCAGCAGGACCGGCCACGAGCCAGCGCAGCCGCTGATCTCGGCCTGAGCGCGGAAAGCCCTCCCTACGAGGGCTTTCCGCGCTTTGCTGTTCTCACACTCACCACCGCCGCAACCGCGCAGAGACCAGCTGCGCCGAACCACGCCATCGTGTACTCACCGGTCGCGTCCCGCACGACGCCTGCGACGACCGACGCGATGCCGGCACCGATCTGATGTGAGGCGAACACCCAGCCGAACACCAGCGAGCCTCGGTCGCCGAACACCTCGCGACACAGCGCAATAGTGGGCGGAACCGTTGCCACCCAATCCAATCCGTAGATCACCACGAAGATGACGATCGACGGCTGGATGGTCGCGGACAGCAACCACGGCAGGAACAGCAACGACACGCCGCGAAATCCGTAGTACGCCGCCAACAGGTAGCGCGGGTCGACGCGATCGGTCAACCACCCCGATGCGATCGTTCCGACGATGTCGAAGATTCCGACCACCGCCAGCAGACCTGCAGCGGTGGTCTCGTGCATTCCGTGGTCGTGCGCCGACGGGATGAAGTGAGTTCCGATGAGGCCGTTGGTCGTTGCGCCACAGATCGCGAAGCCCACCACCAGAGCCCAGAAGGTTCGGACCCGGCTCGCGTCGCGCAACGCCTGTATCGCGGCCCTGGCGGGGTTCACCGTCGACTCCACGACGACCGCTGTGTAATCCTCCGGCGCTCCGTAGGGGGTCACGCCGATGTCCGCCGGCATGTTGCGCAGCCACCGCAGGACGAAGGGCACGACGATCAGCGACCCGCCTGCGATGAGGAACGAGGCGGCGCGCCAGCCGGACCTGTCGACGAGCTGAGCGATCAGGGGCAGAAAGATCAGCTGCCCCGTCGCACTGCCTGCCGTCAGGATTCCCGACACGAGCCCACGCCGCTGCACGAACCACCGATTGGTCACCACCGCCGCGAAGACGAGGGCCATCGATCCGGTACCCAGGCCGATCATGACGCCCCAGGTCAGTACCAACTGCCATGCCTGGGTCACGAACACACTCAGAGCGCTGCCTGCCGCCACGACGATCAACGCCGTCGATGTCACCGCCCGGATTCCGAAGCGTTCCATCAGGGCCGCAGCGAACGGCGCAGTCAATCCGAACAGCACGAGGTTGACGCCCACCGCCAGCGACAACATCGACCGCGGCCAGCCGAACTCGTCCTGCAGCGGCACCATCAGCACGCTCGGTGCCGCCCGGAAGCCCGCGGCGCCGACGAGAGCGAGGAATGCCACGGCGGCAACGATCCAGGCCGGGTGAATCCGCCTGCGCGTCCTGATCTCGGAAGTCACGGTGACATTGTGCGCCTTGTCGGCTGGCACACTGGAGCGGTGACCGTCAGCTCTTCCCACACGACCAAGTCAGGGCCCCTCGGTCCGCAGGAGATGGCGACCGCTGCCGTCATGAGCAGCTTCACCGTCGCCCTGACGGTGATCGGTGTGTTGGTGCCGATGGCGGCGATCCTTCAGGTCGTCGCGGCGATTCCCATGTCGGTGGTCGCGCTCCGGTATCGAACTCGCGCACTGGTCACCTCCGCGGTCGCCGGCACCCTCGTCGGCTTCGTCGCGGCCGGCACCCAGACGGCCATCACCGTCGCCAGCGCCGCTCTACTGGGCGGCCTGGTCGGGCGGGCCAAGCGCAAGAAGCAAGGACTGTTCGGCGTTCTCGTCACCTCGATGGTCGTCGGGCCGGCACTCGGAGCGTTGACCGTGCTGATGCTCCTCATCCTCGTTCCGCTGCGAGAGCTGTTCCTCGAGACTCTCCGCAACACGTTCGAGGGCATTTCACGACTGCTCGAGCGCACATCGGCACTGCAAGGCGTTGCCGACGTGATCCGCACCGGCTCCACGACCGTGCTCGACAACTGGTGGTGGTGGGCAGGCGGATCGATCGCCTTCGGCATCGTCACCGGAACGCTGTTCGCATGGCTCATTCTCACCGCGATCCTCGACCGGCTCTCCACCATTCCCACCCCCGAGCCGCTGGCCCCCAGCACCGACGACGAGATCGGGCCGCTGCCGGTCACGCTCAACGCGGTGGGATTCCGCTACCCGGGAAGCACGACGTCCGCGCTGACCGGCGTCGACCTCCGCATCGAGACCGGCGAATTCGTGACGATCGTCGGCCACAACGGTTCCGGCAAATCGACGCTGACTCGGATCCTCGCCGGCCTCGAACCGTCGGAGGGAACCGTGGACAGGCCCGGCTCGACCGGTCTCGGACGGTACGGCGGCACCGCGGTGGTGCTGCAACGCCCCGAAAGCCAGATCCTCGGCACCCGCGTCGCCGACGACGTGGTGTGGGGACTGCCTCCCGGCGACTCACGCCCCGACGTGGAGGCCCTGCTCGACGAGGTCGGCCTCGGCGGCATGGGGGCGCGCGACACTGCCTCCCTGTCCGGCGGCGAAATGCAGCGACTGGCCGTCGCCGCCGCACTCGCTCGCCGTCCGGCACTTCTCATCGCGGACGAGGCAACCGCGATGATCGACGCCTCCGGGCGCGAACATCTGGTCTCGCTCCTCGCCGAACTACCACGCAGGCACGAGATGTCCGTCGTGCTCGTCACCCATCACGTCTCGGAGACCGTCGCTGCGGACCGAGTCGTACATCTGCACGAGGGCTACCAGGTGCAGTACGACACCGCCTGGATGCACGCTCGAACGGACAATCCGACTGCGCTGCACGATAATTCGAGTGAACGACTCCTCGAACTGAGCGGGGTCGAGCACACGTACAACCGCCGCACCCCCTGGGCGCAGGTAGCACTGAACGGCGTCGACATCACCGTCAAACGTGGTGAGGGTGTGCTGGTTCTCGGTGGCAACGGTTCGGGCAAATCCACACTCGCCTGGATCATGGCCGGCCTCACCGGCCCGACCGGCGGCACCGCCCAGCTCGGCGGAAAGGCGATGACCTCACGCGTCGGCGATGTCGGGCTTGCGTTTCAGCACTCCCGCCTGCAGTTGCAGCGGCGCACCGTCTCCGAGGACATCGCGGCCGCCGCCGGCCCCGAAACAGGCTCTGCCACAGTGTCGGCCGCGATGGACGCCGTCGGCCTGGACAGATCTTTGGCCGCTCGCGACATCGATTCACTCAGTGGTGGTCAGATGCGACGCGTCGTGTTGGCGGGGCTCATTGCGCGTCGACCTCGAATGCTGGTTCTCGACGAGCCACTGGCCGGGCTCGACCCTCCCGGACGCGACGACATCATCGGTGTTCTCGCCGGACTACGCGATCGCGGAGTCGCCATCGTCGTGATCTCGCACGACGTGGACGGAATGGACACCGTCTGCAGCCGCACCATCACGATGGCCGACGGCCACATCGTCTCCGATTCGATCCTGGGGAGCGTGCACTCGTGACCACCGTCGTACTGCGTCAGGTCCCACGATTCTCACCGATCCACCGCCTGTGGGCCGGCACCAAACTCGTCGCGGTACTGCTGCTGAGCATCACTCTCGTCGTGGCACCGACGTGGCCCGCCCTCGGAATCGTGTTCGCACTGTTGGTCGTCGCCGCGATCGTCGCGCACGTCCCGATCACCGCAGTGCCGCGTCCACCATGGTGGATCTGGGCACTGTTCGGAGTGGGCGCACTGATCAACCTGCCGATCGGAGGCGCAGCAGTACTGGTGTATCTGCGCGCGACGCTCTTCATCTTCGTCCTGCTCGGCGCGTCGATGATGATCGGCTGGACTACCTCGATGAGCGACATCGCACCTGCGGTCTCCAAACTGGGCACGCCGCTGAAGAAGCTGAAGTTGCCGGTCGACGAGTGGGCCGTCGCCGTGGCTCTGAGCCTGCGGTCGCTTCCGCTGCTGATCGAAGAGATGCGCACCCTGAACGCGGCTCGACGCCTGCGCCCCAAGCCGGTCGTCAACAGCGCCTCGGACAATTCCCTGGTCGACATCGTCACGACGGTGATGTCGGTTGCCATCAGACGGGCCGACGAAATGGGTGGGGCCATCACCGCCCGCGGAGGCACCGGAATGATCACCGCCACCGAGGCACGGTTCAAGGCCTCCGACGCGGTGACGCTGACCGTGGTGACTCTCGCGTGCGCCACAGCCATCGCGATCAGTGTCCTGTGGAGCTGAGCTACCCGCCCGCGAGACGCTCGGTGCGCGAGTTCAAGGCCTTGACGAACACGTCCGGGATGTCTCGGGGATCCTCCGCAACATAGCTCGTTCCGCCGGTTGCAGCCGAGATCTGTTGCAGTGCAACAGGATCCGCGTCACCGGTGACGCCGACGGTGATGATCACGATGGGCCGCACCGGATCCTGTTCCTTCTGCAGCGTTGCCAGCAGCTGATCGAGGGAAATACTGCCCTCGTCTTCGTTGGCTCCGTCGGTCAGGATGATGACGCTGTTGACGTAATCGGGGTCGTATCCCTCCTTGACCCGCCGGAACGCAGCCAACGTGGTGTCGTAGAGCCCTGTTCCGCCTCCGACGAGAGCCGGAAGACCTCGGATCGAATCGAGAATGGCGTCGCGCTGCGACTTTCCGTTGAAGGTACCGTCGGCCTTGCCCATCGGCACCAACTCGCGGTAGTCCTGCTTGCCGCCACCGAGGCCGATCGAGAAAGCCCAGAGGCCCATTTCCGTCTGGTCGCTGAACAGCGAGTTGGCACCGACCGATGCGTCGACGGTGAGTGCGATACGCGTCGAGTCGCCCGACTTCGCCGCCATCGAACCCGAGACGTCCTCGACCACGAGCGTGCGCAGCGGCAGCGCCAGGACGGCCCAGTCTCGCAATGTCGTTTCGATGGACAGCGGGTTCTTGATCTCGAGCGACGCCACCGATCCGACGCCTCGGCCGTCGGACAGTGGTGTGCCACTCGACGTTCGGAACCCGGCTGCGACCAAGATGTCGGTGGCCGACGTAGTGGCGAGCACCGAGGCCAACGCCGCTCCTGCCTTCTTCACGCGGTCGTACTCGGGTCCGGCCGGTGCCGTGACGGCCAGTGGGTAGTTGAGGAAGTAGCTCCCGGTCGGCGGAACCGACTCGGTCAACTCCGATCCCGGATTGTCGGCCTCGTACGCCAGCAGCGCCTGCTCCGTGGCCACGCTGGTGCCGCCGTCCGTGGCCACCTGGGCCACCAGATCCGGGGTGTCGTGTGGGGCGTCCGCGATCCGTCCGAAGTCCTGCGCCATGGGCACCAGTGCCGCCGACACGGCCTTGGCGTCGGAGATGGCCACCTCGGATTCGGCCAGTGCACCGAGGATCGCGGCATTCGATGCGCTGCTGGTCAGGGGGTCACCGATGCGTTGACCGGGAAGTTGGAGCACGCTGAGCCAGGTATCGGTCACCGGCACGGCATCGGATTTCGAGACCAGGACCGGCAGCGTGTTCGCGACCGAGGCCTTGGCCAGCTCGGGAAGTGCCCCGGTCGAGCGCAGGGTCTTGAGCAGCCACAGCGTCGAATCCGGGATCCACAGATCCGGACGCTCGTCATCGGTTCCGGCGATTTCGGTGGCCGTATCGGTGGGGCGTTCGGGGCGGACCTCGAAGTTCACGCAGCCGCGCTCGACCTCGCCTGCCTGCGAGACGATCTGCTGCACCGGTTCGGCGATCGACATGTCCACCGCCAGCGAGACCGTGTCGAGGGAATCGCAGGTGTCCGCACCGGATGCGCGTACGGCCTGCACTCCGAACCAACTGCCGACCACGACAACGACTGCCACCAGCGCGAGCACCGACCAGGTCGCGGCCGAACCGAACCGGCGCGGACTACCGCTGTGACGTCCCGACATCGATGCAACCCCCTGCTCGGCCCCCAGCTGCACTCACGAATGCAACCGCACGCACACTCAGAAGTGACGCGACGCACAGCATAGTAGCCTCCTCAGCGACCGGAGCGACTTCTGAGCGCATTGACGAACACGTTGGGGATCTCCGCAGGATTTCGTGCGACGAAGCTCGTACCGCCCGTGGCCGCCGAAATTTGTTGCAGTACACCGGCATCCGCATCGTCGGTGATTCCGATGGTGACGATGACGACCGGCTTGGACGGGTCCTGCTCGGCTCGCAGAGTCGACAGCAGCTCGTCGAGCGAGATGCTGTCGGGGTCCTCGTTGGTGCCGTCGGTGAGGATGATGACGCTGTTCACCGCATCGGGGTCGTAGCCCTGCTGCACGGTGCGGAACGCGGCCAACGTGGTGTCGTACAACCCGGTACCACCTCCGACCAGGGACGGCAGCGTTCGGGTCTGCTGCAACAGCACCTCACGCTGAGTGGTGTTGCCGACCTGCTCGTCCATTCGCCGGATCGGTGCCAGCTCACGGTAGTCCTGATCGCCACCGCCGAGTCCGATCGAGAACGCCCACAACCCCATCGACGCGTTGTCGGGGAACAGCCGATTTCCGGTCTCACTGGCCTGCACCGTCATGGCGATACGTGAATTCGCCCCGGCGCTGTAGTTCATCGATCCGGAGACATCCTCCATCACCAACGCCCGCGACGGGAGCGCCAAGATCTGGTACTGACGCAACGTCGATTCGGCGGCCTGTTGATCGGCAATCGTCAGGGGCGTGACGTCCCCGATCCCGCGATCGGAATCGAGCGAGGCCATGTCTGCGGAGCGGAACCCGGCGTCGGACAGAGCCTGCTGCCCCTGTTCGGATTGAATGGCCGTGGCCAGTGCCGTCCCGACGGACTTCGCGGTCTCGTGTCGATCGCCCGCGGGTTCGGTCACCGCCAGCGGAAAGTTCAGGAAGAAGGCACCGGTCGGCGGAGCCGTCGCGCCGAGTTCGACGTTCTTGTCCTGCTGGTAGTCCAGGTAGGCCTGCTCGGACACCACCGCGACTCCCCCGTCGGCGACCAGATCGTCGAGGCGCACCGTCGGATCGGCCTCGCCGCGAGTGGCGGCCTGAGCCTGAGCGATGGGGACGAGCGCCGCCGAGACCGAGTCGAGCGCGGTCTCGTCCGATCCGGCCTCTGCCACCGCGCCCAGGATGGCCGCGTCGGACGTGGTGTTGGCCAACGGATTACCGATGCGCAGACCTTCGAGCTTCAAGGCAGTGAGCCAGGTGTCGAAGAACGGCACCTCGTCCTTGCGTGCCGCGAGCACGGCGGGGGTAGCCGCCACCGATTGACTCGCCAAGTCGATCAACGACGCAGTGGACCGCACCGTCTTGCCGATCCACAGTGACGAATCGGGAACCCAGAGCGAGGGCACGTCGTCGCCCTTGGCCACCGCGGCCGAGACTTGACCCGACTCGGTGGCGGTGACCTCGACGGCGGCGCAACCCAACTCCTCCGACGAGGTCTTGTCGACGATCTGCTGCAACACGGGTGCGATCGCCGGATCCGCGGCAAGCGACAAGGCCTCGGGATCACCGCACTCGGAACCGAAGGCCTTCAGACCGACGAACACTCCGCCGCCGAGAACCAGCAACAGAACAACGGCCACGATGCCGTACTTGGCCATGCCCCTACTGCGCGAGGTGGACGACGGGGCACTGTGTCTACCGGGCATGGCGCGACCTGTCAGGCGTAGATCTTGACGAACGTCTTCAACGAGTTCTCGATGTCGCCCTTGAGAGCGCGCGCGACGCCGGAGCCGATCGGACCGAACAGCGGCGCGCCGCCGAGGTTGATGTCGATGGTGATCTCGGAACCGTCACCCTTGGATTTCACGGACATGTTCAGACCGATCTTGACCCCGCCCTTGCCGTTGCCCTTGAGCTCGAGCTTCTTGGGCGGGTCGTAGGACTCGATCTTCCAGGACACGCGGTTGCGCATGCCCTTCACGCTGGCGACGGAGTCCAGGGTGGTGCCGACGGCCAGCTGCTCGGGCAGCTCACCGCGCCACGCTTCGTGGATGGAGAGCCACTGCTCGTAGCCGGACAGATCGGACGCGTGCGCCCACGTCTGCTCGGGGGTCAGCGGGACGTCGAGGGAAACCTTCAGCTTGGCCACAGCAGGGATGGTAACCGTTGAACGAAAAATGCCCGTGTGAGGCCTTGCTCACACGGGCACTTTCGATGGAGCCTGGATCGGTCAGTGAGCGCTGGCCTTCTCCGCACCGATACCGGTGAGGGAGCGAACCTCCATCTCGGCCTGCTTGTCGGTGCTCTCGGTGTCCTTCGAGATCAGGGTTCCGACGATGCCGAGGATGAATGCCAACGGGATCGAGACGATGCCGGGGTTGGACAACGGGAACCAGGCGAAGTCCGAGCCGGGAATCATCGACGTCGGCGATCCGGAGACGGCCGGGGAGAAGACGATCAGCACGATCGTCGAGATCAGACCGCCGTACATGCTGAACAGTGCGCCGGTGGTGGTGAAGCGACGCCAGAACAGCGAGTACAGGATGGTCGGCAGGTTCGCGGCCGCAGCGACTGCGAACGCGAGTGCGACCAGGAACGCGATGTTCTGCCCGTTGGCGAGGATGCCGAGGCCGATGGCCAGGATCCCGATGACGACGGCGGTGATGCGCGAGACCTTGACCTGCTTCTTGTCGTCGACCTTGCCCTTCTTGATGACGCTCGCATAGATGTCGTGAGCGAACGACGCCGACGCGGTGATCGTCAATCCGGCGACCACGGCCAGGATGGTCGCGAAGGCGACCGCCGAGATGACGCCGAGCAGAATGACGCCGCCGAGTTCGAAGGCCAACAGCGGAGCTGCGGAGTTCTGACCGCCGGCCGAGGCCAGGATGCGGTCGGGTCCGACGATCGCTGCGGCACCGTAGCCGAGCACCAGGGTGAACAGGTAGAACGCACCGATGAGCGCGATGGCCCACACGACGCTGCGACGAGCTTCCTTGGCGGTGGGCACCGTGTAGAAGCGCATCAGCACGTGCGGCAGACCCGCGGTGCCGAGGACCAGCGCGATGCCGAGCGAGAGGAAGTTGATCTTGGAGGTGGCGCTGCCGCCGTACTGGGCGCCGGGCTCGATGACGTCGCGCGCTGCGACGGCGTCGCTTGCCGATCCGGCCACCATGGTCTGCGCGCTGCCGAGCAGCTCGGAGAAGTTGAGGCCGAACTTGGCGAGAACCAGAACGGTCATGAACGCCGCACCGGCGATAAGCAGAACGGCCTTGATGATCTGCACCCAGGTGGTGCCCTTCATGCCGCCGATGAGCACGTACGCGATCATCAGCACACCGACGATGGCGATGACGATGGACTGCCCGGTGCGGTCGGAGATGTCGAGGAGCAGTGCAACGAGTCCGCCTGCGCCTGCCATCTGCGCGAGCAGATAGAACAGCGAGACGGTCAGCGTCGACAGCGCAGCTGCGGTACGAACCGGGCCCTGCTTGAGCCGGAAGCTCAGCACGTCGGCCATGGTGAATTTGCCGGTGTTCCTGAGCAGTTCGGCGACCAGGAGCAGGGCGACGAGCCAGGCGACGAGGAAGCCGATGGAGTACAGGAAGCCGTCGTAGCCGTAGACGGCAATGGCACCGGCGATACCGAGAAAGCTTGCCGCCGAGAGGTAGTCACCGGCGATGGCGACACCGTTCTGCGGTCCGGAGAATCCGCCACCTGCGGTGAAGAACTCCGCGGAGGTCGCGTTCTTCTTCGAGGCGCGAATGACGACGGCCATGGTGATGATGACGAACGCGCCGAAGATCGCGATGTTGACGAGGGGTTCACCGACGGTGGTGTCGGCAGCCTGGGCCAATACGTTCACGGCGGGAGTGGAGCCTGCGGAATGACCGATCATCAGTTTTTCGCTCCCTGGGAGGCTTCCATCTCGGCGCGCAGGGCTGCGGCGCGAGGATCGAGTTCACGGTTGGCGAACTTCACGTAGATGCCGGTGATGGCGAACGTCGTGACGAACTGGCCGAGGCCGAGCAGCAGGCCGATGTTGATGTTGCCCCACACCTTGGTCGACATGAAGTCCACGGCGTAGGTGCTCAGCAGCACGTAGAGGATGTACCAGACCAGGAAGAACCCGGCCATCGGGAACACGAAGCTACGCAGGCGTCGCCGGAGTTCCTGGAACTCGGGACTGGCCTGCATGTCGACGAACGCTTGCGCGTCCGGTGGCGAATTGGTTTCCGGTGCGGTCACCTTGGACTCCTGAAGTTGATGTGAGCTCTGGCTGACTCGGAACAGTAATGAGAGTCAGGTCACAAAATCAGGAGGTGGTGTCGATCACACGATGGGCTGCGGGAGTGTGCGACGAGCGGTCGAGAATGGCAGTCGAGCGGTGGCGGCGGGAGTGGAGCCTGGGGAATGACCCAGGTGTCTCAGAGTTCACGCTCTCGGTCTTTGCCCATGTCGAGGCCTTCCGGCAGGTGCAGTCGCGCGAAGATGCGGGAGATGTCCGACGGGATCGTTCTTCGGGTGGCGAGGCTGACGGCGATCATCGAGGCGAAGGCGACGGGGACGCTGACGGCGGCGGGGTAGCCGAGGATCGCCGCCGCCCAGCCGCCGAGGACGCCGTCGGAGATGGGGGTGACGACGGAGATCGACGCGGCGACGAGTGAGATGCCGCCGCCGAGGAGCAGTCCGGTTGCCGCTCCGGCTGCGGTGAGTCCGCGCCACCAGATTCCCAGCACCAGCAGTGGGCACAGGGTGGACGCGGCGACGGCGAAGACGAGTCCGACGGTGCGCGAGAGGTCGAGTGAGACGACGCCGATCGACAGCGCCAACGGCACGGCTCCGGCGAGGATCGCGGCGACGCGGAAGTCTCGGACCTTGCCCGAGAGGACGTCGGTACTGAGCACTCCTGCGATGCTGACCAGTAGTCCGGATGAGGTCGACAGGAAGGCAGCGATGGCGCCCGCGGCCACGAGTGCGGCCAGTAGTTGTCCCGGTATTCCGGACAGCACCGAGCCGGGCAGCAGCAGCACCGCTGCGTCGGATGCTCCGGTGATGAGCAGTTGCGGCACGTACAGCCGGGCGAAGACGCCGAGCACCGTCGGGAACAGGTAGAACATGCCGAGCAACGCCAGGACGGTGAGCGAGGTCAGTCTGGCCGCTCGACCGTCCGGGTTGGTGTAGAAGCGCACGAGCACGTGCGGCAGGCCGAGGGTTCCGAGGAACGTGGCCAGGATCAGCGAGTACACCTGATACAGCGGGTGGGCCCCGCCCAGTCCCCCGCCCGGCATCGCCCACGCCCGGTCGGTGGTCGGCGCTCCCGCGACGACGGGAACGGGTGATCCGGCGTCGAGCGTCAACGACGTGCCCGAGGCGAGCCGATGTTCGCCCGCGTCCAGCAGGACTCGCCCGTCGACGCTTTCGTCGTCGAGGGTTCCCGTCACGGCGACGACGATCGGCGAATCCACCTGCACGAGAACATCGGTGGTGATGTCGACGACGGTTTGCTCGGTCACCGTCGGTGGGGCAGGACTGCCGACGCTGCGGTCGTCGGCGAAGAAGTGCACGGCAAGCACCAGTGCCGGGATCGCGATCGCGGTGAGCTTGAGCCAGTACTGGAACGCTTGGACGAAGGTGATCGAGCGCATGCCACCGCCGACGACGTTCGCGATCACGATCAGCCCCACCGCCAGGGCACCGACCCAGCCGGGCACTCCGAGCAGAATGTTCAGTGTCAGGCCTGCGCCCTGGAACTGCGGCACCAGATACAGCGCACAGATGACCACAACCACCAGCATCGCCACGGTCCGCAACCATGGTGCGCCGAGCCGGAATTCGACGAAATCGGGCACCGTGTACGCGCCACTTCTGCGCAGTGGAGCCGCGACGAACAGCAGCAGTCCCAGGTATCCCGCGGTGAAGCCGACCGGGTACCACAGCGCATCGGCTCCGTACTTCGCGATGAGCCCTGCAACCCCGAGAAACGATGCAGCCGATAGGTATTCGCCGCTGATGGCAGCAGCATTCCACCGCGGCCCGACGGTGCGCGAGGCCACCAGGAAGTCGGAGGTGGTGCGGGCCAGCCGAACTCCGTAGATGCCGATGCCCACCGTGGCCACGGCCGCCAGGATCAGCGCGATCACGGTGGCGATCGGAATGGATCCGTTCACGTGCGCCTAGTCCTCGACCAGGCCGACGAATTCGGTCTCGTTGCGCTCGGCTCGGCGCACGTACGCCCAGCCGACACCGAACAGCAACGGATAGATCGCCACCCCCAACACCAACCACGGCAGACCGATGCCGGACGGCGCGACGTCGGTCACACGTGCGAGGAGCATGCCCAGCAACGGAATTGCGAACAGAATCGACAGCGTCATCACCGCCAGGCGCACCGACAGCAAAAGCTGCGCGCGAACCAGGCTGCGGACCAGGGCGTCGCCCACTTCGGTTTGCTCCTGCACTTCGACGCGGGTGCGCACCATCCGCGCGCCGCGACGTTGCGAGAGCACCACCCGCTGTCGGTGTGGCTGGGTCATCGCTCGATCCTCGTCACCGGGTGGACCACGATTGCAGCGGACCGCGGACCAGTCTGTCCTTGAGTTCTCTCGCGTGCCGTCGGCTCACCGGCAGTTCGCAGGCCGCGAGGTTTCCGCTGGCCCGCAGGCACACCACCAGTCCCGAACCGACGCTGCGGATCCCGGTGACCAGACGCAGCGAGACCAGGTAGGAGCGGTGCACGCGCAGGAATCCGGCATCGGCCCAGCGACTTTCGAGGGCCGAGATCGGGATCCGCACCAGATGCGAGCCGTTGGAGGTGTGCAATCTCGCGTAGTCGCCGTCGGCCTCGACCCACGCCACCGACGACCGGTGCACCAGGGTGGTGGTTCCGCCGAGCTCGACGGGAATGACCTCGTCCGCCGAGGTGTCCACGGACTCCGCGGGGCGACGCCGCGCGAGCAGCACCCGGCGCAGCGCCTCGGTGAGCCGATCCTCGCGCAAGGGCTTGAGCAGGTAGTCGACGGCACCGAGATCGAAGGCAGCCAGCGCCCGGTCGTCGTGGGCGGTGACGAACACGACGGCGGGTGGTCGCGCGAATGCCGACAGGATGCCGGCGAGTTCGAGCCCGTCGAGTCCGGGCATATTGATGTCGAGGAACACCGCGTCCACCACATTCTGCCCCGAGGTCTGCTTGAGTTGGCGGAGCGCGGTGGTCGCGTCCTGCGCGGTGAACACCTCGGCGACGGTGTCCTGCTGACGCAGCAGAAAGGCGAGTTCGTCCAGTGCCGGGCGCTCGTCGTCGACGGCGAGAACGATCAACCCGCGGCCGGGGGCGGAGTTGGCAGCCTGCGTCATGCTCGTACACCCGGCCTGAATTTCGGCACCCGCAGACTCACTTTGGTGCCTGCGCCCGGTGCGGTGTCCACTACGAGACCGTAGTCGTTTCCGAAGGCTGCCCGCAGCCGATCGTCCACGTTCGCCAATCCGACATGGGCCGCGTCCTCGGTGTGCAGGCTTCCCGAGCGCAGCACGTCCGGATCCATCCCCACCCCGTCGTCCTCGATGCTGATCACTGCGTCGGTGCCCTCGTCGGCGGCGATGATCGTCACGCGGCCGCCGTCGGCCTTGCCGGACAGGCCGTGTCGGACGGCGTTCTCGACGAGCGGCTGCAGCGCGAGAAACGGCAGCGCGACGCCCAACACCTCGGGTGCGACCTGCAAGGTGACCTGGAGAGAATCACCGAAGCGGGCCCGTTCGAGCGTCAGGTATCGATCGATGTTGCGTAGCTCGTCCGCGAGTACCGTGAACTCGCCTGCGTTGCGGAACGAGTACCGGGTGAAGTCGGCGAACTCGAGCACCAGCTCACGCGCTCGATCCGGGTCGGTGCGCACGAACGAGGCGATCGTGCCGAGTGCGTTGTAGATGAAGTGTGGGCTGATCTGTGCGCGCAGCGCCCGTACCTCGGCGCGGTCCAACCGCGCCCGGGACGCGTCGAGTTCGGCGAGCTCGATCTGACCGCAGGCGTAACGCGCAACCTCGGCGATGGCCCCGAGCATGCCCGGTCCCGGCTCGGCGACCACGGCTGCCCCCAACACCCCGACCACCGGAGACTCGTCGACGACCAACGGCTGCACCACCAACGCCCTGACCTCGTGGATCGAACCGAGCGGCAGACGCACCAGGACGCGCCGCTGCCCGTCCACCGCCCGCTTCGCCGCCTCGACGAAGGCCGGTGTCAGCTCGTCCCACGGGCCGTCCCAGGCCAGCAGCGAACCGTCGGGGTCGCAGATTCCCAAAGCGTCCGCACCGGTCAGTACCCGCAGGTGCGGCGCGGCCGCAGCGGCCGAACGAGTGTCGAGACCGTCACGCAACGGCTTGGCCGCCAGCGACGCGGTGTGCAGGGTGGCGTGGACGGCTCGCTCGGCCGGCGTGGTGAGGTCCCGTCGACCGCGCAGGCTGATCACCGCGATGACCGAGACGATCACGGCCACGATCACCGCCATCGACGCCAGTGCCGCGGTCATCGCGCGCACGTGGTCGAGGTGGGCACGTTCAGGAAGCGTTCGACGAGCCAGTCGACTCCGATGCCGTTTGCGGCCAGTTCGGCATGGCCCTGCTCCGGTTCGGAGCGAAGCTCGACGTCGTCGCCCAGCGCGCAGGCCTCGGCTACCGCGTCCCGGGTCCATCGGGGATCGATGAGGTCGTCGCGTTCACCGACCAGGACCAGCAGCGGCACCTCGGTGCGAGAAGTCGGTACCGCAACCGATTCGAGCCACCGCGTCATCCGATCCGATGCATCCGCGGAGTCCGGGAGGGCGTCGGCCGGATCGAGAACGGCTCCGGCGTCGGCCTTGGAGAAGCCGAGCAGGTCACTGCAGGCGGTCAGCGCGGTCACGTTGTCTGCGAACGTGCCGCGGATGTAGTCCGCGCGTTCGGCGCTCGGATCTGCGGCATGCAGACCCTCGTAGAGGTACGGCACCAGCAGCTGACGCGGCACGGTCTGCTCGGTCTCGGGCGCGAAGAACCGCGTCAGATCGGCTGCGGGCGACAGCGCCGCGGCACCGACCAGTTGCAGACCGTCGCCGTAGTCGCCACTGCGCTCGGCTGCCGCCCAGACCGCATGTCCGCCTTGGGAGGTGCCCACTGCGCCCCACCTGGTGCCGACGTCGGGAACCACGTTGCGGGCCGCGCGCACCGCGTCGATCACGTCGTACGCCGCGGCGTCCCGGTCGAGGTAGGCGGGATCTCCCGGAGTTCCGAGACCCTGGTAGTCCGTCACCACGACCACGGTGCCGCGTTCGAGGAACGGCGTCACCAATCCGATGGTGCCCAACAGGTTCGGATAGAGCGAGGGTGCGCACTCGTCGGTGACACCGGTGGTGCCGTGCCCGACGGAGACGATCGGCCAGCCGCCGGGCGGAGCAGAACCCTTGGGCACGAACACCGTTCCCGATGCCTCGGTCCCGCCCCCGGTGACCCCGTCGGTGGTGCGGTACACGACTTTGGTGGCGGTCCCGCCGAGATAGGCGACACCGATGTCGACCTGCCCCAGCAGCATCGACGACACGATCGCGCCTCGCTCCGAGCCCACGGGTGCCGCGATCGACACCGGGGCGGGTGTGGCCGGATCCTCGGCAGGAGTGCTGCACGCAGCAACGGCGAACACCAGTGCCGCGGCGGCGACCAGCCGGGTCGACCTCACTGTCTCTGCGCTCCTACGGTGTGCGTCGTGCGATGCGAGCCTCCGCCGCAATTTCTTCCACGTCCAAGCCATTCAACACTGCCCGCAGAGCTTCGTCCTCCAGCTCCCCCGAGTCGCGGGCCGCGATGAGCGCCGCCCGCTGCGCGACCAGGACGTTGTGTCGCAGCGAGTCGAACAACGCCCCGGCCGCCGCGATCCGCTTCTCGCGATCCTCGGTCTCGTCGGCATCCAACCGAGCGCGCACGGAGCGTCGGACGCGCTGGATGACCTCGTCGACGCGAACGCTGTCCACTCCGTCGATTCCGTCCTTCGCCGCGCGCTGGAGGTAGTCCTCCGCCGCAGTCCGGGCAATGGCCTGCGACAGCAGCCGCTGATTGTCGTTGCGCTGCTGCTCGAGTGGATCTGCGACGTCGAGGCGGCGGATCAACAACGGAAGCGTCAGACCCTGCAGCAGCAACGTACCGACCGCGACGACGAAGGCCACCGCCTGAATCACGGCCCGCCCGGGAAATTCGTCGCCGAGCACCGTGGTCAGCGGTACACCGGCCGCCGCCGCAAGCGTCACCACCCCGCGCATGCCCGCCCAGGACAGCACCAGGTTCTGCTGCCACGTCAGACCTGCTTCGCCTGACGGTGATCGCCGGAACAGCTTGCGAAGCAGCATGTTTCGGCCGGAATTGGCGAAGATCCAAGCTGGTCGGACGGCCATGACCACCACCAGCACCAGCAGCGCATAGGCGAACACATGGTGGACGGGCAACCCTTCGCGCTGCACCTCCGAGATGACGAACTTCAGCTGTAAACCCATGTAGGCGAACACGAATGCCTCGAGCAGGAGATCCAGCGTCGGCCACACCTGCCGTTCCTGAACGCGGGTGGACACCGAGACGTCGGCGGTGACGCGCCCTAGCACGAAACCGGCGGTGACGACGGCGAGAACTCCCGACGCATGGATTTCCTCGGCCGCCAGATACGCGGTGAACGGCAGGACCAGACCGAGCACGGTTTCCAGCGCCGAATCCGCGATCCGATTGCGGACGAACCGCACGATGCGCGCCAGCACCAACCCCACCAATACGCCGCCCACGATCTCGTACAGGAAGAACAACACCGGTGAGCCCAGTTCGATCCGACTGCCCGTCACCGAGGCCACGGCCAGGGTGAACAGAGTCAACGCGGCCGCGTCGTTCACCAGAGACTCGCCGGTGAGGATGGCCATCATCCGCGCGGGCAGACCGAGCTTGCGCCCGACGGCGATCGCGGAGACCGCGTCGGGCGGGGCCACGACGGCACCGAGCACCAGGGCCGCGCCGAGGGTGAGCTCCGGGATCAACAGATTGGCGAACCAGCCGACGACCAATGTCGTCACGATCACCATGACGAGACCAAGTCGGAGAATCTGGCCGAGATTGCGTCGGAAGCTGACGAACGAGAAATCCAGCGCGGCGGAGTACAGCAGCGGCGGAAGCACGACGCCGAGGATCAGCTGCGGCGACAGGCTGACGTGCGGGACCCCGGGAACGAACGAGGCGATGGATCCGACGGTGACCAGGACGAGCGGAACCTGCAGATCGATGCGCCTGGCGAAACCGGCGACTGCGATCGCGAAGATGACTACGAGAAGAAGAATCGGTCCGTCCACCCCGACGATTGTGCCGTCAGCCGCACCCTGGGGCACGACCGACGGCCACGATCACCTGCACGAGGAGACCGAAAGGTCCTACTTGTCCGGAATGGCCTTCTTGGCTGCTTCCTGGACCTTGTCGATCTGATCGGAGTACTTGCCACCGGTCTTGTTGTCGATGAAGTCCCCCGCCTTCTCCACGACGTCGTCGATCTTGTCCGAGTTCTCGGCCGCAAGATCCTTGCCCTTGTCGACGATGCCCTTCAGATTGTCTGCGAAGCCCATGACTGTCTCCTGTCGCTGGAATGATCGAACATCCGGAAGCTTACGTTTTGTACTGCGTGTTGCGTAGTGATGTTCGATTGCGCAGCGCCGATCCGAATCGATGGGCAACCTCGACGAGCGCGATTCCGATACCGCCGATGATCAATGCACTGGTGGTGGCCCCCGCATTGGACGGATCGAGTTTGAAGAAGGTGCGGCAGAACGGGATCGCGAACAGCAGCAGGTAGCCACCGACCGACCCGCCGAGCAGCACGATCTTCCACCAGTTGTAGGGCCGCGCGACGACGGCCAACACCCACAGCGCGATCATGATCAGGGTGATCAGCGCGGTGGTACTGGCCTGCGTCACCTGGGTCTCGGTGGCGTTCGGGCCGGCATAAACCAGCAGGTAGGAGACGAACGTGCACGAGCCGACGATCAATCCGGACGGGACGGCCAGCCGCATCACCCGCGAGACGAATCCACTGCGAGCCCGCTCGTTGTTGGGCGCGAGCGAGAGCACGAAGGCCGGGATGCCGATGGTGAACCACGCTGCGATCGTCACGTGCCGCGGTAGGAAGGGATACGGGATCGGCTCGAAGTGGAAGATCTGCGACAGCACGCCCGAGAGCCCGATGAGGAACGCCAGCAGTACCGAGTACACCGTCTTGGTGAGGAACAGATTGGAGACGCGTTCGATGTTGCCGATGACGCGTCGCCCCTCCCCTACCACGTAGGGCAGGGTGGCGAACTTGTTGTCCAACAACACGATCTGCGCGACGGCTCGGGTGGCGGCGCTTCCCGAACCCATCGAGACACCGATATCGGCGTCCTTGAGCGCGAGCACGTCGTTGACACCGTCGCCGGTCATCGCGACCGTGTGGCCGCGAGATTGCAACGCGCCCACCATCGCCCGCTTCTGATCCGGTCGGACTCGGCCGAAGGTGGTGGAATTTGCGAGAGTGTCGGCCAGTTTCTCGGCGTCCTCGGGCAGATCGCGCGCGTCGATCGGGGCGTCGCCGCCGGGCAGGCCGAGCGATCCCGCGACCGCGCCGACCGAGACGGCATTGTCGCCGGAGATGACCTTGACCTGGACGTGCTGGCTGGCGAAGTACTCCAACGTGTCTCGGGCATCCTCGCGCACCTTCTGCTCGAGAATCACCAGTGCACGCGGGGTCACGACTCCGGGCGCTTCGCCGTCGTCGACCGAGCGGTCGGAGCTGGCGAGCAGCAACACCCGTAGACCACGCGAGCCTGTCTCCTCGGCGCGACGGGCGATGTCGGAGGAGGCGTCGAGCAGCACGTCCGGGGCACCGAGCAACCAATGCCCGTGCTCGCCGTACGACAGTCCACTCCACTTCTTGGCCGAGGAGAACGGCGCAACGGCCGTCTGCGTCCACCCCGGCGCGTCGGGATACGCCTCGCCCACGGCCTGCACGCTGGCGTTGGGCCGCGGGTCGTCGTGGGCGAGCGACGCCAATGCACTTGTCACCGAGCCGGAGTGGTCGTCGTCGATCAGCACCAACTCCGACAGCCGCATCCCGTTCTCGGTGAGGGTTCCGGTCTTGTCGGCGCACACCACGTCGACGCGGGCGAGTCCCTCGATCGCGGGCAGCTCCTGCACCAGGCACTGCCGTTGACCGAGCCTGATGACGCCCACCGCGAAGGCGATCGACGTCATCAGCACCAGGCCCTCGGGGACCATCGGGACGAGCGCGGCGACCATGCCGTTGAGCGCAGGACCCAAAGCCTGCCCGCTGGAGAACAATTGGTTGTAGATGATCAGCGCCCCGGCCGGAATCATCAGGTACGTGATGAACTTCAAGATCTTGTCGATGCCGCTGCGCAACTCGGACTTGACCAGGGTGAACTTGCTGGCCTCCTCGGCGAGCTTGGCCGCGTAGGCGTCACGCCCGACCTTCGTCGCGCGGTACGCACCGCTGCCCGACACGACGAAGCTGCCCGAAAGCACCTGCGCCGCTTCGAGTTTGTGCACCGTGTCGGCCTCGCCGGTGAGCAACGACTCGTCGACCTCGAGGCTCGCGGTCTCGATCACCTCACCGTCGACGACGATCTGATCACCGGGACCCAGTTCGACGATGTCGCCGAGTACGACCTCGTCGGGCGGGATCTGCTTCGAGACGCCGTCGCGTCGAACCTGGGGCTTGTTCTGCCCCACGATGGCCAACCGATCCAGGGTGCGCTTGGCGCGGATCTCCTGCACGATGCCGATGCCACTGTTGGCGACGATCAACAGCCCGAACATGCCGTCGATCACCGAACCGGTGGACAGCACGATGATCAACAGCACACCCAGAATCGCGTTGATGCGAGTGAAGACGTTGCCACGGACGATGTCGCGGACCGACCGAGAAGCTCGGGCCGGAACGTCGTTCGACTTTCCCTCGGCCCTGAGCCTGGCGACGTCCGCCTCGGTCAGCCCGGCGTCCCGCTGCGCATCGGCGTCGATAGACATGGGTGCAGCCTAGTAGGGTTCGGTCAGCCCAGCCGAGACCACCAACGATCGTCGTGCAGCGTTCGCGTGCCGTCTATTCGTTGCCCCGGCATCGGCACCGCCACCTGCACTCCGACGTCCTCGGCGGCGGCGTGCAGCCGCACTATCGGCTCCGACCACGGATGAAACGCCAGATTGAACGTGGCCCAGTGAATCGGGACGAAGATGCCCGACGCCGTCAATTCGATGTGCGCCGTGACCGCTTCCTCGGGGTTCATGTGAATGTCCGGCCACCGCACGTCGTAGGCCCCGACGGGCAGCAGCGTCAGATCGAAGGGGCCGTAGTTGCTGCCGATCTCGGCGAACTTCGGTGTGTAGCCGGTGTCGCCGCCGAAGAAGACGCGTCGAACGGGGCCGGCGAAGGCCCAGGACGCCCACTGCGTCGAGTCCCGGGTCAGACCGCGGCCGGAGAAATGCCGAGCCTCTGTGCACGTGACGGTGAGGCCGCCGATGTTCGTCTGCTCGTCCCAGTCCAGTTCGACGATGCGCGCCTCGGGCACCCGCCACTTGCGCAGATGCGCGCCGATTCCCAGTGGCACGACGAACGGTGCCGACTGAATGCTCGCCAGCTTCTGCACCGTCGCCTTGTCGAGGTGGTCGTAATGATCGTGGGAGATCACGATGGCGTCGACGCGCGGCAGATCGACCAACTCGACCGGCGTCGGATGCAGCCGTGCCGGCCCCACCACCGAGGACGGGGACACGCGGTTGCTCCACACCGGATCGGCGAGAACGCGGTAACCGTCGACCTCGATGAGCACACTCGAGTGGCCGTACCAGGTGACCGCCAGTTCGCCCGCGTCCACCGGCGCGATCGGCGGCGCCAGCGGAATCGGGCGCTGGGGCCTGCCCTTGCCACGTTCGGTGACGAGCGAGACGAACATGTTCTGCTGCCCCTTCTCGCCGCGCCCGGGAACGTAGCTCGAGCTCGGGTCGGAGTTGTGGAACCGGCGATCGCGGTAGCGCGGAGAGCCGGCGGCGTACGGGGTGATGTGCACGCGCCTGGCACCGATCGCCGACGGCAGCCCCCACGTCGCGCGTGCCAACCATGCACCGCTCAGTGCTGCGGCGGCTCCCAGTACGAACTTCGTCTTCGTCACGGTCCCCAGAGTAGGCGGCGCCGACGTCTTCGCAGCTCACCCGTAGCCTTGCCGTATATTATTCGCGTCGGTTTTGCTGCTAGAAGGGGAGACATTGAGTACCGAACAGCTCGAATTCCAGGCGGAGACGCGTCAGCTCCTGGATCTGATGGTGCACTCCATCTACTCCAACAAGGACAGCTTTCTCCGTGAACTGATCTCGAACTCCTCGGACGCGCTGGACAAGCTGCGCCTGGAGTCGTACCGCAACAAGGACCTGGACGTCGACGTCTCGGATCTGCACATCGAGATCGACATCGACTCCTCCGCTCGTACCCTCACCATCCGGGACAACGGCATCGGTATGTCCCGCTCCGAGGTCATCGACCTCATCGGCACACTGGCCAAGTCGGGCACCGCCGAGGTACGCAAGAAGCTCAAGGAAGCCAAGGACGCGGCCGCCTCCGAGGAGCTCATCGGCCAGTTCGGCATCGGCTTCTACTCGACGTTCATGGTGGCCGAGAAGGTCACGCTGCTCACCCGCAAGGCCGGCGAAGCCGCCGCCACCAAGTGGGAGTCCACCGGCGAGGGCACCTACGAGATCACCGACGTCGACGACGCCCCGCAGGGTTCCTCGGTGACGCTGGCCCTCAAGCCGGCCGACGAGGAGGACCACCTCCACGATTACGCGTCCGAGCGCAAGATCAAAGAACTGGTCAAGAAGTACTCCGACTTCATCGCCTGGCCCATTCGCATCGACGTCGAGAAGCGCGTCAAGAGCGAAGAGGAAGGCGGCGAGGACACCGTCACGATCGAGACCGAAACGATCAACTCGCAGAAGGCGCTGTGGACCCGCTCCAAGGACGAGGTGTCCGAGGAGGAGTACAAGGAGTTCTACAAGCACGTCAGCCACGCCTGGGACGAGCCGCTCGAGGTCATCCCGTTCAAGGCCGAGGGCACGTTCGAATACCAAGCGCTGCTGTTCATTCCGTCGCAGGCGCCGTTCGACCTGTTCATGCGCGAGAGCAAGGCCGGCGTGCACCTGTACGTCAAGCGCGTGTTCATCATGGACGACTCGCAGGAACTGCTGCCCGAGTACCTGCGCTTCGTCAAGGGTGTCGTCGACGCAGCGGACCTCTCGCTCAACGTCTCTCGCGAAATCCTGCAGCAGGACCGGCAGATCCGCGCGATCCGTCGACGCCTCACCAAGAAGGTGCTCTCCACGGTCAAGGAGCTGCAGAGCGAGCAGCCCGACAAGTACAAGACGCTGTGGTCGCAGTTCGGAACGGTCCTCAAGGAGGGCCTGATCTCCGACAGCGACAACCGCGAAACCCTGTTGGGCATCGCGTCGTTCGCGTCCACCAACTCCGAGGAGGGCGTGACCACCCTCGCCGAGTACGTGGACCGGATGAAGGACGGCCAGCAGCAGATCTACTACATGACCGGCGAATCGCGTCAGCAGATCGAGAGCTCGCCGCACATGGAGGCGTTCAAGGCTCGCGGGCTCGAGGTGCTGCTGCTCACCGATTCGGTCGACGAGGTGTGGGTCGGCAACGTCACCGACTTCGACGGAAAGTCGTTCCAGTCCATCGCGAAGGGCGAGGTGGACCTCGACACCGAAGAGGAGAAGAAGGAGTCCGAGGCCAAGCGCGAGGAGCAGGACAAGGAATTCGCAGACTTGCTGACCTGGCTCACCGAGACCCTCGGCGAGGACGTGAAGGAGGTACGTCTGTCGACACGACTGACGACGTCACCGGCCTGCGTCGTCGGCGACGAGTTCAGCTTCTCCCCGCAACTCGAGAAGATGTACAAGGCCTCGGGCCAGTTCGTACCGACCTCCAAGCGGATCCTCGAACTCAACCCCACCCATGATCTGGTGACGGGATTGAAGAAGGCCCGCGAGGATCGCAGCGACGATCCGCATCTCGCCGAGACCGCCGAATTGCTCTACGCGACGGCCTTGTTGGCCGAAGGCACCGAGCTCAAGGACCCGGCGAAATTCTCCAAGCTGCTCGCCGATCGGTTGACCCGCACGATCTGAGTGCCTGCGGCAGTGGTGTGGTCATGTGCCCTGGGCGGCGCACAACCACACCACTGCGGCGCAGCCGCACTCACTGCGGGGGCAGGATGTGCTCCCCCGTCTTGTCGGTGCTCAGCGACAGAGAACTGATGTACTGCTTCTCCCCGTTCGGCCCCGGCACGTTGGACGCGATCATGTCGGGTCGCTCGAATTCCATGCCGCTGACGTGGCACATCACGAGCGCGTCGGACGGGTTGCCGTGCTCGTCGAACATCGGCAGATCGATGCCGTCATCGGTGCGACGCAGGTAGTACTTGCCCTTGGTCGCCACCGCCAGGATGGGCGGAAGAACCAGTGCGAGAACGAGAGCCACGATGGGCGAATACGGTTTGATCGCAGATCCGAATGCGCCGAAGAACACCAGAATCGACAGGATCGCCGATACCGCCATCGATCCGAAGCCGACCGGGTTGATGTTGTAGAGCATGCCGCGTCGGAACTCGGGCACCTTGGGCGAGAGCCCCAGAATGTATTTGTTGAACACGATGTCCGACGCCACCACGGCGATCCACGCGATACCGCAGTTGGCGTAGAAGCCGAGAATGCTGTTGAGGAAGTCGAACATGTTGGCTTCCATCAGGATCAGTGCAATTGCGAGGTTGAACAACACGAACACCATGCGGCCCGGGTACGTCTTGGTGAGGCGGGTGTAGGAGTTGGTCCACGCCAGTGACCCGGAGTAGGCGTTGGTGACGTTGATCTTGATCTGGCTGATGACGACCAGGATCACCGCGAGGGTCATCGCCAGCCAGCCCGGCATGAAGTTCTCGTAGATCTCGAGGAACTGGTGCACCGGCTCGTTGGCGATGCTCGAACCGTCGACCACGTTGGCGATGAGGTACACGGCGAGGAACAGGCCGACGACCTGCTTGAGTGCGCCGAAGATGACCCAGCCCGGTCCAGCGAGAAGCACTGCCGTCCACCAGCGTCGGGAGTTCTCGGGAGTCTTGGGCGGCATGAACCGCAGGTAGTCGATCTGCTCGGCGATCTGCGCGATCAACGACAGACACACGCCCGCCGCGAGCATCACCGATCCGATGTTGACGCCCTTGCCGTCGGCACCGTCCTGACCGCCGTAGGCGAAGAACTCCCCGACCGAATCGGGATTGCTGATCACCAGGTAGACGAACGGCAGCACCATCAGCACCAACCAGAGCGGAGTGGTCCAGACCTGAAGCTTGGCAAGGGCTTTCATGCCGTAGATCACCAACGGAATAACCATGATCGTCGACACCGCGTACCCGATGGGCAACGGGACACCCAAGCCGAGTTCGAGTCCCTGCGCCATGATCGAACCCTCGAGCGCGAAGAAGATGAACGTGAACGTCGCGAAGATGACGTTGGTGACCACCGATCCGTAGTAGCCGAATCCGCTTCCACGGGTGATCAGATCGAGGTCGATGTTGTATCGAGCAGCGTAGTAGGCGAGCGGGAGCCCGGTCAGGAAGATGACGACCGCGAACACCAGGATGCCCCAGAGTGCGTTGCCGGTTCCGTAGGAGATTCCGATGTTGGCACCGATGGCGAAGTCCGCGAGATACGCGATTCCGCCGAGCGCGGACGTCGCGACAACACCGGTTCCCCATTTACGGTAGCTACGCGGCGCGAAGCGCAGCGTGTAGTCCTCTAGCGTCTCTTTGAGCGCGGTGTCTGTCGGCGCTGGCTGTACGGCGGTCATGGATCAACAACGTAGAACCGCCACGTTGCCAGGGTGTCTTGCGTTGATGTAGCTACTGTTACTCAATCCGGCGATTCGGACATCCGACCCGAATGCGTGCGCTGCGCCGGGAAATCAGGCGGCGGCGCGCGCTGCCAGCAGCGAGAAGTTCGACAGCTCGGCGCGCAACATGTTCATCGCCCGATGCTGGGCCACCCGCACAGCTCCGGCCGTCATCCCCAGTGCTTCACCGGTTTGCGGTGCCGTCAGGCCCCACACCACTCGCATCAGAATGATCTTGCGGTACTTGGTCGGCAGGGTGTCCATCAATGCCTGGGTATGGCTACGCAGTTCGTCGCCCAGGGCGAGTTGCTCCGGCCCGGCTTCGGTGGATTGCTCCTCGGGCATCTCGTCGATCGAGAACGACTGTCGCAGAGCCGATTTGCGGCCGGCGTCGGCGAGCTTGTGAGCGGCGATCCCGTACACGAAGGCCATGAACGGCTTGCCCATGTCTCGGTACTTGGGAATGGCGGTGACCAGTGCGAGGCAGACCTCCTGCACCACATCGTCGGCGGCCACGTCGAGATTCCCGATCCGGGCGGCGCAGTAGCGCCGAACCGGTGGCTGGATCAGCACCAGCACCTGTTCGAGAGCGAGTCGATCTCCCGCAACGGCGCGAGGCACAACATCCTCGAGCCTGTCCATGCCGAAACTCATGGCCGATCTCCTCACTGGCAACGCGCGTCCTCTCCTGAACGCTCACCAGTACTTCGGTGCAGATTGCCACCCGGCTTGGTCTGATCGGCTATCACATCGAAAGAAAATGTGATTCAGGTAACACGGCGTGTCGTGGAAACGAAGTACCGGACAACACCGTCCTCGCAGCACGTGCCACCCGACCCACGGAGCGCCCATGATCACCAGCGAGCAGACCCATCAGGTCGGTCGCCGCAGTACTGTCGCCGCCGGCGACGGGACGGCGCTGGCAGTGCGCGAGTTCGGCCATCCCGATGCGCCCCTGACCGTGGTGTTCGTGCACGGGCACTGTCTACGCATGCAGTCGTGGACCGATCTGCGCCGACAGGTGGAGCGCAGCTGGGGAGACGACGTTCGGATCGTGATGTACGACCACCGGGGTCACGGCGAGTCGACCGCGGCCGCACCGGACAGCTGCACCATGGACCGACTCGGAGAGGATCTGGCGGACGTCATCCGCGCGGTGATTCCGTCCGGCCCGTTCGTCGTCGTCGGGCATTCGATGGGCGGAATGACAGTACTGTCCTATGCGCGTCAGAACCCCGAGGCGATCGGCTCGCGTCTGGTCGGGGTCGGTCTGATCGCGACGTCGGCCGGTGGGATCACCGACGACGGACTCGGCAGTTGCCTCGCCCATCCCGCGGTGTCGGCATTTCGAGCCGCTGTTCGACGCGCCCCTCGACTGATGTCGGGTGCCAAGAGGCTCAGTCGCGGGGTGTGTGCGCCGATAGTGCGGACGGCCGGATGCGGATCCCGCAAGGTGAGTCCCCGGGTGGTGATGCTGGCGACGGCGATGCTCGGTGAGACGTCCATCGTGACGATGGCGGGGTTTCTCGGGGCCTTCTGTGCACTCGACGAGGTGGCCGGCCTGGCCGCACTCGCCTCGATTCCCACGCTGGTGCTGTGCGGCTCGGACGACCTGATGACCCCGATGCGACACTCGGAAACCCTTGCCGCCCACCTGCCCGACGCCCGCCTCGTGCGGGTCGCGCAGGCCGGGCACATGGTGATTCTCGAACGAGCACACGAGGTGGCCGAGGCTGTCGTCGAACTCGTGACGGCGGCTCGACGCGCGCATGTGGCAGACCTGGCGCTGGCCCGCTAGCACCGACAAACGTCCCGACGACTGTGGCCCGCAACGAAAGTCCGTTGCGGGCCACAGCACTACCGAGAACTACTTCTTGGCAGCGGGGGGAGCGTTGAGGAGCTGGATGAACTGACCTGCGTTGCCTGCGATGGCACCGAGGCCACCGATGGCGGTACCGGCGAGGGACGCACCCGAGCCGAGAAGCAGTGCGCCGCCGACGCATCCGGCAACCGGTGCGGCACCGAAGAGCAGCAGTGCAGGAGCCGAGACGGTGCCCGCAGCGATGGCTCCGAGGAAGCAGCCGGTGACCAGACCGGTTGCGGCTCCGAGGAATCCGCCGACCGATGCGGAGAGGCTGATGTTGTCCTTGACGCCGGAGACGGCGGCGGGCAGGTCGACCTGCTGCAGGCCGGGGAGGCCTGCAGAGACCGGGGTTGCCGCGGCGGGCGAGACATCGGCGGTCAGGGTGGCGTGGTTTCCGTCGATGTCGGCGGCGACCGGGTGCGAGAACCCGTCTGCGGCAATGGCCAGGGGCACGGAGTCCACCAGAACACCATTGGCGTCGCGGACGACGAGGTGGTTGTCCTCGTTGCTCAGGGTGCCGGCCGTCGTGTCGACGATTACCTGGCTACCGGCCTGGGTGACGTTCCAACCGACCGGAGCGGCAACGGCCGGTGCCGGATCGGCGTAGGCGGTGCCCATGGCGGTCGTCATCGCTGCAATGACCAATGCGGACGTTGCCGCGAATCGAGTCAGCTTCATGTTCCTCAGTCTTTCGTCGTGTCCATCACTCGATGCGAGCAGCGAAAAACTATGGGTGGAACACGCGGGCCAGGCGAACCGAAGATGAACGAACGGGGTCGAACCGAACAACGATCCGACGCATCGACTCAAAAGGGACAGAACGGCTTTCGAAGTACAATCCGTTGGTAAACGACTCGCGCGGGTTGTCCCTACTTACCGAAAAGACCCGGTTTGTTGCTGCCGCCGTGGCTCACTCCGAAGTCGTAGGCGGACTCGGCGTGCTCGTGCTCGTCGAGTCCGTCGGCTTCGTGTTGCGCGTCGGCGCGCACTCCCATGACCGCCTTGATCGCGAACGCGATTGCGGTGGTGACGACGGCGCAGTACGCGAACACCGCCACCACCGCGATCGCCTGCACCCACAGCTGATGCAGCCCGCCGCCGTAGAACAGACCGTCCACGCCCGCCGGCATCTGCGCACTGGCCACGAGTCCGATCATCAGCGTTCCGACGATGCCGCCGACGAGGTGCACACCCACGACGTCGAGCGAATCGTCGTAGCCGAAGCGGTATTTGAGGCCGATGGCCAGAGCACACAGCGCACCCGACACGATCCCGATCGCCGCGGCACCGACAGGAGTGACCGCCGCGCACGAGGGTGTGATGGCGACCAGTCCGGCCACGACGCCCGAGGCAGCGCCGAAGGAGGTCGCATGCCCGTCCCGCAGTTTCTCGACCACGAGCCACGCCGCCATGGACATCGCCCCCGCACCCATGGTGTTCACCAGAGCCACTGCGGCGACACCGTCCGCGGCGAGCGACGATCCCGCGTTGAACCCGAACCAACCGAACCACAACAACCCGGCACCGAGCATGACGGCCGGAAGGTTGTGCGGGCGCATGGGATCTCGCGGCCAACCCCGACGTTTACCGACCACGAGGGCGAGCACGAGCCCGGCCACACCGGCGTTGATCTCCACCGCTGTGCCGCCGGCGAAGTCGATGGCACCGAGCCTGTTGGTGATCCACCCACCGAACTCACTCGTCAGCCCGTCGAGCGAAAACACCCAGTGCGCCACCGGGAAATAGACCAGGGTCGACCACAGTGCCGCGAACAGGACCCAGGGGACGAAGCGCATACGGTCTGCCACGGCCCCCGAGATCAACGCCACCGTCACCATCGCGAAGCCCGCCTGGAACGCCGCGAACACCAGCGCGGGAACCGTTCCCACCAACGGGATCGACACTGCTCCCCCGGCCGAGGTGTACACCCCGCCCAGCAGACCCTCGAAACCGGCGTACTGCAGCGGGTTTCCGATCCACCCGCCGATCACGTTGTCGCCGAACACCATCGAGAATCCGAACGCCAGCCACAGCAACCACACGACCGCAATCGCCGACAGACTCATCATCATCATGTTCAGTACGCTCTTCGAGCGCACCATGCCGCCGTAGAAGAACGCCAGACCGGGCGTCATCAACAGCACCAGCGCAGTACTGGCCAGCAACCACGCAGTATCGCCCGCGTCGGGCGCGCCGAAGATCACCTGCCCACGAACTTCGGTGCGCGCTTCTCGGTACGTGCCCGTCGCGCTTCCCTCATGTCCTCGCTGCTCCACGCCGCCTCGAACGCCGCGGCCTGTTCCGGCGTCGGAACGTCGTGTGCTCCATCGTCGTTGAACACCAGCTTGAGATGCTCGAGCGCCAACGGAGCGAGCTCGGTGATGGACTGCGCCCACTCCGTGGCCACATCGACGTCGCCGAGTTTGTTCGCCAACCCGCACGTGTACGCCTGATCTGCGTGCACCCGCTCCCCGCCCAGCAGAATCGTGCGTGCCACTCCCCCGCCCGCGAGCGCCGCCAGCCGTCGGATGGTCCAGTTGCTCACCGCGATACCGAGCCGCGTCGACGGAATCTCGAAGAAGCTGCCCGGCGCGACGACCCGCAGATCGCAGGCGATGGCCAACTGGGTGCCTGCCCCCACGGCCGGGCCGTTGATGGCCGCGACCACCGGAATGGACGCAGACTCGACGGCGACCAGCATCTCCTCGAGGATCTGCCCGAAATGCTCGGGAAACGCATCACCGGTCAGATCCGCGCCCGCGCAGAAGCTGGTGCCCTGGCCGGTGATGACCACGACCCGCGCGCCGTCGTGCTCGGCTTGCTCGACTCCGCGATGCACCGCCAGGCACAGCTCGGAGTTCAACGCGTTCCGTCGATCCGGCCGCTGCAGTTCGATGGTGACGACGTCGCCGTCACGAGAAAGTCCGATCACGACAGCAGAGGTTACCCACCAGTACAGGAATCGACAGTGCGGGGCCTGATCTACTGGTCTGCATGATCGACACTCGGGTCGCCGTCATCGGTGCCGGCCAAGCCGGACTCTCGGCCGGCTATCACCTCCATCGCGCGGGACTGACCGCCGGTGAGGGGTTCGTGATGCTCGACCGTTCGCCCGGCCCGGGTGGCGCGTGGCAGTTCCGATGGCCCTCGCTGACGTTGAGCACCGTCAACGGGGTGCACGACCTGCCCGGTATGGCCTTCGCCGACACCCTCGGCGACGAGCCTGCCGAGACGATCCGCGCCGCCGACGCCGTCCCCCGCTACTACCGCGCGTACGAGGAACGCTTCGAACTGCATGTTCGACGCCCCGTCACGGTGACCGTCGTGTGCGACCGAGAACCCCGATTCCGGGTCGAAGCCGGCGACACCGTCGTCATGGCCGAGGGACTGATCAACGCGACCGGGACGTGGGAGAAGCCGTTCGTTCCGCACTACGACGGTGCCGAGACGTTCACGGGCAGGCAACTGCACACCAAGGATTACCGGACCGCCGACGAGTTCACGGGCAAGCACGTCGTCGTGGTGGGCGGCGGCATCTCGGCCGTCCAACTGCTCGACGAAATCTCCCAGGTCACCACGACGACCTGGGTGACACGTCGACCACCGGTGTTCCGGGACGGCGAATTCGATCACGATGCCGGACGCAAGGCCGTCGCCATGGTGGAGGAGCGGGTGCGGGCCGGCCTGCCACCCGGTTCGGTCGTCTCGGTGACCGGGCTCCTGCTGACGCCGTCGTTGGCCGCCGCTCGCAAACGCGGCGCGCTCGATCGAAAGCCCATGTTCTCGTCCATCACGGAAGATTCGGTGGTGTGGGAGGACGGGTCGAGTCAGCACGCCGATGTGATCCTGTGGGCCACCGGCTTTCGCAGCGCCCTCGACCACCTCGCTCCGCTGCGCCTGCGCGGGCACGGCGGCGGAATCGTCATGGACGGCAGGCTCACCACCCGGGTCGCCGCGAACCATCGCGTCCATCTGCTCGGCTACGGGCCGTCCGCAAGCACGATCGGGGCCAATCGCGCGGGACGAGCCGCGGTGACGGAGCTGCTCGACACCTTGGGCTGACTGTTCACGGCGAGCCGAGCTGCTCGGTCACGAACTTCGCCAGCGCGCCCAACCGCGCCCGGCTCGGCATGGACGTCGGAACACCCAAAGCATCCAACGGTGCCGACGTCACCGGCCCCACACAGATCGCGGCGACAGGGCCGCGAAGTGCGTCGAGGAAAGCGTCGAGCACGCCGTTGTCCTTCGCTGTCGAGAGAAGCGAGGCCACCGCCGGGGCGCTGGTGAACGTGACCGCATCCACGCGGCGGTCGATGATCTGCCCCAACAGATCGAGGAGCGGAGCCTGATCGAGAGGGCGGATCCACCGGTACACCGGAACCGGCCGCACATGTGCCCCGAGTTCGCTCAGTGCGGCATCGAGATGGATCGTCGGTTCCCACTCGGTGATCACCCCGTGCAGCTGAACCGCGATGTCCACGCCGGCAACACCTTCGGCGGCGAGATGAGCGGACACTTCCTGCGAGGCCTCGGTGGCCGGGGACCATTCCTCCCGCAGACCGGCACCGCGAATGGCACCGCGCGCCTTGGGGCCTCGGGCAATGATTCGCGAATGTGCCAGAGCAGCAACGAGATCATCGCGGATACCCCAATCCGCGGCCGCGTCGAGCCAGCCCCGGAAACCGATGCCGGTACTGATCACCACGATCTGTGGCGGTCGTTCGACGATGCCCACGGTGGCGGACTTCAGCTCCGAGTCGTCGATCAGGGGCAGAACGTGAATCGCCGCGGCGTGAACGATGTTCGCGCCGCGGCGTTCGAGCATGGTGGCCAATTCGTCTGCACGCCGCTCGGCGGTGAGGGCAACGGTCCTGCCGTCGAGCGAATCGGACATGGGTACAGACTAGGCCCCCTATGTGCACGCTGTGCCCGTGGTCGTTCCGCGGGCTCCACTCCGGACTTCGTAGCCCACTACGAAGTTCCGCTCACATCAGCTGCTGAACTTGTCCGGGTCGGGGCCGGTGCGGCCGTCTGCGGAGTCCAAGGCGTTGATCTGCTGAATTTCGTCGTTGCTGAGCTCGAAGCCGAACACGTCGAAGTTGCTGGCGATGCGCTTCGGAGTGACCGACTTGGGGATCACCACGTTGCCGAGCTGGATGTGCCAGCGCAGGATGACCTGGGCCGGGGTGACGCCGTGTGCCTCACCGATGGTCGCGAACACCGGCTCGTCGAGGATGGTGCCCGATCCCAGTGGGCTCCAGGCCTCGGTGGCGATGCCCTTCGAGGTGTGGAACGCACGCAGCTCTTCCTGGATCAGCCGCGGATGCAGCTCGATCTGGTTGACCGACGGGGTCTCACCAACGGCGTCGATCAGCTTCTCCAGGGTGGGGATGGTGAAGTTGGAGACGCCGATGGATCCGATGCGGCCGTCTGCCTTCAGCTTCTGGAATGCCTTGAAGGTGTCGATGTACTTGTCGCGGTCGAGCTGCTGCCAGTGAATGAGGTACAGGTCGAGGTACTCGAGCCCGAGGCGATCCATGCTGGCGTCGAACGCCTTCAACGTCGAGTCGTAACCCTGATCGTCGTTCCACAGCTTGGTGGTGACGAACAGCTCGTCACGGGCGATGCCGGATTCTGCGATGGCCCGGCCGGTGCCGGTTTCGTTCTCGTACACCTTGGCGGTGTCGATACTGCGGTAGCCGACCTTCAGTGCCTCGGTCACTGCGGCCTGGGCACCGTCGTCGGGCACCTGCCACACACCGAACCCCAGCTGGGGAATGGACGTGCCGTCGTTGAGCACGATGGTCGGGACAGTACTGGTCTCGGCTGAATACGTCATACGAATGGCAACGGGCGGCACGGTGAATCTGTTCCCATTGCGCCGGAGATACTTGTTCGGTGACCGCAACGCTTCGTATCGATGATCTCGCCGCTTTCCACGGCGATCGCACCCTGTTCTCCGGCCTCGATCTGACGGTGACCGAGGGTGACGTGATCGGGCTCGTCGGGGCCAACGGTGCGGGCAAATCGACCCTGTTGACGCTGCTCGCGGGGGTGGGAACCGCCGATCACGAGGGCGAGATCCACACCAGCCCGCCCGACGCCACGGTCGGCTACCTGGCTCAGGAGCCCGAGCGCATCGCCGGGGAGACGGTGCTGGACTTTCTCGGTCGACGGACCGGGGTGACCGAGGCCGAATCGTCGATGAACGCGGCCGCCGAGGCGTTGGGGTCCAGTGATGAGGACCTCTACACCCCGGCGCTGGAGAAGTGGCTGGCGCTCGGCGGCGCAGATCTGGCGGAGCGAACAGCAAAGGTGCTGGCGGACCTCGGCCTCGAGGTCGACGGCAGCGCATTCATGACGGACCTGTCGGGTGGGCAGGCCGCCCGCGCCGGGCTCGCCGCGATTCTGCTCGCGCGCTACGACATCCTGCTGCTCGACGAGCCCACGAACGACCTCGATCTGGCCGGCCTCGAGCAACTCGAGCAGTTCGTCGTCGCGACGCGGGCGGCCATCGTTGTCGTCAGTCACGATCGCGAATTTTTGGCACGCACAGTGACGGGCGTCGTCGAGCTCGATCGAGCGCAGCGTCGCATCGATGTGTACGACGGCAGCTACCAGTCGTATCTGGCTGAGCGCGAGATTGCGCGCCAGCATGCCAGGGAGATGTACGACGAGTTCGCAGACACCAAGTCCGCGTTGGAGTCACGGGCGCAGATGCAGCGGAACTGGATGGAGTCGGGGGTGCGCAATGCGCGACGCAAGGCCACCGACAACGACAAGATCGCTCGCAAGACACGCGCCGAATCGACCGAGAAGCAGGCCGCGAAAGCCCGTCAGACACAGCGCCGAATCGAGCGCCTCGAGGTGGTGGAAGAACCGCGCAAGGAGTGGGAACTGCGGATGGAGATCGCCGCGGCTCCCCGGAGCGGAACCGTTGTGTCGGTGTTGGGCGGTGCACTCGTGCGGCGATCCGGGTTCACGTTCGGACCGGTCACGACGCAGATCGACTGGGGCGATCGCATTCTGATCACCGGGCCCAACGGATCCGGCAAGACGACGTTGCTGTCGGTTCTACTGGGCAGGCTCAGCCCGGACGAGGGCACTTCCTCACTGGGATCCGGAGTGGCCGTCGGCGAAATCGACCAGGCGCGGGCATATTTCGTCGGCGAGGGCACGGTGTCCGACGCCTTGAGCGCTGCAGTTCCCGAGTGGCCGGACGCCGATGTCCGCACACTGCTGGCGAAGTTCGGTTTACGCGGCGACGATGCACTGCGGCCGGCGTCGTCGCTCTCGCCCGGTGAGCGAACCCGCGCAGCGCTCGCGTTGCTACAGGCCCGCGGAGTCAATCTGCTGGTCTTGGACGAGCCGACCAACCACCTCGACCTGCCTGCCATCGAACAACTGGAACGCGCGATGGAGAACTTCGAGGGCACGCTGCTATTGGTGACGCACGACCGCAGAATGCTCGACACGGTCCGCAGCACGAGGCACTGGACGATGGCCGACGGGCAGCTGTCGGAACTGTAGGTCGCAGTGAAATCGGGTGCAGCCGACCGCGGTGAGCGCGGACAGCTGCACCCGATTCACCTCAGCTGAGCAGAATTTCGTTCACCTCGGCGGCGGGATGCATCGGTAGCCCGTGGTGCGTGGCGCTGCCGAGTATCACCGTCCTCGCACTCGGCAGAACGGCATGCACAGCCTCTTCGATCCGAGCGGCGTTGTGCACCCTCCCCTTCCCTGCCAGGACCACGGTGGTGCGCACATCGAATCCCTCGAACGCAGCGGGCTTCGGCCGCTTCGGAACGATGGTCTTGGCCGTCGGGAAATGTGCGGCCCCGAGCGCGAGGACGTCGAGCCAGTCGGAATCCAAAGCCTGGCCATCGGTCTCCCACGCTACGAAGCGTCGCTGTCGCTTTTCGTTGGGAGAAAGCAGAATCGGAATCGCGTGCAGCAGGTACCGCGGACTCATGGAGCCGAAGCAGGCATTGGGATCGAGCAGGGTCAGCGCGTCGACGCGGCTGTCGTTGCGCAGGGCGTACGCCAGCGCGATCATCGCGCCGTAGGAATGGCCGCAGAGCGCCGCGGTTGGCAAGTTCAGCTCATCAAGGACGGCCGTCACCCAACCCAGTAGCTCCTCGACAGAGTCGATGGCGCGTTCCCCGGGCACGCTGCGCCCGACGTCGCCCATGAGGTCCACCGCGTACACCCGATAGTGCCGAGAGAACGCCGCGACGTTGGCGAACCACACGGTCGACGTCGCACCGGCCCCCGGGAGCAGCACCAGGGGCGGGCCGTCGACGGGTCCGCAGGCGTTGATCCGTGTGGTGCCGTGCACCGTGTTCGCGTCGATGGCCTGGGTATCAGCCGGCCACTTCTGCAGCACTCGATCGTAGGCGGTGAAGAATCCGTCCAGCGTCATTGCGACCCTCTATTCTCTCGATGATCGAGATAGTAGACAATAGAGAGACTACTCGTACAGCAACTCCCGAGGGATCGACACATGACCGAACCTGTCGCCGCCGTACATCGGTTGCGAGCGCTCACCGTCGAACTCGATCTCCTCGGCGCAGACTTCGCCCAGAAGCACTCACTTCACCCGACAGACATCCGCGCGCTGATCTGCCTCCTCGATGCCGACCGGGCCGGAACGCGTGCCACACCCGGCTGGCTCGGCGGACAGCTGGGCCTCGAATCGGCATCCGTCACCGCCCTGGTCGATCGAATGAGCAAGCGCAACTTGGTATCACGCGAAGCAGACCCAGCCGATCGCCGCCGAGTACTGCTGCGCGTGACCGCTCACGCGTCGGAACTCGGCACCAGGTTCTTCGGCCCCGTCATCGGCCGAGCAGTCGACGAGCTGGCACGTTTCACACCCGAGCAGCGGGCAACGATCGACGACTTTCTGACGACCATGCACGCGGTGGTCGTGGCCGCTCGCGAACAGCAGAGCCAGTAGGCGCATCGACAAAACTGTTATTACTGGTTGACACATCGTTGGGTTTATACAACACTTCATTGTCATGAGCCCCGTCAAGCGCGGTACCGCGCTCCCGATCTTCAACAGGGTGGGTGTTCTGCGGGCAGAACGAAAGATGAGCCGCGCGCAACTGGCCGAACTCGTCGAAGTGAACCCCCAGACAGTGGGCGCCCTCGAACGGGGCGACCACTACCCGAGCCTCGACCTTGCGATGCGCATCTGCGACGTCTTCGATCTGCCGATCGAAGCGGTCTTCTCGCGCACCGAACTCGGACCGCTCTCCGCCGAACTCTTCCGAAGGGAGAAGGATCGATGAACACGCACAGTCCCAGCATCTTCAGCAGATATCAGGAAGCCCGGACGAGAGTGTTTCTGGCGAACGACAAGACCTATGCGAACTGGCTGCCGGGATTGCGAGCCCAGAAACGTCGCCGAGCCTTCGTTGTCGTCCTTTTGGTGCTGCTCGCGGCATCTGCGGGATTCGCGCTCTCGGAACCGTTGTTCGACTGGGCGATCGGATACTGGGGAATCTGCTACATCGTGTTCGCGTTCGCGACCATCGTCCTCGGCATCGTGTCCAATCGGCGCGCCGAAGCACCGGTGGACGCGCTCGACGAGCTCGAAATACAGCTCCGGAACCAGGCCCGATCCATCGGCCTGACGGTTACTCAGGCGCTGGGCACCGCAGCCGCGGCGTACCTGTTCCTCGGATCGATTTTCGGGGCAACAAATCTCGGGATCTCCGGCGGCGCGCTGATGCTGACCGCTTTGAGCACTGGAGGCGCTACCCCCGCAATGCTTCTCGCGTGGACTACTCCGGACTACGACCCACAGGACGGCTGAGACCATGAGCGAACGACCCGACATCCTCACCCGCTATCAGGCCTATCGCACCCGCCGATTCCTGGAGAACGACGCCAAGACTCGCCATTGGCTTCCGAAGTGGCGCACACAGCGTCGACGCCAGATCCTCGTGGTAGCTGTGGCCGTACTCCTCTTCGCCTTCTTCGTCGTCAGCATCGGCAGCCTGTTCTCCGAGTGGTTCGCACTCGGATGGATACCGGCGGCACTGCTGTTCATTCCGATCTGGACGGCATTACAGATTGTCTCCGGCCGGCACGGCGACGCACCCGTCGGAGCACTGGACGAATGGGAAGTGCAGCAGCGCAACGAAGCTCGCTCCATCGGCCTCACCGTCACGCAGACGCTGGTGATGGCAGCCGCATTCGCGTCCATCTTCCTCTCGGTGTCGTTCGAGGACATGTCCCGGCTCGCCTATGCGGGTGGCGGCTGGACTCTGGCCGCACTGATGACCGGAATATGCTCTCCAGCAATGATTCTCGCGTGGATCACCCCAGACCCCGAACTCGACGACATCCCGAATTTCGACCAGCAGTAACGACCGAAAGGGCACCATGAGCACCCTCACGATCGACTCCGTCTCCAAGAGATACGGCGACAAGATCGCCCTGGACAACCTGAGTTTCGACGTCCGCCCGGGCGAGCTGTTCGGCTTCGTCGGCAGCAACGGCGCAGGCAAGACCACCACGATGCGCATCGCGCTGGGAGTCCTGTCGGCAGATTCCGGCCAGGTTCTGTTGGGCGGTAAGCCCGTCGACCTCGACGTCCGACGCACCATCGGCTACATGCCCGAGGAGCGCGGCCTCTATCCCAAGATGAAGGTGGGCCCGCAGTTGGCCTACATGGCCGAGCTGCACGGCCTGTCGTCCAAGGACGCCAAGGCTGCGGTGATCCGCTGGACCGAACGACTCGGCATCGACCAGCGCGTCAACGACACCGTCGACGCGTTGAGCCTGGGTAACCAGCAGCGCGTGCAGTTGGCGGCCGCGCTGGTGCACGACCCCGCGGTGCTGGTCCTGGACGAGCCGTTCTCCGGCCTCGACCCGATCGCTGTCGACGTGATGAGTGAGGTACTGCGCGAAAAGGCCGCCGCCGGAGTGCCGGTGGTGTTCTCGAGCCACCAGCTCGATCTGGTGCAACGCCTGTGCGATCGCGTCGGCATCATCGCCGCGGGCTCGATGAAGGCCGTCGGCACCGTCGACGAGCTACGCGGGTCGGGAGATTCGCAGCTACGCGTCCACGCACCGAACGCCGCACCCGGATGGGCGTCGGGCATCACCGGAGTGAGCACCCTCGGCCACAGCGACGGCGTCACCGTCCTGGGCTTGGCACCCGGGGCCGACGACCAGCAGATCCTGCGGGCGGCACTGGCGACCGGCCCGGTACACGACTTCTCCATCCAGAAACCTTCCCTGAGCGACCTGTTCCGAGAGGCGGTAGTGGCATGAGCTCCCAACTCAACTCCTTCAGCGCTGTGTCCTTGATAGCCAAGCGCGAGTTCACCGTTCAGGTGATGAAGAAGAGCTTCGTCATCAGCAACGCGATCATCCTGGCCGTCATCGTCGGCGGTATCGTCGCGTTCTCGATCTTCTCCGGCAGCGGTGACGAGGAGCGCGACGTCGTCGGCATCGCCGGAGACCAGTCCATCGCGGCCGTGGTCGAAGCAACCGGCGACGCCGTCGGGTCACCGGTCGAGGTCCGTGAGATCGCCGACGCGGCAGCCGCACGCAGCGGCGTCGAATCCGGGGATCTCGACGTGGCGTTGGTTCCGGACGGAACCGACGGTGCGTACACCGCCGTCACCGAGTCCGACCTGACCGGAACGTTGCGCGCCGTCGTCGAAGGCAGTGTTGCAACGCAAGCCACGAATGCTGCACTGGCGCAACAGGGTGTCGATCAGAACGAGCTCGGAGCAGCGACAAGCGCCGCAACGGTCACCGTCGACGCCATCGATCCCCCGGATCCCGAGGCAGGTCAGCGGACCGCACTTGCCCTGTCGGCAGTGTTTCTGCTCTATGCCCAGATCATCGGCTTCGGCATGTACGTCGCGATGGGCGTCGTCGAGGAGAAGTCCTCTCGGGTGGTCGAACTGCTGCTCTCCACCGTCCGCCCCCTGCAGTTGCTGTGGGGAAAGATCCTCGGTATCGGCGCGGTCGGCATCGTGCAGCTTGCTCTCTACGGAATAGCCGGTGTCGGGGCAGGATTGGGTACGGGCGTCCTCACGGTCACGGGTGCTGCGGTGAGCGTCTTCGCCGCAACCCTCGCGTGGTTCGTTCTCGGGTTCGCATTCTTCGCGGTGCTCTACGCTGCGGGCGGGTCGATGGTCTCGCGGCAGGAGGACGTCAACTCGACGACCATGCCGCTGTTGATCCTGATCATGGCGATGTTCTTCGCGGCCTTCTACTCCGTCAGCGATCCGGAGAGCACCCTGGCCAACACGCTGAGCTGGATCCCGCCGTTCTCCGCGATCATGATGCCTCTGCGAATTGCAGCGGGCGTGACCTCGCCGGTGCAGATCGTCGGCTCGGCGGTTCTGATGGTGGTCACCACCGCGATCCTGGCCATGGGCGCGGCGAAGATCTACCAGCGTTCCATTCTTCGGATCGGCAAGACCGTCTCGTGGAAGGAAGCGTTTGCTCGCTAGGGTTCGCTGCGTAGGCTCCCCGATATGAGCCAACGGACATCCGCCGCCGAGATTCTCGACTCCGTTCTCGACGGCGGATCGTTCGTGTCCTGGGACTCCACGCCAGTGGACGTCCATCCTGGGGAGTCCTATCTTCGGGACCTGGCGAGAGCTCGGGAGAAGAGCGGCGTCGACGAATCGGTTGTTACCGGCGAGGGCACCATCGACGGCCGCCGCGTGGTGATCATTGCGTGCGAGTTCGCTTTTCTCGCCGGATCGATCGGCGTTGCCGCGGCCGAGCGCATCACCTCCGCTATCGAACGCGCAACGGCCGAGAGGCTGCCCCTGATCGCCTCCCCCACCTCGGGCGGCACCCGAATGCAGGAAGGCACACTCGCCTTCGTGCAGATGGTCAAGATCGCCTCGGCCGTCACCGCGCACAAGGCAGCGCACCTGCCATACCTGGTCTACCTCCGCAATCCGACGACCGGAGGCGTGTTCGCATCCTGGGGGTCGCTTGCTCACGTCACCGTGGCCGAACCCGGCGCACTGATCGGGTTCCTCGGGCCCCGCGTCTATCAGGCGTTGTACGACAAGCCATTTCCGGACGGCGTCCAGACCGCCGAGAACCTCTACCAGCACGGCGTCATCGACGGTGTGGTGCCGGTGGTTGACCTGCGCCACTTGTTGATCCGCGCACTTCGCGTGATCGTCGACGCCGCCGTGTGGCCCGACCTCACCGACGATCAGCCGGCCGAGATACGGGAGCAGTCGGCCTGGCATTCGGTGCAGTCGTCTCGCCGCACCGACCGGCCGGGTATTCGGCAACTCATCGAACACGCAGCCAGCGAACACGTTCCACTCAGCGGCACCGGACAGGGCGAGGCCGACACCTCGATTCTGTTGTCACTGTGCCGAATACGAGGAACCTCCTGCGTCCTGTTCGGCAACGACCGGAGCAGCAGCGCCGCCACCGCCACGATGGGTCCTGCGGCACTACGTGAGGCACGACGCGGCATGCGCCTGGCCGAGGAACTACGCATCCCGCTGGTACTGGTGATCGACACCTTCGGCGCTGCCCTCTCCAAGGAAGCCGAGGAAGGCGGCCTGGCACCCGAGATAGCCCGCTCGATCTCCGACCTGGTGACCGTCGATACCCCGACGGTGTCGGTGCTGCTCGGCCAGGGCACCGGCGGCGGGGCGCTCGCACTTCTGCCCGCCGATCGCGTGCTGTGTGCCCAGAATGCCTGGCTCGCACCGCTTCCGCCCGAGGGCGCCAGCGCCATCGTGCACCGGGACACCGCTCACGCCCCGGACATGGCCGAGGCGCAGGGCATCCGCTCGGTCGATCTGCTGCGCGACGGCATCGTCGACGCCATCGTCCCCGAACTCCCCGACGCCGCCGACGAACCGGCCGCCTTTTCCGCCCGGGTCGCCGATGCCATCGTTCGAGAACTGCGCACGTTGTCCACCGTCGACTCCGCCACCCGCACGCGATCCAGACTCGGCCGCTACCGCACGCTGGGATGAGCGGCTCCGCCGCATGTGAGCAGAAGTTCGACCCCTGCTACGAGACCGGAGTGGAGCCTGCGGAACGACCGCAGGCTCCGCCGTGCACCTGCGAGGTCACGAGCGCCAATACGTCACCCGCACGCAGGTCGGCGGGAAGCTCCACCGGACCGACACAGCGTCGACCCGGACCGTGCACATCGACCTTGACCACCGGACCCACCGAATGCCGGTTGACCACCACGGCCTGGCGCAGATCCGCGAACTCGGCGTCGACGCCCACCTCGCCGGCAATCACCGAACGCACCCGAGTCACCAGAATCGAACCCCACTGCACCGGAGTGCCCTGCGCGTCCGCAAGATCCTCCAGCGCAACGCCGTCGACGGTGATGCGGCCGCAGACGCAATGCGTATCTGCAGGCCAGAGCGTTGGATCGCACCGCGAAACATATGCGGCACCGAGGGACGGAAGCATGTCGAGAAGTGTCATGAGAGGAAGTCTCACGCCGCGCGGTGGCGTCGAACAGAGGTGTTGACGCAATCTTGACGGCACCCAACGGAAATTTGACGCGCTTCCGTCCCGCGATGCCGCTGACTGTACTCACTGGTACATTCGATCGGGTGATTGCAGACGACGTCTATCGCCGCGGCCGCGCAGGCCTACCCTCGTGGATCTCCGACTACGACGGTCGACGCACCGAACTGCCGATCGCACGCTGGATGGGCGGAGCCCATTCGACGGTCGACGACATCCGGGCCGACGAGGCCTCCATTGCGTTCTGCACCGGCCCCACCCTCGATCTCGGCTGTGGGCCAGGGCGGTTGACCGAGGCACTGACCCGTGCCGGCGTTCCCGCACTGGGGGTCGACACGTCCTCGGTCGCCGTGGAGATGACGAATCACCGCGGTGGGTTCGCCGTGGAACAGGACATCTTCTCAGCGCTCCCCAGGGCCGGGCAGTGGTCCCACGTACTGCTCGCGGACGGCAACATCGGTATCGGCGGCGATCCTGCCGCGCTGTTGACGACCGTACGAAGACTGCTGCACGAGAGCGGAACAGCCATCGTCGAAGTCGAGCCGACCCCCGATCTGGACGATCGGAACCGAATGGTTCGATGGGAGACCGGCGACTCGGTGGGCGAGTGGTTCACGTGGGCCAGTGTCGGCGCGGGTGCGCTGTACTCGCTGGCGGTGGCTGCAGGGCTTCGGGTCCGCCGAACCATCGAATCGAACGGCCGAGTGTTCATCGAACTCGCTGTTCACCGCATCGACCGAGGAGCCGAGGGCCCGTGAGCAAGGAGCTGCCGAGAACGGCCAAAGGCAGACGCACCAGAGCTGCGATCGTCGACGCCGCAGCATCGATGATGTACGACCACGGCGTCGCGGGAACCACTCTCGACGACGTTCTCGCCGCATCGGAGACCGGGAAGTCGCAGCTCTACCACTACTTTTCCGACAAGTCGGACCTGGTCGAGGCCGTCATCACACGTCAACTCGAGCGCGTGCTCGCCGCTCAGCCACGCCTGGCCCACATCGACAGCCTCGACGACATCGACGCCTGGGCCGCCGAGATCGTGCGAAATCACGAACAACCGGGTGGTCCGTTCTCGTGCCCCCTCGGTTCACTCGCTGCAGAACTGAAGAACGACGCGGCGTTCGTTCCCGCCCTGCACGCCGCGTTCCGGCGCTGGGAGCAACCTCTCGAGCAGGGACTTCGTCGCATGATCGACCGGGGCGAACTCGACGTCGCGACCGATCCGGCCGCCGCTGCCGCCACCTTGATCGCCTCACTGCAGGGGGGCATGCTGATCGCCCGCATCGCGGGCGATGTGCAACCACTGCGCGACACGCTGAACGCATCGGTCGCCGCATTGCGTCGACGCGCGACCTGAGAAGCGACGCCGGGACGCACCCTGGCGAAAGGACTCCCGGTGCGCTAACCTCGACTCATTGATTTGTACTACTGGGTACAATCTTGCAGACGGGAACCAGCATGCAACGAATTCCCACGTTCCGAAGCCCGATCCGCGGCGTCTGGTTCACGTCGGTCCTCGCATCCGTCCTACTCGTCGTCCTGCCGATCGTGACGATCACCGGATTCTTTTCCTGGGCCGCATACGGTCCTCAGTTCGGCCAGGCCATGCCCGGCGACGTCGGATGGTTACGGATACCGTCGTTCGACTGGCCGACCGAACCTGCCTGGCTCTACCGGCTCACCCAGGGCCTGCACGTGGGACTCGGTCTGGTCATGGTGCCGATCGTGCTGGCCAAGCTGTGGTCGGTGATTCCGAAGCTGATCGAGATGCCCCCGATTCGCAGCGTGGCGCATCTGCTGGAACGAGTGTCGTTGCTGGCGTTGGTCGGTGGCATACTCTTCGAGATCATCACCGGTGTGCTGAACATTCAGTACGACTACATCTTCGGATTCAGCTTCTACACCGCGCACTACTGGGGAGCCTGGGTGTTCGTCGCCGGCTTCGTCGCCCATGTGGTGTTGAAGTTTCCGACCATGGTGACCGCGCTGCGAACCCGCCCGTTCCTCGAGCTGATGCGCATCAGGGTGGCGGACACGGTGCCCGACGGCGACGACGAATCAGGCCTTGCTGCAACCGATCCCGCTCCGGCGACGATCAGCCGCCGCGGAGCACTCACCCTCGTGGGCGGCAGCGCATTGTTCGTCGCCGTGCTGAGTGTCGGGCAGACGACCGGCGGGCCACTGCGCGGGGCGGCGCTCCTGCTCCCCCGAGGGCGTTCGTACGGCAACGGCCCCAACGACTTCCAGATCAATCGCACTGCACGATCCGCGGGCGTCACCGATGCGCAGACTGGAGATTCGTGGCGGCTGACCGTATCGGCCGGCGGTACCGCCGTAGTACTCGCTCGAGCTCAACTCGAGCAGATGGACCTGCATACCGTCGAACTCCCGATCTCCTGTGTCGAAGGCTGGTCGACGGTACAGACGTGGACCGGTGTTCCACTGCGCGATCTGGCGGCGCTCGTGGGCATCGAATCTGCCGATACCGGTGAGGTGCGCTCGCTCGAACCCGTCGGTTCGTTCAACCGAGTCACCTTCGGGGGACACCAGATGATGCATCCCGATTCGCTTCTCGCACTGAAGGTGAACGGGGCCGACCTGTCCCTCGATCATGGCTATCCCGCTCGGATCATGATGCCGGCGATACCCGGAGTGCATGCCACCAAATGGATCGAATCCGTCGAATTCTTCGGGGAGGGAGCATGAGTACGTTTCGGGCGAGGTACGGCGCAGGCCCCGTGCATCTCGCGGTCACGGCCTTCTGTCTCGCCCTGTCCGGAGCGGTGGTCCTGACGATCGGCTTTCCGGCCCTGTGGAACACCGACAAGTGGTGGCAGTCCATCGGACTGTGGTTCGTCGGGGCGGCCGTGGTGCACGATGCGATCCTGTTCCCGCTGTACGCGGTACTCGACAGAACTCTGGTTGCTCGACTGGGCAGGTTCGTCAACGCGGTACGCATTCCTGCGCTCGGAGCGGGACTGAGCCTGTTGCTGTTCGCACCGGGGATCTTCGCGCACGGAAGCGAGACATACGAGGCCGCCACGGGTCAGACCCAGGAGCCGTACGCGATGCGATGGCTGTTGCTGGTCGCGGGGATGTTCGCGGCCAGCGCGGCGTTAAACGGCGGCCGCGAAGTACTTCGGAGGCTACGCACCCGCCCCGTTGTCGATAACCCGAAACGGCAGCACGTGCCCAACTAGGCTCGGTGGCATGAGTGGCGAGTATCGGCAGGCATTCGGAGACAGCGTCGACAACCGGGAGCAATTCTGGCTGTCTGCGGCGGAAGACGTCGACTGGGACACCCCACCGACCACCGCGTTCGACGGCTCGCACTGGTTTCCCGGTGCCCGCCTGAACACCTGTTTCAATGCCCTCGACCGGCATGTCGACGCCGGGCACGGCGACCGGACCGCATTGATCTACGACTCGGCGATGCTCGGACTGACCCGCAGCTACACCTACGCCGAACTGCTCGATCGGGTCGCTCGTTTCGCCGGGGTGTTGAGCAGCAACGGCGTCTCCCCCGGCGACCGCGTGGTGATCTACCTGCCGATGATTCCCGAGGCAGTGATCGCCATGCTCGCGTGCGCCAGGCTCGGCGCGGTGCACTCGGTGGTGTTCGGCGGCTTCGCGGCCAAGGAGCTGGCGGCGAGAATCGACGACGCCGAGCCGGTCCTGCTGATCACTGCCGCCGGCGGGTTCGAGCCTGGTCGAGTCGTCGAATACCTCCCCTTGGTGCAGCGCGCCCTGACTCTCACGACGGCGACCGTCCCCGCGGTGATCGTCAAGGCCCGCGACGGCATCGCAGGCAGCCACGACTGGCTGGACTGGGACACCCTCATCGCCGACGCCCCGGCCGCCCAACCGGTTTCGGTGCAGGCGACGGATCCGCTGTACATCCTCTACACCTCGGGCACGACCGGTAAGCCCAAGGGTGTGGTGCGCGACAACGGCGGTCATGCGGTTGCGTTGACGTGGTCGATGCGCAACATCTACGACGTCGGTGCCGGTCAGGTGATGTGGACGGCGTCCGATGTCGGCTGGGTCGTCGGACACTCCTACATCGTCTACGGACCGCTGTTCGCAGGTGCCACAACGGTTCTCTACGAGGGCAAACCCGTCGGAACTCCCGATGCAGGCGCGTTCTGGCGGGTGATCCAGGATCACGGCGTCCGCGCGTTGTTCACCGCGCCGACGGCCTTGCGTGCCATCCGGAAGGTCGACCCACACGCCGCCGAGCTCGAGAAGTACGACACCTCGTCGCTCGAGACACTGTTCGTCGCCGGTGAACGCCTCGATCCCGATACCTACGAGTGGATTTCGCGAACCCTGGACCGCCCCGTCGTCGACCACTGGTGGCAGACCGAAACCGGCTGGGCGATCTGCGCCAATCTTCGTGGCCTCGAACCACTTCCGATCAAACCCGGATCACCGACGGTACCGGTGCCGGGTTTCCAGGTCGGTATCCTCGACGCGGCCGGTGCGCCGGTGGACGCAGGCACCGAGGGCAACATCGTCGTGCAGCTGCCACTGCCACCGGGCGCGCTGGTGGGACTCTGGAACGACGAATCACGGTTCCAGCGTTCGTATCTGGACACGTTCCCGGGCTACTACCTCACCGGCGATTCCGGGTACATCGACGCCGACGGGTACGTCTACGTGCTGGGCCGCAGTGACGACGTCATCAACGTGGCCGGCCACCGCCTGTCCACCGGGTCGATGGAGGCCGTGCTGGCCGGTCACCCCGCCGTCGCCGAATGCGCCGTCATCGGAATCCACGACGACCTCAAGGGCCAGCGCCCCAGCGGCTACGTGGTGCTCAAGGCCGGGGAGACCATCACCGAGGATCAGCTGCGTACCGAACTGGTGGCCATGGTCCGCGATCAGATCGGTGCACTCGCGACGTTCCGGGACGTGACGATCGTCGGTGCCCTACCGAAGACCCGCTCGGGCAAGATCCTGCGGAAGACAATGCGGCAGATCGTCGCCGGCGAGGAGTACGGCGTGCCGTCGACCATCGAGGATCCCGCCGTACTCGATGCGCTGGAGAAGTTGCTCGGCAGATAGGCGGCACCAATTCGCGCAACGATGGCCGAAACCCGCGCGCCAGGGGTCGTTCGCGCGAGATAGCGTCGTGCTCATGACAGATCTCGACACCCGTCCCGCCGTCGATTGGCTCGCCCTCGGTGCAGTCACCGTCACGGTGATCTCGTGGGCCTCGGCCTTCGTCGCGATTCGCGGCGTCGGCGAATCCTTTGGGGCGGGCCCGCTCGCGCTGGGTCGGCTGCTGATCGGATCTGTGGCACTCGGCGCGATAGTTGTGGCCAGAAGACAGTGGGTCAGGCCCAACCGCACACAGTGGCTGCAGATCGTCAGTATCGGCGTGTTCTGGTTCGGCATCTACAACGTCGCCCTCAATGCCGCCGAGCAACGCGTCGATGCCGGTACGACGTCGATGATCATTCAGATCGGTCCGATTCTGGTCGCCCTGTTCGCGGGTCTGCTTCTGGGCGAGGGCTTTCCGAAGTGGTTGGTGATCGGTGCGGGCATAGCGTTCGCCGGCGCGGTCATGGTCGGTGTCGTCACGGCGGTGACCACGACGTCGACCACCAAGACCGACGCCGATTTCCTCGGCATCGCTCTGTGCCTGGTGTCCGCGGTGACCTACGCCATCGGAGTGCTCAGCCAGAAGCCGGTGCTGCGCACCATCCCCGGACTTCAGGTGACGTGGATGGCATGCACCATCGGCGCGGTGTGCACGCTGCCCTTCGCACCGGCGCTGCTGGACGACCTCGGGGCTGCCTCGGCCGGTGCCACCGGCGGATTGATCTACCTCGGCCTGGTCCCGACGGCACTGGCCTTCAGCACCTGGGCCTACGCGCTGACGCGGATGAACGCCGGCAAGCTCGGAATCACCACGTACGCCGTGCCACCGATCACGATCACGCTGGCCTGGCTCCTGTTGGGTGAGGTGCCGCATTACCTCGCCGTGGTCGGTGGAGTGATCTGCCTGGTGGGCGTCGGGTTGTCCCGCAAGAGATAGGGGTCACTTCGCAGGCTCCGCTCCCGCGCTAGATCGCCTTGAAGCGGGCGATCGCCACCTCACGCTCGTGCTTGTGGTCGACGATCGGATCCACGTAGTCCTTGGGTCGACCGAACTTCAACGTGTGCACGGCTTTTCCTTCTTCGCCGCGCAGCTCCGGCACCCAGCGTCGGACGTAGTCCCCGGTGGGGTCGAACTTCTCGCCCTGAGTGATCGGGTTGAACACGCGAAAGTACGGCGAGGCGTCGGTACCGGTTCCGGCGGTCCATTGCCACCCGTGCTGATTGTTGGCCAGATCGCCGTCGACGAGGTGCTGCATGAAGTAGCGCGCTCCCCGCCACCACGGCAGATGCAGATCCTTGACGAGGAACGACGCCACGATCATCCGCACTCGATTGTGCATCCACTTCTCGGAGTTCAGCTGCCGCATACCGGCATCGACGATCGGAAAGCCCGTTTCGCCCTTGCACCAGGCGTCGAACAACTCGTCGGCGTGCTTGCCCGAGTCCAATTCGATGGCGTCGAACTTCTTGACGTAGTTCTCCCTGGCACTGTCGGGTCGCTGAAAGAGGATGTCGGCGTAGAAGTCTCGCCAGCAGATCTGTCTGCGGTACGACGCCGCACCCTCGCTGCGGAGCTTTCCCAGGTCGGCCAACATCGTCCGTGGATGAATGGTTCCGTACTTCAGATGCACCGACATCCGGCTCGTCGAGTCGAGATCGGGACGGTTGCGCTCGTCGTCGTACGCCGAGACCTCGTCGAGGAATTCCTTCCACTGCTTCGACGCAGCTGCCTCACCCGCCGCCGCGTCGGATGCATCCTTCTCGGAGGGAATCTTCACTCGCCGAACGCCTTTCACCTCGTCCGGGTCGATCCAGTCGGCGGAGTCGGCCGATGTGTCCGCCGGACCGCGCCACCCGTGTTCCAGCCACTGGCGCGAGTACGGCGTGAACACCTTGTACGGCTCCCCGTCGTTCTTGACGATCCGCCCGGGGGCGACCGCGTACGGAGACCCGGTCTCGACCAGAGTCACCTTCTCGCCCACACGCTTGTCTCGCTCGCGCCCGTACGGACCGTAGTCGGCGCTGATGTGCACGTCCTCGGTGCCGATCGCCTTCGCCACCTTCGGGACCACCGTCGCGGGGTCACCGTGGACGACCATCAACCGGCCGTCGAGTTGCTGGTCGAGTGCTTCGAGCGACCGGAACAGAAAATCCTTGCGCGGTCCGCCGGACGGCTTCAGCAGCCGATCGTCGAGCACGAAGAGCCCGAGCACCGGGTCTCCCGACTCGGCAGCGGCGGTGAGGGTGGGCAGATCCCCCAGACGGAGATCACGGCGAAACCAGACGATCGACATGCTTTGAGTCTTACCCACCGCGGTCCCGAGCAATCCCCGGCTCGACCCTTCGATTCTCAGAGAACCGCCAACCACGACTCACCAAGGCCGCAACAACGACCTCTAGCTTGGGATATACCGAACAGACAAGGAGAACATCATGACGAACACACGCCCCTTCCCCGGTGCACTCTCCCTGATCGACAGCACCTGCACCTTCGAGAAGTACTACGAGCAGCTCTACGCAAAGGCACCCGCACTGGCCTGGTCGCTCGATGCCGACACCGGCCGCCGCAGTGCCCTCGAGGACTTCTTCGCCAAGACGCCCGAGGAACGCCGCACCACCGTCGACAGCTGGGTTGCATAGCATTGGTCCGGTGACCGAATCGCCGAGCACCCCCGCCACCGTTCTCGTCGTCGACGACGACGCAGACGTGTTGTCGTCACTGCAACGCGGCCTGCGCCTGTCCGGGTTCACCGTCATCACCGCGTCGGACGGTGCGGAGGCGCTCGGCGTCGTGTCGCGATCGATGCCTCACGCCATCGTGCTCGACATCAACATGCCGGTGCTCGACGGTGCCAGCGTGGTGACCGCGTTGCGCGCCATGGGAAACGACATCCCGATCTGCGTACTCAGTGCCCGCAGCTCGGTCGACGATCGCATCGCCGGACTCGAATCCGGTGCCGACGACTACCTCACCAAACCGTTCGTGTTGGCCGAGCTCGTCGCTCGGATCCGAGCCATGCTGCGTCGTCGCGGCACCGGTCCGGTTGTGCCGGTGGCAGATTCGGGCGCACCGAACTCGGCCGTCGCGATCGGCACCCTGGTGGTCGACATCCCCGGCTATCGCGTCCACCGCGGCGGAGCCGACATCGACCTGACCAAGCGCGAATTCGAGTTGCTGGCGATCCTGGCTCGCAACAAGGGCGTCGTTCTCACACGTGAACGACTGCTCGAACTGGTCTGGGGCTACGACTTCGTTGCCGACACCAACGTCGTCGACGTGTTCGTCGGGTACCTCCGACGCAAACTCGAGGCCGACGGGTCGCCGCGCATCCTGCACACGGTCCGCGGGGTCGGCTTCGTCGTCCGGGACGCCCCATGAGCTTCTCGCTGCGCGCCCGAGTGGCCGCGGCCACCGCTCTCGGAGCCACCCTGGTGGTGGCCGCCCTCGCGGTGGTCACCTCGGTCGCCATCTCCCGCAACAACGTCAATCAGCTCGACGAACGTCTGACGACGGCCTCGCAGGTGCTGGTCCCGAACTCGTCGACGTTGGAGGCCTTCATCGATCAGCTCTCCGGAGCGTTCGCCGTCACGATTCGCAGCGGCGACATCGTGGTCGCATCGACCCCGACGCGGCTGCCTGCGCTGGCGGCCGGATCCCAGACCGTCGACGTGGACGGTCAACGGTTCCGGGTCTACACGGCAGTATCGACCGTTGTCTCGTCCATCTCCATCTCGATCGGTGTGCCCGCCATCGAAGCTCAACAAGTGACCGACGAGCAACAGAAGCAGGTACTTCTGTTGGGACTGGCCGCGATCGCCGTGTCCACGGGCCTGGGTTGGCTCTTCGGTGGACGGGCCGTGAGACCGCTGGTGACGTTGACACGTCAGGTCAGTGCCCAGCCACCGACCGCTCCCGAAACCCGCACGGGCGTCACCGAAGCCGACGAACTCGCCGTCGCCATCGGGGGCATGCTGACCAGGCTGAACGAGGCTCAGGAACGCACCAATGCTGCGCTCGACACTGCCCGCGATTTCGCGGCCGTCTCCGCGCACGAGCTCCGCACCCCGCTGACCGCGATGCGCACGGACATCGAGGTGCTCAGAACCCTCGATCTCCAGCGCGCGCAGCAGCAGGAGATTCTGGGCGACCTCGAACGGACACAGGGACGAGTGGAGACGACGCTGACAGCCTTGGAGCGACTGGCGTCGGGTGAATTGTCCAGCGAGGCCGACAGAGTCGAGACCGACATCATCGACATCTGCGACGTCGCAGCCCAGGATGCGCAGCGACTGCATCCGGGCCTCGACATACGGGTCGAGTCCGCCCCCGACTGCGAGATCACGATGCGTGCCCTGCCGACCGGCCTTCGGCTGGCCGTCGACAACGTGATCGGAAACGCCGTTCGGCACGGCGACGCGACGTCGATCGTCATCACCGCCGAGCGCGAGGGCACGACGGTACGCGTCCTGGTCGACGACAACGGATCCGGCGTTCCCCTCGATGAACGCGAGACGGTCTTCGGCCGATTCGAGCGCGGCACCCGAGCGGCCAAGGGCGGCTCGGGGCTCGGCCTGGCACTGGTGGCTCAGCAAGCCCAATTGCACGGCGGGCGGGCCTGGTTCACCGACAGTCCATTGGGCGGAGCGAGATTGGTGCTGGAGCTGCAGGACAGCTGAAGTACGGCAGTCTTTACGCGGGGGAAACCTGCGGGTCCATCCGATCCGAGGATCATGTACCCATGCACACGTCGTCGGACTTCTTCGTCCCCACCATCGACATCTCACCGTACGTTCTGGACGGTGCCACCGCGGCGGCCGACGGGACCGCCCGGCGCAGCGTCGCGTCGGACATCGATTACGCTTGCAGCACAGTCGGTTTCATGCAGATTCTCGGACACGGGATCCCCGAGGAAACCGTGAACGGCCTGGCGTCGGCGATGGATTCGTTCTTCGGACTCGAACCGGCGGCGAAGCGGGCCTACATCTGCCCACCCGAACGCAACCGCGGGTACACCGCTCCGAAGAGCGAATCGCTGAGCCTGAGCCTGGGAGTCGAATCGGCGTCGGGCACGAACGACTGGTTCGAGGCCTTCAACGTCGGGACGGGCGAGGCGAACACCTGGCCCGAGTGCGCGGGGTTCCAGCGTGCCGTCGAACGATACTTCGCCGAGGCAGCGCGTGTGGCCCGGACGCTGACCACCGTGTTCGCCGACGCACTCGGTGTGGCCCCGACCGTGTTCTCCGACATCACCGATCGCTCGCTCGACACCCTGCGGATGAACAACTACGCGCTGGACCCCGGCCTGCGTGTGCCGGACACCGAGCTCACCGGGATGAGCGAGCACACCGACTACGGATTGGTGACGGTGCTGTGGGCCGATCGAGTGCCCGGTCTGCAGGTTCTCGGCATCGACCGACGGTGGCACGACGTGCAACCCGTCGAGGGAGCGATGCTGGTGAACCTGGGTGATCTGACGGCCCGACTGACCAACGACCGCTGGGTGTCGACGCTGCATCGCGTGCGTCCGCCGATTGCCGACGGAACGATTCAGCGCAGGCGCTCTGCCGCCTTCTTCCACGACGGCAACCTCGACGCGGTGATCGCGCCGTTGCCGTCGTGCATCGAGCCCGGTGACGTGGCCCGGTACGAACCGGTGACGGTAGCCCAGCACATTGCCGCCAAGCTCGCGGGTTCCCGAGGGGGAAAGGCCAACACCTCGGCAACCCGCGAGGCCGAGCGGGTACGCAGCGCTGTCACCTGACCTGCTGGTGCTTCGAGTGCAGTTATTTGACGTCGAGCAGGTCGATGACGAACACGAGCGTCTTGCCGGACAGGCGGTGACCTGCGCCGGCGGGGCCGTAGGCGAGCTCCGGCGGAATGGTGAGCTGACGGCGTCCGCCGACCTTCATTCCGGGGATGCCGTCCTGCCAACCCTGAATGAGTCCGCGCAACGGGAACTGGATGGATTCGCCGCGGTTCCAGGACGAGTCGAACTCTTCGCCCGAATCGAACTCGACTCCGACGTAATGCACCTCCACGGTGCCGCCTGCGACTGCCTCTGCGCCGTCACCCTCGACGAGGTCGACCGTCACCAGGTCCAATGGTGCTGGTCCGGCCTGAAATTCGATCACTGGCTTCGTCACTGAAGTCTCCTGCGGTTGATGCCGGCCCGCCGACGCCGGCTGTGAAGCTCTGGGCATATTCCACCTCGACTTTACGTCGTGATGGTCAACCGATCGGAGCTGGCATCACATTCGTCTGGTATTCGCAGGTCAGCGTGTTGCCGGTTGCGGGGTCGGCCATCTCGACCTTCCACGCGTCGGAGAACTGATTCACCCCGTGATGCATCGAGATGGTGCCCGAGATCAAGACCGTTCCACGCGCGAACAGACCGCGCTCGGTGAGTACGTCGAGCCAGTACTGCGGAGCGAGAAGATCACCGAGAGTTCCGGACTGGATGAGAACTCCGTCGGCCCAACCGGTCAAGGTGATCTCGTCCAGTCGGTCGGCCACCTCGCTCAACCGCCACGCACCGGTACCGAGCACGTCGGGAGCGGCGTTCTTGCTCCATGCGACGCTGTGCACTTCAAGGTCACGGTCGGTGTGGTCGCATGCGACCGTGAGCAGCACGTCGTCGATGGTCTCGCCCAGGATCACCAGAGCCCATTCGGCCTCGCCCGAGGTGCGTCCGTGTTGAACGGCGACGGCATCGGTCTGCTGCGCCAGATACGGCGAGATGGGGTACAGCGCCGGGGTAACCGTGGGAGCCGGCACGCCCAGTTCGGCCAACTCCGCGATGTGCGACGCCACCTCTTCCTGGTTGCGACCGGCATAGCCCGCATTGAGCAGCGCGGTCACTTCTACCGACTCGGTCGTGCCGTCGGGCAACGTGAATGTGAGCATCAGTAAGGACCCTCTCCTCGTAAATTAATTGTTTCCGATGCGCTCAAAGCCTTGCGCATACGTCTTGTATACAGCAAGTATGGAGCGCGTACAACGGATAGAGTGATCCCAGGCACACAAAGGAGTCGTCATGACCGAACCAGTTTCGGTGGATAGAAAAGGCCTGGCCAAGGCCTTTGCCGCCAGCCTGACCGGAACGGCGTTGGAGTGGTACGACTTCGCCGTCTACTCGGCCGCAGCAGCGCTGGTGTTCCCGCTGGTCTTCTTCCCCGACAGCGATCCGCTGACCGGCACATTGCTTGCCTTCTCGACCTACGCGGTCGGATACATCGCCCGTCCAGTAGGTGGATTCGTCTTCGGGCGACTCGGCGACGTCATCGGCCGAAAACAACTTCTCGTCATCACCCTGCTGTTGATCGGCGTCACGACGTTCGCCATCGGTCTGATCCCCGGATACGACACCATCGGCATCGCGGCCCCGATCATCCTCGTCACCATGCGCTTCTGCCAGGGCGTTGCCGTCGGCGGCGAGTGGGGCGGAGCCGTTCTGCTCTCCAGTGAATACGGCGATCCCCGCAAGCGCGGCTTCTGGTCCTCCGCAGCGCAGATCGGACCACCGGCGGGCAACCTGCTCGCCAACGGCGCACTGGCAATCCTGACTCTGTCGCTCACCGACCAGCAGTTCGAGTCCTGGGGCTGGCGTGTTGCATTCCTCTTCTCGGCCGTTCTCGTCGGTTTCGGTCTGTGGATCCGCTTGAAGCTCGAGGACACCCCGGTGTTCAAAGCACTTCAGGAGAGCGGCGATCGCTCGGAAGCCCCGATCAGCGAAGTGTTCAAGACGGAACTGCGACCACTGGTGGCAGGCATCATGTCCCGCGTCGCACCCGACGTCATCTACGCACTGTTCACGGTCTTCTCGATCACCTACGGAACTCAGAAACTGGGCTTCGAGCGCAGCGAGGTGTTGACGGCAATTCTGGTCGGATCGGCCTGCCAACTCGGCTTGATCCCGCTGGCCGGAGCGGTCTCCGACCGCATCAACCGACGCCTGGTCTACGGCGTCGCGGCCGTGGGCGGCGTTGCCTGGAGCGCGATCTTCTTCCTCGTCATCGGCGGTGGATCCCTGCCGCTGCTGATCCTCGGCGTCGTCGTCGGCCTGGCGTTCCACTCGTTCATGTACGGACCGCAGGCCGCCTTCGTCACCGAGCAGTTCAGCGTTCGACTCCGCTCGACCGGCAGCTCGTTGGCGTACACGATCGCCGGAGTGTTCGGTGGAGCGATGGCACCGCTGATCTTCGTGTACCTGCTCGACAAGACCGACAGTTGGGTACCGATCGCCGGATACATCGTCATCGTCGGCGCGGTGACGCTGGTCGGCCTGGCACTGGGACGCAACCCCGACCCCACCGAGGACGAGCATTACGTGCTACTGAATCAGGAACACGAAAAGGCTACGCGCGCAGCAGAGTCTGAAGTGTGACCTCGAGGTGAGCGTCGATCTTCTCGTGCACCAGGCCCTCGTCGCCGACACTCAGTGCGTCGATGATGGCCTGGTGCTCGGCGCACACGCGGTGCTGCCGGTTGGCCGCGGTGAACAGAGCGCTCAGACCGACCCGCAGCTGCCGAGCACGCAGACCCGCGTAGGTGCGGGAGAGGAGATCGCTGCCCGCCGAATCGATCAAACTCTGATGGAAGGTGCCGTCCCAGTCGATGAACTCCTTCGGCGCATCGGCACTGTCGGAGTTCATCAGCAATTCCTGCTGTTCGAGCGCATGCTGCATCGCCGCGATCGGAGCGTCCCCGGCGCGCAGCGCACGGGTGGCCGCATGCCGTTCGAGAACGCCGCGCAGATCCATCAGTTCGGCGATCTGCCGTCCGGACATGGCCGGCACATGCGCGCCGCGCTTGGGCACCATCTCGACCAGTCCCTCGGACTGCAACATCAGCAGCGCCTCACGCACCGGTGTCCGCGACACTCCGATACGCGTCGCGAGCTCCTGTTCGTTGAGAAACGTGCCGGTGGCCGCCGGTGACGACAACACCTGATCGCGTACGAACAGATATGCCTTGTCCCTCCCCGACAGTGGTTGCATACGATATGTATACCTGTCTTCCCCCGACGAAACCAGGAGTCAGACCGTGAGCTCGACTATCCGCATCAGCCTGGCCCAGATCACCAGTGGCGAACACCCCACCGAAAACCTCGAACTCGTCGACACCCACGCCCGTGCCGCCGCACACGCCGGTTCGGACGTCGTCGTGTTCCCCGAGGCGACCATGCGATGCTTCGGCGGACCCATCAGGAAAATCGCGGAGCCTCTCGACGGCGAGTGGGCGAACGCCGTGCGCTCCATCGCCTCCGACGCCGGCATCACCGTCGTGGCCGGAATGTTCACTCCAGCCCCGGACGACAGGGTGACGAACACCCTGCTCGTCACCGGGCCCGGCATCGACGCGAGCTACGACAAGATCCATCTGTTCGACGCATTCGGATTCGCCGAATCCGATACCGTCGCACCGGGTTCGGATCCGCTCGTGGTGGACATCGCCGGAGTTCGAGTGGGCTTCGCGACCTGCTACGACATCCGATTCCCCTCGCTGTTCCAGAAACTCGGCGACCTCGGAGCAGAGGTCGTCGTGGTTCCCGCGTCGTGGGGATCGGGTGACGGCAAGGTCGAGCAATGGACCCTGCTCGCTCGCGCACGCGCGTTGGACTCGACCACCTTCATCGCAGCCTGCGACCAAGCCGAACCCGCTGCCGCCGAGGGTAATGCGCCGTTGGGCGTGGGACACAGCATCGTCTGCTCCCCCACCGGCGAGATTCTCGGTCAGCTCGACGCGACACCGGGCATGCTGACCATCGACATCGACACAGGACTGGTCGACGCCGTACGCAAGACTCTGCCGGTGTTGGAGAACCGAGTCCATTTCGCGTGACGAATCCTGCTCGTTGCAGGTTCGGCTTTTCGCGAGATCTGGGGCGGGAACGCGGTTTCGGGTCACCTCCGCCGTGAAAACGTGGTGTGATGTCGCTTGTCGAACTGGAGAAGTGGCGGGGCACTTCCATCGTTTCACGAGGAGACGACGATGGTGCAGGTCAACCGACGGGATGCGGTAGCACTCGGGCTGAGCGCGGCGATGCTCGGCGGCTCGACAGCGACCACGGCACGCGAGGCCGAACGTTCCGCGATCGACCGCAGAACACGAGGCCGTGTGAACGGCAACACGAATCGCATCCACGATGCCATCCCCGCTCCCTCTCTCGCACAGGGACTTTCGACATGAAACGACTACCACTTCGGGCCTGCCTCGATGGATCGACGCCGAATCATGCCATCTGCGGTGAGCAGGCATGACCGGAAGCACGCGTCCCAGTACCGGCCACAACGACCGGAGACGAAGCCGACCGTCGTGGTCGGTGTTCGACGCAGAACCGTTGATCTACGGGACGGTGATCATCATGACCGTGATGGTGGTGGGAGCGGACGATACGGACGTCGATTTCGGTGACGCGACAGGAATGATCCTCGGGCCGATGGTCGCGACTGCCGTCGCGCACCTCTTCTCGTCGTGGCTGGGATACGTGAACAGCCACCACCACATGCCCGACGGTGCCGACAGGCGCCATTTGCTCTGGCACTCGGCGCATTTCCTGCTACTGACAGTGGTGCCTCTCATCATCATCGGGCTCGGACGGGTGAGCGGTCTGTGGTCGGCCTACGGCGCACTCGACACCATTTCCGATCTTGCGTTCCTGTTCCTTCTCGTCCTCGGAGCCGCCAGCGGCTGGCACGCAAGCAGGAGGAAATGGCGTGGGGCAATTCTCGGTGGCCTGGTTGCCATCGTCGTCGGTTTGATCGTCACAGTTCTCAAGGTCGTACTCGAACACTGACAACCGAGAAGGAGGAGCCGGCCATGGTTCTCCGCTCCGCCACCACCTCCGGTCGAGGCTGGGCCACGTTGGCTCTCGCGGTCGTACTCGTCCTGACGGCATGTTCTTCGTCCGAGGACCGGAGCGAGGAAGGGTTCACCGAGATGGACCCCGGTTCGGGCACGCTCGTGGCCTCGTCCGGCTTCGACGTCCGGCGGGACGGCTTCTCGTTCCCCAACTGGGGACCGCCGACCGCGGAGCATGGCCGAGGGCTCACACCGGCCTCGATGCAATCGCTGTTCGGAGATGCCGTGTGCACTCCCGGAACCGAGAGCGCCCAGTGCGTTCTCTCGCCGATGGGACGGGTGACCTCGGAGGTGTTCGAGAACGGAATGAACGGTGGTCACTGCTTCGGAATGGCCGCGGTCGCAGGGTTGGCCTACCGCAACTCGATCGACACCTCGTCCTTCGTCGCCCCCGGAGCGACATTGTTCGATGCACGCCCCTCCCCCGCGACCGATGCCGTGATCGCGCGATACTTCAACACTCAGGAGGTCGAACCGACAGCCGACTCCGAGATGTCCGAACCTGTGGACGAGGTGATCGATCGACTCACGTCCGCGTGGGCCGAAGGGCAGGACCATCTACTCGCCTTCTACACCGAGGACGGAACGTCCGGCCATGCCGTGACACCGATCGCGATACGCGATCTGGGAGACAGCAAACGTGGAATTGTCATCTACGACAACAACTATCCCGGTGTCGAGAAGATGATCGTCACCGATCCGGCCGCCGATACGTGGTACTACACCACCTCGGCAGACCCCGCCGACGACAGCTACCTGTTCTCCGGGACTCCGGACAATCAGTTGAAGTTGTTTCCTCTGGCCGAGATGACCGGCGTTCATCGGTGCCCCTCCTGCACGGAGGTCGGTGAGCCGGGCCAGGACTACCTGGTGCTGGTCACCGACGACACCAACGATCCCGTCGATGCGACCGATGTCGAATGGAGCTTGTCGGTGTCCGACACCGACCGGGTGCGACGGTCCGCGTTCATCAACAACGACAACACGGCGTTACTGGAGACCTCGACCGACACACCGATGCGGCTCACGCTCTCCGACGTCGCGGACAACGATCGCGACGCGTCGATCGACATCTCCATCCTGTCCGACGGATGGGTGGTTCGATCGACCTCCCTTCGCCTGCCTGCGGGCGCGTCGATCGTCGCCGAGGTCAGCCCCACCGAGCGATCGTTGACGCTCACGACCGACGCCCCCACCACGAGTGATTACACCGTCGCCATCGAGGATGCTCGGGGGTCACGGTCTGCATTCGTCAGCACCATCGACCTACCCGTCGGCGGCAACCTCGTGGTCGCCCCGACGGATACGGACACCTTGCGCCTGAGCGACGGTGCAGGACAGGTGCTGCGCGAGGTGGCGATGACCTAGCAGCCACGCCGCCGCGAACTCGAAGTCGGGGATGGAATTCGGCGGAAAACCGTCCATCACTTCGAGTTCGGCGAAGCCGGACCAACGACTACGCCGCCGACTCCCGAGGGGAGCCGGCGGCGTCGTTGTACAGCGGGAGCTAGCGGGAGCCGACGTCCTGGTAGTCGCGCTCGGTGTAGCCGGTGTAGATCTGGCGCGGACGGCCGATCTTGCCGGTCGTGTCCTCGTTCTGCTCGCGCCAGTGCGCGATCCAGCCCGGGAGACGGCCCATCGCGAACAACACCGTGAACATGCGCGGCGGGAACCCCATCGCGCGGTAGATCAGGCCGGTGTAGAAATCGACGTTGGGGTACAGCTTGCGCTCGACGAAGTAGTCGTCGGTCAGCGCGGTCTCCTCGAGCTTGAGAGCGATCTCGAGCAGTTCGTCGCCGTTGCCGAGCTTGCCGAGGATCGTGTGCGCAGTTTCCTTGACCAGCGTCGCGCGCGGATCGAAGTTCTTGTACACGCGGTGCCCGAAGCCCATGAGCTTGACGCCGTCTTCCTTGTTCTTGACTCGACGCAGGAAGTCGGTGGCGTCGCCGCCCTCGGCCTTGATCTTGTCCAGCATCTCGAGCACGGCCTGGTTGGCTCCGCCGTGCAGCGGGCCCCAGAGCGCGTTGATGCCGCCGGAGATCGAGGTGAACAGGTTGGCCTGCGAGGATCCGACGAGACGCACCGTCGAGGTGGAGCAGTTCTGCTCGTGGTCGGCATGCAGGATGAGCAGCATGTCGAGTGCCTTGACGATCTCGGGATCCACCTCGTACGGCTCGGCCGGGAAGCCGAACGTCAGACGCAGGAAGTTCTCGACCAGGCTCTTCGAGTTGTCCGGGTACAGGAACGGCTGACCGACGGACTTCTTGTAGGCGTACGCCGCGATGGTCGGCAACTTGGCCAGCAGACGGATGGTCGACAGCTCGACCTGCTCCGGGTCGTTGGGGTCGAGCGAGTCCTGGTAGTACGCCGACAGCGCGTTGACGGCACTCGACAGCACCGGCATCGGGTGAGCGTTGCGCGGGAACCCGTCGAAGAACCGCTTGAGGTCCTCGTGCAGCAGAGTGTGCCGACGGATCTTGTCGGTGAACTTCTCGAGCTGAGCCTCGGACGGCAGCTCCCCGTAGATCAGCAGGTAGCTGACCTCGATGAACGAAGACTTGCCCGCAAGCTGTTCGATCGGGTATCCGCGGTAGCGCAGGATGCCTGCGTCACCGTCGATGTAGGTGATGGCCGACTTGGTCGACGCGGTGTTGACGAACCCGCCGTCCAACGTCGTGTAGCCGGTGGTGGCCAGCAACTTTCCCAGCTCGATGCCGTTGTTGCCTTCGGAGGCCTCGGCAATCGACATGGAGTATTCGCCACCGGGATAGGTGAGGGTGGCTTTGGCATCATTCTCAGCGGGCACGAATGGTCCCTCTCGAACTCGTGTAACGGACACGTACTTGAAGCGGACAGTTCTAACGTCGATAGTGAAACTAGTCTCTCGACGCCTCGGACGCCCACGGAGGGTCGGCACCGGGTCGAGAAACCGTGATTGCCGCCGCTTTCGCGGCGAAATCGAGCGCTTCCCGCCAATCTTGCTTGCTCATCTCTTTCACCGCGTTCGATGTGATAATGCTCTCCTTCTGCAGAAAGCTGAGCAGAGCCCCGTGCACGGTGTCACCTGCGCCGATGGTGTCGACGACGTCGACCGCAACTCCCGGTACCGAGATCTCCTCGGCTGTGACAATTCCTGTACCCGACGTCTCCTCGGCTGCGGTGAAGACCGAGATTCCGTTGCCGCCGCGGGTCATGACCACTGCGGTGACACCCGACGCGAGCCAGTCGTCCACCGTTGTGCCCTGGGTTCCGAGCCCCAACCAATGCGAGTCGTCCTCGGAGACCTTGAGGATGTCGATGCTGGGCAACCACGAACGGAAACGGTCGCGGAACCCGTCGGCGGTGATGTCTCCGCTGGTGCTGTCGATCGCGGCAGGCCGGATGTTGGGGTCGAGCATCGTGAGCTTGCCCGCCGCCCGGGCGCGGTGCAGCAGGCCCGCGTACATCGACGCCCCGGGTTCGTAGAGCAGTGACAACGTGCCGAACGAGAGCACGCTGATCTCGTCGGGTAGATCGCCGGGATCGGCAACGAGACGATCGGCGGTGCCGTCGGCGTAGAACGAATACTCGGCACTGCCGTCGTCGGCGAGGGTGGTCATCGCCAAGGTCGTCGGCTCGTCGCCGCGCTGCACCCACGTGGTGTCCACACCCGCGTCGCGCAGACTCGCCAGGATCTGCTCGCCGAACGGGTCGCGGGAGATACGGGAGAGATACGCGACGGGCGAACCGAGTCGACCGATCGCGACGGCGACGTTGAACGGCCCGCCGCCGAGTTTCGGCGAGAGCAGCGGCCCCTCGTGCACCGGGACCAGATCGACCAACGCCTCGCCGCACACCAGAATGGTCACTTCTCGTACCTCATTCCCCAGGTGCCGGACCAGGTTCGTCCCGGATCGAGCACGATCAGATCGATTTCGGAGTTCAGCGCATCGGGCGGGCACGTCATCGGCTCGATCGCCAACGCCCGGCCGCGCTCGGGATATGCCTGATCGTTGGCGGGATCGGCAGTGAACACCTGCACCCATCCGAAGCTGCTGTCGGTCCACAACACCGTCGCAGTGCCGTCCGGGCCGCGCAGTACGTGGTTCGCTCGGCCGTCGGCCTCGGGCAACGAGGCGCTGAACGGGGTGTCCAGCTGCACGCCCTCCAGGGCTCTCGGCTGCCGGAAGTCGTACTCGGTATCGGCCGTCGGCACCGAGTTGCCCACGGGCAGATTGCGTACCGGATCGAGCGGCAGCCGGGTTCCCGCGGACAGCTCGAGGGTGCACTCGTCGAGCGGCACGTCCCCCACCCGGACGAAGGTGTGAAAGCCCATCCCGTACGGCGCGGGCGAGTCACCGGTGTTCTTCGCCGACGCGGTGACGGTGAGACCGTCCTCCGATAGCTCGTGCACCACGGTCACCGTGATCGAGAACGGCCAACCCTGATGCGTTCCGATGTCCACGCTCTGCTCGACGCGAGAGTCGGTGTGCTCCATGAGAGTCCACGCCACGCGTCGAACGAATCCGTGACTGGCGTTGTTGCGAGCCGGCTCGGAGATCTCCATCCGATGCTCGACGCCTTCGAAGGTGAACGTCCCATCGGCCGTCCGATTGGGCCACGGGGCCAACACCAGCCCCGCCGACAACGGCGGCTTCGAGCCCGCCTCCCACGTCTCGGTGAGCGCTGCGCCGTCGTATTCGAGCGCCCGAAGGCCCGCTCCGACGGCAGCGATGTCTGCCCGATACTTGCCGCTCGTCAACGAGTACGTCTGCGCGTCAGCCATGAGAGTCATTCTTCACCACCGCACCCACGCGATACCGAATGAATGCAGGAAGAGCCAGCGCGGCGATCGAGACGCCGATGACGACAAGAACCCCGCCGCCGGCAGCAGCCGCCGCCGTACCGACGGATGCGGCCGCTGCGCCGTGCAGTACGTCGCCGATGCGCGGACCTCCCGCAACGACGACGATGAACACACCCTGCAGTCGACCGCGCATCTCGTCGGTTGCGACCTGTTGGAGCATCGTGCTGCGGAACGCCGCCGAGATCATGTCGGCTCCACCGCCGAGGGCCAGGAACGCCAATGCGAACCACAGGGCGACAGTGGTGGCCCCGTCGGTGGCCGCGCCGACGGCCAGACCGAAGCCGATCATCGCCGCGCCCCACACGACGATGCAGATGAGCACCGCCAGCCCCTGCCTGCGTACTCGGGGCAACCAGCCGGAGAACACGCCTCCCACCACCGCGCCCGCGGACATCGCGGCGAACAGCATGCCGAGCACCGGACCGCCCGACGCGGGATCGCCGAAGCTCTCGTGCGCGATCTGCGGGAACAGCGCGCGGGGCATACCGAACACCATCGCGATGATGTCGACGACGAACGAGGCCAGCAGCACCTTCTGCGTCGCGAGGTAGGCGAAACCGTCGAACACCGAACGCAATCCGGCGCGCTGCCCCGACTTCGCCGGCGGAATCCCCGGCAGCCGGATCACCGCCCACAGGGTGGCGAACAGTGCGACGGTGTCGATCAGATAGAGGGTCTCGAGTCCGATGTAGTAGATGAGGATGCCTGCGCTGAGCGGTCCGGCGATGGCACCGAAGTTCATCACCGTCATGTTCAGCGAATTCGCAGCGGGCAACTGCTCGGCAGGCAGGATCCGCGGGAGAATCGCGCTGCGCGTCGGCTGGTTCACCGCGAAGAATGCCTGCTGAACGGCCAACAGCACCAGGATGATCCACACATTGTTCAGGTCGAGAAACGCTTGCAACCAGAACAGCGCCGACGTACCGATCAGGCCGCAGGTGGTGATCATCAACAGGGTGCGGCGGTCCATCACGTCGGCCAACGCTCCACCCCACAGGCCGAAGACGATGAGCGGCACCAACGCGAACACACCGGTGAGGCCCACGTAGGCCGAGCTGAGCGTGATCTGAAAAACCTGTTGCGGCACAGCAACAATGGACAGTTGGGCACCGATGACGGTGACGATGTTCGCGAGCCACAACCGCTTGTAGGCCGGAGTCGTCAGCGGAGTCGTATCGGCAAGAATGCCGCGCAATCGGCTCACGGCTGCAGACGCTCGATCACACCGCTTGCCACCGTCAGGCGAATTCGGTTGTGCATGCGGCTCGTTCGGCCCTGCCAGAACTCGACCGTCTCCGGCTCGACGCGAAAACCGCCCCAGTTGGGCGGAACCGGCACGTCGATTCCGTCGAACGTCGCGGTGACCTCGGCCAGTCGCGCAACCAGATCCTCCCGCGAGCCGACCGGTCGCGACTGCTCGGACGCCCATGCCCCCAGCTGGGAGCCCCGGGGCCGCGTGCGCCAATACGCCTCGGTGGTCTCGGCATCGACCTTGACCACCGGGCCGCGGACGGTGAGCTGGCGGGCAATTCCGATCCACGGGAACGTGATCGACGCATACGGCGTCGCGGTGAGCGCACGGCCCTTGTCCGAGTCGTAGTTGGTGTAGAAGACCACACCGGACGCGTCGAAGTCCTTGCACAACACGGTGCGGGTGGCGGGTCTACCCGACTCGTCGACCGTCCCCAACACGATGGCGTTGGGCTCGGGCAGATTCGCGGCTATCGCGTCGGACAACCACTGCTGCGCCAGCGAACACCACCCGCCCGCCAGAGCATCGACGTCCAGGTCCTCGGGCTCTCCGTAGTCCACCCGCATGTTCGCCAGGCGCTGTTCATCTGCAGACACAAGCCCAGACGCTACTCCCGCGTCGATCCCGGCTATGGTTCTGACGAAGTACGCCCGGATGCGGCGCAGAGCCGGGTGCAGTTGCGACGAGGGAGTCCACAGGCCATGGCTGTTCAACGAGTTCCCGAGGATTTCGTCCCCGGTCTCGAAGGTGTCGTCGCGTTCACCTCCGACATCGCCGAGCCCGACAAGGACGGCGGCGCATTGCGCTACCGCGGCGTCGACATCGAGGAACTCGTCGCGCAGAACGTCACTTTCGGCGACGTCTGGGCACTGCTCGTCGACGGCGAGTTCGGACGAGGACTCCCGCCGGCCGAACCCTTCCCACTGCCGATCCACACCGGCGACGTCCGTGTCGACGTCCAAGCGGGTCTGGCGATGCTCGCTCCGATCTGGGGATACCAGCCGATACTCGACATCGACGACTCCACCGCTCGCGACAACCTCGCCCGCGCGTCGGTGATGGCCCTGTCCTACGTCGCCCAGTCCGCTCGCGGTATCTACCAGCCCGCAGTTCCGCAGACCCGCATCGATCAGGCCGCAACCGTCACCGAGCGATTCATGGTCCGGTGGAAGGGCGAACCGGATCCCGCTCACGTCGCCGCCATCGACGCATACTGGGTCTCGGCTGCAGAGCACGGCATGAACGCCTCGACGTTCACCGCACGCGTCATCGCCTCCACCGGCGCAGACGTCGCCGCCTGCCTCTCCGGTGCCATCGGTGCGATGTCCGGACCGCTGCACGGCGGTGCACCCGCCCGCGTCCTGCCGATGATCGAAGAGGTCGAGAAGACCGGCGACGCACGGGCTCTGATCACCGGAATCCTGGACCGCAAAGAGAAGCTCATGGGCTTCGGGCACCGCGTCTACCGCGCCGAGGACCCGCGCGCCCGTGTTCTGCGCGCCACGGCGAAGAGACTGAACGCACCGCGCTACGAGGTCGCCGCAGCACTCGAGCAGGCGGCGCTGACCGAACTGCGCGAACGCCGCCCCGATCGAGCCATCGAAACCAACGTCGAATTCTGGGCCGCGGTGATCCTCGACTTCGCCGAGGTACCGGCGCACATGATGCCCGCCATGTTCACCTGTGGACGTACCGCGGGCTGGTGCGCGCACATCCTGGAGCAGAAGCGCCTGGGCAAGCTCGTCCGACCCGCTGCCCTCTACACCGGCCCCGAACCGCGGTCTCCCGAGTCCGTCGAAGGCTGGGACCTGATCCGGTAGTCGAAGCTGGTATGGCACCCGACTACCCTGTAAGGGCCATATTCCATCGACGCTAGGACGCGCTACTCCATGGCCGAATTGCCGATCATTCCCGCCGATCTCCTGCCCGCCGACGGACGCTTCGGCTGTGGCCCGTCCAAGGTTCGCCCCGAGCAGCTGCAATCCCTGGTCGATGTCGGCGCTTCCGTGTTCGGCACCAGCCATCGCCAGAAGCCCGTCAAGGACGTCGTCGGACGTGTGCGCAGTGGTTTGAAGGATCTGTTCTCCCTCCCCGAGGGTTACGAGGTCGTCCTCGGCAACGGCGGCACCACCGCATTCTGGGACGCAGCTGCATTCGGCCTGATTCGCGAGAAGTCGCTGCACCTGACCAACGGCGAGTTCAGCTCGAAGTTCGCCTCGGTGGCCAAGAACAACCCGTTCATCGGTGATCCGATCGTCGTCAAGGCAGAGCCGGGCAGCGCGCCCGAGCCCACCTCCGACCCGTCCGTCGACCTGATCGGCTGGGCGCACAACGAGACCTCGACGGGCGTGGCCATTCCGGTCAGCCGTCCGGCCGGCTCCGAGAACGCCCTCATCGCGATCGACGCCACCTCCGGCGCAGGCGGTCTCCCGGTCAACGTCGCCGACTCGGACGTCTACTACTTCGCTCCGCAGAAGTGCTTCGCCGCCGACGGTGGCCTGTGGGTCGCGCTGATGAGCCCCGCCGCGCTCGAGCGCGTCAGCGAGATCGCCGCCACGGATCGGTGGGTCCCGGACTTCCTGTCACTGCCGATCGCCGTCGACAACAGCAGCAAGAACCAGACGTACAACACCCCGGCCGTGGCGACACTGTTGCTCTTCGCCGATCAGATCGAATGGCTCAATTCGCAGGGCGGCCTCGACTGGGCCACCAAGCGCACCGCCGATTCGTCCTCACGCCTGTACGACTGGGCCGAGAACAGCGAATTCGCAACGCCGTTCGTCACGAACCCGGATCACCGCAGCCAGGTCGTCGGCACCATCGACTTCGACGAGAAGGTCGACGCAGCCCAGGTTGCGAAGATCCTGCGCGCCAACGGCGTCGTCGACACCGAGCCGTACCGCAAGCTCGGCCGCAACCAGTTGCGTGTCGGTATGTTCCCGGCCATCGAGCCGGACGACATCACCGCACTGACCAAGAGCATCGACTGGGTCGTGTCCACACTGAGCTAGTTGGCAGGGCAGGAGTGGAGCCTGCGGAACGACCATTCCCAGCAAGCTCACAGCTCCGGCGCTCCCTTCGAGGCCTACACTTGCTATCAAGTAAGCAAGCGTAACGACCTCGGAGGGAGCGCTCGTATGTTCAGGCTCCTGACCGTCGCGCTGCGGATCCGCGTGACACTGGTCTACTGCACCCTCGCGGTGGCAGGCACGGTAGCGCTCGGCCAGATCGGGCCGCACGATCGCTGGCACGTGCTGCATGCGGCGAGTACCAACCTGCACAATCTGACCGACGGTCACCTCGCCACTGTCGTCACGAGCGTCTTCCTCACCGAGGGTCGGGTGAACTGGCTGTGGTTGGCCGCGGTCGCCGTGCTGTTCGTCGTCGCCGAATGGGTCGCCGGCTGGCGACGCTTCCTTCTCACCTTCGGCGCCGGACATGTCGGTGCCACTGCTCTGGTGGCAGTCGGCCTGCTCATCGGTATTCACAACGACTGGCTCGCGGACTCGCTGGCGATGGCCGTCGACGTCGGTGTCAGCTACGCGGCAGCAGCGGTCGCAGGGTCGATGATCCGGTACCTGCCGATGCCGTGGCGTGTCGGCTGGGCCGCACTGTGGATCGGCGTCGTCACGATCAGTGGAGTGTCCGATCCGTCCTTCACCGCCGTCGGGCACGCGATTGCCCTGACCATCGGTTTCGGCCTGGGTGCCCTCTACCTGCGCAGGGACGCATCGGCGTTGTCGCACAAAGCAATCGACGCAAGATCGACCGAATGGGTGCAGCCGAGCCCGCAGCTGTCTACCCTCTGACAGGGAAACGATCGTCGGCAGAAGCGATGCGTGTCGAACACCCGCCGAATACGGCAGGTGAACTAGGCTCGAACTCGACGGTATCGCGAGCCGGCGCGATGAGGAGGTCAAGGTGCGAGACTTACGTGTGGTGGGTCTCGAGGCCGACGGAAAGTTCGTCGTGTGCGCAGATCCCAAGACCGGCGACAGATTCCGGCTTCCAGCCGACGACAAGCTCCGCGCGGCCTCACGCGGTGACATCGCTCGACTAGGACAGATTGAGATCGAAATGGACAGCTTGCTTCGGCCGAAAGAAATTCAGGCCCGCATCCGCAGCGGAGCGACCATCGAACAGGTTGCCGCCGACTCCGGAATGGCCATCAGTCGCGTCGAGGTGTTCGCTCACCCGGTGCTGCTCGAACGTTCGCAGGCCGCGTCGATGGCCCAGGCCGGTCATCCGCTGCGCCACGACGGCCCGGCCGTGCAGACCCTGCTCGAGATCGTCACCCTCGCCTTCCGTGCTCGCGGGCACAACCTCGACGACGCGGAGTGGGACGCCTGGCGCGACGAGGACAACAAGTGGGTCGCACAGTTGAAGTGGCAGGCGGGCCGCACCACCAACAAGGCGCACTGGCAGTTCCTGCCCGACGGCCACGGCGGCACCATCGCGCCGCTCGACGACACCGCCCACGAACTGATCGATCCCGACTTCGGACGCCAACTGCGCGGCCTCGCACCGGTGCGCGCACTGACGTCCGCCGAGGATGACGACCAGGCCTCGCAGCAGAGCTTCGACGAGTACTACGGCACCACCGCCGACAGCGAACTCGACGCCGAGACCATCGAGGTCGAGGTGGACGATGCGCCGACTCCCGAGCCCGAGCAGCCACGCGAACCGGTGGCCAGAGAGCCGAGGCCCGCACCCAAGCCTGCCGCCGGTCACACCGGCGGCAAGGACAAGCGCGGCAAGCCGGCCATGCCGTCGTGGGAGGACGTGCTGCTCGGCGTTCGCAGCAGCGGCCACAACTGATCTCTTCGACGGCCGATTTGCCGCTCGGTGACAGATTGCCGACGCTCACACCGTAGGCTTTCGACGGAGCTTACGGAGAGAGAGGTGCCGGTAGTGGGGGCCAAAGCATCAACGATCTGGTACGTGGACGCACCGGATCCCATTTCGGTACTCCGAGAAGCCACCACCTCGGACTGGAATGCTGCGAGCGCACTCGTCGGACGTCTGTACCCCCACCTGACGGCAGTGCCCCTCGGACAGGGTCCGATATCGACATCGGCAGGCGTCGACGACGATCACGTCTTCATCGGTTGCTACCCCGGCGTCACCGTGGTCTGCGGATCGAACCTGTCGGTGCCGACACCGTCGACGCTTCCCGAATCCTTCACCCGCCCTCTGGCGTCCGAACACACCTACCTCGTCGCCTCGGATCCCCAGCACGCCTGGGGTGCGTTCGCGTACTGGGAGCGCGGTGAATTCCGCCGATCGTTCAGCGCCACCCCGGTGTACATCTACGAGGACGCCGGCCTGCCACTGGTGTGGGAGCGATCGTTCTGGGCCGGTGAGCATCCGCTGATCTATCCGCCCGGAGTGATGCCGGATCCACAATCGCTGCCGTTCCACCCACAGGAATTCGCCGAGGCGGCCAACGCCGAGTGGCTCGGATTCCGCTACACCGGCGCGCCGCACGCGGACGAATTCGATCCCGACACCCTGCCGGTCTGCGGCTTCACGATGTACGTTCCCGGACAGGAGCCGCCGCCACCGAACCGGAGTGCGAACGGCCGTGGCGCACAGGAACCGATGCCCGACGCCCCCGACGAACAGGCACCGCGTCCGAAGAAGCGTTGGTTCTCGCGCAAGTAGACGCGGCAGAGCCGTCCTGGGTGCCGGCGAACGTCAGAACGCCAGCGCCGCCAGTGCCACGAAGCTGAGGATGGAACCGATACCGGCTCCGTACACCGCCCAGCGCCACACCGGTATCGCGAGCCACCGCATGACCGTCGGAGCTGCACCCGCGACGACGATGATGTTCAGACCGAGTGCGAGCAGTGGATGAATTCTGGCCAGCTCCAGACCGAACGTCGTCAGTGCCACACCCACCAGCGCCGCCGAGATGACGGCGATCGGGACTCCGGTCCAGCGGACGCTCGGGTCGTGGTCGTTCACGTCAGGCGCACACGTTCGTAGAACCCCATCGCCGCGGCCGTCGCCACGTTCAGCGAATCGGTACCAGGGGCCATCGGAATCCGCGCGCGAATGTCCGTTGCTCGCATGGCATGTTCGGTCAGACCCGGCCCCTCGGCACCCAGCAGCAGGGCAACCTTCTCCCCCGTCATCGCCGTAGCCAACGACACCGCCGCCGGGTTGGGCGTCAACGAGATCAGCTGAAACCCGTGCGCGCGAACACGATCGAGGCCACGGGGCCACTCGGGCACCTTGGCGAACGGCACCCGCAGCACATGTCCCATCGACACTCGCACCGAACGACGATAGAGCGGATCAGCACACGCGGCCCCGAACAGAACGGCATCGACCCCGAGGCCCGCCGCGTTGCGGAACATCGACCCGAGATTCTCGTGATCGTTGACGCCCTCGAGAATCGCCACCGTCCTGGCACCGTCCAACACCTCGTCGAGATCGAGGGCCGGCGGCCTGTTCGCCGCGGCCAACACACCACGATTGAGGTGGAAGCCGACGACCTCGGCCATCACCTCCGCGGACGTCCGGTAGAACGGAACGTCCGAATCGACGAGATCGTCGCGCAAGGCGTCGAGCCGTCGATCCACGCCCAGCAGGCTGATCATCGGAAACCGCGAGGTCAGCAGCCGCTGCGCCACCAACACACCCTCGGCGATCACCAGGCCCTTGCCCTCGGGCAGGTCGGGTCGCCGATCCGACGAGTTGAGATCGCGAAAATCGTCCAGTCGCGGGTCCGAGGGGTCGTCGATGTCGAGTACATGCACCACGTGCTCATCTTGTCACCCGGCCGATTTCGAGACTCCCTCGGCGAAGGCCTGCTTCCGTATGGCAGATTTTTCGGGTCGTTCCGCGGGCTCCACTCCTGTATGGAAAAGTAAAGTCCGATGACTACCGACGAATCGATCACCATCCGCACCGCCACCGACGACGACTGGGATGCCGTCGCGCTGCTCGACGCCCACGCGTTCGGCGAGCACCAGAACGCCGAGGACCTGGCCGAGACGCAGATCCTGACCCAGTCCGAGCACGTGTACCTGGCCTGGGACGGCGAGACCCCGGTGGGTGTGGCCATGCACTTCCCGATGTCGGTCACCGTTCCCGGTGGTGCGCAGGTCGAGGCGTCCGGAGTCTCCTGGGTCTCGGTCGCGCCGACGCATCGTCGACGCGGCATCCTGCGATCGATGTTCACCCAGCAGCACCGCGCCCTGAACGATGCGGGCGCACCGCTCTCGCTGCTCACGGCCAGCGAGGCGACGATCTACGGACGCTTCGGCTACGGGCCGGTGACCGAGGAGATCAGCGTCTCGATCGATCGTCGATTCGCGCAGTTCCGCAAGGACGCTCCCCCGGCCACCGGCGTCCGGCTGATCGAATCGGCCGAGGCCACCGAACTGCTCCCCGACATCTACCACCGCTGGCAGCAGCAGACCGCAGGCGCGCAGCCCAAGCCGCCGATCCGCTGGGAGCGGTTCTTCGCCGACCGCGAGAACCGGCGCGGCGGACTGACGGCTCTGTTCTTCGTCGTTCATCCCGACGGATACGTCGCCTACCGACGCGGCCGCAACCCGAGCCGAGTGGTGGTGGAGGAATTCATCGCGGTGACCGACGACGCGTACGCCGCGCTGTGGCAGATCCTCGTCGGCGTGGACCTGGTCGACACCATCGAGGTACGGCAGGCACGGGACGAAGCGCTGCCGTTCCTGCTGACCAACAATCGGCTACCGAAGGTCACGGCTCACCACGACGCTCTGTGGGGCCGCATCATGCACGTCGAGGCAGCTTTGGAGGCACGCACCTACGCGCTCGACACCTCGCTGATCATCGCTGTGCGAGATCCCTTCCTCGATGCGGGCGGCACCTACTCGCTGACCGTGACCGACGGCCGCGCCACCTGCACCCGGGTGGAGTCCGAACCGGACATCGAACTCGACATCGACGTGCTCGCCAGCATGTACTTCGGCACCCATCGGGCCCGCTTGTTCGCCGCGGCCAACCGCCTCACCGCCCGCAACGACGCGTCGCTGCACGCACTCGACCTGACGTTCGGAACTGCGCGCCCGGCCGTCATGGGCTGGGGTTTCTAGGACCGGTCGACGCATCGAGCGCGGTGGCCGAGCCACCCCGCATCCACAGGGCTGCGCAGAGCGTCACCGAGAGCAGCACCGTCGTGTAGACGACGAAGTCGGTGCTGCCACGGCCGCTGGTGGCGTGGTAGATCAACGGTGCCGTACCCCCGAACAGGGAGTTCGCCACGGCGTAGCCGAAGCCGACGCCGAGGGCACGAATGTGAGCGGGGAACACTTCGGCCTTGGCGATGCCGTTCACCGACAGATAACAGGTGAGAACGGCGAATGCGCTCACCAGCATGACGAACACCGCAGGCGGAGACGTCAGCCGGTCGGTGGCCAGCACCAGTGCGCCGGTGGCCGGTATGCCCAGTGCCCCGAACGTGACGAGAAGAGGCTTTCTCCCGATGCGGTCGCTCAGTGCGCCGCCGACCGGCTGCAGCACCATCAACACCACGAAGGCCGCGAGCACGAGGCCGGTCGCGGTGAGCTCGCCCCTGGCACCGTCCGCGGCGAAGAACGTCTCGCGAACGATCGAGGGAACGGTGACCGTGTAGGTGTAGAACGCCGCACTCCCTCCCGCGGTCAGCAAGAACACCCAGACGAGCGGACGCCGGTGATCGCGAAAGAGCGCCCCCATCGTGGCGTCTCGGTCCGCCCGCGGCGCTCCCGGTGCACGGGGCACGCGATCGAGTCCACGCGCCCACCACAACGACGCCATGCCCGCCGCGCCGCCCGCGGCGAACGCGAGACGAAAGCCCCACTCGGAAATTGCCGCGCGATCCGTACCCGCGAGGAGCACGAGCAGACAGGCCTGCGCGAGCACGAGACCGCCGACGATGGTCGCGGCCTGGAACGAGGCGAACAATCCCCGGTGTCCGCGCGTGCCCGATTCGGAGAGCAACACCGTCGCCGCCGCGTACTCGCCACCGGTTGCGATGCCCTGCACGATGCTCACGACCGCGAGGATCACCGCCGCCCAGACACCGATGTCGTGGACCGTCGGAGTGACCGCAAGGGCAACAGATCCGGCCGACATCAGCGTGACCGCCGCGACGAGCGCGAACTGCCGGCCCCGCACGTCCGCGAGCCTGCCGAACAGCCACGAGCCGAGTGGCCGTACGACGAAGGTCAGTGCGAACAGTCCGTAGACGTACACGAGCGAATTCGTCGAGGCCGGATCGAAGAACTCGGTCCGAAAGTACGGTGCGAACGTCGCGTAGAGGTACAGGTTGAACCACTGCACCAGGTTCGGCACCGAACCGGCCAGAATGACGCGGATCTGCGGACGACGGCCGGGGCTCGCCGACTCGGTGCGATTCACGAGGCGAAGGTACCCGGCCCGCGGCCCTACCGCTCGCCGTTCGAGCGACAGAACCGCCGTCGCCACGAGCGCGCTCATGACTTTTGTCATGGCCGGACCGTGACGGTGTCACTTCAGGTCATGATGCGCCGCACTGTTTTCGGTGGTTCGGGCGCAGCAGACTCGTAGTCATGAAGCAACCAGACGAGGGAAACCTGTTCACCGATCTCATGGAGCTCGGGCCGGCTCCGACGATGGCGCGTGAGATCGTCGTCATCGTCATCAGTCTCGCGATCGTCGCCGTGTTGTTCGCGATCGTCGGCACGTCCCTTCCGGCATTCGTCGCACTCGGCGTCATCGTCGCCTTCATGGGCGTGCGGTTCGTCATCGGACTCCGCAACTGGGAGAAGCAATCATGACCATCATCGAAGTCAGCGGCATGACTCGCCGCTACGGTTCGGGCAAAACCGCTTTCGAGGCCGTGAAGACGCTCGATCTCGAGATCGCGGAGGGTGAGCTGTTCGGCTTGCTGGGCACCAACGGTGCCGGCAAGACCTCCACTCTCGAAGTGATTCAGGGACTTTCACGGCCGAGCGAGGGCACGGTGCGGATCATGGGAATGGATCCGGTGTCCGATCGCCGCAAGGTTCGACCGTCTCTCGGCATCATGCTGCAGAAGGGCGGCCTGCCCCAGGATCTGACCACCGCGGAAAGCCTGCGGATGTGGGCGGGCACGTGCAGCAATCCACTGCCGACGGCGGAGGTGCTGGGGCGCGTCGACCTGGCCGACACGCGGGTGAAGTTTCTCTCGGGCGGCGAGCAGCGCAGGTTGGATCTGGCGTGCGCCATCATCAGCCGCCCGAGGGTGCTGTTCCTCGACGAACCGACCACCGGACTCGATCCCGAATCTCGCCGCAACACGTGGCGTCTGATCCAGGAGCTGAAGAATTCCGGCGTGACGATCATGTTGACGACGCACTACCTGGACGAGGCCGAGTCACTGTGCGATCGGCTGGCGATCATGCACCGCGGCAGCGTCGTTCGTAGCGGAACGGTCGACGAGGTGGTCGCCGACCATCCGGCGAAGATCGAACTGCAGGCCCCCGGTACGGCACTGCCGACTTTGCCCGGTACGTCGATCGACGTCTCGGGAGACACCATCTCGATCCAGACGTCCTCGGTACAGGAGACCTTGACCGATCTGCTGCTGTGGGCGCGAGACAACGGAGTGACCCTCCACGGTCTCGACGCCCGAGCGGCATCGCTCGAGACCGTATTCCTCTCCATTGCAGACGAATTCGACAATTCCGCTATCCAGAACAACGAGGTGATGAGCGCATGAGCACGATGACCGCCCTGTCACGAGCAGAGTTCACGCTGCTCGGACGCAACCGAGTACTGCTGTTCAACGCAACCGTCATACCCCTCGTGCTGCCGATCGCGTTGCTGATCATCGGCAGTCGGGGCGACGACGGATTGACCGACGTGGGCGTCGGAGCGGCGCTCGAGATGTTCGTACTGTTCCTGTTGGTGTTCATGGTCTACTACAACATGCTCTCGATCTACGCCACGCGTCGAGACGAGTTGGTACTCAAGCGACTTCGGACCGGAGAGAGCTCGGACCTACAGATTCTGCTGGGGCCGGCCGTACCCTCGTTCATCCTCACCGTGGCACTGGGCCTGATCGTCGGAGCCGTGGTTCTGGCCTTCGGTGGCCCGGTTCCTACGAACGCACTGCTCGTCGCGGTGGCCCTGCTCGGCGGCGCGGCTCTGTTCGCCGCACTGGCACTGATCACGTCTGCCTTCACCCGCAATGCGGAAGCGGCGCAGATCACCAGTCTTCCGGTCATTTTGATCGCCATGGTCGGCTCGTCACTGCTTCGCGGTGTACTCCCGGATTCGTTCAGCCGGGTCATCGAGCTGACCCCGATGGCTGCGGTCTCGGACCTGCTGAACCTCGGCTGGTTCGGCACCACCACGCCTGGCGACGCGCCCATCGGCTTCGCTGCCACCTTCACCGAAGCCGGAATGCCGCTGCTGGTGATGCTCGCCTGGATCGTCGGCAGCCTGCTGATCGCCCGCACGCACTTCCGTTGGGAACCGCGGTCCTAGATCGCCCCTTTCGCCGCACCGTCTGCAAGGCTGGAGATCATGAAGTTGCACCAGTACCTCAATCCACTGCACGGCTGGAACGACAGCAGTGCAGTGGACAAGGTGCGCGTCTACACCCGCCAGTCGTTTCTGCTGATCACCGTCGGTGTTGCCGCCGCTGCGATGCTGACGTCACTGCAGTTCGAGGACTACCTGTCGATGGCGGCCGTGGCAGTCTGTGCCGCAGCGACCTTCGTGGTCGTTCAGCGCACCCCCGCGCTCGGCGGCCAGTCGACGGCGAGCCCACGAATTCCCCTGGCGATCATGGCAGTCGCCGCTGTGGTGCTGGTTGCCGGCGGGGCCACGAACAATGCATTGTGGGCCGTCGTGCTCGTCACCAGTGCGGTCGCAACGCTGATCCCGTTGCGGTGGTGCCTGGCGGCGGCCGTGGCCGCTGCTGGACTTGCAGCAGCTCTCGGCACGCCGGCAGTGGAAACACTGGTGCTCGGTCTCCTCATCGCCTTCATGGCCTTCACCGTCCAACTGTCAGCGTGGCTGCTGCGTATCGTCACCGAACTCGATGCCACCCGCGACGCTGCTGCCGCGCTCTCCGTTGCCGAGGAGCGTCTGCGATTCTCGCGAGATCTGCACGACGTCGTCGGCCGCGCACTCTCGGCCATCGCGGTCAAGAGCGAACTCGCCGCGGCACTGGCGCGTCGAGGTGACGATCGAGCTGCGGCCCAGATGGACGAGGTTCGCATTCTGGCCCAGGAATCCATGGCCGACGCCCGAAAGCTGGTCCGCGGCTATCGATCGATCGATGTGGCCTCGGAACTCGACGGCGCTCGATCCCTGCTGTCCGCCGCGGGCATCGCCACCGAGCTCGTCGGTGAAACCTCGATGCTCGACGAGCGCGCAGCCGAGGCCGCCGCGTGGGTGGTCCGTGAGGGTGTGACGAACATTCTGCGTCACTCCGAGGCCACCTATTGCCGGATCGAGCTGACCGACAACAGTATTCGACTGATCAACGATCATCCGCAGCCATCGACCGGCCGCGACGACGGCACGGGCCTGAGCGGACTGCGAGAACGGCTGGTTGCCGTCGACGGTACCCTGCACACCGAGCAGACCACCGACGAATTCACCCTCACTGCGGCGTTGCCGACCTCGCCCCAGAACGCAAGGACCACACCATGATCCGAGTTCTCTTGGCCGACGACGAGAATCTCATCCGTGCTGCGCTGGCAACCATGCTCGATCTCGAGGACGACATCGAGATCGTCGGGCAGGCCGACTCCGGGGAGAAGGCGCTGACCGCCGCAGCCTCGCTCTCCCCCGATGTGGCCGTGCTGGACCTGCAGATGGGCGGAATCGACGGCATCGAGACGGCCCAGAAGATCGCCGAGACGTTGCCCGCCTGCGCGTCGATCATCGTCACCAGCCACGGCCGGCCGGGCTACCTCAAGAAGGCGCTCGAAGCAGGCGTGCGCGGTTTCCTCCCCAAGACCACCTCGGCCGCCACTCTGGCCGAGGTGGTGCGCACCGTGCACGGCGGCGGGCGCTACGTCGACCCGACGCTGGCCGCGGAAGCCATCGGGGCCGGAGACTCGCCGCTGACACCGCGCGAGGCCGATGTGCTCGAGTTCGCCGCCGACGGCGCGTCGATCGCGGAGATCGCACGCCGCGCCCATCTTTCGCCCGGCACCACTCGCAACTACCTGTCTGCGGCGGCTGCGAAACTGGGTGCAGCGAACCGGCACGAGGCCTGCGCTCTCGCCCGACGCCACGGCTGGATCTGAACGCCTCACACCTTCGCGGTGGCGGCCACGGTGTCGAGGGTGGGCAGCCGGTGCCCGTCTGCGGGCGGCACCACGGTGATCCGCAAATTGTTGTGCCGCAGTAGATACACGGCCGCGAACAGCCCCGTCGCCAGTGAGATGACGCCGCCGAATACCAGTGGTGCGCGTGGATCGAGGACGTCGGCGAGCCAGCCGAGCACCGGGCTGCCGAGCGGAGTTCCGCCCAGGAAGCACAGCATGTAGATGCCCATCACGCGTCCGCGCATGTCGGACGGCACCGACATCTGCAGAATGTTCATCGCCGACGTCGTGAACGTCAACGTCAGGGCACCGGTGGGTATCAGCAGAAGTGCGACGAGCAGGTAGTTGGGCATCAATCCGACGATCAGCTCGAAGGCTCCGAATGCGATGACGGCACCGATGAACAGCCGCAGGCGCGGCGCGCTCGCCCGCCGGGCCGCCAGGGTCGCGCCGGCCAATGTGCCCACTGCCAGGGTTGTCGAGAGCAGACCGTAGGCGTCCGCCCCGCTACCGAACGTGTTGCGCGCCAACACCGACAGACTCAGCGGAAAGTTGAGGCCGAACGTCGAGACCATGAAGACCGTGGCCAGCAGTACTCGTAGGTCACCGCGCCCCCAGACGTATCGAAAGCCCTCTCGCACCTGCCCTTTGGCGCGTGGGGCGGGTTCGACGCGGAAGAGCTGACCGACGTTCATCGCCACGAGGGCACCGAAGACCGCCGCGAACGACACGGCGTTGATGAGAAACACCCAGCCGGTGCCGACGAGGGTGATCAGTACTCCGGACACGGCAGGGCCGACGATGCGCGCCATGTTGAAGGTCATCGAGTTCAACGCGATCGCATTGGCGAGGGTCTCTTTGCCGACCATCTCGATGGTGAACGATTGCCGTACCGGAGCGTCGATCGCCGACGAGCAGCCGAGGACGAATGCGATGACGTAGACGTGCCAGAGTTCGACCATCCCCCCGACGTCGAGGACGCCGAGAACCAGACCGCAGACCGCGGCGAAGACCTGGGTGATCATCAGCAGCTTGCGCTTGTCGTAGCGGTCTGCCAGGACCCCACCCCAGACCGAGAGGAACAGTGTCGGTCCGAACTGCAGGGCCATGACGATGCCGACAGCGAAGCCGTTTCCGCCGGACAGCGTCAGAACGAGCCAGTCCTGGGCGACCCTCTGCATCCACGTGCCGACCAACGAGACGATCTGCCCCGACGCCCACAATCGGTAGTTGTGGGTCTTCAGAGCAGCGAACATCGTCGAGCCGGGGGTACGGGAAGCAGGGGCCACCGTTCAAATAATAAACCTAGGTAACTACTCGGAGTCGCTGACGAGGGCCCCGATGATCGCTACCGCGTCACGGAGTGTGTCGAGTTGCTCGGGACCGAGGCCTGCGAGCTGCGCCGTCATCCATGCTTCGCGGGCACTGGCCTCGTCGGCGATCAGTTCTCGACCGGCCGGTGAGAGCGAGACGATCACCTGCCGCCCGTCGGTGGGATGGGGGGTGCGCGCCACCAGGCCCAGTTCGGCCAACGATGCGATCACCCGTGTCATCGACGGCGGCTGGACCTTCTCCCGCGCGGCCAGTGCACCCGGCGTCATATCGCCCTCCCGACTCAGCGTGGCCAGAGCCGACAGCTGAGTGAGCGAGACTTGCGAGTCCACTCGCCTACCCCGAAGGTGGCGAGTCAGCCTCACCACCGCAAGCGACAGGTCGCTTGCCAATTTCCGATTGTCCTTCACACCATTTCCCGACGTCACAGCGCAGAGAATACGCCCTGGTACCGACCATGCGTCATGTAACCGCCTCGGTGATGGGTCCGACGGCGAAATATGCGACGAACAGCAACGCGACGATCCACAACAGGGGATGAACCGACTTCGCGCGACCGGAACCGACCGCAAGTACGACCCAGGTGATGAAACCGACGCCGATCCCGTTGGCGATGGAGTACGTGAAGGGCATCACCACGATGGTCAGGAAGGCGGGCAGTGCGTAGTCGAACCGGCGGAAGTCGATGTCGAGGACCTGCCCGATCATCAGGGCACCCACCACGACCAGCGCAGGCGCAGCCGCCTCGATCGGAACCACGGCCGTGAGCGGGGTGAAGAACATGGCCAGCAGGAAGAGCAGTCCGGTGACGACGTTGGCCAGTCCGGTACGCGCCCCCTCGGCGATTCCGGACGCCGATTCCACGAACACCGTGTTCGACGACGCCGAAGCACCGCCTCCCACGATCGCTCCTGCTCCCTCGACGACCAGTGCCTTTCCGATGTTCGGCAGGGTCCCGTCCTTGTCCAGCTTCGCTTCCTTGCCCAAGCCGGTCATCGTGCCCATCGCATCGAAGAAATTCGCGAGCACCAGCGTGAAGACCAGCAGGCTCGCGGCGAGCACGCCGATGCGCGTGAACGCTCCGAAGAGATCGACGTTGCCGACCAGCGACAGATCGGGAGACTGCACCAACTGGCTCGGCAACTGCGGCACCGACAGATTCCACCCCTTGGGGTCGACGCCGTTGGAGGGCCCCACATCGGTGACGGCCTCGACGATCGCCGCGAAGATCGTCGTGACGACGATGCCGATCAGCAGTCCGCCGCGTACCTTGCGCACCACGAGCACACCCATCAGCAGCAGCCCGAACACGAAGATCACCGTCGGCCACGACGCGATGGACCCGTCGATACCGAGCCCGACGGGAACCGTCGTGCCTGCGGCGTCGGGGATGCGACGCACGAAGCCCGAGTCGACCAATCCGATGAACGCGATGAACGCGCCGATACCGGCGGCGATCGCCGCCTTCAGCTCCGGCGGGATCGCGTTGAATACCGCGGTGCGGAACCCGGTGACGGCCAGCAGCACGATGATGATGCCGTCGATGACGACGAGCCCCATCGCCTCGGGCCACGTCACCTGCGGCGCGATTGTCACCGCGAGCAGGGTGTTGATGCCGAGGCCCGCTGCGATGCCGAAGGGGTAATTGGCGATGATGCCGAAGGCGATGCTCATGAATCCGGCCACGAGCGCCGTGACGGCGGCGACCTGGGCGACCGGCAGAATGTTGCCGAGTACGTCCGTCTTGGCCGCTGCGTCGTCGGCGGAGAAGCTGCCCAGGATCAGCGGATTGAGGACGACGATGTACGCCATGGCCACGAACGTGACCACGCCACCTCGAACCTCGGATCCGACCGTCGAGCCGCGTTCGGTGATCTTGAAGTAGTTGTCGAGTAGCCGCGACGACAATTGCATGAGCGAACGATAAAGCACACCGAAGCAGTTGGGTAACTGCAGCGACGCAACCGAGACCAACGCAGTGGCGTAGCGTGATTTCGTGGCCCACCTCCCCCAGATTCCGCGCAGCCTCACCGATCCGGTGCCGGTGTTGACGATCGGCATACTCGGCTGGATCGTCGCGCTGGTGGTGTTCACCGCCACCGGAGAGCGCACCGACGACGCACTGGCGACGTGTTGGTCCGGTATCGCCGTGGGTGCAGTAGGGTTCGGAATCTTCCTCGCGCAGAGAGCGGCGTCACGTCGCGGAAGCAAAACCGCCCAACGAGGCCTCGATTGAGATCAGGATCACGTTAGCCCGGTCACCGCACCGCCCCTGACGTGGGCAAACTAACCCGTCAGCCGGTTGAGTAACACAAAGTTAACGTGGACCATGGGTTATGTCAGTTCAGATAACCACTAGATCCACGAAAGCCAGGCCATGAAGCTCGTCTCTCAGTACCGCAACCGCCGCAACCACGTCCGCTCGCTCCGCGCCCTCTACGCACGCGCCAACGCTGTCTCCAGCCCGGCCATGCGCGACGAGCTGCTCGTCATCGCCCAGCGCTCCGATTTCTCGCGCTGATCAGCCTGACGGCATAGATCGACCCCAGCCCCCACAGGGCACCGAACACCCAGCCGGCCAGGACGTCCGTGGTCCAGTGCGCACCCAGGTAGATCCGAGAGAATCCGATCAGCAGGGACGCGACCACAGGTAGTACGAGCAGGGCCGGCCGATGCAGCCACGGAGCAGGCGATCGCAACATCACCGCGATCGCCACCGTGGCAAGCACCATCGACACCATCGCGTGGCCCGACGGAAACGAATGGCTCGCAATGTCCACCAGCCGCTCCGGAATCGGTGGACGCTCCCGCGCGAACGCGAATTTGAGCGCATTCATCAGACCCCACCCGGTCAGCATCGAGCCCGCGACGACAACGGCATCCGATCTGCGTCCGACGCGAAGCAACGCACCCACGATCACCGTGGACAACAGAAACATCGACACCGTGTTGCCCACCGTGGTGATGATCCAGAACATCGTCGTGACCCAACCGACTCGATGCTCGACCATCCAGTCCAGGATCACACCGTCAAGCCCCACGAGGTCGCTCCCAACTCTGCGTGCAGTGGACCGTTCCGTCGGCGGTCACCCACCACGGCACTTCTCGATCTCCGCTCACGTCACCGGACAGCCGAACCACCAGCTCGTGATGGACCACCACCCCTCCTGACGGCAGCGGCAATCCCATTACGGCACAGGCCAACACGGCTCCCGGTTCACGATCCCACGAGCTGACGCGTCCTACGCCGATCACTTCTCCGCCGATCGCCTCCGACGCCTGCCCGACGTCCAGAACATCGGCCAGTGCGGCAGCGGTTGCCATGTCCGAGAGCACGGCGACCTCCGGCGGCACCACGCTCGCCAGCCACGGAGCGTCGATCACCAGCGCATCCGACGCGTCCACGACTGTGCCGCCGAGCGTGCGGACGCGATCCGGTGGATCGATGTCCGAGACCTCGATGCGTTGCTCTGCAACAGCGGTGGCGATGAGCGTGTGGGTTCGCGCGATCACCGCGGGAGTCGGGGTGCGCTGCGAATCCGACAGCGCCGCCAGCAACACGCGGGCAGTATCGGCGTTCTCGCAGTTCGACGCACTGAGCACCGCCCGCAGTTCGTCGGCACGCGGATGATCCAGCGGATCGAGCAACCCGGCGAACGTCTCGTCCGAAGGCGCTCGGAACTCGATCGGACGCGAATCGTGCAGTCGTGCATGACGCCTGAGCCACCACGCGGTGTAGCCCTCACGATCGACCAGTGCCGCACAGGTAACGGGATCGTCGAGTAGCACCGTCAGGGCCTCGGTCCATGCGTCAGATCGAACGAGGTCGAGATCCCGGACCGCGAGAAGTGTCTCCGGCTCATCGGACAGACTCGACCACCACGCCGCCTCGTCGTCGAGATCGTGATCAGGCCCGGTCGGCAGCTCGTCACGCACCACCGAGAATCCCCACCCGACTCCCACTGCACGCAGCGCACGCTCACCGAACCTGTCCACCACCGCGGACGCGAGAACACCGAACGGCGAGTCCTGAACCAGCAGATCCGCCAACGGCGCTCCGGGAAGCAACAATTCGTCGGCGCTGCGCAATTCGCCCTCGTCGTCCGCGAGGGGCAGGCCGCCCAGCCAACTCGGTAGCTCACCCGCCTCTCCCGCCAGCGCGAGCACGGCATCGACCAGCCGGTCGACCTCCTCGCTCTCGTCCCAGTCGAGATCGTCCAGAGCCGCCTCGAGTGCCGGGTCGCTGAGCAGTTCGGTCGCAGTCGCCTCCCGAGCACCCAAGCGTGTGAGCAGCGAACTCACCGCGTCCGGATGCACCAGCCGGACCCAGGTGACCGCGGCAGAGGCATCGGAGCCGATCACCGTCGTGCGCGGGCCGGTCACCGTACGACCGTCTGCGAGCGGAACAGGCAGCGCGGCAAGCTCTTCCGCAGCCACGCCATCGACCACGAGCGGGGTCAAGGCGTCGTACACTCGCCGCCACCAACTCGGCTCGCGATCGAGCCCACCGACCATCTCCGCCAGCCTCGCCAACCCGATCCGGCGCACACCCACCGCCGACAGCGCCGATGCATGCCGCGCACCCGACAGCGACGCGTCGACCGGATTCGGTACGACGTCGACCAGCGCCGAGACGAGTTCCTCGGTGGCGTCCGCGATGACGTTCGCCTGCTCGGGCCCGAGGTCACGTCCGTCGGCACCGGGAAGCCATGGCGCACTGGACAATCGACGGAAGATCAGTTCACGCAGTGCGCCGTCGACCTCACTGCGCGCGAATCCGACTTCGGGTACGAACGACGCCCTCGACCCGGGAGGCAGCGAGGCCACGAAGTCCGGGTACCCGTGCGCTACCGCGTCGAACGAGACACCCGGCAACACGCGCCGCCGATCGGGCTGCATCGGCACATCGGCAATGACCAACGCGGGCAACGACATCAGCTCGTCCGAGCGAGTCGGCGCGCGCAAGACGTCGGGCGGCGAGGGAACGGGCACACCGTCGACGACCGGAGCGAGCCAGCGCGCCGCCGGGGTGACGAACTGCCGCCAAGTTCGCGATCCGATCGTGATCTCGGCGCTGCTGTCATCGAGTGTCGTTCTGACGCAGTCGATCACGACACCATCGATCTCGATGGAGTTCAGCGCCTCCAGTTCGAGCAGCAGGTCGACCGCCTCGTCCGCGAAGCCCGCGGCGACAGAATTCGCTGCCGCGTCGGCTCGCACCGTCAGCACGATCTCGGTGTCGAACCCATCGGTGGGCGGGACGGCGACCGGCCACGCGAGCCGCAGCACCGGCACGCCGGTGTCGGGCGTACGCATGTCTCGCTCACGCAGCGCCTCGAGCGTGCGATGCGCGCTGAACATCACGCCGCCGTTGCGGGATCGCACCTCGATCTCGTCGGACACCGACCGCACGGCGGTGAACCCGACCCCGAACTGTCCGACGCCCGAATCCGCAGCAGTCTTGCCCGACGCCCTCAAGGCGGTCAACGCATGCACACCCGAAACATCCAGCGCAGCACCGGTGTTGGCCACATGGACGGCACCGGCGTGATCGGTCCAGACCGCCATGCGACCCGGGACACCGGCGCGTCGGGCAGCATCCGCTGCGTTCTGCGCGAGCTCGGTCAACAGCCGGTCGCGGTAGCCCCCGCGCACCAGATCGGACTCGGACGCCGAATCCTCCCGAAGCCGGGTGGGCGACGAGCCCCACGCCGCGAGAACAGACTCCCGCAACGACCCGGTATCGAACGGATCGATCAGCTCGGAGATGCCGAATCCTCTTCCTGCGCAGCGCGATCGGTGTTGGTCGTGGCATCATCGGCCACTGTGTCGGCCTCGTCGGACGCAACGAGATCGGCAGCCGCGGACTCTACCGGGGCAGCCTCGGTGACTTTCGTCGTCTCGACGGTGTCGGTCGTCTCGACCGTATCGGCCGATTCAATTGTCTCGACAGAGTCCGCTGTCTCGACGCTGTCGGCGGTCTCAACGCTGTCGGCGGTCTCGACGCTGTCCGTTGTCTCGACGCTGTCGGCGGTCTCGACGCTGTCCGTTGTCTCGACGCTGTCGGCTGTCTCGACGCTGTCGGCCGGCTTCACCGGGGGAACCGGCGTTGCGATGACGTCGAGTGCTGCGTCGTCGTACGGCTCGAATTGTGGCGATCCGGCCCCGGTGGGGAGTTCGGTGTCGGAGTGCGCACCGCAGCCGTACTCGGCGTGCACCACGCGTCCGTCGGCGGCGAATTCGTTGCCGCACACCCCGAATGCGGCCGACAGCGAGCCGGCGATGGGGAGATAGAAGCCGCAGAGCCCGCAGGTCGACGGCGCGGCCTTGGCCATCTCGGTATCGGGACCGTAATCACCGTCGTGCCACCGCTGGGCAGCGTCGAGGCGTCCCTCGAGGCTGGTGACCTGTGTTCGGCCCAGACCGATCTCGCCTGCCACCTCGTCGATCGCAGGGTCACCGGATGCCATGTACCCCGGCACGAGCCGCGGATCGTTCTGACGCGGAGAGAGCAGATCGCCCGGTCCCAGGTCGCCGGGACGGATGCGCTCGTCCCACGGCACCCAGGACGGAGCCACGAGAGCATCGGGGCCAGGAAGCAGAACCAGCTCACTGATCGTGGCGTGGTCCGCGTCCTCCGGGGCGGCGACCACGACGGCCCACTGCCATCCTCGGTACCCCTCGAGATCGCTGGCGAACCGGTGAGTGGCCGCACTGGCGTCCTCAGCGGTGACCCCGAGGTACTCCCCGACACCGCCCTCTCCCAGGTCGAGCAGAGCCTGCCGCGCGAGGTCCACGGCATCGGCCAAGACGGGGCGGATGGAATCGAGCTCTGGAGAAGATACGAAACTCACACATTCAGTTTGCCGCATCGACTCGGTGACGCCCAGTTCGGGCTGCCATCATGGGTGCAATGACCGCCAGCGCTCGCACCTACGCCGCCATCGTCGCCTCGCTGCTGGCTGTGTCCGCCTGCTCGTCGTCGACGCAGCCGGCCCCGGTGACCTCCGACTCGGTTCCGGCCCTGACGACAGAGATCGTGCGCGAATACGACCGCGGCGACGACGCATTCACCCAGGGCTTCGAGATCGACGGCGACGTCCTCTACGAGGGCACCGGACTGGAAGGCTCTTCGTTCGTCAGGCGGACCTCGCTCGAGACCATGACCGAACTCGATCGCGTGGATCTGCCGGCCGACCTGTTCGGCGAAGGCATCACCGTCGACGGCGACACCCTGTGGCAGATCACCTGGCAGGACGGCGTCGCGATCGCCCGAGACCCGAACACTCTGGCCGAGCGACGCCGGGTGAACTACGACGGCGAGGGCTGGGGGCTGTGCACGCAGACACCGGACGACCGCCTCGTGATGAGCGACGGCTCGTCCACCCTCACCTTCCGCGATCCCACGTCGTTCGACGTCGAGTCCACCGTGAACGTCACGCTCGACGGCAATCCGGTCGAGCGACTGAACGAACTCGAATGCGCCGACGACGGATCGGTGTACGCCAACGTGTGGCAGACGTTCGACATCATGCGCATCGATCCCGCGACCGGCGCGGTGACCGCCGTGATCGACGGCACCCCACTGTGGAATTCGATGTCGGCCACCGAACGAGGCGGTGCCGACGTGTTCAACGGCATCGCACAGATCCCCGGCACCGACCGGTTCCTCGTGACCGGCAAATACTGGCCCAAGATCTTCGAGGTGCGATTCACCGATACCGCGCCGGTAGGACAGAATTGACCCGTGACCGATCCACGTCTCCCCCACACCCCACCGGGTGCGGACGACCCCGAGCGCAACGGCGCTCCCGACCCCACCGGTCACTCCGCAGGCTCCGCTCCCGACCCCACCGGTCACTCCGCAGGCTCCGCTCCTGACCCCACCGAGCACCCCGGTCTGGCGAACTACCCACCCGCTGTTCCCCTGACGTCCACCCATGTGCCGAGTCGGCGTCAGCCGTTGCCGCCGTTGCACCCGCCGCGGACCGAGCAGATCACTGCCGCGCGTGGCAGGGCCGGCGCACGCAAGCCGCCGCCGATGCCCAAGAAGCTGACCGTCACCCGCGTCGCCGCCATGCGCGGCCGCGAGCTGACCGGCAAGGGCATCGCGTCCTTCCAGCGAGCCGCGAAGGCGGACGGTGCCGACAAGTCCGGTCTGACCGCACTCACCTACGCCACCATGGCGAACTTCGCTTCGGACGCCGCCCTGGCGATCGCATTGGCCAACACGCTCTTCTTCTCGGCTGCCACCGGTGAGGACAAGACCAAGGTCGCGCTGTATCTCGTCATCACCATCGCACCGTTCGCGCTGATCGCGCCGCTCATCGGGCCACTGCTCGACCGATTGCAGCACGGCCGTCGCATCGCGCTGGCCACCTCGTTCGGGTTGCGCACCGTGTTGGCGGTGGTGCTGGTGTTCAACTTCGACAGCTGGGTGTTGTATCCGGCCGCGCTCGGCATGCTCGTCCTGAGCAAGTCCTTTGCGGTGCTCAAGAGCGCGGTGACGCCGCGAGTACTGCCGCCGGAGATCGACCTCGTTCGCGTCAACTCCCGTCTGACGGTGTTCGGTCTGCTCGGTGGCACCATCGCTGCCGGCGCGCTCGCCGGCGGCATCGCGTTCGTCGCAGGTTCACCGGGAGCCCTGTGGTTCGTCGCCGCGATCACCGTGCTCGGCGCTTATCTGAGCATGCGCATCCCGTCCTGGGTCGAGATCACCGAGGGCGAAGTGCCCGCGACCCTGAGCTACCACGCCGATCAGCACGGTGGACGCGATTACGCCGGAAGCGGTGCCCCGACCGAGAACCTCCGCCGCACGGTCTCGGCCCCGCCGACGTCGAGCAGCACCAAGAACCGCAGACAGCCCCTCGGCCGCGCGGTCATCGTCGGTCTGTGGGGCAACGGCACCATCCGGGTTCTCACCGGGTTCCTCACGCTCTACATCGCGTTCGTCGCCAAGTCCCGTACCGAACACGAGCCGCTTCAGCAGGCTGCGATGCTCGGACTCGTCGGGGCCGCCGCCGGTCTCGGCAACTTCTCGGGCAACGCGCTCGGTGCCAGGATCAAGCTCGGTCGGCCGTCCCTGGTCGTCCTGCGATGCACCATCGCCGTGACCGTGGTGGCCGTGGTCGCTGCCATCACCGACAGCCTGCTGACCGCGGCGGTGGCCGCGCTCGTCGCGTCGAGCGCCAGCGCACTCGCCAAGGTCTCCCTCGACGCATCGCTGCAGGCCGACCTGCCGCCGGAATCGATCGCGTCGGGATTCGGCCGCTCGGAGACCGTCATGCAGCTGTGCTGGGTCCTCGGCGGCACGCTCGGCGTCCTGCTCCCCACCGAGTACTGGCTCGGTTTCACGGTGGTCTCGGTGTTGCTTACGATCGGGCTCGTGCAGACATTCCTCACCTACCGCGGCAGATCGCTTCTGCCCGGCTTCGGCGGCAACCGCCCCGACCACGTCGAACAAGAAGTGTCCGACGGTTCCTTCGGCGAAAACGTGACCAAGTGAATCTCGCTCCCCGTACCAAGAAGATCGCCGCCCTGACCGTCGCTGGTCTGTTCGTCGTCGCCGCTGCGTTCGTCGCGGTCCTCGCACTGTTGATCGGGAACGCACCGGAGAAGGAACCGACCGTCTCCGCTTACGCCAACGGCCGGGCCGTCGAGGTCGAGCCGTACCTGTACTGCGCCGTCACCGACCCGCTGTGCACCAATGTCGGCGAGACGACCGAAATCGAGGTCGGCAAGGCCCCGACGGTGCAGCTCTCACTCCCCGAGGCCGTCTACTCGGCGCCGTGGGTGCTGGCCCGGGTCTACGGCGACGACAGCGGGAACGTCGTCGAGGACAGCGAGTTCAACGAACCCGGAACCAGGCTCAGCGTCACGGTGCCCACCACGGACGACAGCGACCGGACCCTGCTGGGGATCGAAATTCGTCTGCCCACCGGCATCATCGACACCGACACCAATCAGGAGGGCTTCGTCAGCCACGCCATCTGGTCGATCGGCACGCGCCCGTAGTTCGTTCCCGGGATCAGCTGTCCAGCTCGCGGGCGACGGCCCGGACCACCTCGGAGATGCGCTGCGCGATCTTGCGGTCCGGGTACTTGCCCTTGCGGAGCTCGGGCTGCACGGTCGCTTCGAGCAGCGTGATCATGTCCTCGACCATCCCGTGCAGTTCGTCGGGTGTGTGCTTGCGCTCGACGGGTTCGCGGCGGGTGCTGCCGGTGTTCTGACGCACCGACGGTGCGGGCTCGAGAACCTTCAGGCTCAGTGCCTGCGGTCCGCGGCGGCCCGCGGCCATCCCGAACTCGACCCGCTGGCCGGCTTTGAGGCCTTCGACGCCCTCGGGCAGCGCCGAGGAACGCACGTAGACGTCCTCGCCTTCCTCCTGCGAGAGGAATCCGAATCCCTTGTCGACGTCGTACCACTTCACCTTGCCGGTCGGCACTGAGCTCACCCGTTCATCTGTTGCTGTCGTTAGTTGCGTTGGTCGTGGGACCGATGGTCGGCCCGCACAAGTTTCGCGCCCCACGAGAACGTAGGACGCGAATACTTCAGTCTAGCGCGGTGAGCCCGGATAGAGCATTCGAGTTGTTCCCGCACCGTGCTCCTCACAGCGCCCCGCTTCGCACTACCGTGGGGTACGTGGACACAACGACCCGTAAGAGCAGCACCGCCCTGCTGCGCATCGCGCTGACCCTGTTCGCGATCGGCCTCGTCGCCATCGTCGCGATCCTGATGTTTCCGATCTTCTCCGACGCCAAGCCCCCACTGGGGCTGTATCTGACGGCCATGTTCTCCGCGCCGACCGGCTTCCTGCTGGCACTGGTGTACGCGCTGGCATCCGGACGACGGGCGCGCTGACCATGCGATTGATTCTGAACATCATCTGGCTGGTCTTCGGCGGCCTGTGGCTGGCGCTCGGCTACTTCCTCGCCGGACTGCTGCTGTGCATCCTCATCGTGACGATCCCGTTCGGGATCGCGTCGTTCCGCATCGGCGTCTACGCGCTGTGGCCGTTCGGGTCGACGATCGTCGACAAGCCGGGGTCCGGATCGGGCGCGCTCATCGGGAACGTGCTCTGGCTGATTCTGGCCGGTTGGTGGTTGGCCCTGACTCACGTGCTCACTGCGCTCGCGATGGCGATCACCATCATCGGCATCCCGTTGGCGATCGCGAACCTCAAGATGATTCCCGTATCCCTCATGCCCCTCGGCAAGGACATCGTTGCCGTTCGGTGACCTCTCGAACGAGGCGACACCGATGTGACTTCCATCACATCACGCTCGGGTAACGGACAGGCAACGGACAGGGGTTCAATGCCCGGCACGTCCACTAGCTGGGCCGACTCGAGAGACCCGAAACAGGTACGAAATGCGCTCTCGACGACGCCCCGAAATCGACAGTTACCAAATAGTGACGTAAGGCGGGAATTTCAGTACGGTCAGCAGCGGCCGGAAAGTTCGGCCGAATTCCGACCCGCAGCGCCAAACCTCGTCCCGCGGGAACCGGAACACCCTCGACGATCACCCAGGGGACGAGGACGGGGGACCCACGTCCTCCACGGACAACCGGGAAGTTGTAGCGGCTCACGAAGCCGCCCCGACTTCCCTTGGGGTTAAGCCCAATTGCTCACTCCGAGGAGTGAGCGAAAAGGCCGGGCTACCTCTCAGCCCGAACCCGACAGCTGACCTCGCAGGCGCGTGTGGAGAGGATTTCAACTCGTATGAGCGGACGTCATCGCAAGCCGAGCACCACTGGCAAAACCGTCGCGAAGGTCGCAGTCACCGGAGCCATCATGGGCACCGCGAGCATCGCCTTCACCGGCACCGCCAACGCGGCACCGGATTCCGACTGGGACCGCCTGGCACAGTGTGAAGCCGGCGGCAATTGGGGCATCAACACCGGCAACGGCTTCCAGGGCGGGCTGCAGTTCTCCCCCAGCACCTGGAACGCACACGGCGGCCAGCAGTACGCGGCCACGGCCAACCAGGCCAGCCGCGAAGAGCAGATCGCAGTGGCGGAGAAGGTCCTCGACTCGCAGGGCTGGGGCGCATGGCCGTCCTGCTCCTCGAGCCTCGGCCTGAACAGCGCGCCCACCGAGCGCAGCGTTCCGGTCACCCCGAAGGCACCGGAGGTTCCCGCTCTCCCCGACCTGACGTCCATCCCGGCCGTGGACAGCTCGGCCGAGGTCGTCGAAGGCATCGTCACCGCCGTCCAGAACATCACCAACGATCCGCAGATCGCAGCGTTCGTGCAGAACGCGGCTCAGGGCATCCAGCTCGATCCGCAGATCGTGAACTTCTACCAGGCCAACAAGGCATTCCTGCCCCAGTAGGCTGCACGGCAGTTCGAGCTCGTACGAGAAAAGCCCCCGACGATCGTCGGGGGCTTTTTCGTGTTCGAGGTCCGCAATCAGCGATTGACCACGGTCACCGGGTGGGCATAGGGCAGGTCTTCGACGGGCAGCGGGAACTCGGTGTCCTCGCCGAAGGGTGACAAGCCACCCGATCGAGCGGACGAGAGTTCGGTCACCGCGTGGTCACCGCGAGCGGTGTCCGGCCAGCCTGGATCGACATAGGGCTTCTTCGACTTGTTCACCATGGGCCCATTTTGACACCTGCCCTGCGGCGAGCACCAGCCCAGGTCTCTAATCTGATAGACGATGACCGACACGACTGCGCACCGACACACCGACACGCCTCCTGATCTGCCGCAATGGATCGCAGCTCGCAGCGACGCCGAGCTGATCAAGGCCATGTCGCTGCGTCCGGATCTGACCGCGCCGCCGCCCGCATCCCTGGCCGTGCTGGCCGGACGGGCCGAGCAGCGCCGATCGATCCTGCACACCGCGGACACCCTCGACACCCTGGCCCTGACGATCCTCGAGATCCTCGCCATCGAGGAAGCGTACGAACGACCCGTCACTCGCGCCGCGCTGCTGGCAGTGGTCGCCAAACGCGCACCGGCCAAGAGCGTGGACAGGGCACTGGCCCAGCTGCGCGAACGCCTGCTGGTGTGGGGCGATGCAGCCGGCTTCCGAATCAGCGCCACCGCGGCGGACGCGGTGCCGTGGCGCATCGGCCGCGCACTCGACCCGGTCGACAACCTCACCGAATCACACATCACCGCGGCTCTGGCCGAGCTCGGCGACGGCGAACGCAGCCTTCTCGACACCCTCGCCAGATCGTCCCCGACCGGCCGCACCCGAGACGCCGCACCGGGAACACCGCCCGATCGACCCGTCCAGAAGCTGCTCGCCGCAGGCCTACTGATCTGGTTGGACGAGCAAACCGTCGAGCTTCCCGTCCAGGTCGGGCAGATCCTGCGCGGCGAACCGATGTCCGACCCACGCTCGCTCGCCGAACCCAAGCTCGCCACCAGCACCTATTCGCTCACCGATGTCGACGCCGCTGCCGCGGGAGAGGCACTGGAGCTGAACCGACACTGCGTAGCCGTGATCGAGGCGTTGTCGGCCTCGCCTGCACCCGCCCTCAAGGCCGGCGGCCTCGGAGTGCGCGAGCTCCGCAAGATCACCAAGGCCACCGGCCTCGACGACGATCGAGTGAGCATCCTCGTCGAGTTGCTGGCCGCCGCCCATCTCATCTCGAGCGGAACACCGGACCCGGTGCCTGCGTCCGACAACGGCGACGACTACTGGGCACCCACACCCGCCGTCGACGCGTGGCTCACCGCGGCCCCCGCTGCCCGCTGGCACACCCTCGCCTCCGCCTGGCTCGAAGTGCCACGGGCACCGTGGGTCATCGGGATGCGTGACCCCAACGACAAGCCCATCGCCGCCCTGTCCGACGAAGTCCGATCCCCGGCCGCGCCCCGGGATCGACGGATGATTCTCGAGTTGCTCGCCGAACTCGGCAGCGGACACGCAGCGCAGCCCGCCGATCTCGCCCGCACCCTGGCGTGGCGTCGACCCCGGTGGTCGGGACGCTTCGGCGTCACCCCCGTCGGACATGTTCTCGCCGAAGCAACGGCTCTCGGCATCGTCGCCCGCGGGGCGATCTCGACCCCGGGACGCTCCCTGCTGCACGACGGCAACGCCGAGGCCGACATGCGCGCGACGCTTCCCGAGCCCATCGACTACGTCCTGGTGCAGGCCGACCTCACCCTGGTGGCACCCGGACCCCTCGAACCCGAACTACAGGATCGAATCGAACTGGTCGCCGACGTGGAGTCCGCGGGCGCAGCCACGATGTACCGGATCAGCGACACCAGCCTGCGCCGCGCCCTCGACGTCGGACTGACCGCCTCCGAACTGCACTCGTTGTTCGCCACCCACTCGCGAACGCCGGTACCCCAGGCCCTGACCTACCTGATCGACGACGTGGCTCGTCGGCACGGCCGCCTACGAGCGGGCGTCGCCGCGTCGTTCGTTCGATGCGAGGACCCGGCCCTGCTGGCCGAGGTGATGGCGTCGCCGGCAGCCGAATCCCTGGCCCTGAGGGCACTGGCTCCGACCGTCGCGATCTCACAGGCCCCGCTCGCCGAGGTGCTCACGGTCCTGGCCGGGGCGGGATTCGCGCCTGCGGGCGAGGACTCGTCCGGCACCATCGTCGATCTGCGTGCCCGCGGGTCGAGGGTATCGGCCAGGCGGCCACGCCAGACGTTCCGCACTCCGGCCGTCCCGACCGAGGAACAGCTGGGTTCGTTGGTGCGTGGAATGCGCGCAGCCGACAGAGCGGCAGGCAACGGCGGCGCGGTGGTGCGCGCCGACGGATCTCGGGCCAGCAGCACCGCGACGATGACGCTGCTGCAGACCGCGGCGAAGGTCAAACGGAGCGTGAGCATCGGCTACGTCGACGCCCAGGGCGTGGCCACCCATCGCATCGTCGATCCGATCAGCATCGGCGGCGGCCAACTCGACGCGTTCGACCCCGCAACCGGTGGGGTTCGACGCTTCACCCTGCATCGCATCACCTCGGTCGCACTGGTCGAGTAGACCGGGCTCACGTGCACGCGCGCCCCTACCTGTGGACAATGGAGAAGTTGCGCTCTTTCGGGCGCAGCAGATGTCTCTAGGAGGAACCGTGACCGACGGCCCGCTGATCGTCCAGTCCGACAAAACGCTGTTGCTCGAGGTCGATCACGAACTCGCGGGCGCAGCGCGGGCGGCCATCGCACCGTTCGCGGAGCTCGAACGTGCCCCCGAGCACGTGCACACCTATCGCATCACCCCGCTGGCCCTGTGGAACGCCCGTGCCGCGGGCCACGACGCCGAGCAGGTGGTCGACGCGCTGGTGAACTTCTCGCGTTACGCGGTGCCGCAACCGCTGCTGGTCGACATCGTCGACACCATGGCGCGCTACGGCCGGTTGCAGTTGGTCAAGAGCCCGATACACGGTCTGGTCCTGATCAGTCTGGACCGCGCCGTGCTCACAGAGGTGATGCGGCACAAGAAGATTGCACCCATGCTCGGCGCGATGGTCGACGAGGACACGGTGATCGTGCATCCGTCCGAACGCGGCCACGTCAAGCAGATGCTGCTCAAGATCGGCTGGCCTGCCGAGGACCTCGCCGGCTACGTCGACGGCGAAGCTCACCCCATCGAGCTCGACACCGAGGGCGGCAACTGGACGTTGCGCGACTACCAGGAGATGGCGGCCGATTCGTTCTGGGCCGGTGGCTCGGGAGTGGTGGTACTGCCCTGTGGTGCCGGCAAGACGATGGTCGGCGCAGCCGCGATGGCCCGAGCGAAGGCGACCACGCTGATTCTGGTCACCAACACCGTCGCCGGTCGGCAGTGGAAGCGCGAACTCATCGCACGCACCTCGCTCACCGAGGACGAGATCGGCGAGTATTCGGGAGAGCGCAAGGAAATTCGCCCTGTGACAATCGCCACGTATCAGGTGATCACGCGTCGCACCAAGGGTGAGTACAAGCACCTGGAGCTCTTCGATTCCCGCGACTGGGGATTGGTGATCTACGACGAGGTGCACCTGCTCCCCGCGCCGGTGTTCCGCATGACCGCCGATCTGCAGTCCCGTCGACGCCTCGGCCTCACCGCGACCCTCGTCCGCGAGGACGGCCGCGAGGGCGACGTCTTCTCGCTGATCGGACCCAAGCGGTACGACGCTCCGTGGAAGGACATCGAGGCACAGGGCTGGATCGCGCCTGCCGAGTGCATCGAGGTTCGCGTCACCCTCACCGATGCCGAGCGCATGTCCTATGCCGTCGCCGAGCCCGAGGAGCGCTACAAGCTGTGCTCGACGGCGCACACCAAGATCGCCGTCGTGAAGTCGATCCTCGCCAAACATCAGGACGCTCCGACGTTGGTCATCGGCGCGTATCTCGATCAGTTGAACGAGCTCGGTGAGGCGCTGAACGCTCCGGTCATTCAGGGCTCGACCAAGAACAAGGAGCGTGAGGTGCTGTTCGACGCGTTCCGCAAGGGCGAGATCCAGACGCTCGTGGTGAGCAAGGTGGCGAACTTCTCGATCGACCTTCCGGAAGCCTCTGTGGCAGTTCAGGTTTCGGGAACGTTCGGCTCCAGGCAAGAAGAGGCGCAGCGCCTCGGCCGACTGCTCCGGCCGAAGCACGACGGCGGTCAGGCGCATTTCTACTCGGTGGTCTCCCGCGACACCCTCGACGCCGAGTACGCAGCCCACCGTCAGCGTTTCCTCGCCGAACAGGGCTACGCCTACCGCATCACCGACGCGGACGATCTGCTCGGTCCGGCGATCTGAGACGTCGGGTCCACTCGGGACCGTGCTAGGAATACCTCTGTGCGCAAGTTCGAGTTCCCTGTAGACGTAGCCCACGCGAAGTCGGTCAACGAGACGTTCACCGAGCTTCGTCGGCTGCGTTCCTCCGCAGCGCTGACCGCCGTGTTCCTCATCGCGCTCGGGGCCTGGTTCATCTGGATCGCCGCTCCGTGGTCGTACATCCTCGGCGCGGTGTTCCTGATCGGTGCGGCCACCTCGCTCTGGGTGATGCTGTGGGCACCCCGAAAGATGGGTTCCATCGAATCGCAATATGCTGCAGGCGATCTGGTGCCGGCGATGGTGGCCGAGAAGCTACCGAGTGGAGCGATACTGCTGGCTCTGATCGACATCGCGAAGCCGGAGGTGGACGAGCCGCACTACGTGTTGATCACCCGCGTCGTGCGCACGCTTCCCGGCCACGCCGTCGAGCGGGGCGCTCAGGTACCTGCGGTGTCGGTTCTCGCGGACCGTGGCCGCAACACCGGTGGGCGAACGTGGCAGTTGGCCACGGCGATGCCCATCGCATGGGGAACCACCGATCCGGGGGTCATCGCGCGGGCAGTCGAGGAGATCACCGAGGGCGAGTGGGCGTTGCTGCACGCCAACATCGGCCTGTCGGAGAAGGTCCGCACCGCCAAGAACCAACAGTTGCTCATCGATCCTGCGGATCTTCCCGACGACCTGCGCTGAATCGAACCGCATCCCCGGCCTAGGCCAGGGCGGGGATCACCTCGCGCTCGAAGAGTTCGATACCGGACCGGTCGTACGCCGCTTCGGGGAAGTAGAAGATGCCGTACGTCATCCCTTGTTCCTGGAGCGCCGTCAGATTCTCGACGATCTGCTCAGGAGTTCCCACTGCGGGCATCCCGCGGTACGCGTCGAGGGCACTGTGCGCCTTCTCGGCACCCACGTACTCGGTCAGGCGGCTTTCGAGGGCGCACAGTCGGTCTTCCACCTCGGCCTCGGTTGCACCGATGGCGACGTTGTAGTTCGCCGAGCGGACGATGGCGTCGAAATCGGTACCCACGGTTGCACAATGTTCACGCAACAGAGCGGATTTGGTGGCGAAACCGGTGGGGGTTCCGTCGAAGTTGGTGTAGTCGGCGTACTTCGCGGCGATCTTCAGGGTGACCTTCTCGCCGCCACCCGCGATCCACAGCGGGATGCCGCCCTCCTGCAACGGCAGGGGTCGCACCACTGCACCGTCGATCTCGTAGTACTTTCCGTCGAGGAACACCTCGCCGGCCGTCCATGCCTGCTTGAAGATCTGCACGCCCTCGTCGAGCCTGCCCAATCGTTCTCCGGCAGAGGGAAATCCGTAGCCGTAGGCTCGGAACTCGTGCTCGTGCCAGCCGCCGCCGATGCCCATCTCGACGCGGCCGCCCGACACGATGTCCACGGTGGCAGCAACTTTGGCCAGGTAGGCCGGGTTGCGGTACGCCATCGCCGTGCACATCTGCCCGAGCCTGATCCGCGAGGTGGACGCGGCCAACGCGGACATCAGCGACCAGGCCTCGTGCGTGGCCTCGTCGGTCGCGGTGGGAACGGTATGGAAGTGGTCGTAGACCCACAGAGATTCCCACGGACCGGCCTCGGCGGCGAGCGCGTGGTCGCGCATCGCACTCCACTGCCGGGAAGGATCGATACCGACGAGATCGAGACGCCACCCCTGTGGCACGAACAATCCGAATTGCATGACAGGCACAGTACAGACGCAGGGCGAACGACCGGCTGCCGTCTGTGAACTACGCTGCAGGAATGTCCGAGTCGTTCCCCTCGCGCACAGTGGCACGGTTGCGCCCGTTCGCATCGACGATCTTCGCCGAGATGACCGCGCTCGCCGTCCGGAAGAATGCCGTCAACCTCGGGCAGGGCTTCCCCGACACCGACGGCCCACCCGCCATGCTCGAAGCCGCGCGCCAGGCCATCGCCAGTGGCCTCAATCAGTACTCCCCCGGCCCTGGCATGCCGGTGCTGCGCGCTGCCATCGCCGAGGACCGGTCGGCGCGATTCGGTCTGAGCTACGACCCCGATTCGCAGATACTCGTCACCGTCGGTGCCACCGAGGCGATCTCGGCGTCCCTCCTCGGTCTGATCGAGCCGGGCGACGACGTCCTGCTGATCGAGCCGTTCTACGACTCCTATGCCGCCGCCATCGCTCTCGCCGGTGCCACCCGGACCGCCGTGTCGCTGGTCGCCGACGGCAACGGGTGGACCGTCGACACCGACGCCCTCCAACGCGCCATCGGGCCTCGCACGCGCATGCTGATCGTCAATTCCCCGCACAATCCCACCGGCACGGTCTTCGACCGCGACACCATGATCCGCATCGCCGAGATCGCGGTGGCACACGATCTGCTGGTCCTCACCGACGAGGTCTACGAGCATCTCGTCTTCGACGGCCGCGTACACACGCCGATCGCGACACTGCCCGGGATGTTCGAGCGAACCGTCACCGTGTCGAGCGCCGCCAAGACCTTCAACGCCACCGGGTGGAAGACGGGGTGGGCGTTGGGGCCTGCCGAACTGATCGACGCCGTCCGCGCCGCCAAACAGTTCATGAGTTTCGTCGGCGGTACTCCCTTCCAACCGGCCGTGGCCTACGCGCTCGAGCACGAACAGGCCTGGATAGCCACGATGCGCGACGGCCTGCAACGCAAGCGGGACACGCTCTCGGCCGCGCTCGCCGCCGCAGGAGCAGATGTGAAGTACAGCGCGGGAACGTATTTCGTCTGTGCCGACATCGCGGCGATCGGGCGCGGTGACGCCTACGAATTCTGCCGTGCCCTCCCGGACCTGGTCGGCGTGGCGGCGGTTCCGGTGACCGCGTTCGTCGACGAGCCGGGTCCGTGGAAATCATTGGTGCGCTTCGCTTTCTGCAAGCAGGACGAGGTTCTCGCCGACGCAGCCGAGAGGCTACGAAAATTGTGACTGCGCAACCGACGATCCCGGCGTACTTCGTCAGGCAGGCCGTCGACCTCGCGACGAAGAGCGGGGTGGACCTGACCTACCCGCTGTCGATGGCCGGCATCGGTTCCACCATCCTCGACAATCCTGCGGAGCGCCTGACCACCCGGCAGGTCACCGCGTTCACCCAGGCGGTCTGGGCGATGACCGGCGACGAACTGTTCGGCCTCGCCGCAGTTCCGGTGCGACGCGGCAGCTTTCGCGTGGTGTGCCAGACGCTGATACACACCGAGAACCTGTGGGCTGCGCTGGTTCGGATGTCCGAGACCATGCGGGTGCTGATTCCGGTGCGCCCCATGACGATGGACCGAACCGAGGAATCCACGGTGTTGACCGTGCACGTCACCCCCACCACCCACCTGAGCCCGGAGGGAAACGAACTCGCCGAGCGACTGCTGACCGACTTCCTGTTGATTCTGCTGCACCGATTCGCGGCGTGGCTCATCGGCAACCGGGTCAAACTTCTGTCGGTCCAGCTGCCCTACCCGCTGCCGGGACCCGAAGCGGGAAAGATGTACGACGCCATCTTCGGCACTCATGTGGAGTTCGGAACCGATCTGGCCACACTGGAATTCGACAGCGCAGTGATGCGGGCACCGATCGTGCAGACCGAGGCGACGCTGGCGGACTATCTCGCGGAGTCGCCCAATCTACTGTTCTCGTCTCGAGATTACGACAGCACGGCGTCGAGCCAGGTCCGCCGCGCCCTGGAAACCGGTTTCAAAGGTGGAGCACCGGGAACCGACGAGATCGCGGCGATGCTCAACATCAGCCCACCGCACCTGCGACGAATTCTTCGGCAGGAGGGCACCTCCATCAACCAACTGCGCGAAGAAGTACTGCGCGATGCGGCGATCTCCGGGCTCAGTCGCGGCGACGGCGTCGACGACATCTCGACCCGCCTGGGGTTCTCCGAGCCCAGTGCCTTCCGCCGGGCCTTCAAGCGATGGACCGGCCAGACTCCCGGTGCTTACCGGCTCAACTGACGCAGAACTCGTTGCCCTCCGGATCGGTCATGGTGATCCAGACACTGGGGCCTTGGTGTCCTCGATGCAGTACCGATGCACCCCGGGCCTGCAGTTGCGTGACTACCGTCTCGCGCTCGTCGCCGACGCGGATGTCCAGGTGCAACCGGTTCTTCACCGTTTTCGGTTCGGGCACCGATTGGAACAACACCCGCGGACTGCCGGGCGACTCGGGATCCGAGATTCCGGCGCCCGCCCGCCACACCAGAACGCCCTCGAAGACGGTCGTGTCCTCTTCGCGGGCGTGACCCGCGGCGACCATCTCACGGATGAAACTCTCGTTGCTGGGTTCGACCTGCCAGCCCAGTGTCTGCGCCCACCACTTCGCCAGCGCATGGGGGTTCGAGCTGTCGACCACAACCTGAATTCCGTATCCCATGCGGGCACGATACCGCCACTCACTGGTAATGGGAACACCTGTTCGATACAGTCGATCCATGTCGCTCGCGATGCAAGGCTCCCTGTTCGGTGACGACGACGGTGGCGTCGGATCGCTGCAATCCGTCACCCGCCGCGAACTCACGCTCGGGGCGTGGGTGGACGTTCGACCGGGCTGGTTGGCCGGTACCCACCTGTTCGATTCGCTGGTGGACGCCGTCGATTGGCGAGCCGAACGTAGGCAGATGTACGACCGCGTGGTCGACGTGCCGCGCCTGGTTCGGTTCTACGCCGAGCGCGAACGGTGGCCCGACGCAGCCCTGTACGACGCGCGCGATGCGCTCGACGATCACTACCGCACCGAACTCGGTGAATCGTTCGCCACCGCCGGACTGTGCTACTACCGCGACGGATCCGACAGCGTCGCCTGGCACGGCGACAACATCGGTCGCAGCGCCACCGAGGACACCATGGTCGCGATCGTATCGCTGGGTGCCACACGGCAACTCATGCTTCGACCGCGTGGCGGCGGAACGTCGCTGAAGTTCACGCTGGCCCACGGGGACCTGGTGGTGATGGGCGGCTCGTGCCAACGCACCTGGGAGCATGCGATTCCCAAGTCGACCCGCGCGATCGGCCCACGCATCAGCGTGCAGTTCCGACCGCGCGGGGTTCGCTGACGGGCCGGGTTCGTCAACGAGCGGTGATCGAGTTCCGTCGCTCCACCACCGCTGCGGCCAACGTGTCCAATTGCGTTGCCGTCGTGTCCCAATCGAGGCAGGCGTCGGTGATCGACTGTCCGTACACCAGCTCGTCCCGGTGGCCGAGTTCGAGATCCTGACGGCCCGCGACCAGGAAGCTCTCCAGCATCAGTCCGACGATGCCGTGTTCGCCTGCCGCCACCCGAGCGGCCACGTCGGTGACCACGTCGACCTGCTTGTTGTGGTCCTTACGACTGTTGCCGTGGCTGGCGTCGATGACCACCCGCTCCGGCAGACCCGACTTACGCAGTCGCGCAACGGTATCGGCGACCGATTCGGCGTCGTAGTTCGGCCCGTCGACACCGCCGCGCAGGATCACGTGGCAGTCCGGGTTCCCGACGGTGCGAATGAGAGCCGCCTGACCGTCGAGATCGGTGCCGGGGAAGACGTGGCTCGCGGCGGCAGCGCGGGTGCCGTCGACCGCAACCTGGATGTCCCCCTCGGTGGAGTTCTTGATCCCCACCGGCATCGACAACGCGCTGCACAGCTGCCGGTGCACCTGGCTGGCCGCCGTTCGCGCACCGATTGCGCCGTAGCTGACCAGGTCTGCGATGTACTGCGGGGTGATCGGGTCGAGGAACTCGCACCCGACCGGCAGACCGAGCGCGGAAATGTCGAGCAGCAGTTGGCGTCCCACTCGCAGACCGGCGTTGATGTCGAAGCTGCCGTCGAGGTGCGGATCGTTGATCAAACCCTTCCAGCCCAGCGTCGTTCGCGGCTTCTCGAAGTAGACGCGCATGACGATGTGCAGGCGATCGCCCAGTTCGGATGCCTTGGCGGCGAGGCGTCGGGCGTAGTCGAGAGCAGCGGCGGTGTCGTGCACCGAGCACGGGCCGACGACGACGATCAGCCGATCGTCGCGGCCGTCCAGCACGTCGACCACACCGGCGCGGCCGGTACGGACCGTGGCCGAGATCGCGTCGTCGACGGCATGCTCGCGGCGCAGCACCGACGGAGCGATCAACGGACTGATGCTGATGGTCCGCTGATCGTCGAGAGGTGGGGTGTCGAGAGAGAGTGTCATGAGAGGGCGTTCCTGTTCCCAGGCCGGCTCCTCATGCTCCACACGCACTTCGAGCCGGTCTGTATCCGGCTCGTGGGGTGGAAGTTCAGCGCATGGCGTCGCTGGCTGACCCACCCGGGGCCGGCCTGCTAAACCAGAAATACGTGCGCTGCATGAGAGCACCGTAGCAGACGCTTCGTCGATGCATCTATGCTCGTCCCTGCAGTCGGTTCGCCAGGTGGTCATGAGGAGCCCCGAAGTTCACCACGGCGCCGAAGCGATGCGTGCGGTACGGCGCGTCGTGAGAGGGAACCCGGTGAGAATCCGGGACTGTCCCGCAGCGGTATGCAGGAACGACCGCCGTCAACAGCACTGAAGAGGCCTCTTCGGGAAGCGACGGCCAGTAGGAGTGGACTGTTCGTCCACGTGCCCGCGAGTCCGAATACCTGCCGTCTGTGCTGTGCACGCCGTGCGCAGCGGTTCACCGCCTCGTGGAATGGGCGCGTAACCCTGGTACGGCTGCTCGTGGGGCTCTCCGGGATTCGCGCGCCCGAGAAGGCGGTGCGCCATCGATGCAGCAGTCACCTGGAGAACTACCGTGAGTATCGAATTCACCGCCACCGTGCTCGGTTCCGCCCGTATCGGACCGAACCGAGAACTGAAGAAAGCCGTCGAATCCTACTGGGCCGGAACGCTCGACGCAGCCGCACTCGAATCCGTCGCGCGGACGTTGCGCGAGAACACCTGGCGAGAACTCGTCGCTGCCGGACTCGATTCCGTTCCGGTGAACACCTTTTCGTACTACGACCACGTGCTCGACACCGCGGTCATGCTCGGCGCACTACCCGAGCGGGTTCGGAGCATCAACAGCGAGCTGGACCGCTGTTTCGCCGCCGCCCGAGGCAACGAGACCGTCGCACCACTGGAGATGACCAAGTGGTTCGACACCAACTACCACTACCTCGTGCCCGAAATCTCCCCGGCGACAACCTTTTCACTGCATCCCGAGAAGGTGCTCGCCGAGCTCGAAGAAGCTCGCGCGCTCGATGTCCCGGCTCGACCGGTCGTCCTGGGACCGGTGACGTTCCTGTTGCTGTCAAAGGCAGTCGGCAGCAGCGCCCCGCTACTGGACCGCCTCGACGAGATTCTGCCGCTGTACGCGGAGCTGCTGACACACCTCGCCGATGCCGGGGCGAAGTGGGTCCAGCTCGACGAACCTGCGCTCGTGGCCGACCGCACGCAGCACGAGATCGACTGTGCGAAGAAGGCTTACGACTACCTGAGCGCAGTGTCGACGAGGCCTGCCATACTGCTGGCGTCGTACTTCGGTGACCTCGGTGCGGTACTGCCCGTGCTCGCGTCGACCGGTATCGAGGGATTGTCGATCGATCTGACGGTGCCGGGCACCGTCGAGCACGTTGCCGTGATACCTGCGCTCGCGAGCAAGCACATAGTCGCGGGCGTCGTTGACGGGCGCAACATCTGGCGGACGGATCTCGACAAGGCGCTGGCAACGTTGGCGAGCCTGTTGGGTAGTGCCGGCACGCTCGCGGTGTCGAGTTCGTGTTCTCTGCTGCACGTTCCGTACACCCTCGACGGTGAGACCGACATCGTCGATCCGCTCCGATCCTGGCTGGCCTTCGGTACCGAGAAGGTTGCCGAGGTGGCCGTCCTCGCGAGGGCGCTGCGAGAGGGCACCGAATCGGTGTCGTCCGAGCTCGAGCAGGCCCGAGCCGCGCTCGAGACTCGTCGCACCGACCCTCGTCTGCACGACGCGGCCGTTCGGGCACGTCTCGACGCGGGAATCTCCGTCGACCGCACCCCGGCCGAGGAACGCTGCCGGGCTCAGGCTGCGCGACTGGACTTGCCGTCGTTGCCGACGACCACCATCGGTTCGTATCCGCAGACCACGCAGATTCGACTCGCTCGGGCAGCCCTGCGCACCGGTGAGATCGACGACGCCGAATACGTATCCCGGATGCAATCCGAGATCGCCGATGTCGTTGCACTGCAGGAGAAGATCGGCCTCGATGTGCTGGTCCACGGCGAGCCCGAGCGAAACGACATGGTGCAGTACTTCGCCGAGCAGCTCAGTGGCTTCGCGGCCACGTCGAACGGCTGGGTCCAGTCGTACGGATCTCGGTGCGTTCGGCCGCCGATTCTGTACGGCGACGTCTCGCGCCCGAAACCGATGACCGTGCACTGGTCCGAGTACGCGCAGTCGCTCACCGACAAGCCGGTCAAAGGCATGTTGACCGGCCCGGTGACGATTCTGGCGTGGTCGTTCGTCCGAGACGACCTACCGTTGGCCGAATCCGCAGCCCAGATCGCCCTGGCGATTCGCGACGAGACGATCGATCTGGAGGCAGCGGGTATTCGAATCGTCCAGGTGGACGAACCTGCCCTTCGTGAGCTCCTCCCCCTGCGCTCGAAAGACGCAGCGGCGTACCTGGACTGGGCCGTGCGATCGTTCAAGATCTCGACATCCGGCGTGTCCGACCACACGCAGATTCACACGCATCTGTGCTACTCGGAGTTCGGTGAGATTATCGACGCGATCGCCGACCTCGACGCCGACGTGACGTCGATCGAGGCGGCCCGCTCGCACATGGAAGTACTCGACGACCTGAACTCGATCGGATTCGACCTCGGTGTCGGCCCCGGCGTGTACGACATCCATTCACCGCGGGTGCCGAGCGTCGACGAGATCACCGAATCGCTGCGGGCGGCATTGAAAGCAGTTCCTGCCGAACGACTCTGGGTCAACCCCGACTGTGGACTCAAGACCCGCGGCGTGGCGGAGGTCGAGCGGTCGCTGAGAAACATGGTGCAGGCGGCGGCCGCGCTGCGCTGACCCAGGTGAGCGGAACTTCGACCCCTGCTACGAAGTTCCGCTCACCTCGTTCGCCAGGTACAGGCTAGGCTTACCTGCCTACGCCCGATCTGTGAAAGAGAACGAAGTGAAACGTCTACTCCTGGCCACCACGATCGCCGCGGTCACCGCACTGACCACTGTCGCCTGCGGCGGCACCGCCGAGCAGACGGCCACTCCCTCCACCGCGTCGACGTCGGTCACAGCCGATGCGGCCACCGACGCCCCCGGCCCGACCGGCATCCCCGACGGCATGGGTTCCGGTGCCGCGGACGGCGTGTTCCCCCGCACGGTCGGCCACTTCGGAGGCTCGACCGAAATCCCCGCCGAACCGAAGAAGATCGTCGTGATCGCCACCGGCCAGCTCGACGCAGCTCTCACCCTGGGCGTCGTACCCACCGGAGTCGCCTACGGGGACGGCGCCGCACTGGTCCCGGACTACATCAGCTTCTCGTTCCCGCAGTACGCGGATCGCATGTCGCAGTTCGTCGATGTCGGCAACCGACAGGAGGTCGACATCGAGGCCATCGCCGCCATCGAACCCGACCTCATCCTGGCGAACAAGACCGGCTCCGAGGACATCTACCCGACGCTCTCGACCATCGCGCCGACCGTGCTCACCGAAGGTACTGGAGTGAACTGGAAGCAGGACTTCCTCCTTCTCGCCGACGCGTTGGGCCGAACCGAGCAGGCGCAGACCTTCATCGACACCTTCGCCTCCGACGCTGCGGCACTGGGTGATTCGTTTGCCGACACCGGCGCACCCACGGTCTCGTTCGTCCGCTTCACCGCGGATCGAGCGCGAGTGTTCGGCGTCCCGTCGTTTGCCGGTTACATCGCCTGGGATGCCGGTCTGGCGCGCCCGGAAAGCCAGCAGTTCGACAAGACCTCGCAGGATTTCAGCGAGGAGGAAATTCAGCTCGCGAACGCGGACTGGGTGTTCGTATCGAGCCAGGACGCCGGAGCCGATTCCAGCGCCGCGTCGTACACAACCAACCCGCTGTGGACCGGAATGAGCGCGGCAACCGGGAACCACATCGTGCGGGTCGACGACGACCCGTGGTACCTCAATGCCGGCCCGACGGCGGCAACGATCGTGCTCGACGGCCTGAAGAGCGCCCTGCAGAGCTGACCCCCATGTGCACGGGACTTCGTAGCCCACTACGAAGTTCCATGCACATCGAGCAGGTAGGTTGCGCACAACTTAACCGTGCACTACTGTTCTTGACGTGACCAACGAACTCGCACTCGACCGTCAGGTGTGCTTCGCGCTGTACTCCGCATCGCGGGCTACCACCGCGGTGTATCGCCCGATGCTCGACGAGCTCGGCGTCACGTATCCGCAGTACCTCGTACTGCTGGTGCTGTGGGAACGGGACGGGCGCGGCGTCAAGGACATCTGCGCCGAACTCGATCTCGACACCGGCACGCTGTCGCCGATGCTCAAGCGCCTCGAAGGCCTCGGTTTCATCGAGCGCCGACGCCTGAGCACCGACGAACGTCGGGTCGAGATCCACCTCACCGAGACCGGAAGTGCCATGCGCGCAAAGGCACTCGACATTCCACGAAAGCTGGCCGAGAAGACCGGCATGAACGTCGACGATCTCGTCAAACTCAAGGAGTCGCTCGACGCATTGACGAGCGCTCTGCATCACACCGATTCCGGCACGACAGAAGGAGCATCATGAAGACGATCTACACCGCCGAGGCACTGGCCACCGGTGAAGGCCGAAACGGCCACGCCCGCACTTCCGACGGACGGCTCGATCTCGACCTCGCCATCCCGGAGGCCATGGGCGGCAGCGGCAACGGCACCAACCCCGAGCAGCTCTTCGCCGCCGGCTACGCCGCATGCTTCCACTCCGCACTGCAGATGGTCGCTCGTCAGGACAAGGCCGACGTCACCGATTCGGCCGTCGGCGCTCGTGTCGACATCGGCCCCAACGACGCGGGCGGCTTCCAGCTCGCCGTCACCCTCGAGGTGACCCTGCCCAATTTGAGCCGCGAGAACGCCCAGGCCCTGGCCGACAAGGCCCACCAGGTGTGCCCGTACTCCAACGCCACCCGCGGCAACATCGACGTCACCGTCACAGTCACCGAAGACGAGTAGAGGAAATCCCTTGAAGGCACACGAAATTCACCTCGCGTCCCGCCCAGAAGGCTGGCCGACGGAAGACAACTTTCGCGCGGAGGTCGTCGACCTTCCCGAACTCGCCGACGGGCAGATCCTCGTCCGCAACATCGTGATGTCGGTCGATCCGTACATGCGTGGGCGGATGAACGATGTGAAGTCGTACGTCCCGCCGTTCCAGCTCGACGCCCCACTCGACGGCGGTGCCGTCGGCGAGATCATCGAATCCAAGGCCGAGGGTTTCGCTGTCGGCGACGCCGTTCTGCACGGTAAGGGCTGGCGCGATGTCGCCGTCGTCCCCGCCAAGGGCGCAAGCAAGGTCGATCTCTCGGCCGCGAAGGCGTCCGCATACCTCAGCGCGCTCGGAATGACCGGCACGACGGCGTACGCAGGCCTGACCGAAGTCGCTTCGTTCAAGGAGGGCGACGTCGTCTTCGTCTCCGGCGCTGCAGGCGCAGTCGGTTCGCTCGTCGGACAGATCGCCAAGGCCCTCGGCGCATCTCGGGTCATCGGCAGTGCCGGCTCCCCCGCGAAGGTGGCTCGCCTGCTCGAGCTCGGCTTCGACGCGGCGTTCGATTACCACGACGGCCCGGTTGCCGAGCAGTTGCGACAGGCAGCACCGGACGGCATCGACGTGTACTTCGACAACGTCGGCGGCGAGCACCTCGAGGCCGCCATCGGTTCGATGAACAAGTACGGCCGAATTGCCATGTGCGGAGCCATCGCTCAGTACAACTCGACCGAACCGACCCCGGCACCGCGCAACCTTGCCCTCGCCATCGGCAAGGAACTGACGCTCAAGGGCTTCATCGTCGGCTCCTACGCGCACGTGACCGAAGAGTTCCGCTCGAAGATGACCGAGTGGCTGGGCAGCGGCGCAGTCGAATTCGACGAGACGGTCGTCGACGGTCTGAACAACGCCCCCTCGGCGTTCATCGGCCTGATGAAGGGCGAGAACACCGGCAAGATGGTTGTCACCATCTAGGTAGAACCCGAACGGTGTCACCGCAGACCACACCCCGGCCGGAATTTCCGGCCGGGGTGTTTCCATGCCCAGACCGATTACAGTCGGTGCATGCCCGCCGCTCCCCTCCCGTTGCGCGACGGCCTCGATCCCACTCGGGTGCGGATGCCGGAGGTCGCGACCGGAGCGACGGTGCTCGAGTACCTGCGCGCCCGGTTCCCGCAGGACGCCGCCCGACTGACCGAGAAAGTTGCGAGCGGCGAGATCGTCGACGCAGCAGGCGTACCCGTCGATTCGACGACCGTCGCGAGACCGCGGGCGGACATCTACCTCTACCGCGACCCGCCGGTGGAGCCGACGGTACCGTTCTCACTCGACGTCCTCCATCGCGACGAGAACTTGCTCGTCGTCGACAAGCCGCATTTTCTGGCCACCACTCCGCGCGGCGCATACATCGCTCGCTCGGCCCTCGTTCTGCTCCGCCGCCGATTCGACCTGCCCGAGCTCAGCCCGGCGCACCGTCTGGACAGGCTCACCGCAGGGGTTCTGGTGTTCACCGTGCGACAGCAGGCCCGCCGGCCGTACCAGGAGTTGTTCGCTCAACGCACCATCACCAAGCAGTACGAGGCGATTGCCCCACGCTCCCGGGACATCGACTTCCCGCTGACGGTACGCAGCCGAATCATCAAGGAGCGCGGCGTTCTTCAGGCCCGAGAAGTACCGGGCGAGCCCAACGCGGAAACACTCGTCGAGCTCGTCGACACGTTCGGAGCCCACGGCCTGTATCGATTGCGTCCGCGAACCGGGAAGACGCATCAACTTCGAGTTCATCTGTGCTCGTTGGGCATTCCGATCGTCGGCGACAATTTCTATCCCTCGTTCCGTGAGGTCGCCGACGACGACTACTCAGATCCGCTTCGCTTACTGGCGCGTTCGATCGAATTCGTCGATCCGCTCAGCGGCCTGATTCGACGGTTCGAGAGCAATCGGAGTCTCGATCCGCCTGCGTCGCAGCAGCTTCCGACGTGAGCTCGGCGGTACGGACGGTGATTCGATGCGAGATGACCGCGAGCGCGAACAGTCCCACCGCCACATTCCCCAGCGCGGCGAAACCCTCCTGAGCGAAGTCCACGAGGGCGTTGAGAAGAGTGAAGATCAACGCGGACACCCGGAGGGTTCGCAGCGGCCAGAGCGGTCCCCGAGCACGCAAGCACAGCATCGCAGGCAGCGCCGTGACGAAGGTGAGGCAGGCACTGACGAACAGGATCCCGCTGGCGATTCCCATTCTGTCGACGTCGATCGTCAGGTCGCGTCGATCGATGTGCAGGTCCCCGATGACGAGCTCGACGATCCCGAACACCACACCCGCCCCGGAGAGCAGAACCAACCCCCACCCGACGACGGGAATCCACCGGGCGCTGGTGAAGAACGCGGGAATCAGCCGGGGAACGACATTTTTCAGCGAGTGGGTCCGCGACGTCGACTGTCGAGCGCGGCCGAGCAACAGTCGGATCCCGGCCACGGTGTCCGCGTCGGCACCCTCGGCCTCGGCCCGCGCGACCATGCGTAGCGCCCAGTCGCGTCGATGCTCGGGTAGGCCGTGCGCGACGCCGTCGGCTGCGATCGCAGCCGCGTTGGCCAGCGATTCGTCGACCGAGGGCCGGCGGAACTCCCGAACGATCCTGCTGAACACCAACAGCAGCACCACCAGGACGTACATGATCTCCGACGAGGGTCCGTAGAAGTAGTCGTTGTCCTTGGTGACGAATTTGCCGACTTCGTCGAGAAAGAGCCCGAATCCGATTCCGCCGAGCACCACCGTGAACACTCGAACGCCGAACCCGATGAACATCCACCCGATCAGCAACGCGAGCATCATCGCAGCGCCGCCGTACAGGGCGTGAGCGATGTGCAACGATTTGCCCCCGACCTGGGGATAGTCGGTCAACTCCAGGTAAGCCCTTGTGATCAGAATGGTCACGATGGCGACGACCATGAACGCCTCGGATGCACTGCTTCCGTAGGCATCGCGGATCATGCCACTGCGGTACGTGGTCCCCGGACGACCGGTCATCGATCGAGTATGTGCCGCCTGCCGTCGCCCGCGGGCCGTTTTCGCGGGCCGTTTTCGCGCCTCGATGTTTCCTGGGTTGACAAACCTCGTTGCCGAACCTGCAATGGTGTCATGGAAGATTCGATCTCTGGCCTGGACGAGGTCATCGCGGGCCTCGGTCCCCGCCTCAAGCGCATCAGGATGGAGAAGAACACCACCCTGGCATCGCTGTCGGACACCACGGGAATTTCGATCAGCACACTGTCGCGACTCGAGTCCGGTGACCGCAAGCCCAGCCTCGAATTGCTGTGGCCCATCGCTCGTGCCCATCAGATGAAACTCGACGATCTGGTGACCGCTCCGCCCGTGGCGGACCCTCGGGTGCGCACCACGGCCACCGTTCGCGAACACGTGACCATCCTGCCGCTGACGCTGCGTCCCGGCGGCCTTCAGGCGTACAAGCTCCTGGTCCGCCCGGAAGGCTCGGAGCCGCGTCCGCGGACACACGAGGGGTACGAGTGGTTGTACGTCCTCGACGGCACCCTGCGGCTGATTCTCGGCGAGCACGATCTGACGATGAAGGCAGGCGAGGCAGCCGAATTCGACACCCGTGTGCCGCACTGGTTCGGTGCCGTCGGAAACCGACCGGTGGAGCTTCTGAGCCTGTTCGGACCCCAGGGCGAGCGGATGCACGTGCGGGCGAAACCGACGGTATGAAATGTCACGTCCGTGTGAGACAGTGAAGCCGCTCGACGCCAGGATCCACTTCGGTCATCCGCACCGACCACACACCATCTCGAGGAAAAAGATGACCGACAGACTGCCCGAATCGCCTGCGTCCCGCACTCACGTGGACATCGCAACCGGAGTGCTCATCGGGATCCACGGTGGATCCGTTGCCGACGCCATCGACGAGCTGTTCACGACCGCGAGACATCACCGGGTCAGTCTGTTCGAGCTCTCTCGCACGCTCATCACCGTCGCGGAAGGCCGCGACATCGAGCGATCCTCCGCCACCGACGCGGTGTACGAGGTCTGGGGATCGGCACTAGGCCGTCGAGGCGCAGAGACGACCTTCGGCCTGGTCACCGATTCGGCTGCCCTCTGATCGAACGAGCGCTCCGGAGAGCTAGCCGCGAACGGATGGGTCGCTGCGCAGCTCCGGAAAGCGTGCCGTCATCGCGTCGATGTGTCGGTACATCTCGTAGAGCTCGGTTCGGAGCGTCGACGCTTCGGACTCGAACGCTCGGGCCCGTGATTCGGCGCGATCCGCGCGAGCTCGAAATGCCTTGGACTGCGCGAGTTCGATGGATGCCGAGCACGTCTCGATATGTTCGGCCAGCCCTCTCGCGAACACCCTCGCCTGCTCGAGGTTGACGGCATAGTTGTCGTCTCGCGGAGCCGGTGACGCCGCACCGTTCGCTGTGCCCATGGAAACTCGTCACCCTCGATCGTCGGCGGAAATTCTTTCGCGACTCTACGCTCGGTGCCGCACGCTTCGTCCGTGAACCGGCGTCACCCGAAGACGAGTGCCAGCACCACCGATGCCGAGGTGGCAGCGATCGCGATGACGATGGTCGCCGCGATCGCCCGCTGCCGCACCGTTCGGTAACTCGACCCTGCGCGGTCGTACTCCGAGTCGTCCTGATCGCCGTCCCGGCCGTAGAAGTCGTCCGAGTTCAGCCCGTCCTCGTCGAAATACACGACGTCTCGTGGCGGCACCCAGTGCTGACCGTTGGCTTCGATCGCGGCACCCAGCCGCTCCAGCCGTATCCGAGCGCGGGTGGGATACCAATCGGAGGGCGCGTGGATGGGCAGGGCCCGCGCCATCATCAGAGGCGACCGGTACTGCTTCTCCAGGGCGGCGAACGCTGCGGACGCCGTCGGATCGTCGTCGGACTTGTCGGTGAGGAACCAGACGGCTCCGGCCGCCGCACGATCGCCGAGTACCAGATACGTGTACGCGAGCAATTCGAGAATGCCGGGCGACGTCGGGTTCCGGACCAGTGCGACGAGAAGCCGATCTCGAGCGGCGATACTGTCTCCGCGCGCCAGATCCTCCTGCGCTCGATCGATCACGTCCACGCGTCGACAATAACTCCTGGGAACGAAAAAGCCCCTGCCGGACGACCGGAAGGGGCTTTCATCGTGCTTGTCGATCCAACACCGTGGTGGCCAGGGCCGGGATCGAACCGGCGACCTTCCGCTTTTCAGGCGGACGCTCGTACCAACTGAGCTACCTGGCCGGGCGGCACCGGTGAAACAATGCCATCGCAATGTCGGTACCTTCGTACCGACGTTGCGACCCTGACGGGACTCGAACCCGCGACCTCCGCCGTGACAGGGCGGCGCGCTAACCAACTGCGCCACAGGGCCTTGCTGTTGTTGCCGCGCTATTTCTAGCGCACCAACTCTCCGAACTGCAAATCCGCATCACGCGGGAAGCGAGACGAAGAATGCTGTACTGCCGACCGGATTGTCAATCCGATCTCTTCCTACGTACCCCCTACGGGATTCGAACCCGCGCTACCGCCTTGAAAGGGCGGCGTCCTAGGCCGCTAGACGAAGGGGGCCCGCCGAACTGCTTTGACGTTACCCTCAACGGCGTTCCGTTGGGAGCTGGGATAGCTTAGGACACTTTCGCTGCAAATCTCAAACCGGCAGGTCAGAGGTGGTTTTCGCGCAGTTTTCGCCGTAGTGCTCCCACCCGTGCAGTTTGAACTCGGCGAGCCAACGCTCGGACGCCATGGCGAGCAGTACGACCTCGACGGATTCCTCGAACCGCTCGCGCAGATCTGCGTTGTCGGCAACCAGATCCGACATGTACCGCTGACCGGCCATCGACGCGGCAAGCACCCGCACGAACTTGGCTGCGTCGAACTCCGGCTTGAGGTCGCCCATCGCGAGAGCGCGCTCGGCTTGCTTGTGGCCTTGAGCTCCCCAGACGCGACCGCCCCCGGAGTGCACCTCCGCGTAGAACTCCGGCTCGACTATCAACCGGAACTCGGCGCGCACGATCACGTCGTTCTGGAAGTTCTGCGCGATGTCGTCCACGATCCCGCGGATGACGTAGAACGGGTGTGCGGTGGTGTCGGCCCACTTCTCCGTGATGGCGACGTACCGATCCAGACCGGCCCCGAGCACGGCTCGGGCCAGATCTTCCTTCGACTGGAAATGGAAATACATCGCACCCTTGGTGGCGTTGGAGCCCTCCAAGATGGTGTTGACGGATGCCGCTGCGTATCCACGCTTGGCGAATTCCGCCGCCGCCGCCTCCACGATGGCAGCCCGGGTCCGCCGTGCGCGCTCTTGTTGTGCCATTTATTCCGTGCCTCCGAGCCCCAAGCGCCCTGCGTATCCGCAGGTAGTACATATAGAGAGTACTTCACCCGAACGACACGTGAGTCGACTCACCTACGGTTCGCTTCGCCACACACATCCGTCGGAAAAATCGGTTAGGCGTCCGAAACAAGCCGGATGGTATGATCTGCGCGGCTCGAGTGCACTGCAGGGGGTGCGCACTCGAGCCGCTTTCCACTCGGTCCACCGCTGTCGCCGACGCGGCCTTGTTCGGACCGCCCCCCTTACCGACTCCGTGCCGACTTGCGGCTCGACCGATTCGCCAGCGGCAGCGACCGAGGTACAGCCGAGTTCCGTGAAACGAACGATCGACGTATCGTTCACGTCGCTCAGAGCACACCACGCACTTTCGGTTGAAAACCGAATTACATTTCACGGTAACGGATCTCGGACCAGAACTGATTCACGTTGCTCGTTAGCATTTCAAATCTAGTGATCGGCAATCGAATACGCCGAAACCGCTGTCGACCCTCGGTCAAATCCATTGCCCGGTAGTCGATACGAGAAAGACCGGTCGGTAACGTTTTCGATACGTTCCCGGACTCGCACCGAACTCGCACCTGCACTGAATTACTGTGACATGCACCACATGGAGTAGTTCGGCCGATCGGAAACGAGTGCATGCCATGAAAGTGTCGATTCGCGTATTTCGTTCCATCACAACGTCGTTCGCGGTGGTCGTACTCGCTCTGTCGACGACCGGCACGGCGCCTGCAGACCCCCTTGGCAACTTCGTGGCCCCCGTCGCCGACCCGGCTCTCTATCTACCCACCCCACTGGGTGAGCCCTGGTTCGATCCCCCTGCAGGCTACGAACAACAACCTCCCGGGACCGTACTCGCAACCAGACAAGTGACCGTCGGACCGTTGTTCACGCCGGTCACCTCGACTCAGATCCTGTTCCGCACCAACGATTCCAAGGACCGTCCCGTCGCTGCGGCCACCACCGTGATCGTGCCGGTCGCACCGTGGACCGGAGCCGGGAGCCGACCCGTCGTGGCATACAACATGGCCATCAATTCACTCGGCAACACCTGTGCGCCGTCGTGGCTGCTTCCTCGCGGCCTCGCCCGAGAGATACCGGCCGTTCAGGCGTTTCTGGCCAAGAACTACGCCGTCGTCGTCACCGATCACGAGGGGCCACGGCAGGCCTACGCCGCCGGACGCATGGCCGCACACGCGGTGCTCGACGCCCTCCGAGCCATGGTTCGACTGCCCGAGCTCGGCGTGCCTGCGTCTTCTCCCATCGCCATGACGGGGTACTCGGGTGGGGCGATCGCCACAGGATGGGCGGCACAATTGGCCCCCACGTACGCGCCCGATGTGAATCTGGTGGGCGCGGCGTTCGGTGGTCCCCCGACCGATTACCGGATTCTGCTGACGTCGATGAACGGCACGGCCGCATCGACGCTCTTCCTGTCGGCGGCGCTCGGGGTGGCACGGGAGTACCCCGAGATGTTCTCGCTGATGAACGCCGACGGACTGCGTCTGGCCACGATCGCCAAGGACATGTGCGTCGGTCTGCTCGCCCCCGGTGGCGTGGTGGCTCCGATCCCGGCACAGGCGCTCTCGAACGTTCCGAATGTCGATCGCACCGAGATCGCCGAGAGCATCATCGCCGCGACACGTCTCGGCGGCGATCTCGCGCCCACCATCCCCGCCATGATCTATCAGGGCAAGCAGGAGTTCTGGATTCCTCGACAGGGAGCCGAGACCCTCTACGACGAGTGGTGCGCCCAGGGTGCGAACGTCAGACTCGAGGAATATCTCGGCGAACACCTGATCGTCGCCCTCAGCGGCATTCCCGGCGCGTACGCCTGGATCGACGACCGGCTGGCAGGCATTCCGGTGCCGAGCGGATGCAGCAGCTTCGGGCGCTGACCCGTCGGAACCCACTGCCGGGGGTACTGCCCGTTGGCGCTACGCGGCCCATTACACTTTCGAGCCGCGCCCCTATAGCTCAGTTGGTAGAGCTACGGACTTTTAATCCGCAGGTCGTAGGTTCGAGTCCTACTGGGGGCACCACCAGGGCCTGGCTGGTCATCACCGATCAGCCAGTCCACGTCTACGCCGGTAGCCATCGCCCACGCCATCAGAGTTGCGCGCTTCGGCTCCCGAGATCCCTGCTCGACCCTCTGGACGGTCGACAGGCCTACGCCCAGCTCGTCTGCGAGCTGCTTCTGATTAAGCCCACGCAACTCGCGTGCACGTCGTGCTCGGTAAGGCAGCGGGAAGTCCGGTATCACCCCGCGAAACGGAACCACTGATTCGGTCATAGCGGTGAGATTACCTCATCAAGGCAACTACATCAATATGTGACCAGGCTTGCCATTTGGAATTAATTACTTCATTCTGAACCGCATGAATCCCAAGGACGTTATTCCGTCCCTGTGCAGTGTCACCGAGGCAGCCGAGATTCTGGGGCTCCCGCTCTCCACAGCACAGCGATGGGCGCGCAATGGTCGGCTCCCTATCGTCGGCAAGCTCCAGGGCCAGACGGGCTCGTACGTGTGCGATCGCGATGAGGTCGAAGCGATGAAGTCGGCGGTGTCGCAATGAGCGAGACGATCATCGGTGGACCGCACGATGGTGCTGCGTTCTGGCGGAAGTACGAGTTCACGATCACCGATTCAGGTATCGGCCTCAGCGCCGACGTGCCGGATGGGTCCGACGACCAGACCACGGGCTGGACGTTCGCTCGTGACGCTGCGATGGCTGTCGCGCTGATCATGGACAGTGCCGGCAAGCCCGAGCTGTGCCGGCAAGCGAAGGCGCTTGTCGAGGCCATTCATGCCGACTCCGAGGTTGTTCGGTGATGGCCGGCCGGTATGTGACGCCGACCGCTCGCCCCCAGTGGCCCACCGGGACACAGTTGCGTGAGTTGGGACGCAAGCTGTTTTTCTGGTGGCTGTTGCCGTCGTGTGGCGTCGCGTGCATCCTGCTCGCTCTACTGGCCGGCTATGTCCTGGCGGGTGGTCAGGGGTGAGCGAGATCGTGCCGGCCGATGAGATCGAGCAGATTGTCGGCGCGCCCCGTGCCCGCAATCTGCATCTCGGTCGGGCTGTGTCGGCAGACCAGCGCGTCTACATTCTGCATTCCCAGCGGTGCATCGAAAGCGGCGTCGATATACGCACGTGCCCATTCTCGGTGGCGATGGACAACGGTATCGACGTTGACTCCTGGTGGCTCGGCTGCGAGGACGTAGCTGTCGTTCTCGGGGTCCGTGGCCCGCACCTGGTCCCGATGCGCAAGGCCACCGATCAGCCCCGCTTTCCCGGCGGCGTGCTGTGACGCCGGATCGGTGGGGCTACAAGCTGATGGGCTTCCCCGAGTTCGGCACTGACTTTCATCTGGTCGGCTCGCTGGTGGACGCCGTCACGGTCGTCGCGAATTTCGGGGATATGCCCACCCTGCCCGTCGTCGCGCACGAGGACGAGTTCCTGTGAGCGCTGTGTGATGGGCGACGTCGTGCGTGGCCCGTGGAAACCGATACCGGGCCGTGTCGATGCCTCGCAGGTGCGTTGGCGTCGCGGCCGGCCGATCGACCCGCACGCCGCTCGTGAGCATTGCGCTGAGTGTGCCCGCCCGTTTCATCCGAGGGCGTGGGTGCCGGTCGACAAGATCTGCGCTGAGTGTCAGGAGGAGCGGGCGCGCGCTGAGCGTGACGCTGTGCCGCCGACTCTCTTCGATGAGGGTGGTGATGACGTGCCGCCCTGACTGAGCCTTGCTCGTTGTCCCTGCGCCCGTGGATCTTTCACGTACGGGTGATGCGCTTAGCCCGCGTAGTCGTCGCCCGTTAGAGGGGCCACTGCACCCATCCCGATTCGAGTGTCTGACCTGGTTAAGGCGGACTCGGGCAGGAACACCGTTGCTGGTGTATCAGGCGCTCGAAGTATCCCAGTCCCGGCAAGCCGAGTAATTCCCGCGCTTGCGTTCATACCAACCGACCGACGACCGACGCGACCGACGCGAAGGAACCGAGATCGGGTGATCCCGTGCCTTTGCGGTACGGGGTACGCCCTGCCCTCCCAACTCCCTCCGCTCCCTCTACGAAGCGTCACAACGGCTCTCAGCGCAACGCTGAGAGCCGAACAACCCCAAGGAGATTGAAATGAAACCGACAGTCGGACGAGTAGTCCTCTACCACCCGCACGAGACACAAGCTCGGTACGCCGGTCTGCCCCCTGCCTACCCCAGCACACCGCACGCGGCACTGGTCACCTTCGCCAACCCGACCGTTGCGTGGGTTGAGTTGGTGGTTTTCCCTCCGCGTGGTTCGACGTACACCGTGTCGGCGTGCGAGGGCAGGGACGACGGCGAGTGGTCCTGGCCTCCGAGGGTGTGACGGCATGGCCGAGCCGAAGAAGATCGTCTGCAAGCTGTACACGCGTAGCCGACCGATCATGAAGGCGGTGAAGGAGTTCTGCGAGACCCATGAGTTCGAGGTGGCGATCAACATGGGCGACCGTCCCGATACGGCGTCGTTCGTGGTCACGTGCGCCGACCACACCAGGGACACAGTCATTCTCGCGAACATGTACTGCACTCCGCTGTCGCGCTGCGACGTGATCACCCTGCCCGAGGGTGATCTGTATCTGGCTGCGGCGGCTCGATATTCGCGGGGCCTCACCCTCGTCGGGTCGGACCACGTGCGGCGTAAAGATCCCGGCAACAAGGAACCTGAAGGAGTGCTGTTCTGATGATGGACAAGGAGTTGGCAACGTTGCTCGATGCGACGTCGTTCCAAGTAGCGGATCTGGTGGGACCGGCCATCGTGATAGAGGGCGCAGCGAACCACCTGCTCGCCCGCCTACCCGAAACCGACGAGCACCGGTGGAGTGTGACGCAGGCGCTCGGTTCGATTGTGGCGGCACGCAAGTCGTTGCAGTCGGCGGCCGAGACACTGCTGCACGTCGTGGCCCAGGACGGTGCCGACATGCTCGCAGTCGAAGTCGACGGCGGCACTGTTACAGGTCCTCCCGGTGAGGATCTGACTGGGGTTAAGAAGCGCATGGCCGAGTTCCTACGCCATGGCTCGGTAGGAGAGGTCTGATGGCGGGCCAGTTGTTGCCGCTGGAGAACCTGCCGGGTCGGTTCGCGTCGGTGTCGTATGACGCTGAGCGGAAGATGATTGTGGTCAAGGTCGATGATGCCGAGGGCAATTTGATGTCTGAGATGTCGTGGGGCTACAGCGAGTTGGAGATCATCGAAGAGCCAGCCGCTGTCGCAGATCTAGTCATGGAGGACAACGGCCATGACGGTGAAACCGGCGATGCCGAGGAGCGCATAAGCGGTCCAGGCGGCTCGGGGTACTACGAGTAATGAGCCGTTGTCGAGGGCGTGCTGATGAGTACGAGTATGCGAATGTGCCTGGCGGGCAGTGGCGTACGAAGCGTGTGGCTGCTGAGCAGCTATGTGCTGGTTGTCCTGTCCTGTCCTGGTGTGCTCGTGACGCTCTGAAGCAGCACGCTCTCGGCATGGTGTGGGCGGGTGTGCCGATACCACCCGAGCACAACGACCGGAACACCAGCAAGGCAAGACAACTGCTCACCGAGGTGGCTCTGTATGGCAAGCGATAGGCGTCCTCCGATACCGGACGACATGGCCAAGGCGGTGCGTGCGCGTGACGGCTATGTGTGTCGCAAGTGCGGTAGTGACGACCGCTGCGAGATAGACCACGTGGTGCCCTGGCACATCGTGAAGGTGCACGAGCTGGACAACCTCCAACTGCTGTGTCTGCCGTGCAACCGCAGTAAGGGCGGCAAGGTGGAGGCCGATGGCCGTAAGACGTGGTTCGATCCTGAGTTCTTCGGTGCGTCATTATGATCGAGTGCGAGTACTGCCGCCTGATCGTGCGCATCCTGTACCCCACGACGCTGTTGCCGTGGCAGTTGTACGTGTGTCACAGGTGGCTCGGTCATGATGGGCCTACGTCGTGAGCTGGCCCCATCGCTGCTGTGCTGCTTGCCGTGTGCCACCTGTGCGCTTGGCTATATCGGCCCAACTGTATCCATCACCACGTACTGCGGTGACTGCCTGTGCTATCTGCCCATCCAGCTCTGAGCGCAGCGCTATCAGGTGTGGCAGTGACTCGATGTCGGTGCCTGCTCTGCGCCCCGCTGCCCTCACGATGCGTCGCACGAAGGCGATGTATTCGGCTGTGTCCATTGGTCGCTTCACGTGTCAAGGATGCATTGACGTAGTCGACAAGTCAATGCATCGCAGTGCATACTCATCCATGCATAATCATCCACTGTCATGCATGGTCGGTGGTGTCATCCGGTCCCCGGTTTTTGTAACGGGGACGGGTGACACCGAGGGGCTTCCTGGATTTACACCCCCCAGAGGCTCCAGAGGTCTAGTTCCAGAGAGTGGGACGAGAACGATGCATGAATATGCATGGCGGTGTGGATGGTTGTTGGATGCTCGTCGGATTTTATGCATGGCCGGATGGAGGTCGTTGTGGGCTTCGTGACGAACGAGTCGTATGAGGGATCGCTCGAGACGTTCCTGTCCGTGAACGAGTGGGTGAGCGATTCGGAGGCCCCGTATTTGGCGTCGCTGTTCCACATTGCGCGGCTCCTGGACGTGAAAGTGAAGGGCAACACCGCACTTCCGGCGGGCCTCACGATGGAATTTCGGATGCTGTTCTCCGAACTGCTCAAGCGTAAACCACCCGAGGAGCTATCGGACGACGATGGTTTCGATGATGAGATCGCCAATATCTGATGGACGCGGCGCTCCCGACGATCGTTCTGCCTGAGGAGTATCGGGAGAACTGGACTGACGAAGTCCCTCCGTGGCTGCCTCGCGTCTACACGCAGCCGATCGAAAACCCAGACTACTCCGAGGCCGACAAGCTGATTCGGCTCTCGGAGAAAGTGTTTCGGTTCGCTGCGGGCGACGAGCTGCGCCTGGACATGTGGCAGAAGTGGCTCATTCGCGAGATCCTGCAGAAGTACCCCGAGGACTATCCGGTCGAGAAGCTGCGCGGCCAGCTCGTGTACAAGCAGGTCGTCGTCTCGATGGGGCGGCAGAACGGCAAGACCGTGCTCGGTGCCGTCATGGCGCTTTACGGGCTCATCCTCATGGTGCCCCGTGCACCCGAGGTGATCTCGATTGCGGCCGTCGTGGACCAGGCGAAGAATTTGTACTCGAAGGTCCGGTACTGCGTCGACAACGTGCCGCTGCTCAAACGCCGGTTCAAGACCACCGACCGCAGCGGAATCAAGTCGCGGAACCTCCGGAAGCCGGCGACCTACGTCGTCAAAGCAGCCGGCGACGGCGACGGATTGCAGGGCTTCTCCGGCTGCCTGATGCTGCTCGATGAGCTGCACCTGCTCAAACCCGAGGCATGGGACGCACTTACCCTGGGCGCGTCGGCTCAGCCGAAGGCCCTCGTGGCCGGCTTCACCACCGCCGGCGACGACAACTCGGAGCTGCTGAAGCTGCTCTACCGCATCGGCCGTGCCGCCGCTGCGAAGGAAGAGGGCCACGATCCACGGTTCGGATTCTTCCTCTGGGAGGCAGATCCCAACCTCGAACTCTACGATCCGCAGGCCCTCGTTCAGGCGAACCCGGCGATCGCGTCCGGCCGACTCGACCTCGAAGACGAAGTGCGCCAAGGGAAGAACCGCCTGGAGTCGTCATACCGGCGCTACCGGCGCAACGAATTCGTGTCCGTCGAGAGCATCTGGATGTCAGTGCCGGCATGGCTGGCGGCCGAGTACGGCCCCATGCCCGCGTCGGCCCGCAAGCAGCCGCTCATCATCTCGTTCGCACGCTCTCGGCGCACGTGGAACTACGTCTCGATCGTCGCCTCGACCAAGTACGACGGCGTCGTGTACACGCAGCTCATCGCGACGATCACGTACGGCAACGACGAGCTGCTGCTGAAAAAGCTTGTGCAGCTCAGTCGTACGGTGCGTGTGGAGAAGTTCGTGACCGACGCCGAGACGATGAAGCCGACGATCCTGGCGCTCGACAAGACGCACCACCTACCGGCCGAATACATGACCCGAGGGAACATCGCGAACGCCACATCTGCCGTGCACTCGATGATCAAGGATGGCCGCGCGAAGCACGCCGGTCAGAAAGACCTCAAGACTCAGTTGACGAAGACTGTGACCGTGAACGTGGGCCAAGGTGTGCTGATCGACATGAACAAATCTCTCGGCGACATCGACGCGATGTATGCCACGGTCATGGGCGTTTTCATGGCCGAACAGCAGCAGCCGTTCGTGTCGCAACTGAGAATGTTTTCGAAAAGTTCTACATGAGAATCACACGCGTGGGATTAGCGTTCCCCAGCAATGAACGCAATCGGCAGGTGGTTCGGATTCGGCACCGACGTGGAGACACGCAGCGGGTCGGTCGGCTCGGCAGGCGGTGACTCACCGCGACCGGCCGTAATGCCCCCTCCCCGAATGCAACTCGGCGTCACGTGGGAAGAGGCCCTCAAAGTCTCGGCGTTCTCCCGGTCGATGGACCAGACCAACACGATGATGTCCTCGATGACTGCCACCGTGCGCGATGCACGCAAGCGCCTGATCCCGTTCGATGATCGCGCGTACCCGTCGATCGTGAACAAACCGAACCTCGAAATGGACTGGGAAGAGTTTGTGCAGTCGACGGTCAACGACCTGTTCCTGCACGGCGAATACGTGTGGCTCCGCGTCGGAGATCCGACGGTCAACCTGATTCCGGTCTCGCCTCGCGAGATGACGATCGTTCGTGAGCGTCTGCCCGATGGTACGTGGGGCCGAACTCGCTACGGGCACTTGGGCCGTGAGATCCCCCGCAGCCGCGTCGTCCACAAAAAGCACACCGCCATCACCGGCGAGGCACGCGGCATCGGCCCGCGTCAGCTCGCACAGAGCGAGCTACGCGCCGCGCTCACGCTGGCCGAGTTTCAGCGCGAGTGGTTCGACTCCGCCGTGGTCCCCTCCGGCATCCTCACCACCGACCAGCACCTGTCGAACATCGAGCAGGACGACCTCCAAGAGCGGTGGAACAACTTCCTGCGATCGCACCGAGGGCAAGCCGTCGTGCTCGCAGCCGGCCTCACGTACGACTCGATTCAGCTCAAGCCGGCCGATGCACAGATGCTCGAAGTGCAAGATGCCATCGACCGCAAGATCGTACGAATTTGCGGCACACCAGCTTTCGACCTACTCGTACCTGGCGGCACCGAATCTCGGACCTACCAGAACCTCGAACAGTCCACCCTGCAGTACCTCACCACCACCCTGGCGAAATACATGAACGCCGTCGAGAGCGGACTCACCGAGGTCATCCCACGCGGCAACAAGGTCGAGCTGGACGAGACCGGCCTGCTGCGCATGGACAGCAAGACACGCTCCGAGGTCGACACCGCCAACGTCACGAACGGCACCCGCACCATCAACGAACTGCGCGCCCGAGACGGACTGGACCCGCTCCCCCACGGCGACGAAAAGCCGGCACCACCGAAGCAGATCCCGTCCGAGCGAGCCGACCAGCCGAAGGAGATCGAGGCATGATCAACGTCATCGTCGGCCCGCCCTGCGCCGGCAAGTCGACCTACATCACCGACAACGCCGAACCCGGTGACACCATTGTCGACTTCGACAAGCTCGCAACAGCATTCGGCTCGACCGGCCACCACGACACCCCACTGTCTCAACGCCGCGTCGTCCAAGCCGCACGGCACGCAGCCATCCACCAGATCCTCATGGGCCGCGTCGAGAACGCGTGGGTCATCGACACCGACCCAACACGCATGATGCAAGCGCAGTACCGCCGCGCCGGCGCGAACATCATCCTGCTCGACCCCGGCATGGAGGAATGCCTCGCCCGCGCCACCGAGGACAACCGCCCCGACTGGACCGCCGAACAAATCCGACGATGGTACCGAATGAGGATCACCGCATGACGCACACGCAGCTCGAAACCCGCACTGCCGCAGTCGATACCGAGGTCGAAATCCGCAGCGCGCCCGTCAGTACCGTGGACGAGCAGACGCGCATCATCTCCGGTATTGCCGTCCCCTACGGCCAGGCGACCGAGATCCGCACGAAGAACGGCAGCTACCTCGAATCGTTCGCGCTGGGTGTGTTCGAGGACGACGCGCCGGCCTCCGTGCACGCCAACCACAGCTACAAGACGCGCGGCGATCTCCCGATCGGCACCGTCATATCCGGCAAGAACCGCCCCAACGGCTACTACGTCGAGTGCCGCATCGCCAACACCGTACGCGGTGACGAAGTGCTCGAACTCGCACGGGACGGCGTCCTCAAATACTTCTCGGTGGGTTTCCGCCCCGGCACCCAGGAGACGCGCGACGGCGTGCTCGTCCGCACCAAAGCGGCACTCGCTGAAGTGTCCATCACAGAAATCCCCGCCTACAAGGGCGCGGTCATCGAAAGCGTGAGAAACGCTGACACAGAACAGGAATCACGTATGGACCCCGAAGAGCTCGCACGCCTCGTCGCCGCCGGCATCAAGGACGACCCCGAGGTGACACAGCTTCGTACCGACAACGCCGAAATGATCCGCCGCATCGGAGTACTCGAAGAAGGTGGCGGCACGCAGACCCGCGGCCGTCGCGAGTTCCACACCCGCTCCGGTGGCGAACTGCTCAAGGCACTCGCCGCCGGCGACGCCGACAAGGTCACCGAGATCCGCGAAGCAATGGACGGTATCGAGGGCGAGCAGATCGAGACGCGCGCCTACACCGGCCAGGTCGTCGCAGACGGCGTCGAGCGCCCCGCATGGCTGGAGAAGCAGCTACGCCTCACCAACCGCAGCCGGCCGATGTCGACGTTCTTCAGCCGCGAATCACTGCCGGCGGACGGCAACAGTTTCGAGTACGCCAAGGTGATCGCCGAGACCGGCGCAGTGACCGTGCAGGCCGCCGAAGGCGACGACCTCGCGTACCTCGAGATCAAGCTCGGCGTCGGAGCTGGCACTGTCCGCACGGTCGGTGGCTACACCAGCTTCAGCCGGCAGGCGATCGAACGATCCAAGGTTCCGATCCTCGACACCGGCCTGCGCTGGATGGGCATCCAGTACGCCGAGGCGTTCGACCTCTACGTCCGCGCCTTCAGCGCTGCGTTGCCCACAACCGACGGCGACCCGCTGGCACGTACCAACGTCATACCGCTCGGCGCGGCCGGCAAGCCCGAGACCGCCCCCGAGTGGATCTCTGTCCTGATGGACGCCGCGTGGATGATCGACGACAACTCCAAGGGCCTCAAGGCCGATGGTGTGCTCGTCAGTCGCGACGTGGCCAAGGGAATGGCCCTGATCGAGGACAGCACCGGACGACCGGTCTTCAACGTCTCCGGCGACGGTCAGAACACCTGGGCCGGCTCGTTCGATCTCGGCTCCCTCGAACTGGTCGGAGAGATCGCCAAGCGTCCGGTCTTCTGCATTCCGCAGTTGCCGGCCGGCTACTGCTCGATGGCATCGCGCGAAGCCGTCACGACGATGGAATCGGCCGGCGCACCGTTCAGCCTCCAGGACGAGAACATCATCAACCTGACGAAGGACTTCTCGCTGTACGGCTACCAGGGCATCTACAGCGAGCAGCCCAAGGGCATCACGCGGATCACCTGGGACGCGTAATGACAACTCCCGCAACCACAAGCGTCGACGGAGGAACGCCCGAGAGTGCCGACTCGCCGGTGGTACCCACCGTCGAAGAGTTCCGGGAGTTCGCCAACGCAACATCGGCCGACGCCACGAAGCTGAAAGAGGATCTCGACATCGCCGTAGCGACGATCGATGAGTTCTGCCGGCAGCCGGTACGCCCGATCCCCGCAGCGCTCCGCAAGCGCTGGTACCTGCTCGTCGCGTCCGAGATCTTCGACGCCTCGAACGGGCCGACCACCAGTATCGACGCGTTCGGAAACTCGCGACAGACACGATCGTCACGTGACCCGATGCACGTGATCATTCGTCAGGTCCGCAGATACGTGCCGGCGTTCTGATGGACCTCACTCAGACGCAGACCACGATCATCGACACCCTGCGCGAGGAAGGTCTCACTGTGCAGGGCTGGGAGGTCAAGCAGCCGCAACCTCCCGTCGTCGTGGTCTGCCCGGCACTGCCGTCCGTGGAGACCACAGCGGCCGGTGTCACCCACGGCAAGCCGTTCATGACCAATTGGACGGTTCAGATCCTCGCGGGCAAAGGCACCGACGTCGTGGTCCGCGACGCCCTCAACGACATGATCGGCCGCGCTCTGCTCGCACTGCGGCCGTACATGCGGGACATCGAAGTCGAGTCCCCGAAATTCACCGAGGGTGACCCGAAGTATCTCGGCGCTGAAATCACAGCGTCGATCGCCATCGACATGCAGAAAGAAGAGTGACCATGCCTCCGTTCAAGGGCACCAAGGGTAAGGATCTGTCGATCGAAATCGACGGGACCGAATACAACACCGACCTCAAGGCGTTCCGATGCGAACCCGACGACGGCGAAGACATCGCGTTCAAGACCTTCGCCCGCATGAAAGAGGGCGATACGAAAGCGTGGTTCATTCGCGGCACCGGCTTTCAGGACTTCCAGACCAGCTCGTTCTGGACATACATCTGGCTCAACGCCGGCCAGAACGTCCCGTTCATCGCCCGCCCGTACGGCAACGAAGTGGCCACCGCAGACCAGCCGCACTTCACCGGCACGTGCACCATCGTCAGCAAAGCCGGCTTCGGCGGCGACGCGGACGAAGAGCACGAGTTCGAGGTCGAGTGGCCGATCGACGGCGTACCACTGCGCGTCACCGCATAGCTCATGGCCACGATGAAGATCGAGCTGTCGATCGAGGGTAAGAAACCCTTGCTCGACAAGCTGACGGTCTTCTACAAGACGGCTCGACAGCTCAAGCCGGCGTTCGACCAGATCGCGGCGAGAACATTCCTGATCGCGAACACCATCGCCCCGGTCTACTCCGGTCGCACGAAGAAGTCGATCCGCGCCAAAGGCTCGAACATGCGGGCCTACGCGAAAGCCGGTGGCGCTAGCCGGAAGTCGCACGGTGGCGGCATCTACGTCGCCATGAACCACGCCGGCACCCGCTGGGATCCGCAAGCGCCCTACCCCTTCATGTTCATCACCCTAGAGCGAGTCACCCCCTTCGCAGTACTCCGAGTCAAACGCGAAGTCATCCAACGAAAGAGAGACGCAGGACTATGAGCGCCACACCCACCACCCCGTTTCAGAACAAGCTCCAGTCGCTCAGCGGCCGTGCCCTCAAGCGCGTGCAGTCGCTCACCGGCGCGGAAATCGCTGCGAGCGAGAACATTCAGCTGATCTTCGCCGTCGCCTATGTCTCCGGTCTGCATCCCGAGGCGATCAAGGGTTGGGGCAAGAACGAAGTCGACGGGTGGAACGACTACCTCGACAACACCAGCTACCACGACGCACGTATCGCGGCCGGCGTCGAGGACGAGGACACCGACCCAAAAGACGAGCTCACGAACTAGCCAAGTTCGAGGCCCGCCGGTTGGCCGAATTCTGCATGCTGACCGGCCAATCCGACAAGGTCTACTACCGCCTGACGTTGCTCGAACGCAACGCTTTCATCGAGATCGCCAACAAGCGAGCGAAGAAGAGGAAATGATGGTCACCACCGAGAACGGATGGGAGTCGATCCCCCCGAGCAAGGTCGTACGACGTGGCATCACCGGAACGAACATCGTGCTCCCCCTGCACCCGCACGACTGCGGATTCGTGCTCATCAGCTTCGCGGCGATGTACAACCGCGACATCGAGCCGCTGACCGGTGGCGCATCCGATGAAGGCGGCTACACCGAGACCAACTCGGTGTACACCTCGAACCACAAGTCCGGCACCGCAATCGACCTGAATTGGAACAAGTACCCGTTCCGGCGCGAGACGATGCCGGCCGAGCGAGTGCGCCGCGTGAAGCAGCTCCAGGCAGGATTCCGCGGCTTGATCGACTGGGGCCGCGACTGCTGGGGCGGCAACCCAGTGGACGAGATGCACTACCAGGTCGCCAAGGGCAAACCCATGCAGGCGTACGTCGACTTCGCCAACGAGCTACGCGCCGGCAAGTTCGGCCTGTACGGCGCGACCGCACCGACGCTCGATCCGGTAGTCGTCCCGCCGGCACTGAACCCGTTCGGTGGACTGCTCATGCGCGGCACCTCCGGCGAGGGCGTGCGCCGGCTACAGGAACGGCTCAACCGGGACTACCCCCGGTACTCCCGCCTCGCGGTCGACGGCGACTTCGGGCCGGCCACCGAGCACGTCGTGCGCGAGTTCCAACGCCGCTCGAATCTGCTTGTGGACGGTATCGCTGGGCCGGCCACGCTCAAGGCTCTCGGACTGTGAGGGCGCTCCACACCTTCGCCACTGCGGTGGTGATCGGCGTTGTCGCCGGCACCACCGCAGCGGCGACCTACCTGCTCCGCACCGAACTGCCCACCGAGGCACAGCTCATGGAAGAGAAATCATGACCGCACCACAAGGCCCCCTCGATCAGGTACGCCGCGAGATCATGCGCGTGATGGGTCCAGAGATCGACGCCCGGTTCGAGCAACTGACGCCGATCATCGCGCGGGCCCTCAATCACAACGTGCCGCTCGATGAGGTGCGTATCCCCCCACCCACCGCCACGGTGCCCGCGAAGACCGCAGCGGCCCGCACAGCCATCCAAGCGGGTATTGCGCTACCACTCTCGGCAGTGCTCGCCTATGCCGCCGAGACCATCGGCGGCGACGAGTTCGAGCTGTTCGACCTCACCGATTGGAAAGGACTCGGCAGCGGCGCAGTCGTCGCCGGCATCATGGCGGTGCTCGCGTTCGGTGCACGGAAGATCGGCCGCTGATGAACGAACGCGCCGTGCTCGCAGCAGCTCGACTGTTGTCGACGCTGCTCGGCTTCGGCGCGATCGCAGTCGGGTTCCTCTACGCCGGCCCTGAGAACCTGGTGCGCCGGCCACTGCCCGCCGGCCAGGAAACCCTCGTGGTCCTCATCGAATCGGTGTTCCCCGTCTGGCCGTTCCTGTTCTGCCTCAGCGGCACCGTACTCGTGGTGTGCGCGTGGCGGCAACGACAGATCCTCGTGGCCCACGGACTCGTGGTGTTCGCGTGGTCGTTCTGGGGACTCTGCCTCATCATCGCACCACTGCGCAGCGTCCCACCCACACCGATCATCGTCGGCGTCATCGCCTTCGCCTGTTGCTTCGCAGCCAACGTCGGAACTATGCGCCTCTGGGCGGCTCTCGGAGTGAAGTAATGGACGTCGTCTCCATCGTCGTAGCCGCGATCGGCGCTCTCGCTACGGCAGTCGCCACCGTCGTATCGGTCACGGGCCGAATACAGACCGAAAACGTTGTGGCACTGGTGAAGTCGAACAAGAGTCTGAACAGTCAGGTCGCACGACTCGACGAATGGAAGATCGCGGGCCGCTACTACATTGCTCGACTGCGAGGGCAGTTGGCAGACAACGGGATCGAGCCCTTGCCGCTTCCCGCCGAACTACGGGAGGACTTGAGCGGTGAGTAATTCCGTCGATATCTACATCAACGGTCACGAGCGTGACCTGCTCCAGGCCATCGAGCGCACGAAGTCCGCGATCGCCTCGCTACGCGACTCGAAAGCCACCGTCACAGTCGACGTGGACGACGGCGAGCTGACTGTACTGAAGGCCAAGCTCGCCGCCATGCGTGATGGTGACGTGACCGTGGACGTTGCGGTCAACGACGCGAAACTCGCAGCGTTGCGGGCGAAGATGGACGCCCTCCGCAACACGCGAGTCAAGGTCACCGTCGATGTCGACCGGACCGAGCTGAACATTCTCAAGGCCGAACTGGCCGGCCTCCGTGACCGCTCGATCAATGTCGGCATCGACTCCGACCTTGCCGGCTTCCGCGCTGCCCTCGCCGCGTCCACGCTCGGCGGCGCGAACGCACGAATCAACCTCGATCTCGACACCGCAGCCGCCGCAGGCGAACTCGCAGCATTCATTGCGGCCGTTCCCCGCTCGATGACGATCAACCTCGACGTGGACACCGCCGGCGCAGCAGCCGAACTCGCAGCCTTCCGTGTCGCGATGCTCGCCCTCAACGACGACTCGATCCGACTCGGTACGAGCACAGGCGGCAACGCCGCGTCGGGCATCGCACGAATGGGCGCATCGGCCGGATCGTCGCTACCCCTGCTCGGTGCCCTCGCCCTCGCCGTCGCGCCACTCGCCTCCGGTGCGGCCGGTGCCGGCATACTCGGCACTGCCGCAGCACTCGGTGCAGTGACCGCCGCCGCCGGCGGCATGTCCGTGGCATTCGGTCTCGGCGCAGCAGCGCTCCCGATCGCAGCAGCAGCAGCGTCCGAGAAAGTGCAAGAGCACTTTTCGTTCATGGCCGACGATGTTGTCTCCACCATGAAGGAGATCGCACAGCCGGTCGAGCAGCCACTGATCGACCTCGCCACGTCGGTCGGTGCCGCGTTTCACTCCATCCGTCCGAGCCTCGATGTGGTGACCGCCGGCGCAGCCCGACTGGTCGGTGAGCTGTCCGGCTCCATGCCTGCCATCGCGAACGAAGTCGGCCCCGCCCTTGAGAAGATGTTCGCCGGCGCAGAGCCTCACATCAAAAACCTGATCGGCAACATTCCCGAGTACGTGCGCGCGTTCGGAGACTTCGCCGGCAAGCTCGGAGATCCCGCCATAGTCGAAGGCGCACAACGGGTCTTCGGTGCTCTGCCCGGCATCATCGACGGTGCCGGCGACGCTCTGGTCGGTGCCGGCGAAGCCTTCAACGGCATCATGGGCTGGCTCGATGAAGGCAACCTCTCCGGCTTCACAGACGGCATCGGCAAGCTGTTCGAGAACCTGGGCAACACCGACTGGTCCGGCGTCACAGCGGGACTGGCCGACGCCGGCAACGCCTTCGGTGACTTCATGGCGAACATCGACACGCAGAACCTTGCCACGAACATCGAAGGCATGACGCAGTTCGTCGCGGACCTGACGGGTGTTGCGGACAAGGTGGTGTCGGAGTATCAGCGGATGGACGAGGCGTTCCGTCAGTCCAATGAGCAGGACATGGGCGGTGGTCCAGTCGAGTGGGGCGCGAAAGCCGCCGACTGGTTGAAGCAGTCGGTACTCGATGGAATCGGGAACTTCGCAGACGGCGGTCTGGCGGATCTACTGTTCCCTCCCGGTGCAGAACCGCCGAAGATCCCGGCACCCGAGGTCACCCCACCGGATACGTCAGCCATCAACGACCCGTTCGCGATGCTGCCGCCGGCAGTGCTGCCTCCCCCGATCGTGACCCCACCGGACGCATCGGCAATCAACGACCCGTTCGCGATGCTCCCGGCGGCCGTATTGCCGCCCCCGACAGTGACGCCGCCGGACACGTCGGCTATCGGTGGGGCGCTGGAGAATATCGCGCCGCCGGTCATTCCTGCGCCTGTCGTGCCGGCACCCGAGGTCACGCCGGCACCGCCGGTGCCGGCCCCGGAGGTGCTGCCACCTCCACCGGTGCAGGTCGACGTCGAGGTAGTTGAAGGCGAAGCGATCACCGTGCCCCCGCCGGCCCCGGTGCCGATCACGTTCGACGTGACCCAACCGGAGCTGGTGCTGACACCGCCGCCTCCGGTGCCGATCACGTTCAACGTGACGCTGCCGACGATCAACATTCCAGCGCCGGCCCCGGTGCCGGTGAGCGTGCAGATCGACACCGCCGGCGCGAAGGTGAACCTGTCCAGTCAGGGTGCTGCCGCCGGCCAATCGTTCGCGTCCGGTCTCGCCGGCTCCGCTGGCGCGGTCTCTGCTGCTGCCGCGTCGATGGCAGCAGCCGCCGAGGGTGTCTCGGTGAACCTGTCCGGCCAGGGTGCTGCTGCGGGCGCCAGCTTCGCGGCCGGCCTCGCATCGCAGACCGGTGCCGTCGCTGCCGCCGCCGCCGCGCTGGGTGCAACCGCTGCCGCCAACAAGGGTGTCTACAAGGGCCGCAAGGGAATTGCCGCCGACCGGATCATGCTCATCCCGCACGGTCAGGCCATGGTGAAGGGCTTCATCGAGGGGCTGGGCAGCAATCGGAGTGAGCTGATCACCGAGGCGTCGGCTCTGGCGAAGGCTGTGACGAAGACGTTCGACGAGGAGCTGGTGCCGAACATCGGACTGTCCGGCGGCATCGGCGTGCAGCAGGTCGTGCACGTGACGGTCGAGGCCGGCCTCATGGCCGACCCTGTGATCATCGGCCGCGAGATCGTTGACGCGGTCGGTGCGTACGTATCCGCTGCCGGTGGATCGACAACGATCAATGTCTAAGTTCACCGACGCCACGATGGTGGCCGTGCAGGTCGAGACGGCACGCGAGCAGGTGTGGGTGCAGGACGGCATCACGCCGAACGTCTACCCTGCTGGCGGCATCGCTCTGCTCGACCTGCTCGCCAAGCGTGAGGACGCCGAACTACGCAACGTCACAACACCATTGGCAGGGAAGGGCATGTTTGCCACTGACCGCCGCGACAAGCCTCTGACCGGCGCGACCGTGGCGACATCGCTGAACCTGAACATCGACTACTCCGGCACCGGATCGAGCCGTGTCGTGAAGGACATCAGCGGAACCACGTCGAGCGTCGTGAGTGCCGAGTCGGAGACGAGTCTGGGTCCGGTGATCGTGCAGACCCGCATGCCCACACCGGTCGTGCCTGGCGATCGTGTGAACTTCGCCGGCCGGTTCGGTATCCGTCGCAGCGGTACATCGTGGGCGCTGGACGAGAACGACAATCAGACGGGCGTCTCGGTGGTCTGCACCCTGTTCGGCATCAGCCGCACCGAGGACGAGTACGGCACCACAGACCCCGTCGCGATACCCCTGCTGGAGTACGTCGGAAACTTTCAGCCATCGGTCGGGTATCAGCAGACCACCCACACGTTGCCCACGGTGTCGCCGGCTGTCGTCCCTGCCGGCGTCAGTGAGGTGCACCTGGTGATCTGGCTGCGAGCGAACACCACCGGCAAGCCCATCGCAGTGCAGTACGCAGCCAAAAAGGCCGGCGTTCTATACATCGGCATGACGTGGAACTACTTCACCTTCAGCAATGCGAACCCGCTCACCCTCACGGTCCTACCCCCGGTAGTCAATCCTGGTGCGCCGGCGGCGACGTGGCACACGCGTACGCAGGAGCAGAACCGGATCTATCGCTACACCTACGAGACGATCACCGACGATGTGGTGGAGGTGAAGACGGAGAAGATCGAGGCCGATCTCGGAGTGCAGACGATCAAGTTCGCGTCGGCCACCGTCGACCCGAAAGTCACTGCCGGCAAACGTGTTCGGATCATCGCCCTACACCCCGACGGCGTCGGTCTGACAGTCATCGCGTCCGGCCGCGTCCGGTCAAGGCGCATCGTCCCCGGCATCGGCCCAGTGCCACAGGTGGAGATCGGCGTGCACGACAGTCACGGCCGACTAGGCGAGCCTTGCCCTGCTGCGTTCGACACGTTCGCGAAGTACGCGCCGGCGCTGAATCGGCTCGGTGTCCCGGTGTCGATCGACGGCGTCGACGTGTCCGGCCCGCCCCGCCCGTTGCCCTCGTGGGGTGGTGCCTACCCGTCGTACGCCGACGATCGACTGACCTACCTCACTTCGCTCGTGATGGCCCGCAACGCCCGCAAGGGTTACTTGCGGATCACCCGCGAGGATCGCCTCGAGGTTCTGTCCGCACTGCCGGCCACCGTCGCGCTCGACCTGTCCGACGAACCCGGCGAAGCCGATATGTCGTACTCGATCGATGCCGAGTTCGGTTCTGACACCAAAGATCTCGTGAACGCTGTGCGGGTGACCGAGAACCTGCTCGACTCGGAGGACTTCACTGACCGGTATGTCGGCTCGGACGACCCGCCGGCCAAGCTCGACTTCATCGCCGGCCGCACCCAGACCGCCGAGTACCGGCGTGACGCCTCGATAGAGGCGCTGGGCCTGTCGTCCCGCACGTTCCCCGTGGTGCGTGGGTCGGGTGCGTGGGTGGACATCGCGGCCGGCAACTACGGCTCGAACTTCGCAGCGTGGGCGACGGCGATTCTCGACCAGTACAGCGGTGAGCAGACCGGCCCTCGTGCGATCACTCTGCCGATCGTGACTGCCGAGCAGCGTGCCCTCGTGTCGAAACTGAACGTGCTCGACGCGATCGTGGTGCGCCGGCTCGGTGTCGCGTACGTACGACGGATACGCCGGATCTCACACAACATCAAACCGGGCTCGTGGACGGTCAAGCTGCGGTTCGACGTGACCGGCTCGCAGGTGTACTGGCTACCCAATACCCCAGTGCCGGATATTGTTCCGGCGCTCACCCCTGCATCTGTCGGCGTTGACGGCGGCGATGTGTACCCAAGTCCAAGTAGGCCACTCGATGGAGGTAAACCCTGATGGGAGTCATACAAGTCCGGCGCGGCACCACAGCCGTGTGGGCAGCAGCCGATCCAGTCCTCGCCCCTGGCGAGCCCGGTTACGACACCGAGCGGGAGGTGTTCAAGGTTGGCAACGGCAGTGACCGGTGGTCCAGTCTCGCTGCGTCCCCCACGACGGCTGCGCTGGGGGAGACGTACCTGCCCTACGACGGGGTCTTCCCTGCTGCGTTGGTCGCTGTCGATCAATACCTGCCCGACAACGCGCCTGCGGGCTACGCCGCGATAACCGGAACGCGCTGGGACTCAACGAATTTCAACATGCAGGGGCAGCTCATTGAAGCTGTCAACCCTGCCGTGCCCGCTGCTGGGTGTGTGAACAAGCCCACGAGCCGCAACGTGGGTGCGATGATCGACTTCGAATTCGACTTCGACGGCGACAAGCTTGCACCGCACCTGCAAGCATTCGGGTACGTCGATACGCAGATCTACATCGAGCACGACGGCAAGATGAAACGACTGCGCGCCGATCCGTTGGGGACGTCTCACGAGGGCTATGTCTTCCGTGACGTCAAGTTCACCCGGCGCATACACGGTCGGGTCCGCATCGTCATGCCGTTCCTGTACTTCGTGCAGATCCTCCACGAGGGCAACGCTGTCATCCGTCGCTCCCCCGATCGTGTCCTGGCGATCACGGACGGCGACTCGTACTTCGACATGTCGAGCGCCTACGTCGCGGGCAGCGCGAAATCGTTTATGACACACGGCCCCAGTGAGGCCCTGCTGGAGAGGACAGGCTGGGCCATCGGCCGGCACGGACAGGGAGGTACCGGGCAGTTCAACAACGGCACCGGGGCCGACTCCGCAGCGCCGGCCCCCGGTGGCTCGACGCGGTTCTTCTCCCCCGACCGCCTCGCCGGCATCAAGCGCCACGGCATCGGGAACATCGACCTCTACATCGTCAACGGAACCATCAACGACGGCGAGCTGTCCGGTGGCCGCGCCGCCATGAAGGCACGGGCACTCGCGAACTACCGAGCGTTGCACGACTGGGATCCTGGCATCCTGATCGTCGTCGTCGGCCCCGAGCCGATCAACAACCCGCCGGCCAACGGGCTGCACGATCTCAACCGTCAAGGTCTCATTGACGCCGTGATCGACCACAGCGCCGAGGGCGGGTTGATCGTGTATCTCGACCCCGGTAAGCCCGGTGCGCAATGGTGGGCCGGCACGGGAACCGAGGCGGCTCCGAACGTCTACGACGCTCAGTCCAAGCTCGTCGGCATGGACGGCATCCACGGCAACTGGTACCTGTACGAGCTGTACGGGCACTGGATTGCGCTGCTACTGAGTCAGGTCCGCGTGCCCGCACTGCGAAAGGAACCCACGAATGTCTGAACCCACACAGGCCGAACTGTCCGCTGCCGCAAGCGAGGTGGTCGGCGGTCCCGACGTCGACGCCACTCAAGAGCTGCCCGACCCGCTGAAGCCGGACCTCGTAGCGTTCCCCTGGTTGGCCTAGCTGGTGACCGAAGCCAGGAATCCGATCACAACGAAGAACAGGACAACGCCCGCACAGATCCAAATCAGAACGGCGGTCGCGCGCGCCGCGTTCGGGTTGGGGGGCGTCGTTGGCTTGCGCTCACGCCGCCGGCGAACCAGCGTGTCGATTGCGAACCCCCATAGGGTAAGCAAGATCAGAACCTGAACAATCACCGACTCCTGAAACACCGTCATGCGTGATTCTTAGCACACACCGGACATATCAGGCGACGGCGCGGAACAGGTCCAGCTTGTCGATGGCGGCGCGCATTCGTATATCGCTGACGCCCGTATAGCCCTGCGTCGACGTGATGGAGCCGTGTCGCATCAATTCTTGCACCACCCGCACATCGGCTCCGTCCTCCAGCAGCGTCGTCCCGTACCAGTGCCGCAGCGGGTGTGCCGAACCGGGCACGTTCGCGCGACGGAATGCGTCACCGACGATCTGGGACACCGACTTTCGGGTCACGTGCTGCCCCGGCCGTGTCTTGTTCGAGGGGAACCACCAGCCCCGCTGTGGCATGGTTTCGGCGGTGGCCGCGAGAATCGGGTGCAGTGGCACCCACTTCTCATCGCCGCCCTTGCCTAGGATGAGCATTCGGCCGCGCGCAACGTCGACGTGTTCGCCGCGGAATGCTGCGATCTCGATGCAGCGGAGGCCGGCCAGAGTGGCAAGCAGAATCATCACGCGGGTGCGGTGGTGCATGTTCGTTTTCAGCAACTTCATGAGGTGGACATCGGCCACGGGCCGAGGCTTGCGCTTCGGTTGCCGAACAGTGCCGACTTTCAGCATTGGGTTGTCGACTCGAATGTCCTGCACCTGAAGCCATTTGAACCACGTCGTGAGGTACGAGTGATAGCAGTAGTGGGTGCTGCGTGACCACTCGGGGTGTGAGGCGTACCAGCGGACGATGTCGAGCGGCTGAGCGAACGTCGGATCGAGGCCGGCCTCGCGCTCGAACGTTCGCAGCACCCTGATTCGTTCGTACATCGTCAGGTCGGATCGGCGTTGGCCGTGCTGGAAGATCTCCCACTGGTCGATAGTCGCGTTAGTGCTCATGCGTCACAAATACCCCAAAGCGGGCAGGTCGGTCGGCATTGTTTACGGACTCGATGCACGTTCGGTGCCGAACCGGTACCGGAGGCCGTGAGCCATGGACCGACACGACGAACCCACCGCAGGCAGCGCAGTACAGGTCGACATCGTTCGCCCCCCTTGCTGAACGGCTCGATCACGCGACGGACTTCAAAGTCGGTGGCAGAGGGTGAACCATGGACCTTTTAATCCGCAGGTCGTAGGTTCGAGTCCTACTGGGGGCACCACACACCGTCCGAGTAACAGTGCTCACACCTGTCCGGAACGTACACTCGGGCGTAACGATCGGCCGAGACCGAGCGACGTGTTGGGGGAACTGCAGCGGTCGTGCACTCGCGAAGGCCGGTCGCAAGATCGACGCTCGGGGGAGACTTCGCGCCGATCGACACCGAACATCACGACCGCCGGAACAGCAAGTGAACAGCCACGACGAGGTTCACACCGAACCTACGGTGCCGTAAGCTGGACCGGTCGTACGCAATCTATGGAGGCGATCTAATGGCGAGGGATCTGACACAGCTCGAGCTTCTGCAAGAGCTGGTGCCCACTGCCGAGGACAATGTGAACCGTCACATCTCGATGGCTCGGGAGTGGCACCCTCACGACTACGTGCCGTGGGACGAAGGTCGTAACTTCGCCGCACTCGGCGGCCAGGACTACGACCCGGAGCAGTCCAAGCTCTCCGACGTCGCACAGGCCGCGATGATCACCAACCTGCTCACCGAGGAC